>NZ_JAGQDN010000001.1:0-775301 GCF_021270385.1 Brevibacillus sp. AF8 | reverse complement strand
GCATTTGTCCTATTCTTCCTCGCTGCATTTCCAATTCGTTGGCTGCTCGCAACGTTCATACAGTCATCTACTCCACCAATGGTTACGGACACGCTAGAGGGGACAAGCTCTCCTCTAGCAGAAGGTGGGGTCGTTCTGGAAATTGGACAACAATTCGAACAGGAAGAACAGACATTTGCACCACTCTTAATCAACAACATGGAAAGGATTCATCCTACTGAGGATCCAGCCACCGTTGCAGAGGTCGTTAGGCGCTTATCAGATGAGTAAAGGTTGGTGACTATTCGTGGCACGGCTAACCAGTCAAGAAAAAGCAAAAGAGTTCGATAAATGGGTCATGTGGAAGCAAGAGGGAAGTCGCGAGGCGGAGGTTGACTTGGTCACGCGGTTTTTGCCACTGGTAGACAAGGTGGCAAATCGGTTGGCAATTAATCTGCCATCAAATGTGGACAAGGATGACTTGATTAGTTATGGGCGCTTTGGGCTATTGGACGCTTTGGCTAAATTCGATCACACCCGGGGTCTCCAATTTGAGACGTACGCTATGTGGAGGATTCGTGGCGCAATGATCGATGGACTACGCGAGAACGACTGGATCCCTCGTACTGTTCGAGACAAGGCCAAAAAAATCGAAGAAGCATACACCACCTTGGAACAGCAAATGCTGCGAATGCCAACCGATCAAGAAGTGTCTGATTATCTGGGAATAAGCAAAAAGGAGCTTCAACAGGTTTTCTTGGAAACCTCTCTTGCCAGCATGGTTTCAATCGATGAAGCAGTAGGGGATGAAGAAGAACAAAAAACAGCAAGGCATTCGTATATCATCGACGAGATCACACCTCGGCCTGATAATGTGGCGGAAGTATCCAGCTTAAAAGAGGTTCTAGTAACGGTCATCGACAAGTTGCCTGAAAAGGAACGACTGGTTGTCTCCTTGTTTTATTTTGAAGAAATGACCTTATCAGAAATTGCGGAAATCATGAGCTTGTCACCTTCAAGAATATCCCAGCTGCACTCCAAAGCTCTTTTCCGACTTCGTTCTGCGTTGTCCAGATGGAAATCGCAATTGATGTAAGGGGACATTACCCAAGCTTGAGAGGGGTAGAATGATGGAAGGGATCGGGAATTATAAAATAGAAGTAAAAATTTCAGCTGATAAATTGGAGGCCGAAATACTTCTTCGTATGGACGAACAAGATATCGATGAAATTGTCATCTTGGAAACAGATGTCTATAAAGCCTTACAAGCAAGCAATGTGAAATATGGAATTCTCGATGATGTAGTTCGGGACTTGTGCACCTTACCCGCGAAGTACGCAAACGCGAGAGTAAAGGTTGCTCAAGGGATTGCACCTGTGGCCGGAACCGATGGGACTATCGAGTACCCTTATTTGGCATCTATTAATGAAGGGGAAGGTCCAAAAGAGCTAGAGGATGGCCGAGTTGATTTTTATAATGTGACGACAATCCCCAATGTAGCAAAAGGACAACTCTTGGCACGTAAAATACCAGCAAGCCAGGGACAACCAGGCACAGCAGTTACCGGAGAGCCCATCGCTCCCAAAGCCGGCAAGGAAATAAACATAAAGCCTGGGAAAAATGTTGTGCTCAATCAAGAGCGGACGATGCTATACGCCGCTATTGACGGACAAGTATCCTTTACGGAACAGGCAAAAATGAACGTGTTTCCCGTATTTGAAGTAAACGGGGATGTTGATTTTGGTGTTGGCAATATTGATTTTGTGGGAACGGTGGTCATTCGCGGGAACGTATTGAATGGCTTTCGCGTAAAGTCATCAGGAGATATACGCGTACTTGGCAGTGTAGAAGGGGCCGAGCTGTACGCGGAAGGTTCTATTGAGATCAAAAGCGGGATTGTTGCCCAGGACAAAGGCTGCATTGTTGCGGGGAAAGATGTCCGGACATCCTTTATCCAAAACGCCAATGTAACGGCTGGCAATCAAGTGATTGTTTCACAAAGCATCATGTTCTCCACCGTACGTGCCGGAAAGCAAATCATTTGCAAAGGGTCAAAAGGATTCATTATTGGCGGCGTACTGCAGGCTGGGGAAAAGATTGTGGCACGAGTATTTGGGAACAGCAGCGCCACTCCTACGATACTCGAAGTAGGAGTAAAACCGGAATTAAGACAAGAACTTGCGAACATTCAAAAAGAACTACAAAATGTGTATGAAAATTTACGCAAAACAGATCAAGGCCTTGGCGTTATGAATCAGATCCTTCAAGTCAGCAAGGAACTTCCAGCAGACAAACGTCTCATGCAAATCAAGCTAACCAATACTCGTTTGGTTCTGGAAAAAGAAAGTAAGGAATTGGAAGCGCGCAGAAATGATATTGAACTCGAGCTAAAAGGGGAAGGCCCAGCAGCTATTGAGGCATATCATGTAATGTATCCAGGAATTAAAATGACGTTTGGAAAGCTGGTGCACTTTATCAAGCACGAGTATGCGAGAACGCGATTTATTGTGCTGGACGGTGAAATTAGCACAGCAACTCTCATCTAATCCAGGATGCTTACATACTTAGTGTGACAAAGGGAGTTGGGGCCATATGAGTTTGAAAGCGGTTGAATTGCAGGTGGCAATACCACGCACGTTAGAAGTCAGCCGAATTCAGGAGCATCAGCAACAACGAACCATGCATGAACAACAATCAATGATTGATCAACGAAGAGACCTGGATGAACATATGCGTCAGCGCCCGACCGATCTTGAGCAATCACAAAAGAACCAGATACGCGAACGGGAAAAAAAACAAGGACAGCAAGAGCATCAGGACAAAAAAGAATCCACTGGGAGCCAAATGTCCGAATCGAGCGAAGGTGTATCTACGAATGCTGATCTCATGAGAGACCCGTTGCGTGGACGTATTATAGATATTTCTTTATAAACGAAGTCAAGCCAGAAATAAAGGTGGACAACATGGACGTAGTGTATCCCATCCTGATTGGAGCAGGAATGATCAGCATGCTTCTTGCTTTTATCATTAAAAAGAAGCAGCCTGTTGACTCCTTTTCCTCATTACCGACACAACGCACGACGGACAAGGACGAGCTCGAAAAAAGCGTGCAACGTCTTCAAAAGCAGGTAAAGCAAGAAACCAATCTTCTTGCTGCAGAATGGCAGGAAATGAGAGCGGACCTTCTCGAGGATATCGCGAGTTTGCGCAAGCGATTAGACTATATGGAAGAGCAATGGCAAACGAGTGAAAGCCACAACAAGCAAGAAGCTCCAAAGGACACTCATAGGATAGAACCAGCACCTCAAGTACAAGAGGTGGATATGCTGGCACTGCGAGAACGTTATCGCCGTGCCTTTGAGCTGAGTAAAGAAGGTTTGTCTCGGGATGAGATCGCAAAACGACTAGGTGCCGGCAGAGGGGAAATCGATTTGATCTTTTCCTTGGCTGACAGGCATGAGCGAGGTCTGGCCGATGCGTAAACAAGAGCTATTATTCGGGTTTGGAGCAGGTCTGATTGTGGCTACCTCCATTATCGGACTGTTGGCTCCTAAGCAGACTGCGCAAGCTCCGGCGATGACTGTCGATCAAATGAAAGTAGCCGCACAAGAGCTGGAAATGGTCGTACTTACAGCAGATGAATACAAACAGTGGCAAGAAGAAAAGAAAGTGAACGTCCAGCCAGCTCCTGGAGTGCCCAAGGCGCCAGTTACGCCAAAGGTAGGACAAACAGTGGCGCCTGTGACAAAGCAACCGCAGACGCCAACTGTACAGCCTACGACACCTGCAGCTTCATCGGAGCAAAAGGTGACTCCGCCAACAGATCCAGTGAATAAGGACGTCCAGCCTACTCCTACCGTACCGAATACACAGACACCAACATCACCAAATGCGGAGGCACCTAAACCTCCGATAGTGGAGGCACCTTTGGCGGATAAGAAGGTTTCTTTCACTGTTCCTTACAAAGCAACCGCAGAGGATGTAGCGCAGATTTTAGTAAAGGAAGGAATTCTTCCTGCCGACAATCAATTTGTGGCCCAACTACGTGCCAGTGACAAGCTAAATCGTATTCGAGTCGGCACCTATGAAGTGTCGACTGCCGCTAAGGAAGCAGACATCGTCAAATTGATAACAACGCCGCCTAAAAAATAGGCGGTTTTTTCAATGTAACGAAATGTGTCCGTTTGTCGTCTGTCAAAAGGGTCAAAACTTTTTTACGAAATAAATGGAATTCGTTTGTTGCAATTGAAACTTCCATGTGATATATTCATTTACGGTGTTGAAATCGCACGTCCACCAATTCCGGCAACGGTGCTGCCTATGGCAGAATTGCTTGGAACATGCGGTGAGACGGAGGTAGGCATCACAAAAACCATTTTTGAAGGAGGTGTGAAATATGGCAGTAATTTCGATGAAACAATTGCTCGAGGCTGGTGTACACTTCGGTCACCAAACTCGTCGTTGGAACCCGAAAATGGCTCGCTATATCTTCACCGAACGTAACGGAATCTACATTATCGACCTACAAAAAACCGTTAAAAAAGTAGAGGAAGCGTACAACTTCGTGCGTGAACTCGCTCAAGACGGCGGAAAAATCCTCTTCGTAGGTACGAAGAAACAAGCACAAGAATCCGTTAAAGAAGAAGCAGAACGCACAGGTCACTACTTCATCAACCAACGTTGGTTGGGTGGTACTCTGACAAACTTCACAACCATCAAAAAACGTACTGCTCGCTTGGCTGAGCTGAAGCGTATGGAAAACGATGGTACTTTCGCAGTATTGCCTAAGAAAGAAGTTATCGTTCTGCGCAAAGAAATGGATCGTCTGGAAAAATTCTTGGGCGGTATCGCTCACATGGATAAACTGCCTGACGCTCTGTTTGTCATCGATCCTCGTAAAGAGCGCATCGCTGTAGCAGAAGCTCGTAAATTGGGTATCCCAATCGTAGCGATCGTAGATACTAACTGCGATCCAGATGAAATCGATTATGTGATCCCAGGTAACGATGACGCAATTCGCGCTGTGAAATTGCTCACTGCTAAAATGGCAGACGCTCTCCTGGAAGGAAACCAAGGTACAGAGCAACAAGCAACAACAACTGCGTAAGCATGTGTGTTAAAGGGTGGACTGAGGGTGTCAGAACCCCCGTCCATCCTTTTTTGCTGAATAGCGTCGCCGAGGTTAACAGGTGACTTGCTTTTCGATTATAATAGGATCGTAACTTTTCGAGGAGGTTTCACTCAATGGCAATTAGTGCACAAGCGGTTAAAGAACTGCGCGAGCGTACAGGCGCAGGTATGATGGATTGCAAACGCGCGCTGGAAGAAACAGCAGGCGACATGGAAAAAGCAATTGACTTGCTCCGTGAGCGCGGTGTAGCGAAAGCAGCGAAAAAATCTGGACGTATTGCAGCTGAAGGTTTGACTGCGACAGCGGTAGCTGGAAACGTAGCAGCAGTTGTAGAAGTAAACTGCGAAACTGACTTCGTTGGTAAAAACCCTGAGTTCCAAACACTTGTGAAAGACATCGCTGAGCACGTTGTATCCCAACGTCCTGCATCTGTTGAAGAAGCTCTGGAGCAACCTTTCAAAGGTGCTGGCGAGACTTTGGGTCATGTAATCAACGAGAAAATCGCGACTATCGGAGAAAACATCTCCTTCCGTCGTTTTGCTCTCTCCGAGAAAACAGACAACGGCGTTTTCGGTGCTTACCTGCACATGGGTGGACGTATCGGCGTTCTGGTTACTTTGGAAGGTACACAAGACGAAACACTGGCTCGCGACCTGGGCATGCACGCAGCAGCGTCCAACCCACGTTTTGCTAACCGTGAAGAAGTTTCCGCTGATGAGATCGAGCGTGAGCGTGAAGTTCTGAAAAACCAAGCACTGGCTGAAGGCAAACCTGCTAACATCGTTGAGAAAATGGTAGAAGGCCGCCTCTCCAAATTCTTCGAAGAATACGTACTGGTTGAGCAACCATTCGTAAAAGATACTGACAAGAAAGTAGCTACTCTGCTGAAAGAAGCAGGCGCTACCTTGAAAGGTTTCGCTCGCTTCCAAGTAGGCGAAGGTATCGAGAAGAAACAAGAAGACTTCGCAGCTGAAGTAATGGCTCAAGTTAATAAGCAATAATAAAGGTTATAGGGAACACCTTCGTGTTCCCTATTTTCAAAGCGAGAGTTTCACTTTGTGTGAAACTCTCTGCATGTAAATAGCAGTGTGTACCTGTTCCCAATTAGAAGGAATGAAGACTGGGCACAGAGAATGATTCATGAATGGAGGCCGTTTCACATGCCACTTCCTGCCTATAAACGGGTTGTGTTAAAGTTGAGTGGGGAAGCTTTGGCGGGGGACTTAGGGTATGGTATTGACCCAAAAGTTATTTTCTCCGTCGCTAACCAGATCAAGGAAATCGTAGAATTGGGTGTACAAGTCGCAGTAGTCGTCGGAGGAGGTAACATCTGGCGCGGACTTTCCGGCAGCTCCAAAGGAATGGATCGGGCAACAGCCGATTACATGGGTATGCTGGCCACAATTATGAACTCACTCGCCTTGCAGGATGGGTTAGAAAAAGTGAACGTCCCGACTCGTGTTCAAACCTCGATTGAGATGAGACAGGTAGCAGAACCATACATACGCCGTCGTGCCATTCGCCATTTGGAAAAAATGCGCGTGGTTATCTTCGCTGCCGGTACTGGTAACCCTTACTTTTCAACAGATACGACTGCAGCGCTGCGTGCAGCTGAGATTGAAGCTGAAGTAATCCTGATGGCGAAAAACAAGGTAGACGGTGTTTACTCTGCAGACCCAAGCCTTGACCCGAACGCTAAGAAGTACGACCAGTTGACATTCCTGGAAGTGCTGAATAAAGGTTTAGGTGTCATGGATTCAACAGCGTCCAGCTTGTGCATGGATAACAGTATTCCGTTGATCGTCTTTAACATTTCTGAAGAAGGCAATATTCGTCGGGCAGTAATGGGCGACAAAATCGGTACTCTAGTGAAAGGGGAATAATTATGCCACAAACTGTGCTAAATGACATGGAAGATCGCATGAATAAAGCGATCAATGCTTTGAAAAGAGATCTGTCCAGCCTGCGTGCAGGTCGTGCGAACCCAGCGATGCTGGATCGTGTTACAGTAGACTACTACGGCACGCCAACGCCGATTAGCCAATTGGCAAACATCAGCGTACCAGAACCACGTATGCTGACAATCCAGCCTTGGGATAAAACGGCGCTCAAAGAAATTGACCGTGCGTTGCAACAATCGGATTTGGGAATTTCTCCATCCAATGATGGCGTGATTATCCGCCTGATCATTCCTCCACTCACAGAAGAACGTCGTAAAGAGCTCGTGAAGCTGGCAGGAAAAGGTGGAGAAGAGGCAAAAGTAGCGATTCGTAACATCCGTCGTGATGCAAACGATGAAATCAAAAAGCTTGAAAAAGCTGCTACTATTTCTGAGGACGATTCTCGTCGTCATCAAGAAACCATACAAAAAACGACGGATAAATTCATCGCCGAAGTTGACAAGATCGTTAAGGACAAAGAGAAAGACATTTTGGAAGTATAGGTAATGGTAATCCCCCTCGTTTGAGGGGGATGTACGTCTATATCTCTCATTACGGGGGAACACTTTATGTTAGAACATCTGGCGCGCAAATGGGGCCGCAAAGAAAAGCAATCGGAGCCAGCCGAGTTGGATCGTTCCGGTAAGATTCCGGAACATGTGGCGATTATTATGGATGGTAACGGTCGTTGGGCCAATAAGCGCAGTTTACCCCGGGTTGCCGGGCACCGTGCAGGAATGAAAGCAGTAAAAGAAGTCGTCAAGGCTGCAGACGAGATCGGCGTGCGTTATATGACGATGTACGCATTCTCTACCGAAAACTGGAAGCGTCCACGCGATGAAGTGGATTTTCTCATGAAACTTCCGCAGGAATTTTTGTCGACAGAATTGGATGAATTAATAGAACGTGGTGTCCGCATACGCATGCTGGGCAGTAAAAACGAACTGCCTTCTCATACGCTGAAAGCATTGCTGGAAGCAGAAGAGAGAACGAAGGACAATAGCGGTCTTCAATTGAATTTTGCCCTGAATTACGGGGGGCGAGATGAACTTGCAAAAGCATTCTCAGAGATGGCAGCACAAGTAAAAGCAGGCGAGCTACAACCAGAACAACTGACAGAGGAATTGATATCGAGCTACCTGTATACAAGCGAAATTCCCGATCCAGACCTCTTGATTCGTACAAGTGGAGAGATTCGCTTGAGTAACTTTATGCTGTGGCAATTAGCATATACAGAATTATGGTTTACGGACGTGCTATGGCCTGATTTTACCCGTGAACATTTTTATCAAGCAATCGTGGAATACCAAGGCCGAGCTCGTCGCTACGGGGCGGTATAGCCGAGAGGTGGAATCAGTTGAAGCAACGTATAATAACAGGCCTGATTGGTGGGGCTGCTTTTCTATTATTGATGTATGCTGGTGGAGTTTGGTACTCACTATTAGTGTTTTTACTGGCTGTCATTGGTTATTTTGAATTTATGAGAATGGCTGGCATTCAGTCATTTTATTTGGCAGGATTGCTCGGATATGTATTGATGTTAAGCATTTTGTGGCCGTCTCTATTATTTTCGGATTGGCTCAGTATCAGCATGCCGGATCTGATGCTGCCCGTCATCCTGCTCTTGTTGATTTACTCCGTTTTACGGAAAAATCAGTTTCACATCGAACACGTCGCCCTTACGTTGGTGGGGGCGTTATACATAGGCTACGGTTTTACTTATATGGCCGCTACCCGAAACCTACCTGAAGGATTCATGCTTACGGTGATGGTCATTATGGGAATCTGGTCGACTGATTCGGGCGCCTATTTTGTCGGAAAAGCAATAGGTAAACGTAAACTGTGGCCAGAAATTAGTCCAAACAAGACGGTGGAAGGGGCCTTAGGAGGTCTCTTCGCTTCGGTCTTGATTGTTCTTTCCATCAATGCTAGCTTTGGACATTTTGCGATTGATCAGGCATTGACCATCGCTCTTGTTGCAGGGATCGTCGGGCAATTGGGGGATTTGGTGGAGTCGGCTTTCAAGAGACATTTCCATGTAAAAGATTCAGGACAACTCATTCCGGGTCACGGGGGCGTTTTGGATCGCTTTGATAGTTTTTTGCTCGTCTTTCCGGTTCTACATCTATTAGGTATTGTCTAAAACCTTTTGCATATAGAAAGAGATATAGAGGGTGAAATCCGTGAAAAAAATAGCGCTCTTAGGTTCAACGGGGTCAGTTGGAACGAGCACGCTTGAAGTCGTAGACCAGCATCCAGAGGATTTTTCGGTGGTGGCTATGGCTGCTGGAACAAACGTCGACCTACTAACACGCCAGGTGGAAAAATTCAAGCCCGAGCTCGTATCTGTGGGAAATGAGAAGGCTGCCGTTGAACTGCGAGATAGATTGGCGGGCAAGTCTCAACCAGAAATCGTTTACGGTGCCGAAGGATTGGAACTGGTTGCCCGTCATGAAGCTGCCAATTTCGTTATGACCGCTGTTGTGGGCAGTGTAGGGGTCGCACCTACACTCGCTGCGATTGAGGCGGGAAAAACAATTGGACTGGCCAACAAAGAGACACTGGTGAGCGCTGGCCCTGTTGTCATGAAACGAGCGAAAGAAAAAGGTGTATCGATTATTCCAGTAGACAGCGAGCATTCAGCTGTCTACCAATGTCTGCAAGGAGAGCGCAAGGAGGATGTGGCGCGGGTCATTTTGACCGCTTCAGGCGGTTCGTTCCGTCATCTCTCTCGCGAGGATCTACAGCAAGTGACAGTTGAGCAGGCATTGGCTCATCCGAATTGGAGCATGGGTGCAAAGATTACCATCGATTCTGCCACCATGATGAACAAAGGTTTTGAAGTGATCGAGGCTCATTGGCTGTTCGATTTACCTTATGAGCAAATCGAATGCGTATTGCATTATGAAAGTATCATACACTCTATGGTAGAATACAAAGACAGAGCGGTCATGGCCCAACTCGGTACACCGGATATGAAGGTTCCGATTCAGTACGCCATGAGCTATCCCATCAGAAAAGAACTGCCTACAGAACCACTTGATTTGGTCAAGATCGCCACGCTTCATTTTGCTGCCATGGATTATGAGCGTTATCCACTGTTAAAATTAGCGTATGAGTGCGGCATGGCAGGAGGTACGCATACTGCAGTACTGAATGCAGCCAATGAAGTCGCAGTTGATAGGTTCTTGAAGGGAGCGATCAGTTTTTTGGACATCGAAAAGGTCGTCCGAAAAACATGCGAAGCTCACCTTGGTGTAGCGAGCCCAGAGCTTTCAGATATTTTTGCAGCTGATGAGTGGGCACGCTCTTATGCGCTCGTTTCCATCTAAGGAATATGAGTGTTAGATACTTGACAGAAAGGTGGCTGTTCACTTGCCTTTGCCCAACCTGGATTCCGTTGAATCAATTCTCGCGATTGTAGTTGTATTTGGGGTACTTGTCTTTGTGCACGAACTAGGACACTTCCTTCTGGCCAAGAAGGCAGGGATCTTATGTCGTGAATTTGCACTGGGAATGGGGCCAAAAATTTTTCGCGTGAAGCGGGGAGAAACGGAATACACCTTACGCCTGTTACCCATCGGTGGTCTCGTTCGCATGGCGGGAGAAGACCCGGAGATGGATATGTTAAAACCGCACATGGAAGTAACCGTGGAGCGGGATGCGTTAGGAAAGGTCACACATATTTTGCTCGATGGGCCAAGTTCTGGTTCTACTCGTTCGATCACCGGTACGGTGGTACAATTTGATCTGGAGCAAAATTTAAATATCGTGCTTGAACTGGACGGAGAGCAGAAGACGTTTGCTGTTCATCCACAGGCTCAGCTGGTCAAGGATGGAGAAGAAGTACAGATTGCCCCTCTGAACAGACAGTTCAAAGGCAAGACAGTTTCACAGCGTTTCTGGGCGATTTTTGCGGGACCTGCAGCCAACTTTTTGCTGGCGTTTGTTTTGTTTATCGTGATCGGCTTCTTGTACGGCGTACCGAATGGCAGTTATCTGGGGAATGTGATCCCGGGAGGACCTGCTGCTCAAGCTGGATTATTGCCAGGTGATAAGGTGGTCGCGATTCAAGGTCAGCCTGTATCCTCGTGGAAAGACGTTGTAGAAAAGATTAGTAAAGCGCCGGACCAACAGCTAACATTTGAATACGAGCGCAATGGACAGCGTATGAGTGTGCCAGTTAAAGTAGGGAAAGACGAAAACAACGTAGGCAAAATCATGGTAACCAATGCACTCACGTTTGCTCCAGGGGAAGTTCTGAAATCTGGTGCAACCAACACTTACGATTTTACGATGATGATCCTGAAAAGCTTGGGAATGCTCGTAACGGGGGAATACGGATTGAAGGACTTGAGTGGTCCCGTCGGTATTTTCAAGATGACTGGTGAGGTTGCGCAACAAGGCATGGCGATTCTGTTGAAATGGGCTGCTGTATTGAGCATTAACCTTGGGTTGTTCAATCTGTTGCCACTGCCAGCCTTGGACGGCGGACGTCTGGCATTCTTGGGAGTAGAAGCGCTGCGAGGTCGACCTGTTGATCCGCATAAAGAAGGAATGGTTCATTTCTTGGGCTTTGCCTTTTTGATGTTGCTAATTTTGGTAGTGACTTGGAATGATTTGCAACGATTGTTCTCCTAATCACGTACTAACAAGATAGAAAGAAAAACAGACATACCTAAAAGGATGGTGCAAAATGTTCAAGCGCGAGGAGACGAAACCGGTTTTTGTAGGTGGAGTGCAAATCGGGGGCCAAAAAAGCGTAGTCATCCAATCGATGACGACAGCAGACACACGTGATGTAGAAAAAACTCTGGCTGAGATTCAGAGACTGCACGATGTCGGTTGCCAAATTGTTCGCTTGGCCGTCATCAATGAAGATGCAGCACGTGCCATCAAAAAAATTAAAGAACGCTCCCCTTTGCCGCTTGTTGCCGACATTCATTTCGACCACAAGCTGGCGTTGATTGCATTGGAGAGCGGGATTGATAAAATTCGGATCAACCCGGGAAACATCGGTTCGAAAGAAAAAACGCAACGCGTAGTGGAAGCGTGCCGTGAGCGCAATGTTCCGATCCGTATCGGGGTCAACTCCGGTTCTGTCGAGAAAAGACTATTGGATAAATATGGTTACCCTTCTCCGGAAGCAATCGTAGAAAGTGCGATGGACCACGTGCAAATTCTGGAAGACTTGAACTACGACAACATTGTCATTTCCTTGAAGTCTTCCGATGTTCCAACGATGATCCAAACCTATTCATTGATGGCACAGAAACGCAACTATCCGCTGCACGTCGGTGTAACAGAAGCAGGCACACAGTTCTCCGGCAGCATCAAGTCTTCAGTTGGAATCGGAACGGTATTGTCGATGGGAATCGGTGATACCATCCGTGTATCCCTGACGGCTGATCCTGTTGAAGAAATTAAAGTAGCAAAACAAATCCTTCGCAGCTTGGATATCGTGAACAACGATCCAGTGGTGATTGCATGCCCATCTTGCGGTCGATGCGCAATTGACCTGATCGGCTTGGCAACAAAAGTCGAGGATGCCGTTTCCACGCTGAAAGTACCGTTAAAAGTAGCGGTAATGGGCTGCGCGGTAAATGGACCTGGTGAAGCTCGTGAAGCAGATGTAGGCGTTGCCGGCGGAAATGGCGAGGGCTTGATTTTCCGTAATGGTGAAATTGTTCGGAAAGTAAAAGAGACCGAGTTGTTTGAAGAGCTGATGAAAGAAATTAACGAAATAGTAAACGAGCAAAAACCTACAATTGTAGGATAATGCACGTTGATTGCTGATAAGGCATAAGGAGGACACGCACGTGTTGAAGCAAAGTCAAATGTTGATCCCTACCCTGCGGGAAGTGCCATCCGACGCGGAGATTGCCAGCCACAAGCTGCTGCTCCGCGCAGGTATGGCCCGCCAACTGGCTTCCGGTATTTATACGTACCTGCCCCTGGCGCTCCGTTCCCTGCACAAAATCCAAGCAATTGTGCGTGAAGAAATGAACAATGCTGGGGGACAAGAGCTGTTGATGCCAGCGATGCAACCAGCTGAGCTGTGGCATCAAACGGGTCGCTGGGATGTATACGGTCCCGAGCTCGTTCGCCTGCGTGATCGTCATGATCGCCCTTTTGCCTTGGGTCCAACCCACGAAGAAGTCATTACGAGTCTCGTGCGTGATGAGATTAACTCTTACAAAAAACTCCCGATCAACCTTTATCAAATTCAAACCAAGTTCCGTGATGAAGTGCGTCCACGCTTCGGTTTGATTCGTTGCCGCGAGTTTATTATGAAGGATGCTTACTCTTTTGATACGTCACAAGAAGGTCTGGATCGCAACTTCCAGGCAATGTACGATGCATACACGAACATCTTTACCCGAGTAGGCTTGAACTTCCGTGCAGTAGAAGCGGATGCAGGTGCAATCGGCGGAAAAGGGACTTACGAATTCATGGCGTTGTGCGACATTGGGGAAGACACGATTGCTTATTCTGAAGAAGGTGATTATGCGGCCAACTTGGAAAAGGCAGAAGTCGTGTACAAGCCATCTCCGAAGCCAGCAACAGAAGCGCCAGCTCGCGAAAAATTGCATACGCCTGGCACTAAAACGATCGACCAATTGGTACAAGCACTGCAAATCGAAGCAAAGCAAATCATCAAGAGCCTCATTTATCGCGTAGACGACAAGCTGGTTATGGTGCTAGTCCGCGGTGATCATGAGATCAATGAAGTGAAGCTGAAAAACTTGTATGATGCAGCGATCGTAGGATTGGCTTCTGAAGCGGATATCGTTTCGGTAACAGGAGCGCCTGCGGGATTTGTTGGCCCAGTGGGTATTGATCCTGAAAAAGTGGAAATCATCGCGGACAATTTTGTTCAAGATGTTTATGATGGTGTCGTCGGTGCCAATGAAACAGACTATCATCTGACTCACGTAGTTGCTGGCCGTGATTTCACGGTTTCCCAGTACGCTGACTTGCGCAACATTACAGAAGGCGACGAGTGCCCTCGTACAGGTGGTGTCATCAAGTTTGCACGTGGTGTAGAAGTTGGTCACGTATTCAAGCTGGGTACGAAATACTCCATAGCGATGGGTGCTACCTACCTGGATGAGAACGGTCGCAGTCAACCGATGATCATGGGCTGCTACGGAATCGGGGTATCCCGTACAATTGCGGCAGTGATCGAGCAGAACAATGATGAAAATGGTATCATTTGGCCAGTATCTGTTGCACCTTTCCATGTGCATGTGATTCCGGTCAATGTTAAAGTAGAAGAGCAACGTCAAGCTAGTGAACAAATTACAGAAGCACTGCGCAAAGCTGGCGTCGAGGTTTTGTTTGACGATCGTCCCGAGCGTGCTGGTGTGAAGTTTAAAGACGCTGATTTGATCGGATTGCCTCTGCGTATTACGGTTTCTGATAAAGCGGCACAAGAAGGAACAGTTGAAGTGCGAATCCGTAAAAACGGCGAAACACATGATGTGAAGCTGGATCAATTGGTCGATGAAGTGAAAGGTCTCCTATCTCGAATTGACCAAACCGGAGCTGCGCTGTTCGGTAACTAGTTGCATGCAGGAATAAGAAGGATTTTGTCGAATTTTTACGGGGTACTCCCCTAGATTAAAGGGGAGTGCCTCTTTTTCTTGTTTGAACGCTCACTTATGGGGAAGGTGGGAAAACCGTGGACCGTTTACAAGAGCAAAAACATCGCTTCTCCCTATTGGTCAAGCAAATGGAAGTTCCTGACGAATGGGTGGAGCGATTTTTTCTAGATGCGCAGATTGAAAAGCTAGAGCTGTATAAGCAAAACAAAGAATGGGTTTTTCACTTTGCCCTCCCGAGAATGATACCTGCAGATGTTTATGCTGCTTTTACCAAGCGATTGACGCATACATTTTCACATCTAGCCAAAGTAGATACCCGATTTCGCTATCACCAAAAGCCGTCTCTTGATCACGTAGTCGAAGAGTATTGGGATGTCTTGCTAGCTGGGCTGGAGCCAACATTGAACTCCTTGGCCGTTACGATGCGTCAAGCACGTAAGCAAGTCGACCAACAGGAAGTCAAGGTGTACTTGCCAACGGAGATGTCTGTTGAGGTTGCCAAGCGAAAACGAGCGGATAATGAACTTTTGGCTGCTTTCCAGAAAGCAACTGATTGTTCAATGCGCTTTTCTTTCCATGGGGAAGAAAGCGATGACGCGTATAAGGCCTTTGAGGAGCAACGTAAAGAAGAAGAGCGCGCTCTCGTCGAAGTTGTGATGACGGCTGTTCAACAAGAAAGCAAATCGTCTGATAAAGCTGAGGCTGTCACTACGCTTATGATGGGTTATGAAATCAAAGATGCGCCGATCCCGATTTGCGAGATTCAAGATGAGGAAAGGCGTATTGTCATCCAAGGAACCGTATTTAACGTAGAAGTAAAAGAGCTTCGCAGTGGACGTCATTTGCTCACGTTCAACATTTCTGACTATACGGATTCTCTCACGGTGAAGATGTTCTCCCGCGATAAAGAAGACGTGAAAATGCTTGAATTGCTGAAAGACGGCATGTGGGTGAAAGTGCGGGGAAGTGTTCAGCATGACACATTTGTACGCGATCTCGTTATGAATGCCAATGATTTGAACCAGATTGAGCAGGTCATTCGCAAAGATCAAGCAGAAGAAAAACGTGTCGAGCTCCATTGTCATACGCCGATGAGTGCGCTGGATGCCGTTGCATCTGTAAAATCACTGATCTCGACGGCAGCAAAGTGGGGTCATAAAGCCATTGCTGTCACTGACCATGGTGTCGTACAGGCATTTCCAGAGGCGTATTCCATCGCCAAAAAGAACAACATCAAATGCATTCTCGGTATGGAAGCGTACGTAGTCGAGGATGGTATCGATATTGTTTATAACCTGCAAGCAGACAATAATATTTCCATAGATGAAAATACCGAGTACGTCGTGTTTGATACGGAGACAACGGGTTTAAACGCGTCTGAGCATACCATCATCGAGATCGCTGCTGTCAAAATGAAAGGCTCGGAAATTGTCGACCAATGGACGGAACTGATTGACCCGCAATTGGAAATTGGGCCAAAGACAACTGAGATTACGGGGATTACCAACGAAATGCTCCGCGGGCAAGAGACACTCGATGTGGTTCTTCGCAAGTTCAAGGATTTTACTGGTGACGCCATCCTGGTTGCACATAATGCAGAGTTTGACAAAGCGTTTATTAATGCCTGCGCCAAACGGATCGGCATGGAGCCATGGACCAATCCATTTTTAGATACGCTGCCTTTGGCTCGGTTGATGTACAAAGGAATGCGCAATTATCGTTTGGGATCATTAGCGAAAAAGTTCAACGTCGAGCTCATCAATGCCCACCGTGCGTTGGACGATACCGTAGCCTTGGCTCACGTGTTCCAGCAAATGTTGAAGGACATAAAAGAAGCGGAAATCAAATCGCTTGCTGAATTGAATGAAAAAAGCAACGAAGAGGCGGATTACAAGAGTGGACGTCCATTCCATGCGACGATTCTCGTGCAAAATAAAGAGGGACTCAAAAACCTGTACAAGCTTGTAAGTCGTTCCCATGTGGAAACATTCTTCCGTTGGCCCCGGATTCAGCGAAGCCAGCTGACCAAATACCGCGAAGGCTTGTTAATTGGTACGGCGTGCAAAGACGGAGAGCTCATGCAATCGATTCTCCGCGGTAAGTCACCTGAAGAGTTGAAGGAAGTTGCTGCTTTTTACGACTTTTTGGAATTACAGCCGATCGCTCATTACTCACCACTGTTGCGTAATGAAGAAATTCCTTCGCTGGAGACGATGAAAGGCTACCATGAAAAGATCGTCGAAATGGGAAAAGAGCTCGGTAAGCTGGTCGTAGCTACAGGGGATGTGCACTTCCTGAATCCCCATGATGAGATCTTCCGCGATGTTTTCTTGCTGTCAAAAGGTGATCCAACCGCAGGCAACCAGCCGCCGCTTTACTTCCATACAACGGATGAGATGCTGGAGGCGTTCTCCTTTTTGGGAGAGGAGACCGCAAAAGAAATTGTCGTGACGAACACTAATGCCATCGCAGACATGATTGAGGATATTAGTCCGATTCCAGACAAGCTGTACACGCCGATCATTGAAGGGGCGGATGATGAGCTGCGTCAAATGTGTTATGACAAAGCAAGGTCGTTGTATGGTGACCCATTGCCTGAACTGGTCGAGCATCGCTTGGAAAAAGAATTGAACAGTATCATCAAACACGGCTTCGGTGTGATTTATTTGATTTCGCAGCGTTTGGTAACGAAATCATTGAATGATGGTTATCTGGTAGGCTCACGTGGATCTGTAGGCTCGTCTTTTGTTGCGACGATGTCTGAGATTACCGAGGTAAACCCATTGCCTCCTCATTATCGCTGCCCAAATTGCAAGCACAGCGAGTTTATTACTGATGGTTCAATCGCCTCTGGGTTTGACTTGGAGGATAAAGCATGTACAGAATGTGGA
Source organism: Brevibacillus sp. AF8 (assembly GCF_021270385.1). NCBI lineage: Bacteria > Bacillati > Bacillota > Bacilli > Caryophanales > Paenibacillaceae > Brevibacillus > Brevibacillus sp. AF8. The sequence continues at coordinate 757,753 of NZ_JAGQDN010000001.1, read as the reverse complement.
ACCATGTATGCCAAGGATGGACAGGACATCCCGTTCGAGACGTTCCTCGGCTTTAAAGGAGATAAGGTACCCGATATTGACTTGAACTTTTCTGGTGATTATCAGCCGCGTGCACACAAGTACACACAAGAGCTGTTCGGAGCAGACTACGTATATCGTGCAGGAACGATTGGTACTGTTGCGGAAAAAACAGCGTATGGCTATGTGCGCAAGTATGCCGATGAACGAGGCATGACGTTGCGCAATGCCGAAATATCCCGGATCGTGAACGGCTGCACAGGTGTAAAAAGGACGACAGGGCAGCATCCGGGCGGTATTATCGTAGTTCCTGACTACATGGAAATTGAGGACTTTTGTCCGATTCAGTTCCCGGCTGATGATAATGAGTCAGAATGGCGCACAACCCATTTTGACTTCCACTCCATTCATGACAACCTGCTAAAACTCGATATTCTGGGACACGACGATCCGACCGTCATTCGTATGCTTCAAGACTTGACGGGAATGGACCCGAAGACGATTCCACTGGATGATAAAAAGACAATGTCCATCTTCAGTTCGACGGAAGCCCTGGGGGTAACACCCGAGCAAATCGGTACGAATATGGGGACATTGGGCATTCCAGAGTTCGGAACCAAATTCGTTCGTCAGATGCTGGAAGACACCAAACCGACTACGTTTGCCGAGCTTGTTCAGATTTCTGGACTTTCTCACGGTACGGACGTTTGGTTGAACAACGCGCAGGACTTGATCCGCAATGGTACTTGCAAACTGCCAGACGTAATTGGTTGTCGTGACGATATCATGGTGTATTTGATCTATAAAGGGCTAGAGCCTTCGCGTGCCTTTAAGATCATGGAGTCCGTGCGTAAAGGTAAAGGGGTTCCTGAGGACGATCAAGAAGAAATGCGCAATAACAATGTGCCAGAATGGTATATTCAGTCGTGCCAGCGGATCAAATACATGTTCCCGAAGGCGCACGCGACTGCCTACGTCATGATGGCCGTGCGGATTGCCTACTTCAAGGTTCATCGCCCACTGGAGTTTTACGCGACGTATTTTACTGTTCGCGCAGATGACTTTGATATTCCGCTGATGGTCAAAGGCTCAGCGGCGATCAAGCAAAAGATTGAAGAGATCGAGGGCAAGGGACACGATGCGCAGCCAAAAGAAAAGGCATTGCTGACTGTCTTGGAGATGGCGTTGGAAATGGTTGAACGCGGCTTCCGTTTTGCCAACGTTGATTTGTACAAATCGGACGCTACTCGCTTCTTGATCGAGGGTGATTCTCTCATCGCTCCATTCAACGCCCTGCCTGGTTTAGGGACGAATGCAGCGATCAGCATCGTACAAGCGAGAGAGCAAGGGGAGTTTTTGTCCAAGGAAGACCTCCTGTCCCGCTCCCGTATCTCCAAGACCATTTTGGAGTTCTTGGACGAGCAAGGTGCGTTGAAAGGATTGCCAGAATCCAACCAGCTATCCTTGTTCTAAGGCGTGCAGTCAAGGCTCACAGTCATCCAAAGGTTGTCAGCAGAGGGCTGTTATGCTATAATTTTTTTGGAAATACTGGTTTTATACGCATGGCTGATCGAGAGTGGGGAAACCCACTCTTTCTTTCTGGCTACACCTCATGGTTCAAATGAGAAGGAGGTACTTGCTTGAGCAAGGTAACAGGCATCGTCACTGAACTCGTTACGCCCATTGCTGAAGAATTGGGCCTGGAGCTAGTTGACATCGAGTACAAAAAGGAAGGCAGCAACTGGTTTCTGCGCGTGTTTATCGACAATGAAACTGGCAACATTGATATTGATGACTGCCGCCTTGTCAGCGAGAAGCTGAGCGAAAAACTAGACGAAGTAGATCCCATCCCTACAGCATACTTTTTAGAAGTATCTTCGCCGGGTGCTGAGCGCCCATTACGCAAGGATAAGGATTTCACGAAAGCTGTCGGCAGAAATGTGCATATCACAACAAAAGAGCCAATAGAAGGTGCAACCACGTTCGAAGGCGAACTGGTATCCTATGAGGATGGCAAGCTGACAGTAAAAGAAGCAAAGAAAACGTATGTAATTTCCCAAGAGCAAATTGACACGGCTAGAATGGCAATTATTTTTTAGTTGTCGCGGCCTGTGTTAGCCTGTGGTAAGTAAAGGAGGAGGCAACGAAAGTCATGAACGGCGATTTTATCGAGGCTTTAGAAGCCATTGAGAGAGAGAAAGGCATCACCAAAGACGTACTGATTGAGGCCATCGAAGCGGCTCTTATCTCTGGATACAAACGTAACTTCAACTCGGCCCAAAATGTGCGGGTGGATGTAAATCGTCATTCAGGTATGGTGCGTGTGTTTGCGCGGAAGAACGTAGTGGAAGAGGTATTGGATCCGCGCCTTGAGATCTCTCAAGAAGCAGCACAAGAAATCGATCCTAACTTCCGTCTGGAGGACATCGTCGAAATCGAGGTAACGCCTCGTGATTTCGGTCGAATTGCTGCTCAGACAGCGAAGCAAGTGGTTACGCAGCGCATTCGCGAAGCGGAGCGCGGTTTGATCTACAGCGAGTTTATTGAGCGTGAAGACGATATCGTAACAGGCGTTGTTCAGCGTATGGACGCTCGCAATTATTACATTGATCTGGGTAAGGCGGAAGCCGTTATGCCGATCACCGAAAAAATGCCATCCGAAGATTTTAAATCACAAGATCGCGTGAAGGCATACATCATCAAAGTAGAGAAAACCACTAAAGGACCGCAAATCGTCGTTTCCCGTACTCATCCGGGGCTTTTGAAGCGCCTCTTCGAACTAGAAGTGCCAGAAATATATGACGGTGTGGTTGAAATCAAGTCTGTTGCGCGAGAAGCCGGTGATCGCTCGAAGATCGCTGTGCATTCCATCAACGCAGATGTTGATCCAGTAGGAGCTTGTGTCGGTCCAAAGGGCATGCGTGTCCAAACGATCGTTACAGAGCTGAAAGGCGAAAAGATCGACATTGTTCGTTGGTCTGAAGATCCTGCCGAGTACGTAGCCAATGCACTCAGCCCTGCAAAAGTGCTGCATGTTGAGGTTAACGTAGCGGAGAAGGTTACTCGTGTGATCGTTCCCGATTATCAATTGTCTCTGGCGATTGGTAAGCGTGGCCAAAACGCGCGCCTGGCAGCCAAGCTGACTGGCTGGAAGATCGATATCAAGAGCGAGTCCCAAGCCGACCAAGAAGGCATCGCTTATCCAAAAGAAGTAGAGAGCGATGAAGGGACGGACAACGAATAATCATGAAGCAAAAAAAGATCCCGTTGCGTAAGTGCATTGTTTGCCAAGGAATGTTTCCGAAAAAGGAATTAATCCGCGTCGTCCGGACGCCAGAAGAAGAGATCGTCATTGATCTTACTGGAAGGGCGGCGGGACGCGGTACCTATGTGTGTCGGCAGGAAAGCTGTCTGAAGCCGGATGCGTTCGCATCGGGGAAATGGAAAAAAGTGCTGGAACGTGCCCTCAATATGTCCATCTCCCAAGAAAAGTATGATGCTTTCCGTGAGAAATGGCTGGAGATGGTGGGAAAATGACCCCAAAAGCAGCACAATTACTCGGATTGGCGATGCGTGCGAGAAAGATCGTTACTGGGGAGGAATTGGTCATTACCGCTGTTCGTAATGGGCAGGCCCGCCTGGTATTGCTCGCATCAGATGCATCAGACAATACCGCCAAGAAAGTAAAGGATAAATGTTCCTATTACGGTGTCTCATGTGTAACCACTGGCGACCGACATTCATTGGGACACGCAATCGGAAAAGATGGGCGCGTTACCGTGGCGGTAACCGATGGGAAATTGGCCGAAAGCATTCAGCGTCTGCTCACCTAACTAAGAAAGGGTGAAGTATATTTGAAGACACGTGTGTATGAGTATGCCAAACAGCACAACATGAGCAGCAAGGAAATCCTCAATTTGCTAAAACGATTGAATATAGAAGTAGCAAATCATATGAGTATCATGGAAGAAGGGACGATCAAAAGGATCGAGGATCACATGGCAAAATTGCGTTCTGGTGCCAAACCGGAGACGCGGAGCACACCTAGTGATGCAAGACCCAAACAAACGGACGATCAACGACGCCCCAACGACTCCAGAGGACAACAGATCAAACCCCAGCAGCAAGCGGGGCAAGTTCAACCGGTTAGAAATGAAAAACCAAATAGCGATCGCGGAGCAAAGAACACAAGCACGAATCGTCCAGGAAATAGCAGTGCAAGTGGCAATCTCGATCAGCATAGTCCTCAGCATGGAAAAAATCAGGGGAAGAATCAGGAGAGAAAACCAAACAATATGAGAAGTCAACCCGCAAAGCCGTCTGACCGTAAGCCGCAGAATCAACAACGACCACAAAACCAACAGCGTCCTCAAAATCAGCAACGACCACAAAACCAGCAACGACCACAAAACCAACAACGTCCTGCAAACCAACCTGCAGCGAATCAAACGGAGGGTCGTACAGGGGAAGAGTTTGAGGATAAAGTAAAACTTCCTTCCAATGTTGGTATGGAAAAGCGTGAGAAAATCAAAAAAGCTCCTCAAACCCAAAAGACTTTTGAAGATAACAAGAAGAATCAACCATTCCGCGGTGGAAACAATCGTAACAACCAAAACAACCGCCGTGGAGGAAATAACAACCGTGGTGGTGGTGGACAAAAGCCGCAACGTCCTGTGATTGAACCACCTACAAAGATCACGTTTACAGAGTCTTTGACTGTAAATGAGTTGGCAGTGAAACTGCGTAAGGAACCAGCCGAAGTAATCAAAAAGCTGTTCGGCTTGGGTATCATGGCGACGATCAACCAGTACCTCGATCGTGAAGCTATCGAACTGATTTGCGCGGACTACAACGTAGAAGTCGAAGAAAAAATCATCATTGATGAAACGAACTTCGAAACGTTGGAAGACGTAGATGCACCAGAAAGTCTCATGGAGCGACCGCCAGTTGTTACCATCATGGGTCACGTTGACCACGGGAAAACAACGTTGCTGGACGCGATCCGCTCTACAAACGTAGTAGCGGGAGAAGCGGGAGGAATTACACAGCATATCGGTGCGTACCAAGTTGAGATCAAAGGAAAGAAAATTACTTTCCTCGATACACCAGGTCACGCGGCGTTCACAACGATGCGTGCACGCGGTGCGCAAATCACAGATATCACCATTCTGGTGGTTGCAGCAGATGACGGTGTCATGCCGCAAACCGTTGAGGCGATCAGCCATGCGAAAGCGGCAAATGTGCCAATCATCGTTGCTGTCAACAAGGTTGACAAACCAGAAGCAAATATTGACCGTATCAAGCAAGAGTTGACCGAGTATGAATTGGTTGCCGAAGAGTGGGGCGGCGATACGATCTTCTCGCCATTGTCCGCTAAACAGCGTACAGGTATCGAGGAATTGCTCGAGTACATCTTGCTCGTATCCGAAGTACAAGAACTGAAAGCCAACCCAGACAAACTTGCGCGCGGTACCGTTGTCGAAGCTGAGCTCGACAAGGGACGTGGTCCTGTTGCAACTATCCTGGTTCAACAAGGTACTCTCCGTGTAGGTGATCCTATCGTTGTCGGTTCCGCTTTTGGACGTGTGCGTGCGATGGTGAATGACAAAGGACGCCGTCTGAAAGAAGCAGGTCCATCTACGCCAGTAGAAATTACGGGTCTGAATGATGTTCCACAAGCAGGCGATCAGTTCCGTGTCTTTGAAGACGAGAAGAAAGCCCGCGCGATCGGGGAAGCACGTGCTTCCAAGCAACGTGAATCCGAGCGTCGTGAAAGCTCCCGCGTTTCTTTGGATGATTTGTTCCAACACATTCAAGAAGGCGATATCAAAGAATTGAACCTGATTGTAAAAGCAGACGTACACGGTTCTGTGGAAGCACTGCGCGGTTCTTTGGAGAAAATCGATGTCAACGGAACTCGTGTGAAGATCATTCATACAGGTGTTGGTGCGATTACAGAATCCGATGTTACACTGGCAAATGCTTCGAATGCCATTATCATTGGTTTCAACGTTCGTCCTGAACCAAATGCGCGCAGCATGGCTGAACAAGAGAAGATCGACATTCGCCTGCACCGTGTGATCTATACTGTAATCGAAGAGATCGAGTCTGCTCTCAAAGGTATGCTTGATCCAGTCTTCAAAGAAAACATTATCGGCCAAGCTGAGATTCGTGAAGTGTTCAAAGTATCCAAAGTCGGAAACATTGCAGGTTGCTATGTGACTGAAGGTAAATTGAGCCGCGATGCTGGTGCGCGTTTGATCCGCGAAGGCATTGTGATTTATGAAGGTAAGCTCGATACCCTCAAACGCTTCAAAGATGATGCGAAAGACGTTGCTGCTGGCTATGAGTGCGGTCTGACTTTGGAACGCTTCAATGACCTCAAAATCGGCGACGTCATCGAAGCATTCGTCATGGTTGAAGTGAAACAATAATGATAGCAGGTGTGCAGATCGAACTGTTTCTGCCCGCTAGCCAAAACCTGAAAGAAAAACGGGCCATCGTCAAAAGTTTGATTGGCAAGCTGCGGAGCCGATTTCATGTCTCCGCGGCAGAGGTGGCTTATCTCGAGCAATGGCAGCGTACCGTGTTGGGTATCGCTGCCGTTGCTAATGAGATTTCTTTTTTACAACAAGAAATGCAGGCTGTCATTCGATTCGTAGAAAACCATCCAGAGGTAGAGTTGATTCGCGTGGATACGGAATACTACGACTAAAGAGCAGCCAGCGGAGGTGAAAATCGATGAATAAAACACGAATCAGCCGCGTAGGCGAAGAAATCAAAAAAGAGTTGAGCCTCGTATTGCAGCGTGGACTCAAAGATCCTCGTGTCGGTTTCGTAACGGTAACAGATGTAGAGGTAAGCAGTGACCTGCAATTGGCAAAGGTTTTTGTCAGCATTTTTGGCAGTGAGGAAGAGCGTAAAGCTTCTCTTGCAGGTTTGACAAAAGCAAAAGGTTATTTGCGTACGGAGATCGGGAAACGCGTAAAGCTGCGTCACATTCCTGATTTTGTATTCAAGCTGGACGAGTCCATTGACTACGGCAGCAAAATTGAATCAATCCTGCGGGAAATCTCCACAGAGGGAGAGAAACAGGATGAATCCTAATCAAATGGCAGTACAGGAAGCGGTGCGTTTTATGCAGGAGCACGACCGCTTCCTGGTTCTTTCCCATGTAAGCCCTGACGGAGATGCTACAGGATCTGCTTTGGGAGTCGTGCTCATGCTAGAGCAATTGGGAAAAGAGTATGTGGTTGTAAACGAAGGGGAAACACCGATCAAGTTTAACTTCTTGCCGCGGTTTGACCGTCTTTATAACCTGCGCAAACAACCACTGAACGAGACGTTCGGGGCCGTAATCGCTGTAGACTGCGCGGATGAGTCGCGGATGGGCGATGTACGGTCTTTATTTGCTTCTGGCGCTGCTTTGCTGAATATCGATCATCACCCGACCAACGATCATTTTGGAACGGTAAATCTGGTTCGACCGGATGCAGCCGCAACAGCAGAAATTTTGTTTGATGTTGCAGAAGCAGCAGGGGTTTCTTTCAACGAAGAGCTTGCGCTGTCTATCTATACCGGCCTTCTGACGGATACTGGCGGTTTCCGTTATTCCAATACATCACCACGCGTCATGGAGATCGCAGCTCGATTGCTCGGATATGGTGTGAAGCCAGGAGACGTAGCAGAGCGGTGTCTGGAAGAAATCACATTTGCCCATGTGAAAGTACTGCGACGCGCTCTCCAAACGTTGCAACTGACCCATCAAAATTTGGTTGCCTCCATCACTGTTGCAGCCGCAGATTTTGCCGAAGTGGGTGCAGAGCGGGAAGATGCTGGTGGATTGGTGAATTACTGCCGTAACATTGAAGGAGTCGAGGTCGGCGTTTCTTTTGTGGAAGCGGAACCGGGAGTGGTAAAGGTGAGCATGCGCGCTCGCGATCGGGTTGACGTAGCTGTCATTGCGAAGCAGCTCGGTGGCGGAGGGCACGCAAAAGCAGCAGGTTGCACGATCAAAGGACCACTTTCAGAAGTACAGCAAAAAGTTTGGACTGTGCTGGACGATGCAGTAGGAGTGAAATTCGATGAGTAACGTGAACGGCGTGCTGGTTATCGACAAGCCAGCTGGTATGACATCCCATGATTGTGTAGCACGTATTCGTCGATTGTATGGAACGAAAAAAGTGGGGCATACGGGTACACTTGATCCAGATGTGACGGGTGTACTCCCCATTTGTGTGGGACACGCAACGAGGCTGGTTGAATATTTGCAAGAGCTGCCTAAGCGCTATGATGTAGTCATGCGCCTCGGCTCAACTACCACGACGGAAGATGCTTCCGGAGAAGTGGTGGAGCAAGCTGGAGTAGATGCAGCATCGATTACGACGGAGCGTATTCAAGCGCTGTTCGCTTCCTTCTTGGGTGAAATGGAGCAGATACCTCCGATGTTCTCTGCGGTTAAGGTAAACGGCAAGCGGCTGTACGACCTGGCTCGTGAAGGCACGGTAATTGAACGGCAGGCACGGAAAGTGACGCTCTATGAGCTGACACTTCATAAGATTAGCGTAGATGGGGACACTGTCGATGTTGCATTCACGTGCACGTGTTCCAAAGGCACATACATGCGCACCTTATGTGTTGACCTCGGACGCGCTCTGGGTTATCCTGCCCATATGAAGCTGTTGCGGCGAATAAAAAGCGGCCCGTTCCAGGAGCAAGAGGCAATCCCGCTCCAGCAAATTGAGGAACAGGCAGCAAGTGGGGAAGACATTTCCCACTACTTGGTCTCCATCCCTCAGGCAATCTCGTTCTTACCATCGTTTCAGGTCAAGCCAGAACGGATCAAAGCAGTACGTAATGGACTTGCGACTGCGCTTCCGGGCGTCACTGCGGAGGAAGGAAGTTTGATTTGCTTGTTTGCCGGGGAAGAATTACTTGGCATTCATCGCGTATGCCGTGGAGACAAAGGACTTTTCGCCAAGCCAGAAAAAGTCTTTCCAGCCGAGGTGTAATCCGTGAAAACGATCTACCTAACATACCCGTTTCCGTCTGACCTGCAAGCGAATCCTTGTGCGATTGCACTTGGGTACTTTGATGGTGTACATATTGGGCATCGCCGTGTAATCCAAAAGGCGATTGATACAGCGAAAGCAAACGGATGGCAAAGTACGGTAGTGACCTTTGATCCGCATCCTCGAGAAGTTTTGGGGCAAAGCGGTTATACCCGCTATTTGACACCACTTGAAGACAAGCTCGAGCAATTCGAAAAGATGGGCGTAGACACCACATATGTGATGAAGTTCGATATCAGCTTTGCGGCTATTTATCCAGAAGATTTCATCGCAGAGTGCCTTCTTCCATTGGAATGCCGCCATATTGTCGTTGGCTTCGACTACACCTTTGGTTATCGCGGGATGGGGACTGCCCATACCTTGCAAGAAATGAGCAAAGGTCGCTATGGGCTCGACATCGTGGGTCCGGTAAATCGCTTGGGTGAAAAAGTGAGCAGTACAATCATCCGTGAATATCTTCATCATGGGGATGTCGAGCAGGTTCGTCATTTGCTAGGCCGCTCCTACAAAGTGCGTGGAACAGTCGTGCATGGCGACAAACGCGGTCGAACCATTGGTTTTCCTACAGCGAACGTCCAAGTAAATCAGCCGTACTTAATCGGAAAGAATGGGGTCTACGGCGTTCGCTTTACCGTGGATGAACAAAGCTACTATGGTGTCATGAACGTTGGGATCAAGCCTACATTTGAACTGGAGAAAAAAGAAAAGTCACTAGAAGTGCACATTTTTGAGTTCTCTGGTGAAATTTATGACAAAGAAGTAGAAGTAGAGTTTTTGTTCTACATCCGGGAAGAGCAGAAGTTTGCTGGAGTCGATGCACTCATCGCGCAAATTGGACGAGATGTACAAACGGCGAAGCAAAAATTCGCAGAGGGAATCTCGTAAAGGATTCTCTTTGCTTTTCACAAAATGGTATGCTATAATTCAAAACGTTGTACAGATAACCGTAGCTTGGCTGTCCGATTCTCACCGACGGCAGACTCGGCGAACGGTATAAAAAATGAGGAGGTGAGTCATGATGGCATTGACTCAAGAACGTAAAACTCAACTGATTCAAGAGTTCCGTACTCATGAGAACGACACCGGTTCACCGGAAGTGCAAATCGCTATCTTGACCGAAAACATTAACAATCTGAACGGACACTTGCGTACGCACAAGAAAGATCACCACAGCCGTCGTGGTCTCTTGAAAATGGTTGGTCAACGTCGTAACCTGTTGACATACCTGCGTGAAGCAGATGTTCAACGCTATCGTTCGGTTGTAGACCGCCTGGGTCTGCGCCGCTAATCAGCGTTTTGTAGAAAGCGGGTTCTGCCCGCTTTTTCTATCGTGTGGGAGGGTTTAGCGCAAGAAATGCGCTAAGCCTATCCTAACGAGTAAAGGCTTAGAAACAAATGGTTTGCTTACATTAGCTTCACAAAAGAAGCTTTTTTTATTATCTAGAACGACTGCCAAAGGTACCCATTTAATTTTTATCATGGCAGGAAATAATACATATAGGTAGAAAACAAAGTGTGTAAACGCACATTGTTGTGAAGGAGGACTGCTAGCATCATGGAGCAACAATACCGTACATATGACTTCGAACTGGCAGGCCGAAAACTGACCCTGGAATTTGGCAAAATGGCTAAACAGGCGCATGGTTCGGTCTTGGTTCGTTACGGCGATACAGCAATCCTGTCTGCAGTTACAGTCTCGAAGGAGCCGAAACCACTTGACTTCTTTCCACTGACTGTCAACTATGAGGAACGTCTCTATGCGGTTGGGAAAATTCCTGGCGGCTTTATTAAAAGAGAAGGACGTCCAAGCGAAAAGGCGATTTTGGCTAGCCGCTTGATTGACCGCCCTGTCCGCCCTCTTTTTGCAGAAGGATTCCGTAACGATGTACAAATCGTAAATACTGTTCTGTCTGTGGATCAAGACTGCTCGCCTGAAATCGCTGCGATGATCGGTACTTCCGCAGCGCTATGCGTCTCGGAGATTCCTTTTGAAGGTCCGATTGCAGGGGTAATCGTAGGTCGAATTGACGGTGAGTTCGTCATTAACCCTACTGTAGCTCAAGCAGAGAAAAGCGATATTCACCTGACTGTCGCAGGTACGCACAAAGCGATTAACATGGTGGAAGCAGCTGCGAACCAAGTACCGGAAGCGGTCATGCTTGAAGCGATCATGGCTGGTCATGACGTGATTAAGCAATTGGTAGAATTCCAGAACATGATCGTAGCAGAAATCGGCAAGCAAAAAATGGAAGTCATCTTGCATGAGGTTGATCCTGAAATCGATCAAGCTGTACGTGCATATGCGGAAGCTCGCTTGAAAGAAGCTGTTCGCATCGAAGAAAAACAAGCGCGCTACGATGCTATTGATGATATCAAGGCAGAAACCAAAGAGCATTTTGCAGCCAAGGACCCTGAGGCATATCCAGAACAGGAAAAGATGATTAGCGAAGTACTTGGCAATATTGTCAAGGATGAGGTTCGCCGTCTGATTACTGACGAGAAAGTTCGCCCTGATGGACGAGCTTTGCACGAAATCCGTCCGCTGTCCAGTGAGACAAACATTCTTTCCCGTACACATGGCTCTGCTATGTTTACCCGCGGTCAGACGCAAGCGTTGAGCGTTTGCACATTGGGCGCGCTGGGAGATGTTCAAATTCTCGATGGACTCGGTCTGGAAGAATCGAAGCGTTTCATGCACCACTACAACTTCCCGCCGTATAGCGTGGGTGAAGCACGTCCGTTGCGTCCTCCGGGTCGTCGTGAAATCGGACACGGTGCGTTGGGTGAGCGTGCTATCGAGCCGATCATTCCATCTGAGACAGAGTTCCCATACACGATTCGTCTCGTATCCGAGGTCATTGAATCCAATGGTTCCACATCGCAAGCATCGATTTGCGCGAGCGTACTTGCCTTGATGGATGCAGGTGTACCGATCAAAGCACCGGTAGCAGGTATTGCGATGGGCTTGATCATGAGCAAAGATGAGAAATCTTTCTCGATCCTGACTGATATTCAAGGTATGGAAGATCATTTGGGAGACATGGATTTCAAAGTAGCGGGTACAGAGGCTGGTGTAACAGCTATCCAAATGGACATCAAAATTTCCGGTATTAACCGTGAGATTTTAGAGTTGGCCTTGGAGCAAGCGCGTGTTGGTCGTTTGCACATTCTGAACCATATGATGAGCACGATTTCCGAACCGCGTAAAGAACTGTCTCCTTATGCACCAAAAATCATGACCATGACGATCAATCCGGAGAAAATTCGCGATGTAATCGGTCCACAAGGTCGTGTCATCAATAAGATTATCGAAGAAACCGGCGTAAAAATCGACATCGAACAAGATGGAAGAGTCTTCATTGCATCCATCAACCACGAGGCGAATCTGCGCGCGAAACAAATCATTGAAGATCTGGTTCGTGAGGTAGCTGTTGGTCAGGTATACCTGGGAACAGTAAAACGCGTAGAGAAGTACGGTGCGTTCATCGAGTTGTTCGCGGGTAAAGAGGGCTTGTGCCACATCTCTCAACTGGCTGAAGAGCGTGTAGCCAAAACAGAAGATGTTGTCGCAGTTGGTGATAAAGTACAAGTGAAAGTGACCGAGATCGACGACCAAGGTCGTGTGAATCTCTCTCGCAAAGCAGTTTTGAAAGAACAAGCTGCTGCGGCACAAGCTGCTGAAACGCCAACAAAAGCAGAATAAAGGAAACCAAAAGGCTTCGTCACTCGAAGAAATTCGTGTACGGAAGCTTTTTTCTTTTCTATACCAGATGCTCCTGATTCGTATGTCTAAGTCGTTCCCTCCCTTCATACATTGGACAAGAGAGACTCGTACGATTGATAGAGGAGGGCGACGCCCTAATGACGAATAGGACCAGGAGACTTTTGTTCATCGTTATATATGGAGCTGCGCTGATTGTTCTCTTGAATTATCAGCCTATTCATCATTACATTAGCACGCTCAAAAATGTCCAGGTAGTAAATGGGGATCGAAACGACAATGAAAAAGCGCGTTTACGGGCGCAGATTGAAAAGTGGAAAGAGGGCAGAGAGGAAGAACCAATCGATGCCGTCGTTGATCAGACGTGGAAGGCGATTCCCGGCTATAATGGACGTGTAGTCGATGTAGAAGAATCACTCAATAAAATGCTGGCTGCGGGTGTGTCCAGCCCAGATTTGCTGGTATACAAGGAAGTACCTCCAGCGGTTTCGCTTGAGCAATTGGGAGCACAACCGATCTATCGAGGAAATCCAAATAAACCAGCGATTTCTTTTATGATCAATGTGGCTTGGGGAAATGAGTATCTCGATTCGATGCTCAATACACTCGATAAACATAAGGTAAAAACAACGTTCTTTCTGGATGGCTCTTGGGTAAAACGCTACCCAGAAGAAGCGAAAAAGATTATGGCACGTGGCCATGAGATTGGGAATCATGCGTATTCGCATCCTGATATGAACACACTGGGAACACAGAGGATTCATCAAGAGATAAGTCGTACGCAAGATGTTATTTTTAAAACGCTGGAAGTAAAGCCTTCCCTGTTTGCACCGCCATCTGGTGCTTTTAACCAACGCGTTGTACAAATCGCGCATTCGTCTTATCAAATGAAGACGATACTATGGACGGCAGATACCATTGACTGGCAGAAACCTTCGCCTGCTTATGTGATCAATAAAATAAGCCGGAAAATGGAGAACGGCGTCCTCGTACTCATGCACCCTACTTCTACCTCCGAGGCCAGTTTAGACCAGCTTCTGACAATCGCCAAAAAGAAGGGGTTACAGCCGACGACTGTTTCGGAGGTTATATCGAGTCGTAGACTCCCGTCACCGTAAATACATGTTCATTTATTGTGGAGACAAAGGAAGTTTGCTATAGTTAGACGTGTTTACAAGAAATTCCCCGAGGTTTCGGGTAGAGACAGATGAACAACCGAGGAGGATTTACGTGATACAACGTCATACGTGTGATAACGGTCTTCGAATCGTGACGGAACGGATTCCGTCCGTTCGCTCCGTTGCCTTAGGCATCTGGGTAGGGACTGGTTCGAAATATGAAAACGAGAAAAACAACGGGATTTCCCATTTTCTCGAGCATATGTTTTTCAAAGGCACAAAAACTCGTTCTGCAAAGGAAATTGCGGAAACCTTTGATGAGATTGGCGGGAACGTGAACGCCTTTACTTCGAAGGAGTATACTTGTTATTACGCAAGGGTGCTCGACCAACATGCTCCGATCGCTCTCGATGTTCTTTCCGATATGTACTTCAACTCGGTATTTGATGCAGATGAGTTGGAAAAGGAAAAGAACGTCGTCATTGAAGAGATCAGCATGTATGAAGACACACCAGATGATTTGGTGCATGATTTGATTGCACGCGCTTCGTACAGCACACACCCGCTAGGCTATTCGATTTTGGGTACGGAAGATGTCCTGCGTAGCTTGAAACGTGATGATTTGATCGGTTATATTGATCAGCACTACCTGCCAACGAATACGGTGATTACGGTAGCGGGAAATTTTGAAGACAGTTTGATTGAAGATATTCAAAAGCGCTTTCAAGCTTTCTCTCGTCCAGGCGCTATGCCGACCTTGTCTACTCCTGACTTTGCTGGAAATGTTATTGCACATCACAAGGCAACAGAGCAAGCGCATTTGTGCCTGTCTTTACCTGGGTTTAAGGTAGGACATCCCGAAGTATATTCCTTGATTTTGCTGAACAATGTGCTGGGTGGCAGCATGAGCTCGCGTCTATTTCAAGAAATTCGAGAAGAACGCGGCTTGGCATACTCCGTGTATTCCTATCATTCGTCCTATAAAGAAGCGGGTACGTTCCACGTGTATACAGGAACGGCACCAGAGCAAGTGGGACAGGTTTTTGATATCGTCTCGCGCGTCCTGCGCGATGTCGCTGATCATGGAATTACGGACAAAGAGCTGAACAAAGGAAAAGAGCAGCTGAAAGGCAGCCTGATGCTCAGCTTGGAAAGCACGAATAGCCGTATGAGTCGCCTTGGCAAAAATGAGCTTTTGCTGGGCCGTCATCTCAGTCTAGATGAGATCATCGCCAAAATTGACCGTGTTTCCCATGAATCTGTTTTGGCTGTGGCGCAGCAGCTGTTCCGTTCCAAGATGTCTATGGCGATGGTGAGTCCACTCGATGGCTTCCCTGAAAACGTGAATAACGATATTTTGTTGTAGGCAAAAATCCGGCATAGCCCGGATTTTTTTGCGTATATCAACAGTAAATGAAAGGACAAAGGGGGCTTCTCCATGCGCTTAAGCGAGTTAGGTGGGAAGGAGATTATCGGACTGGACAACGGGGAGAAAATGGGGGTCATCAGTGATTCCGATTTAGTCATCCATCCCGAAAACGGTTCGATTCAATCCATCATCTTGCCAGGAGGTAGTTTCTTTGGGTTCGGCAAGAAGCGAGAGGACCTCGTGATCCCATGGAGTTCCATCGTAAAAATTGGGTCAGATATGGTCATCATCCAGCTTCAAGCGCCTGAGGCACAAGCTTCTCAAAAGTAGGCACTACTGTCACCGAAGTAGCAGGAGCGGAATAGGATGGGGGTAGACCGCATGGATTTCCGTCAACTTTTCCAAAAGGAAAACCTTTGCGTTCCGATCATTTAATGCAGTAAAATGTGTGGAAAGGGGAACGCAGCATGCTAACGGGCATACATGTTGCCTTCATCGGCGGAGACGCTCGCCAGTTGGAAGTCATTAAGCGATGCATACAACTGGATGCTAGCGTCACGTTAGTTGGCTTCGACAACCTGGAAAGTAATTTTACAGGGGCAACGAAGAAACCATTAACATGCGATGTGTTGAAAGACGTGGACGCCCTCATCCTACCCATCGTAGGGACCGATGATCAAGGATACGTGGAAAGTATTTTCTGCTCCAAACAACTGCAGTTGCTAGACGAACATGTGGCAAGTCTGCCGGGTCATTGCGTGGTTTACACGGGAATGGCAAAGCCTTATCTGAAAAAGCTGTTGGCTTCCACACAGCTTCCTCTCGTGGAGCTTTTGGATCGTGATGACGTAGCTATCTATAACTCTATCCCTACTGTAGAGGGAGCGTTAATGATGGCGATTCAACATACGGATATTACGATTCATGGATCACAGTCAATTGTTTTGGGATTGGGCCGAACAGGTTTGTCCATGGCTCGAGCATTGCATTCGTTGGGAGCCCGCGTAAGAGTTGGAGCCAGACGTCAAGAACACTTGGCACGCATTTATGAGATGGGATTGACTCCCTTCCATATAAGCGAAGTAAGGCAACAGGTTACGAATGCTGATTTCATTTTTAATACCATCCCGCAATTATTACTCACGGCAGAAGTGATTGCTCAAATGCCTCAATCGGCGTTTATACTTGATCTTGCCTCCAAGCCAGGGGGAACAGATTTTCGTTACGCTGAGAGACGAGGTATCAAAGCTCTTCTTGCTCCCGGATTGCCTGGAATCGTTGCACCTAAAACCGCTGGACAAATTTTAGCCCAAACATTGTCTCGTCTGATTGCGGATCAAAGGAAAGCGCCAGGAGGGGATGCAACATGAGTAAGCTTCAGGGAAAGACCATTGGATTTGGTTTGTCTGGATCGCATTGCACCTTTGAGGAAACGATGCCGCAAATTAAGCGATTTGTGGATGCTGGAGCACGGGTGGTTCCGATCGTATCGAACACGATTATGACCACGGATACACGCTTCGGTACTTCGCAAAGCTGGCAGCAACAAATCAAGGAACTGACGGGGGAAGAGCTTATTTCGACTATTCCACAGGCTGAGCCGTTGGGACCTTCCAAGTTGTTGGATGTCATGCTGATTGCGCCTTGCACAGGGAGTACGACGAGTCGACTGGCAAATGCCATTACGGATAGTGCCGTACTGATGGCGGCTAAGGCTACCATGCGTAATTTGCGACCCATCGTGATTGCCATATCCACCAATGATGGTCTGGGATTAAATGCAGCCAATATTGCCAAGCTGTTGGCTGCGAAAAATATGTATTTCGTTCCGTTCGGGCAGGATGCTCCGGATAAAAAACCGAATTCGCTTGTAGCTCGTATGGATCTACTATTAGAAACATGCGAAGCAGCTTTGGAAGGTCGACAATTGCAACCCTTGCTCATCGAAAGATTTAACTACTAATAAGACTACAGAAAAAACAATTAACCTGCTTTTTCGCGATTAGGAGGAGAGTAAGAGATGGCAAACCAACTGACTTTCAATGTTGCTGTAGTCGGTGCGACTGGTGCAGTCGGACAGCAGATGATTCAACTATTAGAAAAGCGCAACTTCCCAATCAAACAGCTTAAGCTGCTTGCTTCTGGACGTTCTGCAGGAAAAACAGTCACCTTCAAGGGGCAAGAAATTGTACTGGAAGAGGCGACTCCAGACAGTTTTGCAGGGGTTGATTTCGCCCTGTTTAGTGCTGGCGGATCGGTCAGCAAGGAACTGGCTCATCACGCAGTACGTCATGGCGCGGTTGTCATTGACAATACCAGTGCATTCCGGATGGACCCAGATGTCCCTCTCGTTGTGCCAGAAGTAAACATGGATGCTGCGCTCGCTCATAATGGAATCATTGCGAATCCGAATTGCTCTACGATTCAGATGGTTGCCGCTCTAAAGCCCCTTTATGATCGTTTTGGTATAGACAGAATTATCGTTTCTACTTACCAGGCAGTATCCGGTGCAGGTCAATCTGCGATCAATGAATTGCTCGACCAGAGTCGAGACATTTTGGATGGAAAAGAACCGCAGTGTAACGTACTTCCCGTAGGCAAATTGCCTGTACATCATCAGATTGCGTACAACGCGATTCCGCAGATTGATGTGTTCACCGACAATGGTTTTACTTATGAAGAAATGAAAATGGTCAATGAGACCAAAAAAATCTTCGGTGATGACACTGTACTTGTTTCAGCTACTTGCGTACGTATTCCAGTGGTCTACGGCCACAGCGAGTCGGTATATGTAGAGCTGAAACAGGATTACGATCTGGCAGAAGTAAAGGCCCTGCTGAAAGACGCTCCGGGTATCGTGTTAGTAGATGCGCCGGAGGAACAGCAGTATCCACTCGCTACTGATGCAACAGGCAAACTGGAAGTATTCGTGGGCCGGGTGCGTCGTGATCTCCATCATCCTCGTGGACTGCATATGTGGATCGTTTCTGACAATCTTCTCAAGGGTGCAGCATGGAATACAGTACAAATCGCTGAAGAACTCATAAAAGCAAGAGTATAGGGGAGAGGTTAGTGAAGATTCTCGTCCAGAAGTTCGGTGGTTCTTCCTTGACGACGGAGGATTGCCGGATGCGGGCAATCTACCATATGGAAAAAGCAATTGATGAGGGCTATGCCCTCGTCGTTGTCGTATCGGCGATGGGACGCAAAGGCGATCCATATGCAACCGATACACTTTTGCAGTTGGTTCGAGCGAACGGGAACCAACTGCCGAGTAGAGAAATGGATATGCTGATGCATACCGGAGAAATCATCTCTGCTACAGTCATGTGCAGCATGCTGAATGCACGGGGAATTAAAGCGACGATTTTGACAGGCGGTCAAGCAAATATAGTGACGAGCGACGACTTTACAAATGCACAAATCATGTCGATCGATCCAAGTCGCATTTTGCAAGACTTGCAGGAAAATCAAGTTGTGATCGTTCCAGGATTTCAGGGGCGTACAGCCGAGTGGGAAATTACGACACTGGGACGGGGCGGAAGCGATACGACTGCTACCGCTCTCGGTGTCGCCTTGAAGGCTGAAACGGTGGATATTTTCACCGACGTGGAAGGCATCATGACCGCAGACCCGCGTATCGTTGAAGAAGCGCAGCGGCTCGGTATGGTGACCTACACGGAAATTTGCAACATGGCTCACCTGGGTGCAAAAGTTATTCATCCTAGAGCGGTGGAGATCGCGATGCACGCAAACGTGCCGATTCGTGTTCGCTCTACGTTTTCGGACGACCCCGGTACACTTGTTACGACGATGCTGGAGATCGGGAAGATGGGCTACACTGTAAACGATAGAGTCGTTATGGGAATTGCTCATGTACCGAACATTACCCAAATCAAAGTCGCGAACAAAGAAGGGTCTTATGATACACAGCTACAAGTCTTCAAAACGATGGCAACCAATAACATCAGTGTAGATTTCATCAATGTGAACCCAATGGGTGTTGCTTACACGGTCCATGATGAAATGGGAGAAAAAGCTGCTCGTCTGTTAACAGAAATGGGATACGAGCCGCAGCTTTTGCCGCATTGCGCAAAAGTGTCCGTGATTGGTGCAGGGATGACGGGCGTGCCCGGCGTGATGGCGAGAATCGTGGAGGCACTTACACAAGAAGACATTCAAATTCTTCAATCGGCAGACTCTCATACTACCATCTGGGTACTCGTGCATGAAATGGATATGGTGAAGGCGGTTCGCGCTCTTCATCAGCAGTTCAACCTGCATGTTCAACATATGTAAGAGCATATCCTGACTTTAAATACCTACTGATCACGATAAGAGGAGTTGGAGAGGTAGTGGCACGTTTTGGTCGACTGGTTACCGCTATGGTAACGCCTTTTAATGAGCAGCTACAGGTCGATTACGATAAAACAGAGCGACTGATTGACCATTTGATTGCAAATGGTTCAACTGGAATCGTATTGAGTGGTACCACGGGTGAATCACCAACTTTATCCCGTACGGAGAAACTCGACCTTTTCCGACATGTGGTTTCTTACGCAAAAGGAAGATGCCACATCATTGCAGGAACAGGCAGTAATGATACAGCCTCAAGCATTGAGTTCACCCAAGCTGTACAATCCATTGGCGTAGACGCTGTCATGGTCGTTGCTCCTTATTACAGCAAGCCATCACAGGAAGGACTATACGCACATTTCAAGGTATTATCGGAAGCGACCGAGCTGCCCGTGATGCTTTATAATGTGCCAGGAAGATCCGTCGTCAATATGACTGCTGAAACGACACTTCGTTTGGCAAAACTGCCTAATGTAGTATGCATCAAGGAAGCCTCCGGCAATTTGTCGCAGATGGCGCAAATCATTGAGCATGCACCGGAAGGCTTTGAGCTGTACAGTGGCGATGATGGATTAACCTTGCCGATCCTGTCTATCGGGGGAGTGGGCATAGTCAGTGTGGCGAGTCATGTAGTTGGCCGTCTAATGACAGACATGATGGACGCCTTTTTTGCCGGTAACTTAACGGAGGCAGCAAGACTCCATCGCAAGCTGTTGCCGATTTTTGAGGGCCTCTTTGCATACCCGAGCCCAGGACCGACCAAGGTCGCTTTAGAAAAGCTCGGCGTTCAAGTTGGAGGCGTTCGACTGCCATTAGTCGAGCTGAACGAACAAGAAAAAGCATTCGTTCATTCTCTGCTTGTTTAACTCCATAGAAGATCAAGAGCCATTCCTGCCTGGGATGGCTCTTTTTCCTTGTGTTCATGATTTCACTTCGGGTATAATAAGAACAAGTGATTTGGGGCGGTTTTTTTGAGTGGACATGACAACTAAATATAGGAGGTTACACGTTTTGGCAAAGTCGAATCACTCTGTTCTCGTTTTCGCCCTGGGCGGAGTCGGCGAAATTGGGAAGAATATGTACGTGGTACAAAGCGGTGACGACATCGTAGTGATTGATGCCGGATTGAAGTTCCCAGAAGAGGAAATGCTGGGGATTGATATGGTTATTCCGGATATCACCTACTTGGAGGAACATCGCGACAAGGTTCGGGGTATTATTATTACGCATGGACATGAAGACCACATCGGCGGCCTCAGCTACGTGCTGAAGCATTTGAAAGTCCCGGTTTATGCGACAAAACTTACCCTTGGTTTAATTGATGCAAAGTTAAAAGAAGCGGGTATCCTAAACGAAACAAAACGCGTATTGATCAACAGCGACTCGGAAGTCGTTCTAGGAAAGATGAAGGCAACCTTTTTCCGTGTAAACCACAGCATCCCGGATTGTGTAGGGGTATGCTTGGATACGCCAGAAGGCTACATCGTTCATACAGGAGACTTCAAATTCGATCAAACACCTGTTAACAATCAGGTAGCTGATTTGGCAAAAATGGCGATGATCGGTGACAGAGGCGTTTTGTGCTTGCTCTCTGACAGTACGAATGCAGAACGGCCTGGATTTACCGGATCGGAACGCTCAGTGGGCAAAGCACTCATGGATGTGTTCAGCAAAGCACCTGGACGTATTGTTGTTTCTACGTTTGCATCAAATGTTCACCGCATTCAACAAGTGGTGGACGCTGCAGCACAGTTCAACCGTAAATTGACGGTTGTTGGCCGGAGCATGCAAAATGTCATTACTATCAGCAGAGACTTAGGGTACTTGTTGGTCCCTGAGGGCTTGATTGTTGAGATCGATGAAATCAACAAATTGCCTGCTGAACAAGTCGTTATTTTATCAACTGGAAGCCAAGGAGAGCCTATGTCCGCGCTCACTCGTATGGCCCGATCCGCCCATCGGAAAATTGACATCCTTCCAGGGGATACCGTTATTATTGCAGCCACTCCCATTCCAGGGAATGAAAAATACGTGGCGCGTACGATCGATCAATTATCGCGCATTGGTGCAGATGTCATTTATGGTGGCCATGGACCTAACGGAACCGTCCACGTCTCCGGTCATGGAAGCCAAGAGGAATTGCGCCTGATGCTTAACCTAATGAAGCCTAAATACTTTATTCCCGTTCACGGTGAATATCGCATGCTGAAAACACATGCTTTACTTGCTGAACAGGTTGGAATTCCTGAAGAAAACACATTCTTGCTCGATAACGGCGATACAGTTGAATTCTCAGGGGGCAAGGCCCGTTACGGTGGAAAAGTCCATGCTGGCAATGTTTTGATTGACGGCTTGGGTGTTGGTGATGTAGGAAACATCGTACTTAGAGATCGCAAATTACTGTCACAAGATGGCATACTGGTAGTTGTCGTTACACTCAGCAAACAAAATGGCACGATTTTGTCAGGTCCAGACATCATTTCTCGCGGTTTCGTCTACGTGCGAGAATCCGAAGAGCTGCTGGATGAGGCAAATCGCATAGTGACCCAAACACTTGTCAAATGCATGGAAGAAAATGTGAACGAATGGTCTTCACTGAAAAATAACGTGAAAGAGTCATTAGGCCGTTATCTGTACGAGCAAACGCGCAGACGTCCGATGATCTTGCCGATTATCATGGAAGTGTAGGATCACGATAAAGAGCTGGAAATCCTTTTGAAAAAGGGTTTCTGGCTTTTTTTGCCTTTGTGGGCGCATGATTTTTCCTGTCTTTATCCATACTACAGAGGAAAGTGAGGGAGGATCATCCATGTCGAATCAACAATTTAGCGATTTTTTAAATAGGCCGCCGTTTGCAAACACAGCAGTAAATAGTAAGGAATCTCAGCCACAATCACCCACTGATGATCAGGAGCCTGCTGCCTCGCCGCCATCAGAAGCACCCGCACAGGAAGACCCGAAGAAAAAACTGCTGGATTCCATTACGCAACTGGGCCAGACAAACGTTCCACAGCTCGAAAGCAATATTTATTGTATGACCGTCATCGGACAAGTAGAAGGGCATATTCAGTTGCCCCCACAAAATAAGACGACCAAGTACGAGCACCTCATCCCTCAATTGGTTGCGGCAGAACAAAACAGTAAAATAGAGGGCGTACTCGTTATTTTGAATACGGTTGGCGGGGACGTGGAAGCAGGCTTGGCAATTGCGGAAATGGTATCGTCCTTGTCCAAACCGGTAGTCACACTCGTACTTGGCGGTGGTCATAGCATTGGTGTTCCAATTGCTGTAGCTGGTTCGTACTCGTTTATTGCAGAAACAGCCACGATGACGATACACCCGATCCGTTTGACGGGTCTTGTAATTGGTGTGCCTCAAACGTTTGAGTACTTGGACAAAATGCAGGATCGTGTAGTAAGCTTTATCGCCCGTCACTCCAAAGTTTCAGAAGAAAAGTTCCGTGAGCTCATGACCCGTACCGGTGAATTGACACGAGACATTGGAACCAACGTGATTGGTGTAGATGCAGTAAAATACGGATTGATTGATGAAGTAGGCGGTCTTGGTAGTGCACTGAAAAAACTGAACGAACTGATCAAAGCGCAAAAAGGCGAGGAGAGTGTACTCCAATGATCCTATACTCCATCATTCCGATGGAAACGGTGTTTGAGAACATGGAGCAAGTGGAGAAACAAGAGCTCAAAGAGATAGCCGTGGGTCATGCCACGATGCTCATTGAGCAAACCGGACCGTTTGAAGGAAAAATCGTCAGGCTGATTAGTCCCAATCCGCAAGACTACCTGAAGGAACAATACGCACCTGGACAAAAAATTCAGTTTCAACCTGAGTGGCTTGCCTAAGAAGTCCTGTATTTCTATGAATTTCCTGTGTTATACTAGAGAAGTACGAACAGCAGCCGAACACGCGACGGCTGCCTTTTTTAACGAATAGGAATTTAGAAATTAAATTCCGGAGCGCATGGAAACTTTCCGCTATAACAGGGTCGCTCTACGTTGAAAAGGCCTCGATAGAGGTGTTCTAACCATTGGATACATAAGGAGTATAATGACGGGAGGAGGCGTGCCATTGAGTAGGAGAAAAAAAGAGCGTTCACAAGCGGCATTGGCCTCAGTTGTCAAAATAGAGCTGCTGGGACTTCTCATCATCGTGCTGTCCTTGATCGGGCTTTTGGAGAGTGGATGGCTGGGCAAAAATGTACTGGCACTTCTATTTCGGTTTATTGCGGGCTCATGGGATTTTCTCATTCCTGTTCTGCTAATCGGTATGGCCATACATATGATGTTTACCAGAAAGTCACCGAAGCTTACTTACCGCGTCTTAGGCATAGCGCTCATAGGTGTGGCGATTTTGACTTGGGATCACATGATATTGTACAAACAAATTACCGCAGATGGAAAATTTGCAGAGCAAAGCATTATTAAGGTTACATGGGACAGAATTTGGCTCGATCATGGTCAGAAAGTGTCCACCACCGGGGTAGGCGGAGGAATGATTGGTGCCCTGTTTTTTGCGGTGACAAATGGCCTTGTTGGAACAATCGGTACTGGTCTCGTGATTGTGTTCCTTTTCCTCGTGGGACTGATGTTTCTGTTCAATCTCTCTTATGTAAACATTTTGATGTTTGCCAAGGACAAGCTCGCTTTGTTTTACGGAAAGGCGAAGCATACAGTGAAGGACTCTGTACAGCTTTTGCAGGAAGAGAGCGAGAAGAGAAAGAAAGAAGCAAAGGAAGCGGAAGAGGCTCGCAAGCAAAAAGAATCGGAGGCAGAGAACGAGGCCATTGCTGTTACGGCGTTGAAAGAGCAAAAATCTCATCCACAGCCTGTCAATCAGGAGGAAGAAGTACAGCAACTAAACGCCCCATTAATTCGTGATTTTACAGATCGCATTGCGCTGGAAGAGGATGAGGAACCGATTCATCCTAGTCATCAAGCGAGAGCTGCACAACCGAAAACTAATCAGGAAATTACGTTTGCGCTCGAAGGAGAAGAGGAAATCTTCGGTACAATAAATACCGGAGAAGAACAAAATACCATGCCGTATGAGCTGCCAAGTCTGCAAATGCTTGCAAGACCCAAAGCGAGTTCAACAGCTAAAGACGTCGATCATACCTCAAATGCGGCAAAATTAGTGCAGACACTAAAGAGCTTTGGCGTCAATGCAACTGTTTCCGAGGTACATCGAGGACCAGCTGTTACACGCTACGAAGTTCAGCCTGCTACAGGGGTAAAAGTAAGCAGGATTGTTAGCCTGACGGATGATCTGGCTTTGGCATTGGCAGCAAAAGATATCAGGATTGAGGCACCAATCCCAGGAAAATCAGCTATCGGCATCGAGGTTCCGAACTCGGAGGTAGCGGTCGTATCATTACGAGAAGTGTTGGAAGCACCCGAGTATCAAGATGCGCCAGGCAAGCTTACCGTTGCTCTTGGCCGAGATATTTCCGGAGAGCCGATCGTTGCAGATTTGACCAAGATGCCGCATTTGCTTGTAGCGGGTGCGACGGGAAGCGGAAAATCAGTATGTATTAACGGATTGATCATGAGTATTTTGTTCAAGGCCAAACCGGAAGAAGTCAAGCTGATGATGGTTGACCCGAAGATGGTGGAACTGAATGTCTACAACGGAATTCCGCATTTATTGGCTCCAGTTGTTACTGATCCGAGAAGGGCTTCTGTTGCATTGAAAAAAGTCGTGGCCGAGATGGAACGGCGCTATAATTTGTTTGCCAAAACCGGTAGCCGCAATATTGAAATGTACAATGCACAAGTGGAAGGCACGCCACTTCCCTATATCGTCGTTATCGTCGATGAGCTTGCGGACTTGATGATGGTAGCTCCGGGAGAAGTGGAGGATGCGATTTGTCGACTCGCGCAAATGGCTCGTGCTTCCGGGATTCATCTCATCATCGCTACCCAACGTCCTTCTGTAGATGTCATTACAGGTGTGATCAAGGCAAATATCCCATCTCGCATTGCCTTTGGGGTGTCTTCGATGGCGGACTCCAGAACGATTCTCGATATGGGAGGAGCAGAAAAGCTTCTCGGTAGAGGTGACATGCTATCGCTGCCGATGGGGGCATCCAAGCCGACCCGTGTCCAAGGAGCTTTTGTATCTGACAAGGAAGTAGAAGAGGTTGTTCGTTTTGTAAAAGAACAGCAAGAGGCTCGCTACAATGAAGAGATGATCCCGGGTGACGTGCAGGAGGAGCAGCAGCCAGTTGTGGATGATGAACTGTACGACCAAGCTGTCCAAATTGTTTCAGAAGCCCAAACGGCATCGGCATCCTTGTTGCAGCGTCGTCTTCGTGTCGGTTATACGAGAGCGGCACGATTGATTGATATGATGGAAGCTCAAGGAGTAGTCGGTCCTTATGAGGGAAGCAAGCCTCGTGAGGTTCGTCTTCCACGCCCGTCCATAGAAAGTAATATTTCATAAAGAGAGACCTTGCCAGCATTTGTGTTGGTAGGGTCTTTTTTCCTATTTTAGGAGAAAAATCCCTGTCGAAATTAATCATTTTGCATTATTATTCATAAATATTTGGCTTGCATGATACTCGCCCCTCATGTAAAATTTCTAAGAGATTGACGGAAATTGTTGTTATTAAGTCTCATACGAATCAGAGGTCTGACGTCCTACCTGTTGGGATGGCTGAAGGACAGCAGGAGTGAATGATGATGAGCATCAAAGGGAATGTTCGATCACTGTTTCTCTTGGTAATGGACAAGATCAAGAGTGATATCGAAACCGGACTTCTTCGTCCTGGTGAACGCCTCCCTTCTGAAGCCGAACTATCGAAACAGCTTGGTGTAAGCAGGGCGACGCTTCGCGAGGCACTCCGACTTCTTGAGGAAGAGAAGATTGTCATTCGTAGACACGGTGTAGGTACCTTTATTAATTCAAAGCCTGTTTTTTCGGGTGGGATTGGGGAACTCTTTAGTGTGACGGATGCAATCGAGCGTCAAGGATATACGGCAGGAACCTTGATCCTGAAAACATCCTTTGGCGAATCTGCTGAAGAAGAGAGGAAGCGGCTGGCCTTAAATCCGGGTGAAGGCGTTCTCATCGTAGAGCGAATTCGAACGGCTGACGGTGAGCCTGTGGTTTATTGTGTGGACCGCATTCCTGCACATCTGGTGCCCGAGGGCTATGCGGCAAGTGGAGAGTCTATCTTCAAATGGCTGGAGAGCGTAACAGGGGTAAGGATCGCATACGCAGTAGCCGATATTGAACCCATAGGCTACAATGAAAAGGTTTCCAACCTACTGCATTGCGATAAATCTGCTCCCATGCTCTTGCTCAAACAGATTCATTACGACGAAAGTGAAAAGCCAGTGCTATACTCCCATAATTACTTCAGGGCTGACAAAATTCACTTTCATGTCGTACGGAGACGGTTGTAACAGTGGGGGCAACCTCACTCAACAATTTCATCAACTAAAAACAGGGGGTAATCTCAGATGAAGAAAGTTCTATCCGTGCTTTCTGTGGCAACACTCAGCCTGTCGCTCGTTCTCGCTGGCTGCGGAAGCAAAGAAGCACAGCCTCAAGGCCAAACTGGTAGCAATGGAGGCGCTCCAGCCGCTAAAGCTATCAAAGTAGGTATGGTTACAGATGTTGGCGGTGTAAACGACAACTCCTTTAACCAGAGTGCTTGGGAAGGGCTGCAAAAACTCCAAACCGATATGAATCTCCCGAAAGAAAACGTAAACTATCTGCAATCAAAATCAGATGCTGACTATGTACCAAACCTGACTCAATTCGTAAAAGACGGTTGGGACCTGACTTGGGGTATCGGCTTCCTGATGGGTGACCACCTGAAAAAAGTAGCAGATGAAAACAAAGATGCAAAATTGGCGATCATCGACGCTGAAGTAGATGCTCCTAACGTAACATCTGTACTCTTTAAAGAGCATGAAGGCTCCTTCCTTGCTGGAGTAGTTGCAGCGAAAATGACCAAAACGAAAAAAGTTGGATTCGTGGGTGGCGTTGACATCCCGGTAATCAAACGTTTTGATCTTGGTTTCGAAGCGGGCGTAAAAGCTGTAGATCCAAGCATTCAGGTAGTTAAAGTTTACACGGGTGCTTTTGACAAACCAGACATGGGTAAATCTACTGCTTCCTCTATGTACGGTCAAGGTGTGGACATCATCTTCCACGCTTCCGGCGGTACAGGCGACGGTGTGTTCAACGAAGCAAAAGACCGTAAAGCTAAAGGCGAAAACGTATGGGTAATCGGTGTTGACAAAGACCAATCCCTGACTTTCGGCGACGAAGTCACATTGACTTCCATGGTAAAACGTGTTGACGAAGCAGTTATTCGTGTATCGAAAGACCTGTCTGAGGGTAAATTCAAAGGCGGAGTACAATGGCTAGGACTGGCTGAAAACGGTGTAGGTCTGGCTGACACTTCCACGAAGAACGTTCCTGAAGACGTATTGAAGCTGGTTGAAGAATACAAGCAAAAAATCGTTAAAGGCGAAATCACAGTTCCTGACAAGTAAAAACTAAGGAAGCTGCAAATGGACAAGGCTGGTTCGAGCTACTGGCCTTGTCCTTTACCTTCACACTAGACCCGAAAAATGGGGTGAGCATGCATGAACTCGGTAAAAAAAGTGGTTGAAATGAGAGGGATCACGAAACGGTTCCCAGGCATTGTTGCGAACGACAGTATTACGCTGTCTGTAGGTAAAGGTGAAATTCATGCGCTGCTCGGAGAGAATGGCGCGGGCAAGTCCACACTCATGAATATTTTGTTCGGTCTATATCAGCCGGATGAAGGCGAAATTCTGATTAACGAGAAAGTTGTAGAGATCACAAGTCCAAGGATTGCAAACGAACTTGGTATCGGAATGGTTCACCAACATTTTATGCTCGTAGAAACATTTACAGTCACGGAAAACATTGTGCTAGGAAATGAACCGAAAAACGGGTTGAAGATAGATATTCAAAGCGCTGAGAAAGCGGTAGAAAAACTGTCGAATCAATACGGGCTCAAAGTTGATCCGAGAGCAAAAATTCAGGATATCTCAGTAGGGATGCAGCAGCGTGTAGAGATTTTGAAAACGCTTTATCGCGGTGCCGACATCTTGATTTTTGATGAGCCTACGGCTGTATTGACGCCGCAGGAAATCCATGAACTTATCGAGATCATGCATAACTTGGTAAAAGAAGGTAAGACGATTATCCTGATCACACACAAGCTGAAAGAAATTATGGCTGTATGTGACGCGGTTACAATCATTCGTCGAGGAAAAGTCATTGACTCCGTATTGGTAAAAAATACGAATCCAGACGATTTGGCTGCGAAAATGGTTGGTCGTGAAGTGAACTTCCGCGTCGATAAAACGGAAGCAAAACCAAAAGAAACGATTCTTTCCGTAGAGAATTTGACAGCGATGGGTAACCGTGGTGTGAATGCGTTGAACAATCTCAGCTTAGAGGTTCGCGCTGGTGAAATTCTCGGGATTGCAGGAGTCGACGGAAATGGCCAAAGTGAACTGATTGAAGTTTTAACTGGCTTGCGTAAAGCAACAAGTGGGCGTGTCCTTCTTAATGGCAAAGAAATTACGAATCAAAGTCCACGTAACATCTCGGAATCAGGATTGTCGCACATTCCTGAAGACCGACATAAACGAGGATTGGTTCTTGATTTCACCATGAGTGAAAATATGGTATTGGAAACGTACTTCCATCCAACGTTTTGCAAAAACGGTTTTCTTGATTATGGCGCCATTGACAAGCATGCGGCCAAGCTTATCGAAGAATTCGACGTTCGGACTCCGAGTATTTACACGCCAGCACGAGCGCTCTCTGGAGGAAACCAACAGAAGGCAATTATTGCCCGCGAAGTGGACAAGAACCCGGATTTGCTGATTGCGGCTCAACCTACTCGTGGCTTGGACGTAGGGGCTATCGAATTTATTCATCGCAGGCTGATTGATCAGCGCGATCAGGGAAAAGCGGTTCTCTTGCTTTCCTTGGAGCTAGATGAGGTTATCAATGTATCCGACCGGATTGCGGTTATTTATGAGGGAGCCATTGTGGGGATTGTCGATGCAAAATCGACAACGGAGCAAGAGCTCGGCTTGATGATGTCCGGCGGAAAAGTAATGCAAGGAGGGGGAAACGATGAATAAAGTTATTGCGGTCTTCACGAAAGAATCGTTTCTCGTTCCTGCCGTTGCGATCATTCTTGGTCTTTTGACCGGAGCAATCGCAATGCTGGCAGGTGGATTTGATCCAATCGCTGCCTATACGGCTTTGATTAAAAAAGTATTTGGTAGTGCGTATAACTTTGGTGAAACGATTCGCCAAATTACGCCTTTGATCTTTACAGGTTTGGCTGTAGCTTTTGCTTTCCGTACGGGTCTTTTTAACATCGGGGCAGAAGGCCAATTTATCGTCGGGATGATTGCTTCTACTGTCGTAGGTGTTTCTTTTGACCTTCCAGCTATCATTCACGCTCCACTTGCGATCCTTGCAGGTGCTTTAGCAGGTGGTTTGTGGGGTGCCATTGCCGGTTATTTGAAAGCAGCACGTGGTGTCAATGAGGTTATTACCAGCATCATGTTGAATTGGGTAGCACTTTACTTTGCAAACTGGATCATGAATGCTTTCTTTATTCCAGCAGGCAAGCAAACATCGGAAGAGGTAAAGGATTCTGCGATCATTACTATCGGATGGCTCGCTGAAATGTTTGACAATGCTCGTTTGCACTGGGGTACACTCATTGCCGTACTCGCAGCTATTTTCTTCTATATCATCCTTTGGAAAACAAAATCTGGTTTTGAATTGCGTTCCGTTGGTTTGAACCCGAATGCTTCTGAGTATGCAGGTATGAATGTAAATCGTAATGTTGTAAAGGCCATGTTCATTGGTGGTATGTTTGCAGGGATTGGTGGAGCAACCGAGATTTTGGGCGTCTTCCACTATCAAGCGATTATGACGCAGCATACGGGCTATGGATTCGATGGAATCGCGGTAGCATTGATCGGCGGAAATACTCCATTCGGGGTTATCCTTGCTGCCATATTGTTTGGAGTTCTCACATTCGGTGCGAGCGGCATGCAGTTTAGTGCGGGTGTACCGTTTGAGTTAATCCGTGTCGTGATTGCTTCTGTTATTTTCTTCGTTGCTGCACATGGCATCGTGAAAATTTTCGTTAAGCCGATCTTGATGAAGAAAAAGGAAGGTGGAAACTGATGGATTGGGGATTAATTCTCAGCAACCTCGTTCATGATACCATCGTGTTTTCCACTGCCTTGATTTTTGCCGCATTGGGTGGATTGTACTCGGAGCGTTCTGGTGTCGTGAACATTGCGCTAGAAGGTATGATGATTATCGGTGCTTTTACCGGTGCCGTAATGACCTATGCTTTCCAAGATTCACTTGGTGCTTGGGCACCGTGGGTCGGATTTATAGCGGCAGGGATTGCTGGTGCTATTTTTGCACTCCCACATGCCGTTGCTTCCGTTACATTTAAAGCGGACCAGACCGTCAGTGGTGTGGCCCTGAACTTCTTGGCAGCTGGACTTTCCATCTACCTGACCAAAATTATTTTCAACGGAGCAGGTCAAACAACAACATTGACCACTGTATTTAACAAATTCAGTATTCCAGGATTGAGTGAAATTCCGTATATCGGACATGCCATTTTTGAGGCGTATCCTACTAGCTTTTTGGCTTTCATTGCTGTTTTCGTTACTTGGTATGTTGTATTTAAGACACCATTCGGATTGCGCTTGCGTTCAGTTGGTGAGCATCCGCGTGCTGCTGATACGGTAGGGATCAACGTTAAGAGAATGCGCTACACGGCTGTTATGATCAGTGGTATGCTGGCTGCATTGGGTGGAGCGACCATTTCTTTGACGACAACCAGTAACTTCTCCCATAACACGGTTTCCGGACAAGGGTTTATCGCGATTGCGGCCTTGATCTTCGGTAAATGGCATCCAATGGGTGCGATGGGAGCTGCATTGTTCTTTGGTGTCGCTCAAGCGATCAAGTCTTTGGTACAAATCTTCGGATTGACCAATTACATTCCTACTGAATTTATCTTCATGCTTCCGTACGTACTGACGATTCTCGTGATGGCTGGTCTGGTAGGACGATCCAGTGCTCCAGCGGCCCTCGGCAAACCTTACGATACGGGATCGCGTTAATCATTCGTTAACAAAATTTGGCGTCTAGAACCTGTCACTTCCCCTGTGCGATAATTTTTGTGACTGCTTGCGGTCAGCAAAAAACGGTCCTGTCCGTTTTTACAAATTGTTTGTGGGGAGGGAAAAAGATGAACCGCTGTCTACATAAGTACAGCAGTTATCGATGGAACAGGATTCTAGGCGCTTTTGTTTTTTGCCTGATGATAGCAGTATCCGGTGGAATGGTTTCAGCAAAAGAGCCAGGACCTGTCATTTCTGTCGTTGTCGATGGAAAGGGAGTCCAATCAGATGTATTGCCCATCCATCGAAATGGCCGAATGCTTGTTCCGATACGGGTAGTAGCAGAGGCAACAGGCTCAGAAGTAAGCTACGATGCCGCCACTCAAAAAGTCATGCTCAACAAAAAAAGCAAGCATATATCCTTTGCGATTGGCAGCCAGACAGCGTATGTAGATGGAAAACGATTGAAGATGGATGTCTCTCCAATCATTGTGAATAAGCGGACACTTGTTCCGATTCGTTTTATCTCTGAGGCATTTAGCTATCAAGTCCAATGGGATGAGACGTCGGCTGTTGCATACATACAATCCAAGTCTGTGGAAGACAAGGCTATGAGTGTGAAATACTCATTGAATCCCTATGTCGTTCAACAGGGTGATACCTTATCAAAAATTGCAGCTCGCCACGACACGAACATGAGTGCCATTCAGAAAAATAACCATCTTTCTTCTGATGAGGTACTGGTGGGTCAAATTTTATTTTTGCCAGAAGGTGCCCAAAGAGCTGAGCACCCCATTGCCACAACCGTTGCGGATGATCAATTGATTGGGAAACAATTTCGGTTTCCTTTCCACGATAATAGTTGGTATGAGCCGTATGGGGATAGCTTCGGATCCGATCGAGAGTGGACCGAGACGAATAGCGGCAGTGTTCGTAGTCACGAGGGCATCGACATAATGGCACCAAAAGGAACGCCGATTTACTCGGTATCCGATGGGACGATCAACAAAGTGGGCTGGAATACGTATGGTGGCTGGAGAGTAAATATTACAGATGAGAATGGTCAATATCGGATGTATTACGCTCATTTGCAGGCGTATGTACCAGGATTGTATGCAGGGAAAACGATAAAAGCTGGGCAGCTGATCGGTTTTGTTGGAGATACAGGCTACGGTGGAACTGGGACAGTGGGAATGTTTGAACCTCACCTGCATTTTGGCCTCTATCGTAACAGCACGGGGAAAGCGATCGATCCGTATGATTACTTGCGAATTTGGGAGCAAAATAAAGTAGATAGCGCCCTCTAAAATTTGGACAAACTACTACGGAGTACCTTCACGAATAAAAGGAGGCCCTTTGTATGTGGACATGTCCGTATTGTGGGGGAAGTCACGGCTTACCCTTTCACGATGAGCAGCTGGATGGCATGCTTTGTCTCTCGTCTGATTGCGGTCGATTTGTTGAAGAGCATAGCACATCGGATGATCCTCGAGACTGGGATGCAATGGATATGTAAGGAGAAGAGTGAACGGCCTTCGTAAGAAAGGTGCTGTTCGCTCTTTTTTTGTTCCATGGAAGCGCTGTGATTTGCGTATTATGGGACTTGCGTGAGCGCATAGGATGAAGCACTGGGATATATAATGGAAGATTCTGATGCTTGATGCCCTGACAATTGGTTACAATAGAGAAGAGTATGAGTATGCTGATGGAGAAGGGAGATTGGACTATGACTGCTTCTACGACCGAAATTGCATTTCAAAGCTCCCAAATCAATGGGATGAACGTACATATCCTTCCAACCGAAAAGTTCAAGACCACGACAATCGTGACGATGATTGAACAGGCGCTATCGGAGGAGCACGTAACGAAAACAGCATTGCTTGCAATGGTTATGAAACGTGCCAGCGCTCGTTTTCCGGAAACGAAGCAATTGCGAGCACATTTGGATTTCCTATACGGTGCCATTTTTGATGTAGATGTCATGAAAAAAGGCGAGCGGCAAATTCTGCAAATTTATATGGAAGTACCGAATGAAAAATATTTGTCCAATGAAGCCTCGCTTTTGGAGCAGGCCATCGAATTCGTGGGAGATATGCTCGTCAGACCGTATGTACAGGACAACGCTTTTTCCGAAAAGTACTTGGCACAGGAAAAAGAGACGCTACGAAAACGGATAGAGAGTTTGATCGACGACAAAATGAAGTATGCAAACCAACGCGTAACCGAAGAAATGTGCAAAGGTGAACCATTCTCTCTTCTCGTCCAAGGCCGTGTGGCGGATTTGCCGAAGATCACTGGTCAGGAGCTGTATCAATATTTTCAAGAAGTAACGACGACCAATCCGATCAATATGTTCGTGGTGGGCGATGTTGACCAACAGGAAGTAAGCGAGGCTATTCGCAAGCATATCCCGTTGGAGCGCTCCCAAGTAGGAGAACTGCAAATCGCATCGGCGGCGAAGGACGTGTCTGCTGAGCGCGAAGTGATCGATCGGCTCGATGTCAACCAGGCAAAGCTCAACATCGGCTGCCGCACGCAGATCACCTATAAGGATGATGATTATCCGACGCTGCTCTTGTTCAACGGGATTTTAGGCGGTTTTCCTCATTCCAAGCTGTTTGTCAATGTCCGTGAAAAAGAGAGTCTAGCTTACTATGCCGTATCCAGGCTAGAGAGCCACAAAGGGATTCTCATGATCATGTCCGGGATTGATGTTAGCAAATATCAGCGTGCGGTTGAGATTATTAAACAGCAGCTGGAACTGATGCAACAAGGAACCATATCGGACGAGGAAATGAGCCAGACTCGTGCCACTTTGTCAAACCAATTCCGCGAGCTTTTGGACAGTGCACGCGGCATGATTGATTTTACGTACAATGGTGTGATTAGCGGACGTCCTCGGAAAATCGAAGAGCTTTTGGCTGGGATCAACCAAGCAACAATTGAAGATATCAAGAAGGTAGCGAGCAAGGTGACGATCGACACGATTTATCTGCTGCGGGACAAGAAGGGAGAGGCATAAGATGCAGACCACTGTCTTTGATCAAGTAAATGAAACGGTATATCATGAAACTCTCCAAAATGGATTGCAAGTCTATCTGGTTCCCAAACAAGGCTTCAGCAAAACATACGCGGTGTTCACTACGCGCTACGGCTCCATTGATAGCCATTTCCGCACCCGAAGCGGGGAAGAAATCAATGTTCCCGACGGTATTGCGCATTTTCTTGAGCACAAAATGTTTGAGAAAAAAGATCGGGATGTCATGCACGAATTCAGTAAAAACGGGGCGAGCTGCAATGCGTTCACGAGCTTCAATCGTACAGCTTATTTGTTCTCGTGCACAGATAAGTTGGATGACAATCTGAATCTGCTGCTCGATTATGTTCAGGACCCATATTTTACAGATGCCAGTGTAGAAAAGGAAAAAGGAATCATCGGTCAGGAAATCACCATGTACGATGACAATCCTGACTGGAAGGTGTACATGAATCTTCTAAAGGCCATGTACCAGAAGTATCCTATTAACATTGAAATTGCGGGTACGATCGAGACGATCTCTCATATTACAAAAGAATATTTGTATCAGTGCTATGAAACGTTTTATCATCCTGCCAATATGCTCCTGTTGGTCGTGGGCTCCTTCGAACCTGAAGCGATCATGAAGCTCATTCGAGAAAATCAGGGAGCTAAGGAGTTTCCTCCTGCGCCACAAATCACGCGCGTGTTTCCAGACGAGCCATCAGCGCCAGCAGAGGCGAAGGTAGAAGCGTTTCTAACAGTTGGTCTACCCAAATGCATGATCGGAATTAAGGAAAAGGAAAACGGTCTAACCAAGGAAGCCTTGTTAAAACGCGAATTGACTACTAAACTGGTATTGGACATTGCGTTCGGCACTAGCTCCGCTGTCTATGAGCGTTTGTATGATAGCGAGCTGATTACGGAAAGCTTTGATTTTGACTACAGCAGTGAGCAGGATTATGCGTATACGATCATTGGTGGTGATACACCTGATCCAGAGCGTTTGGTGGAAACAATCAAAGCGGAGATCGAACAATTGAAGCAAGCCGGTATAGCCCAGGATGATTTTGAACGTGCGAAGCGTAAAAAAATCGGAAACTTCCTGCGTTCTCTAAACTCCGTGGAGTTTATCGCTAACCAGTTTACCAGCTTCAAATTTAACGGGAATGATCTGTTTTCCGTAGTGCCGACCTTGGAGTCGATCACACGCGAAGATGTGGAAAAACGTTTGAAGGAGCATTTTTTAATCGAGCAGATGGCTGTTTCCATCGTTCGTTCCGCTTCGCCACAGGAGTAATGTATTCATGTTCAAGCAAGAGACGCCATGGGCGTTAATTACGGGGGCTTCCGGAGAGATCGGGCAGGCGATTGGTGCCTATCTGATTGATGCGGGGGTTCCCCTTTATCTGCATTACAATCGAAATATGGAAAAATTGGAGCCGTTGGTGCAAAAATGCCAGGAGCGGGGCAATCCGTACGTTATCCTCCAGGCTGATTTACGGGACCCACATCAAATTGCCGCGATGTTTGCCCAGATGCAGGTTGCACCACTGTTGATCGTAAACAACGCTTCAGTGGATGATGTCGGCTTATTTACGGATGTGACCGTCGACAAATTCGATGAACTTATCGCACTCAATGTTCGATCCACTTTTTTGGTCTGCCAAGCTGCTGTTCCGGCCATGCTGCGTGCAAGGTATGGGCGTATCGTCAACATTTCTTCCATTTGGGGGCTGACGGGTGGTTCGTGTGAGGTGCTTTACTCCATGACCAAAGGAGCAATCAATACGTTCACCAAAGCCTTGGCAAAGGAAATGGCACCAAACGGAATCACGGTAAATGCAGTCGCTCCAGGAGCGATTGCTGGTGGAATGATGGAGCGCTTTTCTCCCGATGAAATGGAAATGATCGCGGAAGAAATACCAGCCAATCGTCTGGGACAACCATATGAGGTAGCCGCAGTCGTGCGCTTTTTGCTATCGGCGGATTCCAGTTATGTGACGGGGCAAGTGATTAGTCCAAACGGTGGATGGTACACGTAGAAGATAAGTATGCATGAATAAAATTCGAGAAATGATGGAATTCTACCTTTTGTGTGGGCAGCAAATCTGTTCGCAACGTACAAAAGGAGGGAATTTCCCTATGTCGATTCTTGACAATTTTAGCGACTGGAAAGCGTTTCTCGGAGATCGGGTAGAACAAGCGAAACAAGCCGGGATGGAAAGCGATACGCTTCAAAATGTAGCTTATCAAATCGGTAGCTACCTGTCTGAGCAAGTAGACCCGAAAAACGATCAGGAGCGTCTGTTGAAACAGCTGTGGGACGCAGGTGATCAACAGCAGCAACAAGCTTTGGCATCACTCATGGTGAAGCTTGTTCAGAATCGCAATGACGCGAACGCTGGCAGCTAGCCATTCAAATCCCCTCCTTTTGGGGATTTTTCTTTTCGCGATTGTCGAATGATACGAACGTGATATACTACATAAGAAGAGAATTCTGGTTGGCGGAGAGGATTGCATATGGAAGCGAAGAAAGAATGGTACATGGAGTATGAGATTGCCCGTAACCGTCCTGGTCTATTAGGGGACGTATCTTCTATTCTGGGGATGTTGAACATCAACATCGTGACGATCAATGGCGTGGATACCATGCGTCGAGGTATGCTGCTCTTGACCGATGATGATGAAAAAATGGAGGTTTTGCGCAACGTTGTGCAAAAAATGGACAACATAACCATAACGAGGTTACGTCCCCCGACAATGCTGGATCGTTTGGCTGTTCGCCATGGTCGCTATATTGAACGGGATAGCGAGGACAAAAAAACGTTTCGCTTTGTTCGTGAGGAGCTGGGCTTGCTGGTCGATTTCATGGCAGAAATCCTGAAGAAGGAAGGTCATCAGCTCATCGGGATTCGGGGAATGCCTCGCGTAGGAAAGACTGAGTCAATGATTGCTGCCAGCGTATCCGCCAATAAACGTTGGACATTTATTTCCTCTACTTTGTTGCGCCAGACGGTGCGCAGCTCCTTAGCCATTGATGAAATGTCTACTGATCATGTATATTTGATAGATGGAATTGTCTCAACGCTGCGATCGACAGAAAAGCACTATACCTTGCTTCGGGAGATTATGAACTTTCCTGCCGCAAAAATCATTGAGCATCCGGATATATTCGTAAGGGAATCAGAGTATCAACTAGATGATTTCCATTACATTATTGAGCTGCGTCATCATCCGGATGAAGAGATTACATATGAGCTTATCAACAATCGCGGCTTTGATAATTTCGAAATGAATTAAGGAGGGGCAGCTGTGTCTGAGCTAGGTCAAGTCCTGCAAAGGGCCCGCGAAGAAAAAGGAATCACGCTCGACGACATCCAACGTATCACCAAGATACAGCGGCGATATTTGGAAGCAATTGAAAGGGGTCATTTTCACGTACTTCCTGGCCACTTTTACGCGCGTGCATTTATAAAGAGTTATGCGGAAGCTGTCGGTCTAGACCCGAACCACATCCTGACTCACTTTCAGTCCGATTTGCCGGCCCAGCCACCTACAGAGCAAGTAGAGCGACTGCGTCGCAGAAGAGTTGCTTCAGCGAACAATCCATTACAAGCGGGGCGATGGGTTACCAAAACCTTGCTCGTATTGTTTATTGCCTTGATTATCGGGGTTATTTATTTCGCTGTCGTCAACAACAACGGTCAGTTGACTCAGCCAATGCCAGGTGGAACAGTTAACCCTGGAGCGGAAATTGTCACGCCTGACACTGGTGGTGGAGCGGCAACATCCCCGATTGCTCAACAACCGAAGCCTCCTTCTATTACCACACCGAATACTGAAACAGGAACAACCCCACCTGAGACCGTTACGGAAACTCCTCAGGCAACCATCACATTTGAATCGCAGCAAGGATCGATGTATAGCTATTCCTTGCAAGGTGGAGAAAAAATCACGGTTTATCTGAAGATAAAAGATGAAACGAGCTGGTTTGGTATTTCGGAAGGAAAAGGCAAAAAGTATGTTGAG
Organism: Brevibacillus sp. AF8; assembly: GCF_021270385.1. NCBI lineage: Bacteria > Bacillati > Bacillota > Bacilli > Caryophanales > Paenibacillaceae > Brevibacillus > Brevibacillus sp. AF8. The sequence goes on along the minus strand of NZ_JAGQDN010000001.1, from coordinate 718,866 downwards.
CAGGGCACGCTCAAGAAGGATCAGGAAAAAACGATTGAGCTGGGGAAATCCGCTTATATTCGTTTGGGCAAACCGACTGTAGTGGAATTGAAAGTGAACGGAGTCTTGGTAGACACGTCTAAAATGAAGTCAATGCCGTCCAATATTACGATGAAAGTAAAAGAGGCGGTCACCCAGTAGGCAAGCATATGCTTGCCTTTTGTACTTTTCTCTTTTTTGACACTTCCTTTAGGCTTATATTATACTGGATAGGTGTAATATGGGTTGGTGTGACCAATTGGAGGAAAAAAGATGACAGAGAAGGTAGGCACGCGTGAAAAAGTAGCGATTGTTACGCTGGGCTGTGAAAAGAATCTCGTTGATTCGGATATGATGGCCCATCTGATAGATGAAAAAGGTTATGAACTGGTTGATAACCCGGAAGAAGCAACTGTGGTTATCGTCAATACCTGCGGTTTCATCGATGCAGCCAAGGAAGAATCCGTAAATAAGATTCTGGAAATGGGTGAATTGAAGGAAGCCGGCAAACTGAAATCGCTTGTGGTGGCAGGCTGTCTCACACAACGTTACAAAGAGGATATCTTGAATGAGATTCCTGAGGTGGATGGCATTGTCGGAACAGGCGATTTTATGTCGATTACAGGTATTATCGAAGAATCTCTGGAGGGCAAGCGACCGATTTTTGTAGGTAATCCCATTTTTACGTACGAAGATGTCGTGAAGCGGAAAGTAAAACAGGGCACGTACTCCGCATATATTAAAATTGCCGAGGGCTGCGACAACGCCTGTACGTTCTGCTCGATTCCTTTGATGCGTGGAGGATTCCGCAGTCGTACAATCGAGTCCATCGTGGAAGAAGCTCGTCATTTGGCGGCACAAGGGATCGTAGAAGTAAGTCTGATTGCACAAGACTCTACGAACTACGGAACGGATATTTACGATGGAAAATTGATGCTTCCCGAACTTTTAAACCGTCTGGCAGAAGTCGAGGGCATCGAGTGGATTCGTCTTCACTATGCATACCCTGGATTCTTCACGGATGAATTGATCCACACCTTTGCTACCAATCCAAAAGTGTGCAAATACGTAGATATGCCTTTGCAGCACTCGGAAGACCATATTCTGAAAAGAATGCGTCGCCCAGGTAGACAGACGGACATTCGTGCGCTGGTTGCAAAAATTCGCGCGCAGGTTCCAGACGTTGCTCTGCGTACCTCGTTGATCGTAGGGTTCCCTGGGGAAACAGAGGAAGACTTCGAGCGTCTTAGCGAGTTTGTGAAGGATATCCGTTTTGATCGACTGGGTGTATTTACTTACTCCAACGAGGATGACACGCCAGCTTCCCGATTGCCTGACCATGTAGACGAAGAGGTTAAGGAAAAACGTGCGAACATGCTGATGGAAATTCAGCGTGAAGTAGCTGGAGATCGTAACGGACGCTTTGTTGGTCAAGTCTTGGAAGTTTTGATTGAACGCTACGAAGGACGTAACGATATTTATGTAGGTCGAACACAGTATGACGCTCCGGAAATCGATGGTGAAGTATTCGTCACCGGTTTTAAAGGCGAACTGGGTACCATCGTAAAAGTAAAAATAACTCACTCCTATGAATACGATTTAGCCGGGGAGGTAGTCTAGGTGAATCTCGCCAACCGCATCACCCTCGCCAGGATTTTTCTGGTGCCGGTAGTTATGTTTTTTCTGCTGGTGCGTTACAACATCGGGACATTTTCGATTGGCAGCCTGACGATGACGTATAACGAGCTGATTGCGGCTTTGGTGTTTATCCTAGCAGCCAGTACGGACGGACTCGACGGTTATATTGCACGGAAAAAGAAAATCGTGACGAACTTGGGGAAGTTTCTGGACCCGCTTGCTGATAAGCTGTTGATTTCTGCAGCACTCATTTCACTCGTAGAGATGCAGCGTTTGGAAGCGTGGATTGCGATTGTCATTATCAGCCGGGAGTTTGCAGTAACGGGTCTACGGCTAGTTGCTGCGGCAGAAGGACAGGTAATTGCTGCGAGTGCATTGGGTAAACTGAAAACATGGGTGCAGATCGTAGCAATTACGGCTGTCATGATTCGCAACTTCCCATTTGGGTTCTTCGGTATTCCGTTCGACGAAGTAGCTACTTGGGCGATGGTGATCATCACGATTTACTCCGGGTACGACTACTTTGCGAAAAATCGTAACGTGATCCAATACTCGTAATGCGGGTATTGGTCTCTTTTTTCACAAGACTCTTCTCTTGAGCGTTTGCAAGTGATAAACTGTTAGTTTAGAGGCTTTTCTACTCTCAAAGAGAATGGATGAGGAAGATGAGAGCGGAGATTATCGCGGTAGGTACCGAGCTTTTGTTAGGCCAAATCGCTAACACCAACGCACAGTTTCTTTCTCAGAAGCTGGCGGAAATTGGCGTGGGAGTATACTTTCATACGGTTGTGGGAGACAACACGGAGCGATTGCTACAAGTGATTCGATTGGCATCAGGACGATCTGATCTCGTCATTTTCACGGGTGGGCTAGGGCCGACTCAAGATGATTTGACAAAAGAGACCTTGGCGGGGCATGTAGGCATTGGATTGGAAACGAATTCAGAGGCCATGGAGAGAATTGAAAAATTCTTTTCGCAACGTGGGATTGTCATGACGGAGAACAATCGTAAGCAGGCGCTGGTGCTTTCTGGCAGCCATGTATTCTCCAACGATTTCGGGATGGCGCCGGGGATGGCGATCCGTCATGACAGTAGTACGTTCGTGCTGTTGCCGGGACCACCAAGTGAGATGTATCCAATGGTGGAGAATTACGTGATGCCTTACTTGACTGATTTGCTCCCCGAAAAACAAGTGTTTCACTCTCATGTACTCCGATTCTACGGGATAGGCGAATCGGCTTTGGAGGAAAAACTGCTCGATTTGATCGAAAAGCAGGACAATCCAACGATCGCGCCTTACGCCAAAGAATTCGAAGTAACGCTGCGGATTACGGCAAGAGCTGCTACAGTCGAAGAAGGGGAAGCCCTGATTTTGCCTGTAGAAAAAGAAATTCTCAGCCGTGTTGGCCAGTATATGTACGGGATGGGCGAGAACTCGTCGCTGCATGATGTGCTGGTTGCTGAGCTGAAAAAAAGAAATGAGACGATTGCTTGTGCAGAAAGCTGCACAGGAGGAGCGATTGCCTCGTTGATTACCTCTGTACCGGGAAGCTCGCATGTGTTTCGTGGCGGGGTTGTCTGCTACACCAATGAAGTGAAAAACCAGCTACTCGAAGTACCTGATTCCATTTTGCAAACAGATGGGGCAGTCAGTGAGAAAACAGCTCAATTGCTGGCTGAGCATGTACGAGAAAAGCTGGGAGCTACTTACGGGATTTCTGTCACGGGAGTAGCTGGCCCCGATCCATCCGAGGGCAAGCCTGTTGGCCTTGTTTACGTAGGGATCGCGGCAGAAGGAATACCCACAGTTGTAAAAGAGCTGCGCCTTGCCGGAAGAAGGCATGCAATTGTTGGGCGTGCCGCTAAATACGCGTTGTTTTATGCGCTGCAAATGCAAAAAGAAAGGTGATTTTTTTCATGACGATTTTTTCTGATTTTCCTTTACATAAATCTATTCTGCAAGCGATTCACGATATGGGCTTCGAAGAGCCATCACCGATTCAGGCAGCTTGCATTCCAAAAGTTCTGGATGGCGGAGACCTGATTGGTCAAGCGCAGACAGGTACTGGTAAAACTGCTGCATTCGGGATTCCACTTGTAGAAAAGATTACGCCTGCCAATCGTGTTCAAGCGATCGTGCTGACACCCACTCGTGAGCTGGCTATCCAGGTTGCGGGAGAGCTCCTGCGCATCTCCAAATACAACAAAGTTCGTACGCTGCCAATCTATGGCGGACAATCGATCGGACATCAAATTCGTGCACTCCGTCAAGGTGTACAAATCGTCGTAGGTACGCCTGGTCGTGTCATGGATCACTTGCGCCGCAAAACATTGAAGCTGGATCACGTACATACACTCGTTTTGGATGAAGCGGATGAAATGCTGGACATGGGCTTCATCGAAGATATCGAAACGATCATCACACATATGCCGGAAGAGCGTCAAACCTTGCTGTTCTCTGCGACGATGCCGCCAGAAATCAAGCGTTTGGCTACCCGTTACATGAAACAGCCGCAAACGATCGCGGTGAGCCGTGAAGAAGTAACGGCGCCATTGATTGAACAGGTATACTACAAAGTGTTTGACCGTAACAAAGTAGAGAGCCTCTGCCGTATTCTGGACAGCGAGGATGTAGAGTTGGGAATCATTTTCTGCCGTACCAAGCGCGGTGTAGATGAGCTGTCCGAAGTGCTGCAATCCCGCGGATACCTTGCAGATGGTTTGCATGGCGACTTGTCACAGGCACAACGTGACAAGGTCATGAATGCGTTCCGCGAAGGCTCGATTGAATTCCTGATTGCAACAGACGTAGCAGCACGTGGTATCGACGTAGGAAACGTTTCTCACGTAATCAACTACGATATTCCACAAGACTCTGAGAGCTACGTACACCGTATTGGCCGTACAGGTCGCGCTGGTCGCAAAGGAATTGCGATGACGCTGGTTACGCCTCGTGAAGTAAGACAAATGATGTTTATCCAAAAGCAGACAAAAGCACAAGTGCTCTCTCGCAATGTTCCTTCCCTGGAGGAAGTGGCTGAGCGCAAACAAGAGCAATTGCGCGAACAGTTGACTAGCCTTTTGGAAAGCGATGCAATCGCGGATATGTATCAAAAAGTAGCGGATGCTCTCGTAGGTCAATACCCGGCTGAAAAAGTAGCTGCTGCTGCATTACACCTCGCATTCCATACCGAAGCAGGACAAGGGCAGGAAGTAGAAGCGTACAACTTTGGTGAGACGGGTGCAGCAAAAGGCATGGTTCGCTTCTTCCTGAACGTAGGTCGCAATGCGAACATGAAGCCACAGGATCTGGTAAGAGAAATCTCTGAATCTGTTGGTATCCCGGGAAAATCAGTAGGTCGCATCGACATTTTCGAGAACTTCACATTTGTTGAGGTTCCAGAAGAGGTAGCGGCATTCGTATATGAGTCACTGCGTCAAACACGCATCAACGGAAAACGAATCAATCTGGAGCCTGCAAAGCCTCGCGGAGCGAAGCGTTCCTAATTAGGGTGCATGACACAAAGCAGCCATTTCACTGGGAATAACCAGGAAATGGCTGCTTTTTTACGATGCGAATATTTGTTCGTAAAAAATACTTGGCAAACACTTCTGTCTCGAGGTATGATGAAGACAAGCAAAACAGAAGCGAAAAATTGAAAGGGTGTGTACCATTTGTCAGATCGTCGCGCAGCTTTGGAGAGTGCATTGCGTCAGATAGAAAAGCAATTCGGAAAAGGTTCCATTATGAAGTTGGGGGAAGTATCCAACGTTCAGATTTCTACTGTATCGAGCGGAGCGCTTGCTCTTGATATCGCACTTGGTGTGGGCGGATTCCCACGTGGACGGATTATTGAGATTTACGGACCAGAGTCTTCTGGTAAAACAACAGTAGCACTTCATGCAATCGCAGAAGTACAAAGACAAGGCGGACAGGCTGCGTTTATCGATGCTGAGCATGCCCTGGATCCGGTTTACGCTGCAAAGCTGGGTGTGAACATCGACGAATTGCTCTTGTCCCAACCAGACACTGGTGAGCAAGCGTTGGAGATCGCGGAAGCATTGGTGCGTTCGGGTGCAGTAGATATTATCGTAGTGGACTCCGTTGCGGCACTCGTGCCAAAAGCAGAGATCGAGGGCGAGATGGGAGATTCCCACGTAGGTTTGCAAGCACGCTTGATGTCCCAAGCACTTCGCAAGCTGTCCGGTGCCATCAACAAGTCCAAAACGATTGCGATCTTCATCAACCAGCTTCGTGAAAAAGTGGGAGTTATGTTCGGTAACCCGGAAACAACTCCAGGTGGACGCGCTTTGAAGTTCTACGCGAGTGTTCGTTTGGATGTTCGTAAAGCGGAATCTATCAAAGTCGGCAACGACATTTTGGGTAGCAAGACAAAGATCAAAGTTGTCAAAAATAAAGTGGCTCCACCATTTAAGGTTGCAGAAGTGGACATCATGTACGGTGAAGGTATTTCCAGAGAAGGTAGCATTCTCGACATCGGTTCTGAGATTGATGTCGTGCAAAAGAGTGGTGCTTGGTATTCCTTCAACGAAGAACGTCTCGGCCAAGGTAGAGAAAATTCGAAAGTCTTCCTGAAGGAAAATCCGCACATTGCATCACAGATTGAAACGAAAGTGCGCGAATACTTCAGCCTGAACCCTGGTTCTGTTCCAGAAGTAGAGGCAGAGCATGACCCAGAGCAAGATGAAGAGCCTACATTTGATCTGGAGTAAGAAAGTAAAACAGCAGCCTGTCGATGAGACAGGCTGTTATTTTAGCTTTGCGAAGGAGTGAATCATCATGAAGAGCGGCCTGATCACTGCCGTTCATCGAGATATCAAACAAAAGCAACGCTACCATATCGATGTAGAAGGCGAGTATGCCATTACCGTACATGAAGACATACTGGTAAAGTACAACCTATTTAAGGGAACAGAATTAGATGAAGCTTTTTGCCGAGAAGTCCTGATAGCAGAAGAAAAGCATAAAGCGTATTTAGGAGCTTTGCGATACCTCGGTATACGCCCACGGACAAGCAGTCAGCTGCATTCTTATTTGGTAGAGAAGGGATTTTCTTCGCAAATTGCCGAAGAGATATGTCAACGCTGCAAGGATCACGGCTACATCGATGATGAAGCATTTGCGAAGCAATGGGTAGACGAGCGGTTGCGTTTGAAGCCGAGAAGCTCGTATATGCTGCGTATGGAGCTTACGCAGCGAGGAGTGGACAGAGCGATTGTAGAGGACGCAGTAAGTGGCGTGTCTAGGCAGGCTGAACTAGATGCTGCCCGCGCATTGATAGAAAAGAAGGCGCGACGCATAGAGGGTGCCCCGAACCCCGAGGAAGAACGCAAGCTGCTGTCCATGCTGATGCGCAAGGGATTCTCTCATGCGATCATTCAACAAATGCGTGAAGAATTGCGTCATAGAAGCGATAGTTAGGGCCAACTCTATTTGCATGATCTTGACAATTCTTGTTCACAAATAATAAAATAGGTTTGTATTTACTTGGTGTATCATAACTTTTTGTGATTTGCTCACTCGATGCCTATGAAACAACTGAAAAACCGTGCGAAAGCAGTACGGATTCAGCGGACCGAGTAAAATCGGTCTTGTTTTTTAGCCGAATGTTCAAATGTGAGAGCACTCCATGAAAAACAAATGCTTGGAAAGCGGGGAGATGTCTTACAATAAGGAGGTGAAACGAAAAAGCCTATGGATCCTATAATTACTGTTGTCATTGTGCTCGTTGCCCTGCTGATCGGCTTGGGTGCTGGCTACTTCACTCGTAAATCGATTGCCGAAGCGAAGATCTCCAGTGCAGAAGAAGCTGCACGACAGATCGTGGAGGAAGCCAAACGGGACGCCGAAGCCGTTAAGAAGGAGAAGGTGCTGGAGGCAAAGGATGAAGTGTTCAAGCTTCGATCCGAAGCGGAAACCGAATTGCGTGAGAGACGCAATGAGATCCAGCGTCAGGAACGACGAATTCTACAAAAAGAAGAATCGTTGGACCGCAAGATGGAACAGTTGGAGCGCAAAGAAGAAGAATTGTCTGAGCGTGACCGTGCCATCGCAGAACTGCAAAGCAAGGTAGAGCACTTATATAAAGAACAAGTATCAGAGCTAGAACGAATCTCCGGTTTGACGCAGGATGAGGCGAAGACGATCATTCTCACAGATGTGGAGAATACCGTCCGTCACGAAATGGCTGTGATGATCAAGGAGATTGAGACTCAGGCCAAGGAAGAAGCGGACAAACGTGCTCGTGAGATCATTACGACCTCCATTCAACGTTGTGCAGCAGACCACGTAGCAGAAACAACCGTTTCTGTGGTTACGCTGCCAAATGATGAGATGAAGGGACGTATTATCGGACGGGAAGGACGTAACATTCGTGCCCTGGAGACGTTGACTGGTATCGATCTGATTATTGACGATACTCCAGAAGCAGTCATCCTGTCTGGCTTCGACCCGATTCGTCGGGAAATCGCCAAGACAGCGTTGGATAAACTGGTCGCAGACGGTCGCATTCACCCAGCTCGCATCGAGGAAATGGTGGAAAAAGCGCGTCGCGAAGTAGACGAGCGAATCCGTGAATACGGTGAGCAAGCAACGTTCGAAACAGGCGTTCACGGCTTGCATCCAGATTTGATCAAGATTCTCGGACGCTTGCGTTACCGTACGAGCTACGGTCAAAACGTACTGAAGCACTCTATGGAAGTGGCACATCTCGCCGGTTTAATGGCGGCAGAACTGAAAGAAGATGTGAAGCTGGCCAAACGTGCAGGTTTGCTGCATGATATCGGAAAAGCGATTGACCATGAAGTAGAAGGTTCACACGTGGAAATCGGTGTAGAACTGGCTAAGAAGTACAATGAGCATCACGTTGTAGTGAACAGTATTGCGTCTCATCACGGTGATACCGAACCAACTTCCGTCATTGCTATGCTCGTGGGAGCTGCCGACGCTCTGTCTGCCGCACGCCCAGGTGCACGCCGTGAGACATTGGAAACATATATCAGACGTTTGGAGAAACTGGAAGAAATCTCTGAGTCGTTCGATGGCGTAGAAAAGTCTTATGCGATTCAAGCAGGACGCGAAATTCGCGTGATGGTTCAACCTGATAAGATTGACGATGCGGAAGCTACCCGTCTGGCACGGGAGATCACGAAACGAATTGAAAATGAACTCGACTACCCAGGTCATATTAAAGTAACGGTTATCCGTGAAACAAGGGCAGTTGAGTATGCAAAGTAAAGTGGCTGCGTGCCACTTTACTTTTTTTGTAGCACACCAGATGCTTGACGAAGTCAAGTTTTCTAATGAGTAGAGGAATTGTGTATACTAGCAATGAGGTGATTTGGTAATGAAGTTGTTATTCATTGGAGATATTATGGGCTCGCCTGGCAGAGAGATCGTGAAAACATATCTGCCGTTACTGAAACGAAAATATAACCCAACCTTTATCGTAGCGAATGGAGAGAACGCTGCGCATGGTCGCGGGATCACAGAGAAAATTACCAAGGAGCTTTTCGAGTGGGGTGTTCACGCGATTACGCTCGGGAATCATACGTGGGACCAAAGAGAAATTTTCGATTTTATCGATGATGAGCCGCGGATGATTAGACCGGCGAACTTCCCGGAAGGGGCTCCTGGAAAAGGGATTACATATATCAAACAACCTGAAGGGGAACTAGCCGTCATTAATTTGATGGGGCGTACGTTCTTGCCACCTCTCGACTGTCCGTTCCAAATGGCTGACAAGCTCGTAGAACAAGCACGAAAACGCACGAAGCTGATTTTTGTAGATTTTCATGCCGAAGCCACATCCGAGAAGCAAGCAATGTCATGGTACCTCGATGGAAAGGTAACAGCGGTCGTGGGGACACATACCCATGTGCAAACCGCTGATGAGCGTATTTTGCCTCAAGGAACCGGATTTTTGTGTGATGTAGGAATGTGCGGCCCAAGTAACGGCATTTTGGGAATGGAACGCGAAGCTGTTATTAAGAAATTTTTGACGCAGCTCCCTGTTCGATTTGAGGTAGCGCCAGATCCAGCGCAGTTGAATGCGGTGCTGATTACCCTGGATAAAGCGACAGGCCATGCGAAAAAACTAGAACGAATCAGAATTGACTCTGACCATCCGTTTATGGAATAATGGGAATAAGATTAGAATTTTTTGAATCTTTCAAGCAAGTTAGCAGGAATTTTTAGGGGTTATGCGAATATCATACTAATGATGACAGGATTCCTATCAGACGGGAGGTTCAAAAAGGATGGAAGTATTAAAAGTTTCAGCAAAGTCTAACCCCAATTCCGTTGCTGGTGCCCTTGCCGGAGTTCTTCGTGAACGAGGAGCGGCTGAGATCCAAGCCATTGGCGCTGGGGCGCTTAATCAAGCTGTGAAGGCAGTAGCAATCGCACGAGGGTTCGTAGCGCCGAGTGGAGTTGACCTCATTTGTATTCCAGCCTTTACCGACATCGTGATTGATGGAGAAGAGCGAACTGCAATCAAACTAATCGTAGAACCCAGATGATACAACTGCAAATGCATCACCTGCCTGTTTGTTCGAAGAATGAACAGGTTTTTTCGTTTGTCCAGAAGTATGACCCTCCGAAGTTATCGAAGAGAAGGAGCATTTCCATATGAAAATCTTTGATGCGCATTGCGATGTATTATGCAAGCTATGGCAGAATCCCGAGCTGGACTTTTATAAAGAAGACAAGCTCTTGCAATCTGGTTTTACCGCTCTTGAAAAAGGGAATGTAGACATACAAGTGCTTGCCTGTTTCGTCCCATCTCAGGTGCCGTTTGGACGACGTTTTCATACTGTGCTAGAAATGATCGATATTTTTTATCAAAAGGTGGCAGGTGATCAATTCCGTCCCATTTTTACAAAGGCAGATTTGGCTGAATGCGTATTAAAGGGACAGAAAGGGGCTATTCTGTTTGTAGAAGGTGCGCATGCATTAGAAGAGAGCCTCGTTCAGCTACGTACGTGGTATCGGCTTGGTGTACGAGGAATGACACTGACCTGGAATCATGGCAATGCTCTAGCGAGTGGAAATGGAGAGCCGAATCCAGGTGGACTTACTTCATTTGGACGAGAAGTCATTGATGAAATGAATCGGCTGGGGATGATTATTGATGTTTCGCATTTAGCCGATCCAGGATTCTGGGATGTACTAGAATGCTCGAAAGCACCCGTGATCGCTTCACACTCAAACGTGAGAAGCCTATGTCATCACTCTCGCAATTTGACGGACGAGCAAATTCGAGCGTTAATCGCCAAAGATGGCGCGATTGGCTTGACGTTTGTAGACTTCTTTACCGTATCGGAGAAGCGCACGGTCTGGATCGACGACTTGTTGCGCCACTTGGATCATATCTGCGCATTGGGTGGCGTAGACCACGTAGGTTTTGGCTCCGATTTCGATGGGATTACCGAGACGTTTGGAGATATGGTATCCGCAGCAGATTACTCCCAGTTACTAGAAGCTTTGTTAAAACGTTATAAAGAGGCGGAAGTATTGAAATTTGTGCAAGGAAATTGGTTGCGTGTTTTCGGAAACGTGCTACAATAAAGCATGAGGATATTAATGTACCAAGTTCAACATTAAAATTCAGGTCAAAAGTAAGTTGAGTAAAAGCACTTGCAATTTGACATGGACAGGACTACAATTGTTACTGTCTATGCACAGAAATGTCACATCTTATCAGTCTTTTCAAGGTGTGATAGGCAGCTTTTCTCACAGTCACTGAAAGGGTGGAATCTGAATGATTAGTCAACTTTCCTGGAAAGTTGGAGGACAGCAAGGGGAGGGCATCGAGAGTACTGGTGAGATTTTCTCGATGGCGATGAACCGGATGGGGTACCATCTGTATAGCTACCGTCACTTCTCTTCCCGTATTAAGGGTGGACACACGAACAATAAAATTCGCGTGAGCACAACGCCTATGCGTGCGATCTCTGACGATCTGGACATTCTCGTAGCGTTTGACCAAGAGACGATCGATTTCAATGCGCATGAGCTTCGTGAAGGCGGTATCATTATCGCGGATGCGAAATTTAATCCAAAGTTGCCGGACGGCTTGAAGCCAGTTCGCTTCTTCACTGTACCACTGACTGAGATCGCTGATGAGCTGGGAACTTCCCTGATGAAAAACATGGTGTCGATTGGTGCTTCCAGTGCCATCCTCGGCATTGCAGTGGAAAGCTTCCGTCCCATCGTTGAAGATATGTTCCTCCGCAAGGGCGAAAAAGTGGTTGAAAAGAACATGGATGCCATTCGCCGCGGTTTTGATTTTGTAAATGAATTGACTGGTGGTCAACTGCCTGAGTTCCAAATGGAAAAGGCTGACCCACAAAAACAACTGTTCCTCATCGGTAACGATGCGATCGCTCTGGGTGCTGTAGCAGCAGGCTGCCGTTTCATGCCAGCTTACCCGATCACACCTGCTTCCGAGGTAATGGAATACTTGATTAAAAAGCTGCCTAAATTGGGCGGTACGGTTATCCAAACAGAAGATGAGATTGCTGCTATTACAATGGCAATCGGTGCTAACTTCGCAGGTGCTCGTTCCTTGACTGCTTCTGCAGGTCCTGGTCTGTCCCTGATGATGGAAGCAATTGGTCTGGCTGGTATCACGGAACAACCTGTTGTAATCGTGAACACACAGCGTGGTGGCCCATCCACTGGTATGCCTACTAAAATCGAGCAATCCGATGTGAATGCTATGATCTATGGTACGCATGGTGACATTCCAAAAGTAGTTATCGCGCCAAGCACAGTAGAAGAGTGCTTCTACGATGCAGTTGAAGCGTTTAACATTGCGGAAGAATACCAACTGCCTGTTATCCTGATGACAGACTTGACGCTGTCCTTGGGCAAACAAACTGTTGTTCCATTTGACTACAGCAAAGTAGAAATCCGTCGCGGAAAACTGCTTGCTGGACAAGAATTGCCAGAAAAAGAGCAAAACGACCTGTTCAAACGTTATGAAGTAACAGAAGACGGCGTTTCTCCTCGTGTAATTCCTGGTCAAAAATACGGTCTGCACCACGTAACTGGTGTAGAGCATGATCAAACTGGTCGTCCATCTGAGAATGCTGCAAACCGTATTCAACAAATGGATAAACGTATGCGCAAAATGGAAGGCGTCCTGAAAAACTTCAAAGGCGCTGTAACTGCAGATGCTCCTCACGCTGATGCGGATGTCCTGGTTGTGGGTATCAACTCTACAATTGGTACGATTCAAGAAGCAAAAGGCCGTCTGGAACAAGAGGGAATCAAAGTAAACCATGCACAAATTCGTTTGCTGCATCCGTTCCCAACTGAAGAAATCAAAGCACTCGTAGACAAAGCGAAGAAAGTTGTTGTTGTAGAGCACAACGCCCAAGCGCAAGTAACAAGCTTGCTCAAACAACACGTTGGAAACGCTGAAAAAATCGAATCCGTGCTTAAATATGACGGTAACCCATTCCTGCCGAAGGAAATCTATGCTGAAGTGAAGGAGCTGGTAAAACATGGCGACTATGAAAGAGTTTCGAAATAACGTTAAGCCAAACTGGTGCCCAGGCTGTGGAGACTTCTCCATCCAAGCGGCTATTCAACGCGCCGCAGCGAACGTAGGCCTGGAACCTGAAAATCTGGCGGTTGTTTCCGGTATCGGTTGCTCTGGTCGTATTTCCGGCTACATCAACTGCTATGGTTTCCACGGTATTCACGGACGTTCCCTGCCAATCGCACAAGGTGTGAAAATGGCGAACCGCGAGCTGACAGTTATCGCAGCTGGTGGTGACGGGGATGGTTTCGCGATCGGTATGGGCCATACTGTACACGCTATCCGTCGTAACATGAACATCACGTACATCGTAATGGATAACCAAATCTACGGTCTGACAAAAGGTCAAACCTCCCCGCGTTCTGCGACTGGTTTCGTGACTAAGTCTACACCGGCAGGTTCCATCGAGTCCTCCATTTCTCCAGTTGAACTGGCGCTGTCTGTTGGTGCGACATTCGTTGCTCAATCCTTCTCCAGCGATCTGAAGGGCTTGACTGAACTGATCGAAAAAGGTATCCAACACGAAGGCTTCTCCTTGATCAACGTATTCAGCCCTTGTGTAACCTACAACAAGGTAAATACGTACGACTGGTTCAAAGAGAACATCGTACCAGTAGACACGATCGAAGGATACGATCCACATGACCGTATCAAAGCAATGTCTACTTCCATGCAACACAAAGGCCTGATTACAGGTCTGATCTACCAAAACACTGAGCAAAAACCTTACGAAGCTCTCGTAAATGGCTTCAAAGAAGAAGGTTTGGCTAACCAAGACATTCGTTTGTCTGAAGAAGACTTCGAAAAATTGGTTAAAGAATTTGCTTAAGTTTGATAGAGTGAAAAACCTCTCCTTAACGGGAGAGGTTTTTTTGTTACATGCGATCGCGCCACTGCCTGTACACGAGCATGACAAGGAAAAAGACAACCAATTGACCAAAGAGTGGGTATAGAAAACGTAGAAGTGAGCTAAACCCGATAAAACTGATCAAATAGCAAATGAGCAAAATCCCTAGTAAAATAGTCGGACCTCGAAGGGGGATAACTTGTCTAATCTGTTGGGCAAGGCCAAATACGTTTGCCACAAGAGTCGAGAAAATTTCGGCGTACACCAATAGGGAGAACAAAAAGGGAATAGTTGGTCCCAAGCCTTGCAGGACAGCGATCATGGGCATTTCCGCGTGATGGATTCCCGGCATTTTTACAGACAGAGAGGCGAAAGCGAGCAAGAGTAGAAGGCCTATTCCTAACCCTCCTATGATTCCCCCTAGGATAAGAGGCTTCTCGCTGGGACTCTGTCTGCCCATCGGAATCAAAACAGCTTGTGTAAGTGTGACATTTAAGGCAACATAATAAAAGGGAGAACTAAGCCACGCCCAAGGCCGTAACGATTCAACGACGACATTCGTATCTAACCATGGCTTCGTGTAAAGGAAGACAAGTACAGTAAAGGCAATGAGCATCGGAACAAAAATGCTGTTCACTTGATGGATGGCAAACAGCCCTTTTTTCGTCACGAAAAAAATCAAAATCATGCTAAACCAAATGCCAATTTGGGGAGATAATCGAAAAGACTCCCAAAAGATCGCACCGGTGGCAGCGAGCATGACGGAGGTAGTGCCTAGCAATACGGTTAAAAGCAAGGTATTAAATACAGTGCCAAACGGATGCCCAAATAAATAGATGCTGACTTCTTGATAGGAATCGGCCTGAATTCGATAGGCAATCAGCATGACGCGGATGCCGGCCCAAATAAACAGCGTCGTCGCCAGAATGATGCCTACCAAGCCTTGTGTTCCATATTGAACAAAGAACTCTACAATTTCTTTGCCTGAGGCAAAACCAGCTCCTACGACTGTCCCAATATACGTAAAAGCGATCTGCCATGCGGCTCTCCATGTTCCTTGCATCCCAGACCTCCTGTCCCACCTTACTCCATCCTATGAGAGGAAGTGAACCGAATATGCGCGTTACCGTGTTAGGCTATCAATCTCCTTATCCTGGCCCAGGAGGTGCTACTCCGGGTTACCTGATCGAGACAGACCAAGTCAAAATTCTTCTCGACTGCGGCAGCGGTGTTCTTGGGCAGTTAGGCAAGCATTTGCCCATTTATGAGCTGGATGCCATGTTCTTATCCCACTATCATCATGATCATGTTGCGGATGTAGGAGTCATGCAGTACGGTTTGATGGTTCATCAGTTATTTGGCCAAAGACCTGCTGACAAGCCGCTTCCGATCTACGCCCCTGCGTTGCCAGTGGCTAATGCTCAGACATTGGTGTATCGAGATGCGACCACATTTACCCCCATCACCGAAGAAACGTCTGTTGCCATTGGGGATGTCTCGATCACTTTTTTACGGACAGACCATGGTGACGGAGATCCATGCTACGCCATGCGTTTGGAAGCGGAGGGACATGTCCTCGTATACGGAGCTGACAGTGGACCAGGAACAGGTTGGGAGGGCTTTGCCAATCAAGCGGATTTGTTTATTTGCGAGGGGACCTATCTGGATTACAATTTACCAGCGAAGCCAAATGGGCATCTGTCTGTTCGCCAAGCGGCAGAGTTGGCACAATCCCTATCCTGTCGCTCGCTATTAATTACCCATTTGTTTTACGGCTATGAGGAGTCTCAAGTAATCGCGGAGGCAAATGCCTTTGTCGCAGGTCCAGTTTATGCGGCGAGCATCGGTCTGCAAATTGATTTATAACGCTATTTGTCTACATAGAGAGGAGAGGTGACTTTGTTTCCAAATGTATTAGAAGTCGCACGCAAATTAATTCGCGAACGCGTACAAGCAGGAGAAACGGTTGTTGACGCCACGATGGGGAACGGAAATGACACCTTATTTTTAGCGCAATTGGTACAAGAAGAAGGGAAAGTAATCGCCTTCGATATCCAGCCGCAGGCGATCGAGAAAACGCGCGAGAGACTCGAGAGAGAAGGTCTGGCAAACAGGGTAGAAATGAAGCTCGCCAGTCATGAGGAAATTGACAAGCTGGAAATTAGTGCCGCGGCGATCATGTTTAATTTGGGCTATTTGCCGGGTGGAGACAAGGAAATCACTACACAAGCGAGCAGTACCATTCAAGCGATTCAATCAGGGTTGAGGGTACTCAGACCAGGCGGAATCATGACAGTCATGATTTATTGGGGGCATCCGGCGGGAGAGACGGAAAAAGAGGCAGTGGAAGCATTTTGCCACGAGCTAAGTCAATTGGATTATTTGGTTTTAAAATACCAATACATTAATCAGCAAAACCAAGCGCCATTTTTACTTGCCATCGAACGCAGGGGACAATAGAAAGAACGCAACGCGATCCTTTCCCGGGCAAGCGCAGCATCCGACATCATTCCGATGGAAATGCAATATTTTGTCGTGTCGCTGATAGGTGTACAAAAATAGGCACGCTCTTGCCATTTCTGGCACATACCCTATGTAGAGCAATGTGGCAAGGGGGATCTACGTGGACAGAATCGGGATAATGTTGGATTGGGCCCTTATGGAGAAAGGAATTCATGGCATCAAGTCATATGAGCGTCTGCCTTATTATGTTGAAATCGGTAAAGAGCTTGGATTGGAGCCTGTTTTTTTCCATCCGCGGCATGTGAGGCCAGGAGATGAACGGGTTAAGGGATATTTTTGGAACGGAAACCGACTTGTTTCACAACTGGTTTCAGTCCCGCGAGTCATCCACAATCGTGTTTTGACAGGAGATGCAAAAGCGCGGAATGTGATTCGAAGATTGAGCCAAAAGAAGACGGTATTCAATGGCTTGGTTGTACGGGATAAGAGAAAAGTACATCAGATGCTCTGGAAAAACGAACAGATTCGCAGCTATCTGCCGCATACAGTGCCTTATTCCATGGAGCAGTTACGTCTGTTCTTGGATAAATACCAGGTGGTGTACGTCAAGCCGTCAATTGGATCTGTTGGAATTGGGGTAGCACGTATTGAACGGCACGGAGGCAGTTATCACTTCATTGCATCGAAAAAACGGCAGATCTTATCTCGTTCGCAGTTACTCTCCACGGTGCGACGTTGGGTCGGCAACAAAAGATTTTTGATCCAACAAGGAATTCCTTTGGCGCACTATGGAGGAAAAACATTTGATATTCGTGTTTCGGTACAGAAAAACAAAGAGAAACAGTGGACTGTGAGCGGGATGGTTGCCAAGGTTGCCAATAAGAAAAACAAGCTGAGCAATCTCTCTCGAGGAGGGACAGCAGTACCATTTTCGGAAGCTTTGGCCCCCATCTTTCCTGAGGTGAAACAACAACAAGCGGTTATCGAAAGAGTGAGCATAGCGGCGGTGGAAATTGCGAAGCAGTACGGTCGCCATTTTTCATCATTAGCAGACTTAGGGATGGATATGGGAATTGACGAGCGAGGCAATCCGTATTTAATCGAAGTCAATGTGCGTGATCAACGCTATTCTTTTTTCAAAGCAGGAGAGAAGGCGATGTTTAAACAAACGTACCGTCATCCGCTGGAATATGCCCAGACATTGCTCGCTGAAAAAAAGAAACGGAAGCATCAGCTTCTAGCACCGAGCCAATTGCTCTAAGAAGAAATACAGAAGAATGTGAAAAAGACGGTGGCATTTAATGCCCCGTCTTTTCGTATACGGTGACCTACGATTCTGCCGGCTGTTGCTGGTCAGCCAAAGGAAAGGGCAGGTTGCGAAAGTGGCGATATACCAAAGCCAATATCGATTTTCGAGTCAAGATTCCTTGAAAATAGTGCTCGTCGTCTTCAATACAAACGAACGGGTGATTTATCGACACTTCTAAAGCTTTCAAAAATTCATCGGTGTCACGCAATCGAGGGACCTTCGTATCCATCACATCATCTACTGTATGTTCGGACATACGCTCAGTCTCGAAGCGCTCCAAACCAAGAGTCTTATTCATGATCATATTCGTGCTGATTAACCCATGCAACCGATACTGATGATCCAGTACAGGAACGGCTGAATAGCCTGACTTGATTAGAACTAGCAGGGCGTGCTCAAGCGAATTACCTAGCTGCACATGTGCGACCTTTGTGGACGCGATTATGAGGTCTTTGATCGGAATATGTAACAAAGGGATCTCTTGATTCATTCAGATCCACCACCTTTTCTTTCTGTCGTCTATAGCAGTAAGAACTGCCTGTGGTCCCCTTCTATGATACCGTAAGAGAGATACAAACGGTAGGGCTACATTTAGAAAACTTGGCGTTGCCAAGGCTTTGGAGAGGCTTCAAACAAAAAAAGCCCGGCAGTTACGCCAGGCAAGTAATCGAGGTGTGGAACAATCGTCCCTAGTTCTAGTATGCGAGATCCTGTTGTTTTTTACATTAGGAGCTTAGAGGAAACCAGTTCCTCCCTTACGCTTTATACGTTTGATTTTTAAAAATGGGTTTGGCTTCCACCCGTTTTTTTCGATTGAACCAAAAGGACATCGTCGTCAACTCGTAAAGGAAAATACAGAGTGGCGGTGTAATCACGAACATGCCGAGAACCATTGACGGCGTCGACCAGCCAAGTCGATGAATGACGTAGCTCTGCAGTAAAAACAAGATCAACGGATGGACCAAATAGATAGCCATATTTTGTTTGGCCAACCGGGCAAGCCATGGACCGAGTTTAGGCAGTTTGCCTAGATAACTGGATACAGGGTAAAAGCTGATGATTACACAGAGTGTGTAGACCAAGTAAAGCGGCTCGAAAATATTCATGCTCTCGTAATAGCTCTTGTACCCGGAAAGATAGCTGTAAGCCAGCCAAACGGCTGCACTTGCCATCACGACGATAGAAGGTATTTGAAGTCGTTTCACCCATGTTCGCCATTTATCCACATTCATCCCGGCATAAGCGCCGAGTGCAAAAGTAAATACGTACATGAAAACATAATGCTGTCCGTAAACATAAGTGTGCTTCATGAGGGACAAGAATGGGTTTGCTGCCCAATCAATAGCCCATAACGGCGTAATGAACAAATAGTGGTAGAGAACGTACAAACCCGCTTGTCCAATAAATAGAACGATGATCCAACGGAAATTCAAGTACCGTTCCATCCACGGTTTAATCAGGCAAAACAACAAGCTTAATTGCAAGTAAAGCGGAATGTAGTACAGGTGGTAGAAAGAGCTACCCGTAAACAGACTATCGAAAAACGGTTCTACCAGCACGGCCGGGTCAAAGGTTTGATGTTTAAAATAGGTGAAAATGGCTGTCCAAATTACGTAAGGCAAAATAACCGCGCGCCAACGTTTTTTCCAGAAAGCACGCCAATCCAATTGTCGGTTTTGATACCAGTAAAACAGCAACATTCCCGTTGCAAAGATAAACAAGGAGCGACCGAATTTTAATAAGATAATTAGAACGGCTTGCAAATCACTATTCCACGGATACGTCTTCTCATTTGCGAGAAAAAAACTGAGGATGTGAATCATCAAGACAGTAAGAGCCCCAAAAACAAAAAGGGCATTCAGATCCTGAAACGTCCCCTTTCGATTGCTATTCATAATTCCTCCAGAATTTTACCGGCAGCACCTGGAGAATCAAAAGCAAGTAAAATGCCCGTTATTCGGGTAAGTGCCAGTCAGGTGCGGCCAGTTCTTTTGCGGTATAAGAAAATAAGTGTAATCGCTGCGACAAATGTTGCCTCGACTCTGTCACTAACTCATTTTGCACATAAAAGGGGGTAGGTGATACAGCCCACTCAGAACGGATTGTCTCCAATAGACGTGCTTTTACATCATCCATGGTGGCCAATTTTCCAGTCAAACTTGCAATGCTGCCAACGGTCGAAGCATCGATGGAAGGAATTGGCTTATGACTCTGCATTTCATCCAAGCCGGCGAGACGGTAAAAGCGCTCCATCCATTCCCCGCGAGGTCGATCGTCTACGTTAATGCATAATTGCAAAATAGAGCCGTGTCGCGTGCGTCTTTGTGCCATGCCTCCGATTTTTTTACCGTGAATGGAAAAATCGTATTCCCCTGCACAGTACGAACCCGTCACTTCTCCAAATTCCAGCTTTCCGTAATCACGCAGGCCCACATTAAGAAGCTGGGCAACAAACGAGAAGAAGGAGTCAATGGAAATCGACGTGTCGGGCAATAAACAAGCCATATTGAGTACACCAGCATCAAGCGGAACACAAGCGCCACCAGACGAGCGAAGAACACAACCAAAGCCATCTTGACCGAACTTGCGCAAGGCCTGCTGTAGATGGGGAAGCTTGGCGTCTCTGCGGCCGAGATACAGCGCCTGATCGTACACCCAGAGATGAATGACAGGTGTTGCTGATTCATGTTGCATACTTGCTGCCAACGCTTCATCACGAATTAAAGGCTCAAGTGGACTATCCTGGTAAGTACCGGAGTCCATCCAGCGAAACGGTTGATTATCAGAAAATGACATCGGAAGGCTCCTTCACAGGACAAGAATAGCTACCATTATAACATCTGAAATGCGTCTATTTCTACGTTTTCGCTATCTTTTTTCCATTTGGTAGAACATGCATATGGAGTAGAGTGAAAAATACCCGACAGGCCAAGATAGCTTGTCGGGTCAAAATATGGTTCTTTATTTGGTCTCTTTAAAGGAGAAATTGTCCAGGTAAGTCGTTTTGCGAGGTGCACCTTTCGTCGCATCTTCTTGCAGGTACAGACCGAGCTTTGTGCCTTCTTGTTTCACGTACTGTTGACCGAACAAGTATTGATCGTTCAGATAAATGGAAACAGTGTTCTCGTTAACTTCTACTTTTAAGCGATTGCTGGATTTCAGCTTGTAGGAGCTAGAAGTAATGATGTCAATATCGTCTTCTTCGACATCATTCACTTTTCCTAAAACAACACGATCTTTTTGGACGAATACAACATTGGCTTTTCCGTCTTTACCGTTGAAGTAAAGGCCTCCTAAACCTTCACTACCTACGACATTAACATCGACGCTCAATTCGTATTTTTTCACTTTGTCAGACTCGTTCCAATTCAATGGCAGGAAGTAGTGATCCAGATCATCGTCATCGGATTCAGCTGTCACTTGTTTGCTCGCGACCTCCCAGTTTCCTGTCGCTTTGTCTGTATTCCAGTTTTTCAATTTGGAATCAGAGAAGGAGTCGCTGATATTGATTCGCTCTGGTTCTGGCTGTGGTTTCGGTTGACCAGGGGTAGGGAAAACAATTTTGATCTCATCATCATCGTCGCGATCCAAAATAGCGCGATAGAGCAGAGAAGCAGCTTCCGCACGTGTAATTGGATCTTGTGGACGGAAATTGCCATTGTATCCTTTCATCAGATCGGTTTGGATTGCAATCGCAATATACGGACGCAATGCTGACGAAATATCGTCGTAATCACGGAACTTTTTCAATTGATTCAAGTCGGCTTTGTACTTTTGATCGTAGCCCAACAGGCGTACCAATGCGACAGCAATGTCTTCACGTACTGCCGCTTGATCTGGCTTATACGTGTAGGTGGAGCCGGATTTGTAACCAGTCAAGTAAGGCTTGGCGTATTCCACATACAGAAATGCCCAGTGATGACGCGGTACATCTTTAAAGGTTTGGTCGACGTAGCTTTTGTTTATATCTACATCTGCTGCAGCGATCATAATTTTTGCAAATTCGGCGCGGGTAACTTCATTGTTCGGTCTAAATGTCCGATTGTCGTACCCTTTGATGATCCCTTTTGCCGCCATCTCCGTAATTTCCTTGTATGCCCAATGGCTACGTGGAACGTCTGAGAACGAAGGGGTGGAAGCGGCACCAACGACTGGGATAACCGTTAAGAACATCAACACCGACAGGAATACGGCTAGTGCTCTTTTCATGTTAACCTCCTCAAAATGGCAATGTAGTTTTTGTTGACTGCTATTCAGACGGTTAGTGGGCTTGTATTGTTGCAGGAGAAAAAAATATTATGGTGAAAATAGGAAAAAAGACGGAGTTTCGAAAAAATTGGCGGGTAAGGAGGAGCATGTAGAAATGGAAGGACATGCTTCTTTGATTTGGATGGAACGCTTTTCGATAGGGAACGGTCTCTCGCCGTTTCGTACATATTTTGCCTCATAATGGTTATTATGCATTGGCTTTTGTATCACCCAAAATGATATAATTCTTTATTGGTTACTTATGTAGATGATTATAGCTGAGGTGATATATGATGAAGGAAACGAAAGAGGCGACTGTGGACTTAAAATCCGTTAAGTCTCCAAAGAAAACGGAAGACTATGCGAAATACTTCCAGGCCCCCTCTCTGAAAGATGCGAAAAAGCGTGGTAAGGAAGAGATTTTAGTCCATTACGATTTTAATATCCCAGAAGATATGCAGAACATCGGAAAAGGAAAGCGTTATCACGTTCGTACGTATGGCTGCCAAATGAACGAGCATGATTCGGAGACGATTTCTGGTATTTTGCAGGCAATGGGTTATACTTCCTCTGATTCTGTCGAAGATGCGGATGTCATCCTATTTAACACCTGTGCGATCCGCGAAAATGCAGAGGATAAAGTATTTGGAGAGCTCGGCCACATGAAGCGGCTCAAGAACAACAACCCAAATCTGATCCTCGGTGTTTGCGGCTGTATGTCCCAAGAAGAGAAAGTCGTCAAGAAAATCCTGAAAAGCTACCAGCAGGTCGACTTGATTTTTGGAACGCACAATATTCACCGACTGCCAGAATTGTTGCGCGATGCGATGTTCAGCAAAGAAATGGTGATTGAGGTTTGGTCCAAGGAAGGCGATATCGTCGAAAATATGCCGAAGCTCCGTGAAGGAAACACCAAGGGATGGGTTAACATTATGTACGGCTGTGACAAGTTCTGTACGTACTGCATCGTTCCGTATACCCGCGGAAAAGAGCGCAGTCGACGCCCGGAAGATGTCATCGCAGAAGTGCGTGATCTCGCTCGCCAAGGCTTTAAAGAAATCATGCTTCTTGGACAAAACGTCAATGCGTATGGGAAAGATTTTGAGGACATCGAGTACGGCTTTGGGGACTTGATGGACGAGATCCGTAAAATTGATATCCCGCGTGTGCGCTTTACGACAAGTCATCCGCGTGATTTTGACGACCACTTGATCGAGGTTCTTGCAAAAGGCGGCAACCTGGTTGAGCAAATCCATTTGCCTGTCCAATCCGGTTCGACAGAAGTACTCAAGCGGATGGCGCGCAAATATTCGCGTGAACATTATCTGGAGCTCGTTCGCAAAATCAAGGACGCGATCCCGAATGTCTCGCTTTCTACCGATATTATTGTTGGCTTCCCAGGCGAAACCGATGAGCAGTTCGAAGATACCATTTCGATGGTGGAAGAGGTCAAATATGATTTTGCCTATACCTTCATTTACTCCCCACGTGAAGGCACACCGGCTGCTGTCATGGAAGACAACGTTCCGATGGAAGTGAAAAAAGCGCGCCTGTATCGACTCAATGAAGTTTTGGCTCGCATCGGACTGGAGCAGAACAAAAAACTGCAGGATCAGGTTGTCGAGGTACTCGTGGAAGGCGAATCGAGGACGAATGCGGAAGTGCTTGCGGGTCGTACGCGTACGAACAAGCTGGTCCATTTCACCGGCGACAAATCCTTGATCGGACAGTATGTTCACATAAAAATTACAGATGCGAAAACGTGGACACTCCACGGTGAACTCGTATCCAAAGTTGAGGTGTAGGTCATAATGGAACAAACAAACGTATATACCCAGAAAGAAATTCTCGATAAAGCTCGTGAGCTTGCAGCCATGATCGCGCGTACAAATGAAGTTGATTTCTTCAAACGTGCCGAACTGCAAATCAAGAACAATGAACGTGTGCAAGATTTGATTGATACATTGAAGCAGAAACAAAAGCAAATGGTGATGTTTGAATCCATCAACAAGCCGGAACTAGTGAAAAAAGTGGAAGGCGAATACAACCAATTGCATGAGGAGCTGGATTCCATTCCAATCGTTACGGAATTCAAGCAATCGCAGGTCGATGTGAACGATCTTTTGCAAATGGTTACGAACGTGATCACGAACACCGTTTCGGAGCGTATTATTTTGGATACAGGCGGAAACCCATTGACCGGAGAGACGGGTGGCGGGCCTGAAAAGAAAAAATCTGACGGCTGCTGCTCCTAATTCTTGATAGAAAGCCTTCCCGGCGCTGTTTTGATGAATACCCAACAACTTTCCCAAATATAAGGTGGTTGTTTGCACGCTAGTCGAATGCCCTGCATACAAATGTACAGAAACGTTGTATGGAGGAGGTAACGAAATGTCGGGTATAGACAAAGATCTACAGTGCCGGGAACTTATCGCGAAAGCAGTCTGCGGCAAAGGCCATAAATTTTCTACTACCACCCACACCATCATACCGTCGCAAACTCCTTCGACGATCCTCGGATGCTGGGTTATAAACACGAACTTCCAAGCAGAGAAAGTCGGAGATGCCGTTGAAGTATCTGGTACGTATGACGTCAACCTGTGGTTTTCGTTTGCTAATAACACGCAAACCGAAGTCAAGCGGGAAACTGTTCAGTTCTCCGTACTCGTACCGCTTACGTTCTTCGACAAAAACTGCAGAGGCGATCTGGAAATCGTTGCACGCGCCGTGGAGCAACCGAAGTGCATAAAAGCGGAGTTAAGTGGTGGTAGCACAATCACGGTCAGAGTTGAAAGCGAATATGCAGTAGAGGTCATTGGAGAAACAAAGGTGTGCGTTGTTGTCTGCAATAGTTGTGATGACAAAGAATTCCATCTGGTTGACGACTTTGAAGATAACAGTGACGAGTATGATGACTTTGATTCCGCTACGCTACTCGACGAGCTCGACTAAAGAGGAGAAATTATCTCCTCTTTTTTCTTTTTTTTCGGATACGTACCATTCACACGTTTTTCTGGGCGCATTCATAAGATAACGAGAGAATAGCGGGGGAGTGTGGAAGGCATGATTCTACGCACAAGGGCGAGTCAGCGAGCAAACAAGCAGGAAACGCCAGCAACACAACCGATGACGGCCAACGCTAAAGAAGTGGTAGCGTATTTGCATCGTCCTGAAATCGGTCGCTGGTTGCTACGGCAAGGGAGAATACCTGTAACAACAGGAAAAGCAGCGCGACCGGGCTGGCGAACATATAGGATATGCCTTTACCAAGACTATGTACTGGATATCGCCAGAAGCGAGGAGCAATCACAATGGCTACTGCACCGCCTACAGGAACCCGAGTGGCATTCTGTCTCCTTGCCTTCCGCTGAACCAGAGATTCAGGTGGTGCAAGGGCTGGCTGTGCGCAGTTTGTATGCCGCCGGAGCCGATGCGGGTCAAGTGACGGTCATGGCGGCCTCTCCCCATCGACTTAAGGTCGTCGAGGTAGAACCGAATTGGCCAGCCAAGCAAGCTGACGAATATATGCAGCGGGCTCGAGAGTGGTGGGAAGCTCGGATGCGCAAACAGCCGCAAAAGCTGCAAAGTATGGGGGCAGATCCCGAATTTGCTTTACGCAAGCCCACAGGAGAGATGGCACTTGCTTCTGACTTCCTGAGCATCAATGGGACGGTTGGATGTGATACGACACGTTACCGGGAAGAATTAGGTCTCCATCAGCACCCGGTTGCAGAGTTGAGACCTGCGCCGTCGGAGGACCCTGATCAATTATTTATGCATATCTAC
Organism: Brevibacillus sp. AF8; assembly: GCF_021270385.1. Taxonomy (NCBI): domain Bacteria; kingdom Bacillati; phylum Bacillota; class Bacilli; order Caryophanales; family Paenibacillaceae; genus Brevibacillus; species Brevibacillus sp. AF8. Next base: position 692,986 of record NZ_JAGQDN010000001.1, on the reverse strand, counting down.
GATAATTTGGCACTCGCATACAAAAAAATAGGAAATTCGTCTATCGAATGGCTCGCTGGCGGAATGCCGTTTCAAGGTTATCCAATCGGTGGGCATATTCATTTTGGCGGGCTCACACCGACTTTTTCTCTTCGGCGAAAGCTGGATGCGTACTTGGCTCTTCCCCTTGTTCTGATTGAGGATGCAGGCTGTATGAGCCGCAGAGAGCGCTATGGATTTTTGGGGGATGTAAGGGAGAAGGACTATGGTTTCGAATACCGTACACTCCCTAGTTGGCTCGTTGATCCCCTCGTCGCTCGAGGTATTCTTCATTTGGCCCATTTGGTTGCAACCAATCATGGGAAACTACAAGCGATGCCCCATCTAAAGCTCCCACTTATCAAAGCGTACTACCAGGGCGAAAAAGAAAAGCTCCTGCCGTACGTAGTCCAAGTCTGGAAAGAAGTAAAGGAACTACCAGGCTATACGCTGTCACGTATACATTTGGATCGATACTTTTCTTTTTTAATCGAGTGCCAATCGTGGAAAACGGATGAAGACCTGCGCAAGATATGGAAGCTATCATAAACGGATACTGCCATCGGATGTAGGGTCAACATTACCGTTCAATCATGTTATAATAGCGACGAGAATGAGTAGGCTAGGAGAAGAAAATCATGGCTCAATATACCCCGATGATTCAACAGTATCTGGCTATCAAAAAAGATTATCCGGATACTTTCTTATTTTTTCGCTTGGGCGATTTTTATGAACTGTTTTTTGATGACGCCATCCTTGCGTCCCGTGAGCTGGAAATTACACTGACGGGACGTGATGGTGGAGGTTCTGAGCGCATACCAATGTGTGGTGTTCCACATCATGCGGCAGACGGCTATATTGCAGAGCTACTAAAAAAAGGACATAAAGTAGCCGTTTGCGAGCAAGTCGAAGATCCCAAAGAAGCAAAAGGGGTCGTTCGCCGGGAAGTTACACGTGTCATTACTCCAGGTACGATGATGGAAGGCAAATGGCTGACGGATAAGGAAAATAATTACATGGCGGCGTTGGCCCAAGTAGAAGGGCGAACGGGTGTTGCTGCGTGTGATATGAGTACAGGCGAGATGTACGTTACCTCTTTGGTGGGACAGGCAGAGGGTGTTCTGGATGAAGCCTTGCAATATCGCCCCAAGGAGCTCGTCTTTTTTGGCCTCACTGTTTTGCCGAAGACAGCACTGCCATCTACTGTCGTGGATGCGCACCAACTGGACGCATTTGCGGTAGATAGTCAATATGCGGAGCAGGCCAAAGGGTTGGATCTATCCATGCGAGCGGCGGTCAATGCTCTCTTGTTCTACATAGGGACGACGCAAAAACGCAGCCTTGCTCATATGCGCCTGTTAAAGCAGTACGATGCAAAGCAGTTTCTCCAAATGGACGGCTTTTCCAGACGTAACTTGGAATTGACAGAGACTATTCGCGATAAGACGAAAAAAGGCTCTCTGTTGTGGCTGTTGGATCGGACTCAAACGGCAATGGGTGGTCGTCTTTTGCGCAGATGGATTGAGCGTCCATTGCTCAGTCGCGATCAGTTGGAAGCACGTTTGAGCGCTGTGGAAGCCTTGAAGGGTGACATGCTGCTTCGGTCCGATTTGCGGACTTGCTTGGATCGTGTCTATGATTTGGAGCGTCTGGCGGGTCGTATTTCCTACGGGAATGCGAACGCACGAGATCTCATTCAGCTACGGATGTCTTTGGAGGCAGTTCCAGAGCTAAAGCAGTATATGATCCAAACGAATACCCCAGTATTGATGGAACTGGCGCAAGGGATGGATGAGTGTACAGATATCGTCAACTATTTGGCTCATGCGCTCGTGGATGATCCACCGATATCGGTTCGTGAAGGCGGCATGATTCGGACGGGATATGATGAATACCTGGACAAGCTCCATACAGCAAGTCGTGAAGGGAAGACGTGGATTGCCCAACTGGAGCAGGGGGAACGGGAAGCGACTGGAATTCGTTCACTTAAAGTAGGCTTTAATAAGGTGTTCGGCTATTACATCGAAATATCGAAATCCAACATTGCCAACGTTCCGGCTGGTCGGTATGAGCGCAAGCAAACTTTGGCCAATGCAGAGCGGTACATCACGCCAGAGTTAAAGGAACGTGAAGCCCTTATTCTGGAAGCGGAAGAAAAGATGATTGAGCTGGAATACCAACTGTTCGTGGCGGTAAGAAGTGAAGTCGCGAAGCATATACCAAGACTGCAAAACCTCGCGGAGCGCATTGCATCTGTGGACGTTCTTCAGGCGTTTGCTACGGTAAGTGACGAGCGGGGATTTGTACGCCCTGAGCTTGTGGAAAGCGGCGAATACGTTATTACAGAAGGGCGTCATCCAGTAGTAGAAGCCGTTCTGGAGCGCGAAAAATACGTGGCAAATGACGTGGAGATGGATCAGACCAATCGTCAAGTTTTGCTCATTACGGGCCCGAATATGGCAGGTAAGAGTACGTACATGAGACAGATTGCCTTGATCACGGTGATGGCACAGATCGGTTGCTTTGTTCCGGCTAAACAGGCCAAACTGTCGATTGTCGATCAGATTTTTACTCGAATCGGGGCAGCCGACGACTTGGTAGGCGGGCACAGTACGTTTATGGTGGAAATGCTGGAGACCAGACACGCTCTGCAAAAAGCAACAGCGAAGAGCTTGATTCTGCTCGATGAGATTGGCCGCGGGACTTCGACGTACGATGGAATGGCGCTTGCACAAGCAGTCATTGAGTACATTTGTCAAAAAATCGGTGCCAAAACGCTCTTCTCCACGCACTACCACGAGTTGACCGGGTTGGCAGAGACGTTGAGTGGTGTCGTGAACGTCAATGCTCGATGCGAAGAACGGGAAGGAAAGCTCTTGTTCCTTCACAAAATTGAAGAAGGACGAGCAGATAAAAGTTATGGAATTCATGTGGCAGAGCTTGCGGAAATGCCGACCTGGGTCATTGAGCGGGCGCGCAGTATCTTAACCGGGCTTGAAGCGAGTGGAAGCGCAGGGAATGGAAATGCAGCGAGTGACGTGCAAATGTCGCTCGAATCGCTATGGACGGCTCCAGTTGCTGCGGTGCGTGAAGAACCGATGCAGTTTGCGTCAGCGGAGGAAGAAGCGATTATGGCTGAACTGCGCGAGCTGGATTTGAATTCAACGACGCCAATGGACGCCATGATGAAACTATATGAATGGAAACAGCAATTGAAAAAGCGATAGGGTTCGTCCGGAGGGGAGGCACTCATGGGAACCATTCACGTTTTAGATGAGCATCTCGCCAATATGATTGCTGCAGGGGAAGTAGTGGAAAGACCGGCTTCTGTTGTCAAAGAGCTGGTCGAAAACGCAATTGATGCCAGTGCAACGACAATCGAGATCCACGTAGAGGAAGGCGGTCTGGAGATGATTCGGATCGTTGACAATGGGAAAGGGATGGATCGGGAAGATTGCCAGCTGGCTTTTGAGCGCCATGCCACGAGTAAAATCAGCAACGCTCGTGATTTGTTCCGCATTCGTACGCTGGGCTTTCGTGGAGAGGCACTGCCGAGTATTGCAGCAGTCTCGCGTATGGAGCTGACGAGCAGTACATCCAGCAGTGAGGTAGGTACTCATCTCTTAATTGAAGGTGGGCAGCTCGGAACGATTTCCGATAAAGCCGCTGTTAAAGGGACGGAAGTATGTGTACGCAGCTTGTTTTTCAACACGCCTGCTCGCTTGAAATACATGAAGTCGATCGCTACGGAAGTCGGACATATTTCCGATTATGTGAACCGGCTTGCACTCACGCATCCGTCGATCTCCTTCCTGCTGACTCATAACGGCAAGACACTCTTGCAAACATCTGGCGACGGAAAGCTGTTGCACGTCATGGCGGCAATCTATGGTGTGCAAGTCGCGAAGCTGTTGCTTCCAATTGCAGGGGAGACCCTCGACTATAAGTGGTCTGGTTTTCTTTCGAAGACGGAAGTGACAAGGGCGAATCGCTCTTACCTTTCGACACTGGTAAACGGTCGGTACGTGCGCAGTTATTCGATCAACAATGCGATTATGCGTGGTTATCATACATTGTTACCGATCGGTCGTTATCCGATTGTGGCCTTGCAGATCGAAATGGATCCGTCACTGGTCGATGTGAACGTACATCCTGCCAAACTAGAGGCGAGATTCAGTAAAGAAGATGAATTGTGCAGTGCAATAGAACAATCGGTAAAAGAGACTTTGAGACAAGGCTTGGGGATTGTCAGACCCATGATTACGCAACCAAAAGCTAAGGTCGTCACCCAGGTCGTTCAACCGCAGTTTGACCTGCAAATCACCAAGCCTGATACTCCACAATCGCCGTTATTAGCTGCGAGTCCCCGACTCCAGGAATGGATGGCCAAGCAAGAAACGCCAAGTAAGCAAGTAGATGTGGTGGCCCATACCGCGCCATCCATTGAGAACGGTACGGTGAAAGAGACTGCAGCCAACTATGAAAAGTTGGAAGTTGCAAAGGTAGAGACTACCTCGCATGAAATCGTGCAGGCGACTTTGTTGGATCAAACGGACACGAGGGAAGCTTTCCAACCTCACGAGACTCGGATTCCGGTACAATTGGACATTGCCCAGGCACCATCTCCTGTGCATCCATCTAATGAAATCAGCAGCGAGGACAATTCAGCAGTGGCAGGTACTGAACAAGCGCCGCCACTCCTGGAAACCACCAATGAAAATGAAACGGATTCGCCTGTTCCGGTTATGTACCCAGTTGGTCAAGTCCATGGCACCTACATCGTCGCGCAAAATGACGAAGGCATGTATTTAATTGATCAACATGCCGCGCAGGAGCGGATTTTTTACGAGTACTTCATGGACAAGCTTGCAGAAGAGGACATTTCCAGCCAGATCATGCTGTTTCCTCATACGGTGGAATATACGGCTGCAGAGGCAAGCAAACTGGAGAAGCGACTGTCGCTTTTGCAATCGTTTGGTTTGGAGATCGAGGCGTTTGGTGGGCGGACCTTTATCGTTCGCGCTCATCCACATTGGTTCCCAGAAGGGGCTGAGCTGGAGGTCATTGAGGAGCTCATTCAGTTTGTACTGGAAACGGGAGAAAACGCCCAAGCCAATGTCGTGCTGATGCGCGAAAAAGCTGCCATCATGATGTCCTGCAAAGCATCGATTAAAGCGAACCGCTTCCTGACGCATGCAGAAATGGAAAGCTTGCTGAACCAACTGCGTAATACGAGCAGTCCGTATACGTGTCCACACGGAAGGCCGATTGTGATTCATTTTACTGGATATGACTTAGAAAAAATGTTTAAGCGTGTGATGTGAACTGTGCCCTCTTGCGGAGAAATCCGGGGAGGGTATTCTACTGTAAAAGAAAGCGGAAAAAACAAAAGTCAATAAAACAAATCTCATGCTGGAACAGAGCTTCTTCTATCGAGGCAAATGACAAATGGGATCATTGGATACGAATACAGATATATTTCTTCTTTTATTGAAAAAACGAAAGGTAGGGGAGTATCAGTTTATATAATATTGAGTTCTGTACTTTTGTACGACAGCGTGGAAACGTTTTGAACCAGATAACATGACGGTCCTGGTAGCGTGGGATAGGAAGGAGCTACATAATAGAACACGGCCAAAGAAGTAAGCTCCTTTGGCCGTTCTGAAGCAGTTAATGTTTATTCTGAAGACGACGAGAAATTTCGTCTAGTTTATGGATGATAGAAAATAATTGCTCGGAAGTAGTATCTAATTGCTCAGCGGAAACAGTTGTTAATGAGACCTGTTGATCAATTTTAAGTAATTGATTGTTAATGTTCTGTAGAGATTGGTAAATGTCTTTCGATGAGGCATTTGATTTATCGGCTAATTTACGTACTTCATTAGCAACAACGGTAAAGCCACGTCCGTGCTCTCCAGCTCTAGCAGCTTCAATCGCAGCATTAAGGCCTAGAAGATTGGTTTGTGTAGAAACATCTGCTACGAAGCCGCTAAGTTTCTCAATCTCCTCATTCTGCTCCTTTAACACATTCATGGAATGAGCGATCTCACCATTGTATTCATATAGTTTGGTTGCGGAGTCGGTGAAGACGGAAGAGATTCTAAGCGCTTCCTGGGTTGTAGCTGTCAATTCGGCTGCCATTTGCTCCATATTGTGGCGGTAGCTTACATTTTCACGCATCGTGTCACCGATATACTGTTCAAGAATAATTGCAGAATCAAAAAAAACTCTTTTGATAAGAGCCTGATAAAATGCAGTTGAGTTTTCTAGCGATTGAATTCTTTCTGAAAAAAGACGTAAATACAGTGAGTATCCACCCAAAAACCAAGAAGCAGACAATCCAATTCTCGCATGGGTTGTTCCGATTCGTTTTCGGCTATTTACATATTCTTCATCAATAACAGGAGAAGAAAGTGTTTCGATATACCAAATCTGCATGTTCTTTAATTGGTCCATAGTTACATTTGTACGAATCAATCGATCCAAGTTGGGATGTTTTTCCAATTCTTCGTAAAAACAATCTACGATTTCTTTTGAGTGAGTGCTGAAGAATTCCTTGTGTGAATACAAAAGGTCTAAGTCTTCTTTTGTTAGGCCGTAGAACAGCCTAAGTGAATTCCATTTGTTATCCAGTACAATCATGATACCAACCCCTATTATCTTTATATGTAATGTGAAACTCTTTCAGATTCTAACAAAAATAAAATGGTAGATTATAATAAAATGTTAAATAAAAATGAAATATTTATGAAATATATACTGATGTGATAAACATAACGTGTTCAAGAAACAAGTATCCCTGCAACTAAGAACATGGAAGATGTATGGGATTTGGGGGTATTTGTTTGGGGGTGTTGTTCAGAAAATTCGAAAATTTGGATTGATTTTAGGCAAACACTGACTTATGATTACTTGCAAAAACGAGGTGAAACGAAATGAGTCCATCACGACAAAACGGGATGTTTATTTATCCGTGGGATATAGCAGAGAGTGGTATCGAGGCAGTAATGCAAACCTTGCAAGAAGTCAGATGCAATACAGCAGTGGTCAATAGCAGCTATCATCAGGGGAGATTTTTTCACCCGCGAAGCAAAACGTTTCGCAGGCTGCCGTTTTCAGGAGTATCGTTTACGCCTGATTGGTCGAAGTACAACCGTTTGCGCCCGACTGTACACGAGCAAATCGCACAAGCGGGCATTCTTGCCAAAATGAAAGAGGCTTGTGAGCAGGCAGGGATGGGATTTCATACATGGTGGGTTGGCCTGCACAATTCTACACTTGGTTTGGCTCATCCAGAGCTTTGTGTGCAAAACATCTGGGGGGATACATACACATACTCATTATGTCCATCGCAACCTGAGGTACAGCATTATGCCAAGGCGCTTTTTACCGATACGTTGGAGCAGGTCAAGCCAGAGCGGATTTTGATGGAAGCGACTGCCTTTTTGCCGATGAAGCATGGTGAGCATCATGAAGTATGCCTCCTACCGCTAGGAGAATCATTGCAATGGTTACTCTCGTTCTGTTTTTGCGGGGCGTGCATGGAGCGTGCCGAATCGAAGCGAATTGATGTAGGAGCAGTCCGATTGCTTGTATCGAGGCTAGTCAGTCAGATGGTGGATGCCGATTCTATCTCGCAAATATCAGCCGAAGCGAGAGAAGTTGCTTTTTTACTGCTGGAATATCCGGAATTGTATCACTATCAGCAATCCCGTTTGGAAGCGGTAGATCAGATATGGAGGAGCCTGAAGGAGATCGCGCAGAGTATGGGGACTGCGTTGGATGGTTTTCCGTCCTCGACACCATTTTTTGTGAACCAGTCTTATTGGGAAGGGGTTTCATTGCGAAAAGCAGCGGCTACTCTCGATCGTGTCGTTCCGCTCGCCTATGGAGACAGTGTCGGTGATGTGGCATATACGTTCCATGCCATCAAGCTTGTAGCCCCAGAAGCTTCGCTGGGAGCGGCTTTTTCCCTGCATCATAGTCAAATCCGGTCAGCAGTCGATTTGGCAGCGAGGGTGAAAACAGCAGTGGACGCAGGCGTTCAATCGATTGTTTATTACAATCTCGGTCTGTTAAATAACCGGAGGCTGGACTGGATCAAACAGGCGAACCTTGCAGTTGAGGAGTGGAGATAGCTTTCTCATTCGCATGGGGTATGCCGACATGTAACAATACCCATAGAACTTCGTGGGTCTCTTTTACATGGGTGAAACTGATGGACTGGAAAATCATACTACAGTCTGACTGGGTTTTATAAAAAATGGTATGATTGTCATAGCGGAGAGGAAAAAAGTTTGGTTCAGATTCTATTTGACCGGCAAATTAATCCTGCTTACAATAATATGATCGTTACCGTTTATGTAAAAACCGTCGAGTCGCTTTTCTAGAACAGCAGTTCTTATTAAAAAGGGCGAAGACGTAAGGAAGGGAACAAAGGCGTGATTGTTACGACAGGACTTGAGCCTGGTGAAGAAACCTTGCGTCACGCAGCTGAATTGGCTAGTACATTGGGGCTACAAGTTGTGAATCGACGCGATTTTTCATTGGGTCAAATGCGCAAGCGATATGGGGTAGAAGAAGTATTGGTGGTTTCCGCTCTCGGAGCACGTCTGGAAGTGCCGGGAAAAAAACCATTCTTTTTTCATCCGAACACATCTGCTTTTCGTATAAAGCGGCTCATGCGCGGCGATACTGATACTATGCTTGTTGCTTGCCAAATTCATCCAGGGGATGAAGTGTTGGACGCCACCTTGGGTTTGGGTGCAGATGCGATTGTATTTTCGCATGCGACTGGCGCAAATGGGAAAGTCGTTGGCATCGAATCAGAGCGACTGCTAGCCATCTTGGTAGAAGATGGGTTACGGCACTGGTCATCTGATGCGGAAGAATTGGAGCAAGCCATGCGTCGTATTGAGGTGCGATGTGGCAACCATTTAGAAGTACTGAGAGGACTGCCCGCCCGTTCCTTCGATGTCGTTTATTTCGATCCCATGTTCGAAGTAACTGTACAAAGTTCGTCGGGGATCGCCGGAGTCCGTGAGCTCGCCAATCCAGATGCTCTTTCCGAGGAGGCTGTTTTGGAAGCGCAGCGAGTTGCGAGAAAACGTGTGGTAATGAAAGAAGGAAAAGAAGGTAGGATGTACGAGCGCTTTGGTTTTACGCCGTTTCGCTCCCGCGGCCAGCAGGTCGTGTACAGCTACAAAGAGATAGGTGGAGGGGAGTGACCTTGCAACAGAGAGAAAGGCTAGTCGTGATTATTGGCCCAACAGCGGTCGGCAAAACCCAGCTTAGTCTGGAGCTGGCCGAACAGTTCGACGGTGAGATTATTTCCGGAGATTCCATGCAAGTATACCGTGGGATGGATATTGGCACCGCAAAAGCAGAACCTGAGGAGCTTGCGAGCATACCGCATCACCTCATTGATATTAAAAATCCAGACGAGGAATACTCTGTTGCGATGTTTCAGGAAAGTGCCGCAGGATTGATTACAGACATCAACCAACGTGGCAAACTTCCGTTTATCGTCGGCGGAACAGGTCTGTACATAGAATCGGTTACCCATCGATTTCAGTTTTCCACCACTTCTCAAGACCCTGAGCTGCGTGATCGACTGCAAAGATTGGCTGACAGTGAAGGCGTGGAAGCACTACACGCCCGATTGGCCGATGTCGATCCGATTACAGCCGAACGCTTGCATCCCAATGATGTAAAGCGGGTGATTCGCGCACTGGAGATTTATGAAAGCAGCGGGTACAAAATGTCCGACTTTCAGCTGCGGGCGCAGCATTCCCCTTATGATTTGGTGATGATTGGTCTCACGATGGACCGCGCAAAGCTGTATGAACGAATCAACCACCGGGTCGAACTCATGATCGAAGCGGGACTGGTTGAGGAAGTGAGGGAGCTTTTGGATGCTGGCTATGACGCGTCACTGGTCTCCATGCAAGGCTTGGGGTACAAAGAGCTCATTCCTTATCTGTATGGAGAAATCACCCTAGAAAAAGCGGTGAATGACATACAGCAGCGAACGCGGCATTTTGCCAAACGCCAACTCTCCTGGTTCCGTCGCATGGAAGAAATTCAATGGTTTGACATGACTGATCCAGCTGAACAGAGGAATAACGTGGAAACTATCAAGCGAATATTGGCAGGAAAGTTTCAACAATTGCCGAATATATAACATACAAGTCCTTTTAGGGGGTAGTGTACATGAAACAGACGATCAACATTCAAGATACGTTCTTGAATCATTTGCGGAAAGAAAACATCGCGGTTACCATTTACCTTGTGAACGGATTTCAATTGCGCGGGTATATTAAAGCATTCGATAATTTCACGATTGTGATTGATAGCGAAGGCAAGCAACAATTAGTATACAAGCATGCGATCTCCACTTTCACTCCGCAACGCCCTGTATCGCTCATGTCTCAGGAGAACAACCAACAGTAAGCGAAGTAACACCAACAGCCAGGATACATGTGATCCTGGTTCTTTTTTATAATTTGGCTCGAATGAGGGTAGGGATGATGGAAATCAATAATGATGCTGATTACAAAACGTACTTTTATCGCAGGATATTGACGACCACGGCCATCATTCTGTTCATTTCGACTTCAGTGGATGGATTTTGGAGTTCTGAGTCCGGAGAGAATACGTGGGGGATGATTTTATTTTCTGCTGTTTGGTACTCTGGCGCATCCTGTTTCATTAGTGCATTTCTCATCAATCAGAGGTGGAAATACCTTCAACGCAAAAAGTATCAATAAAAAAAGCCCTGACGCTGTTGAAGCGAACAGGGCTTTCACATTACTCCATGCGATGATTATTCGTGTAAATTTGGAACGTGATGCCGAACTTGTCCTTCACATTGCCGTATGCCGGGCTGAAGAACGTCTCTTGCAGAGGCATAATCACTTGACCGCCTTCTTGGAGGGCATCAAAAATCTTATGCGATTGCTCTTTATCATCGGTCGAGATGCAAATGGTCACTTGATCACCAAGCTGATGCGGTTGTCCTGGGAAGGTATCGGAAAACATCAGTTCAGTTTCACCAACGCGAATAGTAGCATGTCCGATACGATTCTTGGCTTCTGCTGGTAATGGGAACTCCGGATTTTCCGGCATTTCACCGAAGGTTTGCTTGAACAGCACTTCAGCACCTAACGCACCCTCGTAAAAGCTAATCGCGTCACCAGCAGTACCATCCAAAACGATGTAAGGAATCAAACGCAATGCCATGTGTCAACATCTCCCTTGGTTTTCATATGACCAACTTGTCAAATCCACTTACTATTATTGCCTATAATTTGATTGTAATGCACAGAACGTATGTTTGCAAGTGGTGAATTGATCACGACGCTCAAGAACTCCGGCGAACCATAACTACGTAGCAGACAATGGCGCCGATCGTAGAAAGAGCAATGATGATCCCCATTGGTACTGCTGTATGTTCGCCGCTGATTCCCACAAGTGGCGCGACAATGCCGCCGCTAATGAAGGAGAGAAGCCCCTGAAGAGCAGATGCGCTTCCTGCCGCCTTGCTTTGATTTTGCATGGCGAGAGAAAAGCCTGTTGCCCCGACAATCCCTACGCTGGATACGACAAAGAATAAGGGAACGAGCACAGCAATAAGACCAGCTTGTAGGAGAATCATTGCCAGAAGGAGGATTCCGCCGACCCCGGCAATGGTAATCCCTGCAATGAACAAGGAAGTTTCTTTCACTTTCCCTGCAAGCTTCCCTGTGATTTGACTCGCAATAATAATACCTACCCCATTAATCGCGAAAATGAGACTAAACGTTTGTGGAGACACTTCAAATATTTTTTGAAAAACAAATGGAGAACCGGCGATGTAGGCAAACATAGCAGCAGTCACCAGCCCCTGTGCCATGGCGTAACCCATGAAAACGCGATCCTTTAACAAGGTGCCAAACGTCGCCAGTGTGTTGCCGATTCCCGCCTTGGATCGGCGATCTTGTGGCAATGTTTCTGGAAGAGCAAGCAGCACGACGAGGAACATGATAGCGCCGATCAGGCCCAAGACGACAAACACGCCGTGCCAGGTAGTGAATTCCAGAATTTGTCCCCCTAGGATAGGTGCCGCAATCGGAGCAATCCCGTTAATAAGCATCAAGAGGGCGAAAAACTTCGTCAGTTCTGTCCCCGCGTACAAATCGCGAACCGTAGCGCGAGCGATAACAATTCCAGCAGAACCCGCAAGACCTTGTACGAAGCGAAGCAAGACGAACGTATAAATAGAGGGAGCTACCGCACATAAAAAGGAAGAGACGGCATACAAAATGAGTCCAATAATCAAAGGGATTCTTCGACCGCGTACGTCGCTGATCGGCCCCGCGAACAATTGACCAATGGACAGGCCGAGCATGCATGCTGTCAAACTGAGTTGGGTCATGGAGGTGCTCGTTTGCAAATCATCGGCAAGCATAGGAAGTGCAGGTAAATACATATCTAAGGATAGTGGGCCGAATGCAGAAAGCGATCCTAGTATCGCAGCCATCCACAGTCGGCCTGATTTGTTGCCGGTAAGGGACGTGGAATCAAGTTCTTTTGCTAGTTTATTCACGGCAAGCTGTCAAACCTTTCTCATTATTTTTCCGGAAAAGAAGCTTTTTACAACGCAGAAGTGGGCTGCGTATTTTGCGAGTAAAAAGCTTGGAGGTTGCTGTGCATGCGATCGAGCAAGCCACGCAACACATCCTTTTCTTCCTCAGAGAATCCGATGAAACAGTTTTCCTCAATGACGCGTAATACTTCTTTGACATGTTTGGTAGCCATCCGACCTTTGTCGGTAAGATAAACGCGGGAGATACGTTGGTCCCGTTCGTCTGCTCGGCGCTCGACAAGTCCCGATTTGGCCATCCGATTAATCATGACGGTAAGCGTAGCGGGCTTTACCCCGATTTTCCGGGCCAATTCTCTTTGGATCATTCCATCTTTTTCAATCAAGCGCATCAAGAGTATAGGCTGACCGGGATAGACGTCGTATTTTTGAATCAGAAATTCTACATTTTGCCGATGCAATTTCATCACATGCGACGCAGAATGGGTTAATGCGGTTGCATAACTAAACTCCACCAAAGTACCCCCAATTAATTAGTTTGCTAATGAATATTCTGTTAAAGACGTCCGTAAGTTCACACCTTGTCCTATTATACAAAAACGATGCGTCTTCGTCATGAAAATGATTTGCATGTACGAGCTTTGGAAGGATACGCTGCATTCTTTGGAGAAGTAATAATGTCCTTGAAAATCGAATGAACAGGTTAGGTGAGATCAAGATGATCCTGAATGAAAAAATAAAAGCGGCAGTCGTACAATTAACAGGAGTAAACGGAGAAGATCTTGGAATCATCTCCACAAAAGAAGCGCTTCAAATGGCAAAAGAACAGGGAGTGGACCTGGTCTGTCTTTCTTTGGCTTCGAGTCCGCCGCCTTGTCAGTTAGTGAATCGAACGAATTATAAGGAACAGCTAATCAAAGAAAACGCCAAAAACCGAAAAGCAGTAAAAGGCGTAAAAGTAAAAGAAATTCGTCTAAGTGCCTACATCGAAGACCATGATTACGATACGAAAAAAAGACAGGCAGAACGAATTCTTTTATCTGGGGATGCTGTGCAATTGATTGTAAAACTGGAGAAAAAGGAAAATCAGGAAGCCAAGCGATTACTTGAGCAGCTCATCAAAGATCTGAATCATTGTGGAAAACAGGATAAAGGGATTCAAGTAAGCGGCAAGCAGGTAGTTGCCAATCTATTGCCGCTCTAATCAAGAAAAGGGAGTAAGCGCATGCCTTTTACTTTTGCTCATCCGGCTATTGTTCTACCGTTACGCAAATGCAAGTGGTTTTCGTTCTCTGCCCTCGTTTTCGGCAGTATCGCACCCGATTTTGAGTATTTCTTGCGGATGCAGCCATTCAGTGTGTACAGTCACACCATGCCCGGATTGTGGCTGGTTGATTTGCCAATCGCGATCCTATTAGCGTTTTTGTACCAGCACGTGGTCAAAAAGCCGTTGCTTGCACGTTTGCCGGAGTGGATGGGACGAGGGCTCAACTACACAAACAATGGGAGCGGAATGCCAGCGTGGCGAACAACAATTGTATTTATATACTCCGCGATACTCGGTAGTCTGAGTCATATCGCATGGGATGCCTTCACCCATGACGGTGGTCGTATGGTTGACCACTTTTTGTTCTTGCAACAATCCCTCTTGATCGCTCATTATCAAGTCCCAGTTTACAAACTGCTGCAGCATGGTAGTACCCTTCTCGGCGGGTTGGCCATTTTGTATGTTATTGGACAAAGGGCGCGGAAAAACAGACAGATCGTCATGAGACAAGTACCTGTCTTGGAAAAATGGTTGTTCTGGTTTGGTGTAGGGTTGTTTGGTATCGTGACGGTCTTTTTGCACGCATTCGTGGTAAAAGGAATTTCACCCTTCGTCCATCCTATGCAGCAAGTCGTCCCGTTTCTCTCTGGATCACTGCTTGGAATCGTGGTGCTCTGCTTCGCCTTGGACAGGCTCAGGTTGAAAAAGTAGAATCCCTCAATATGATATGAGGGATTTTATTGTTTCTAAATGGAAAAATCCTCAGACTTCAAATTCATTAAATCATCACGGGTTGGGTCAGGAATTTTCAGCAATCTAACCGCTTGCACACGTATTGCCTTTTCAATATTATTTCGTACATATCTTGCATTACTGAAATTTACTTGAAACGGATCACTCGTTACTGTTATCAGTCTTCTTCTCAGTTTTTCACTTGCTTCAGCAGAGATTCTATACTCCTTGTTCTTTGCCATTACATTTGCAATTTCCATCAACTCATCCACCTCATAATCAGCAAAGTTGATGTGGACGGGAAAACGGGAAGGCAGTCCCGGATTTAACTCAAGAAATGTATCGATTTCATCATTGTACCCGGCAATTATACAAACGAAATCATTGCCAAAGTCCTCAAGGCATTTTGTAAGGCAATCGACAGCCTCTTTTCCAAAATCTTTTTCACCGCCGCGAGCTAATGAGTAAGCCTCATCGATAAATAGGATTCCTCCCATGGCTTTCTTAACAAGATCACGTGTCTTTTGTGCCGTGTGCCCAATGAATTCACCAACGAGATCTGCACGTTCAACTTCAGTTAGATGGCCCTTCGTTAAAACACCCATTTCCTTAAAAATCTTTCCGAAAAGGCGTGCAATTGTTGTTTTCCCAGTACCGGGATTTCCTTTAAAAACCATATGGAATACTTGCTTCTCAACTTTAAGTCCGTGTCGCTCCCTTGCTTTATTCATTTTGATGAGCGCATAAATTTCATAAATCGTTTTCTTGGCTTCATGTAAGCCAATCAGACTTTCTAGTTCTTCAAAAACAGTTGTTAAATTTGAACTCGACGTGGTGCGCACTATTTCAGGTAAAGTATTTAGCTGCTTAACACTTACTGGTCGATTGAATACAACTTGAATTCGATTATTACTACTTGAAGATTCGAGCACCTCCGTTTGAGGAATAGCTCCTGCTTGCTTCACATGTTTCACCTGCCTTGACCTTCATACAGAAAGTATACTCAGGAACATCGGAAAACCTGCCAATTTTTACGCGAGAGATTGAATAGGAGAAGTCTTTGAAGGGGTTGTTGTGAAAGCCAGAAGATTTCGCATAAATGGGATCAGTAGATAAACGACCATTACTCCGTTAGCGAAGAGTGATGGTCGTTCTGTTTTCATCAAGGAATGCCGTTCAAAATTCTACAATATGATATAATCTTCCAAAACAAAGGACTTTACCAAACCTACAAATTGATTGATTTCATGAAGATCTCCTCAAGGAAGAGGAGGATACCTTGCCTGATGGATATGATGACAAGGAACTTCGCAAAGCAATTAGCAAAGTGATTCCGCTTTTCGTCAAGGAGATTTTCTCAGAGAAAGCGGCGGGTAACCCATGACATATGTTGATTTCAGTTGGCATGCCCCACTGCCGTAACGTTTTGGGCAAAATGTGGTATGATAGTCGTGAAGGGGCGTGAATCGGTGAACGATCTGATCAAAACGCAAGAAACAGCCATACTGGTTGGTTGCTATTTAGATAACCGGGATGAAGAAAGAACCCGTCTTTCCATGGAAGAGTTGCATGAGCTGGCTGATACTGCTGGTGTAGAAGTACTGGACGTCATCACGCAAAATCGGGACAGGGTTGATTCTGCCTGGTATTTGGGGACTGGAAAAATTGATGAAATCGCGCAGAGGGCTGAAGAGCTTGATGTGGACGTCATCATTTTCAATGATGAGTTGTCTCCGAGTCAGACTCGTAATTTGGATAAAGTGTTTGATTGCAAAGTGATTGATCGCACGCAGCTCATTTTGGATATTTTCGCAGGACGTGCACAGTCGCGTGAAGGGAAAATCCAGGTAGAGCTGGCGCAGTACAACTACTTGCTGCCGCGGCTTGCCGGGCAAGGGAAACAGCTTTCCCGACTCGGAGGCGGTATCGGTACACGCGGCCCAGGTGAAACCAAGCTGGAAAGTGACCGACGTCATATTCGCAAGCGCATCAGTGAACTTAAGCAGCAATTAGAGGATACTGTTCGGACGAGACAATTGCATCGGGAACGTCGGAAGAAAAACAACGTGTTCCAGATTGCGTTGGTCGGTTATACAAACGCCGGGAAGTCGACGATCCTCAACAAGCTTACGAATGCAAACACGCTGCAGGAAGACAAACTGTTTGCCACTTTGGACCCGACGACCAGGCAATTGGAGTTGCCGAGCGGACTGGATGTGCTATTGACGGATACGGTTGGCTTTATTCAAGACTTGCCAACGAGTCTGGTTGCTGCATTCCGTTCGACGCTGGAAGGTGTAAAGGAAGCAGACCTCATCCTGCATGTGGTGGATAGTCATCACCCTGATTTCCAAGTACACATGGAAGTCGTAGACAAGATCTTGCGCGAGCTAAAAGCAGAAGAAATTCCGCAGCTAGTCGTTTTCAACAAGGCAGACATGCTTGCAGAAGGCTCTTATTTGCCGCGTGCAGAAGAATCGATTTTGATTTCTGCCATGCGGGATGATGACCTGAAGCAACTGCTCACCCGGATTGAGTCATTTGCGCTGCAATCCTTTAATGAAATGAAGCTGCGCGTTCCTGTCGAGCGCGGAGATATTCTCTCCCTCCTGCATCGGGATGGGGTAGAGATGGAACAAGAGTTTAATGAAGAGGAAGCGGCCTACTTGATCACCGTCCGTGTGAACAAGGAAAATCCGATATACGGAAAGATTGTTCCTTTCCTCCTGGATAAACCAGAGACTGTTGAAGAGAGTTGGTAAGTAACAGATGTTTTCATATTTTTCCCATGGAGAAAAGCTTCGTCCCCTCGTGATGGAGGTGGAAGCGACGATCTCAGAGAGACATCGTCAAATTTCCGCTTTGGTGGATACGAATCAACTGAAAGTATTGCGTTCCTTCCAAAAGCACGAGGTCAATGAATTTCATTTTTCAACATCCACAGGATATGGCTACGATGATTCTGGACGGGCAACGTTAGAATCGATTTACGCCGAAGTATTCGGTGGAGAAGCGGCTTTGGTGCGCAACCATATCATCTCGGGTACACATGCGATTGCGATTTCTTTGTTTGGCATTCTTCGTCCGGGCGACGATCTTCTCTATATTACGGGCAAACCGTACGATACGCTTGAAGAGGTAGTAGGTGTGCGCGGCGAAGGGCAAGGTTCGCTCAAGGATTACGGCATCGGTTATAGCTACGTGCCTTTGACACTAGAAGGAGAAATTGATTTTGTGGCAGTTGCACAAGCGATTTCGCCTAAGACGAAGGTCATTGGGATTCAACGTTCGCGAGGCTATGCAGACCGTCCTTCTTTCACCATCGCGAAAATCCAAGAGATGATTCGGGTTGTAAAAGAAATCAAGCCTGATCTGATCGTATTTGTAGACAACTGCTACGGAGAGTTCACGGAGGAGCAGGAGCCATTGCACGTAGGTGCAGACATCATGGCTGGCTCTCTCATCAAAAACCCGGGTGGCGGCTTGGTCAAAACAGGCGGTTATATAGTAGGACGCGAGGATTTGGTTCAGCTTGCTTCGTATCGGATGGCAGCACCGGGAATTGGCGCAGAGGGGGGCGCATCGCTCTACTCGCTACTGGAGATGTTCCAAGGCTTTTTCTTGGCTCCACATGTCGTGGGAGAAGCTCTCAAGGGAGCGGTATTCTCTTCGGCAATGCTGGAGCGTTTGGGCTTCAAAACAAATCCACTGTGGCATGAACCGCGAACCGACCTGATTCAATCCGTGGAATTCGGCAGTGCTGAACGGTTGATCACGTTTTGCCAAGGGATACAAAAAGCAGCACCAGTCGATTCCCACGTCACTCCGTATCCAAGCGAAATGCCTGGATACGCTGATCCTGTGATTATGGCAGCCGGTACGTTTATTCAAGGGGCGAGCATCGAGTTTTCGGCAGATGGTCCGATTCGTCCACCGTACTTGGGGTTCGTTCAAGGTGGTTTGACGTACTCGCACGTAAAAGTGGGGATTTTGACGGCGCTGAATGGGATGTTGGAAAAAGGCTTACTCGAAATACCGGGTGAATAGGGTAAAAACGCAAGGAATGGCGGCATTCTCTGGATGATGGAGGATGTCGTTTTTTTATGTAAGAAAACTGTACATAACTTTTCGTGTAATATTATCTAACATCTATTGACAGGGATTTTGTTATAAAATAGAATAAGGCTAAGAAATACGAAACAGGAGGGACAAGTCATGAGTGATGACCTTCGCCGGAATATGGCCCTCTTTCCCATTGGGATCGTCATGAAGCTGACGGATCTCACTGCGAGGCAAATCCGTTATTACGAACAAAACGACCTGATTCAGCCCGCCCGCACAGAAGGGAAGCAGAGGCTCTTTTCTTTCAACGACGTAGATCGCTTGTTGGAGATCAAGGCTCTGATTGAAAAAGGACTGAATATTGCAGGGATCAAGCAAGTCCTGCAAATGCAAGAGCCTGCTATGGAACAAACAGAGATTACCACGACGTCCGAAGAGAAACGCAAGGACATGTCCGACAAAGAGCTGCATCAGCTCCTAAGGCAACAGATTATGTATCGCGATGCCACTCGCCATGGCGAGGGTGCATTGATACGTGGAGAGCTTTCCCGCTTCTTCCACTAGATAGAAAGCCGAAATAGAGACTGGAGGAGAGAAATGTGAGCAAGTTTACAAGAGAAGACATCATGCGCATGGCCAAAGAAGAGGACGTAAGGTATATTCGACTGCAGTTTACCGACCTGATGGGGATCATTAAAAACGTAGAAATCCCGCTGTCCCAATTGCCAAAAGCACTCGATGGCAAAATGATGTTTGATGGTTCTTCCATCGAAGGCTTCGTTCGCATCGAGGAGTCCGACATGTACCTGGTGCCTGATCTGGATACATGGGTTGTATTCCCGTGGGGCAATGAGTTTGGTAAAATTGCACGTCTGATCTGTGATATCCACATGCCAGATGGCTCTCCGTTCGAAGGAGACCCGCGCTACATCCTGAAGCGTGCCTTGAAAGAAGCCGAAGAAATGGGCTTCACAGCTTTCAACGTAGGTCCAGAGCCTGAGTTTTTCCTGTTCAAGCTGGACGCAAAAGGTGAGCCTACGCTGGATTTGAACGACCAAGGCGGATACTTCGACTTTGCTCCACTCGACTCCGGTGAAAACTGCCGCCGTGATATCGTATTGACGCTGGAAAAAATGGGCTTTGAAGTGGAAGCATCTCACCACGAGGTAGCTCCTGGTCAACACGAAATCGACTTCAAGTATGCAAATGCACTCCAAGCCGCTGACCAAATCTTGACGTTCAAACTGGTTGTTAAAACCATCGCGCAAAAGCATGGTCTGCATGCGACCTTCATGCCAAAACCGCTGTACGGTGTAGCTGGTTCCGGTATGCACGCGAACCAATCGCTGTTCCGTGGGAAAGAAAATGCTTTCTATGACGAGTCCGATGTAATGGGACTGAGCCAAACAGCGAAGCATTACCTGGCAGGTATTTTGCAACATGCGCGCAGCTTTACTGCGATCACGAACCCGCTCGTAAACTCCTACAAGCGTTTGGTTCCTGGTTACGAGGCTCCTTGCTACGTAGCGTGGTCTGCGAAAAACCGCTCTCCATTGATCCGTATCCCTGCTTCCAGAGGTTTGAGCACGCGTATTGAAGTGCGCAGCCCAGACCCTGCAACGAACCCATACTTGGCGTTGGCAGTGATGCTGAAAGCTGGTTTGGACGGAATCAAAAACAAGCTTACACCACCACCTGCTATCGATCGCAACATCTACGTGATGACCGAGCAAGACCGCGAAGCAAACGGAATCGAGAACTTGCCTGCTACTTTGAAGGAAGCAATCGAGTGCCTGAAAGCAGATCCGGTGATTTGTGAAGCATTGGGCGAGCATGCATTGGTACACTTTATTGAAGCGAAAGAAATTGAGTGGGATATGTTCCGCACACGCGTTCACGATTGGGAGCGCGAGCAATACATGACTGCTTACTAATAAGCGAAACCCCTTGTGCCTGTAGGTGCGAGGGGTTTTTTCTATTTGGTGGGCAAATTTCATTTTTTTGGAGGTTTAACATTTTTGCCCACGATTTGCCCACTGTTTTTTTCTGAGTACACACTCTCCATGTAGCTTTCAAACTTGTCCATGTTATCTAATTCGATTTTCTTTGAGATGTGGGCATACACATCCGAGGTGATCTGGATGCTACCATGGCCTAATCGTTCTTGGATGTATTCATATATCAGTTCCAGTTTCCAATAAAAGAACTGCGTGAGTGTGTCTGAGAGAGTGAATAGGGATAGAGGGAATGTTCAATCGTTTAAGTGTATTACGAGATTGAGGCCAGATCGTCGTACAGCATACAAGGATGGCAGGATGGTTTAATTGTCATACACAAAATGGGCAGGGCAGAGCAATAGCGAAAGGAGCTAACCCAGCAGTTCTTTGGCTCCGTTCATTACTAAGGGTAAAGACTGTTTAACGAATGATTCCGCACTTATTAGACGCCCCTCATTGTTCCAAACGTAAGCAGCCCCATACATTCCCCAACTTAACATGATAGAAGCCGTATTTATTAAAAATTGCGCGTTTGGAGTCGATAGCATCTTGTCTTTGTCTATAAAGGAAAGAAGTATCGTTTGAATTTTTTCCTTTATTTGAATTTCGAATACAGGTACAAGGGATGTATTTCTTCTTTTGCACATAGTGCTTAGACCCTCGTGAAATTCGCATACCCCGAGAAAAATACTCTGAATTGTTTCTTCATTCAATACTTCGTGACCGCTTATTCTACGATTTATGATTGTCATAAATGATTCCATTAGTCTGGCCTCAAGAATTTCGAATTTATCTACAAAGTGCGCATAAAAAGTCGCTCTGTTAACAGTAGCTCGCTCTGCAATATCCCTAACGGTTATCGATTCAAAGTCTTTTTCTTGAATTAATGAATCAAAAGCGTCTTGAAGGAGTCGCCGTGTACGTATCACACGAGGATCAGCTTCATTCTTTTTAATTGTCATGGTTAAGATCTCCCCAGTAAAACGACATTATAGAAATGGTGTTGTCTATACAACGGTTTATGGTTATTGCTGATTGCCTACCATTCGGTTGATATTATAGCATACAAATACAACAAGTGTTGTTCAAGCAACTAATGTTGTATTGAAACAAAGTGCTGAATGCCGTTTTTTCAAAAGGAGGAGAGAACCATGTCGGTTTCACAACCGTCGCAAATGAGGGAGCACCAACTTTTTTTGAAATTATTCGATAACGCCTGTCGATCCATAGCTATGATCCCGAGATCAAGATTTCGCGAGAGGAATAGACCGAAACATTACGGCAATCCCCGCGCTGGCTCCTTCAGCTGCTAACATGCAGCCGTGGCTTTTTCGTTATCGACAAAAATGTAGTTATATAAAACACATCAGGAGAGTGAATTATGAAGAGCACATGGAAAGTTTACGTTCTAGCCTTGATCAGCTTTTTAGTTGGAACATCCAATTACATCGTTTCCGGAATATTAGACCGAATCGCAGAGACATTGGGAACAAACGTTGCAGCAGCAGGTCAGCTCATTACGGTTTATTCCCTGGCCTATGCAATTGGTACTCCTATTTTGATGGCGCTGACGGCCAAAATGGACCGGCTTAAGCTCCTACTTTATTCGCTGGGCCTCTTTATTGCCGCGAACCTGCTGACATTTATATTGTCCGGCTTTGGTTTCTTCATTACCGCGAGAATCATTACGGCGTTAGGCGCCGGGGTGGTCACAGTTAACGCGCTCAGTATCGCAGCCAAAATCGCTCCGCCAGGTAAGCAGGCCAGCGCCATCGCGAACGTCACCATGGGGATTACCGCATCGCTCATCATCGGCGTTCCGCTGGGGAGACTGGTAGCCTCTGCTTTTGGCTGGAAAACGGTATTTCTGGCCATCGCGATTGTCGGGGGCTTGGCCATGCTTGTCATTGCTGCTGTTATACCACGTATGCAGGGTGACAAGCCTGTCCCTCTGATCAAACAATTTGCTTTGTTAAAAAAACCTCAGGTTTTGGTTGCTTTAGCGATTACTTTTTTCTGGTTGGGAGGATATTCACTCGCCTATACTTACTTATCCCCTTTTCTGCTAGAGGTGACTCATTTGAATGAATCATTGATTAGCGCAGCTCTGTTCGTGTTCGGCGTTGCCAGTTTGATTGGCTCGAAAGTAGGCGGCTACAGTGCGGATAAACAGGGCATCAAATACACGCTCGTTTCTGGGATGGTGCTTCATGTCATTTCGTTAATTTTGCTATCCTTAGTCGGACAGTCGGTCATTGCCGTATTCGCCATTTTGATCCTCTGGTCTTTTGCCGCTTGGTCATCCGCTCCCGCGCAGCAATTTAACCTAGTTTCGCTTGTTCCTGAATCCACGGGCGTCATGCTGAGCTTGAACAGTTCCATGATGCAGCTTGCCATGGCTGTCGGCGCAGGAATCGGCGGGCTGATCGTTAACCGTGTTTCTTTAGCATCCATTACCTGGTTCGGCGTACTCGGCGTACTCATCGCCATCATTGCTGTGTTTGTATTGTCCAGCATGGCATCACGGCATCCGGTGGTTCAATCAGTGGATTAAGGGTATGCTGACTTAGCTGAAAAAGCAGGGCATCGACGACGCTCTCCTATAACCGTATTCCGTATATTCAAAGCTCGCAATCACCGAAGCACAAAACGAGTAAAACGAGGTTATCAGTAATTCCTAATATAACAACTCATACGTTTGTACTTGGTGACAGCGACGTTGGTACTACTTCATTTTGCTAGAAATCATACCGGGGTATCCTATAATAAAATACTTGATATAAACTACTACTTGATATAGATATCCATTGAAATGAGGGAATTCTCCATACTTTTAAGCATAAAGGTTAAAAACGCGCGCTGAGACGCTCACTGAAAAGCAGCCTTTCGCCGGTTGTTTGAGAGGAAACGATGCATTGTACCAGCAGATGGATTTTATGAATGGGAGCAGCGTGAGTCAGGGAAACAACCGATGCGGATCATGATGAAGACAGGGGAACCGTTTGCTTTTGCTGGCCTATTTGATACCTGGATGAGTCCAGGAGGTAATAAACTCCACACTTGTACAATCATCACTACCAAACCAAACGAAGTGGTCAAGGACCTCCACAATCGCATGCCTGTGATATTGCGTTAACAGGACGAATCAGCATGGCTTGATCGCGAAAAGTTCGATGCTGACTCGTTACAATCACTGCTTGTACCATATGATCACGAACAGATGAAAGCCTACCCTGTTCCAGCAATGGTTGGCAGTCCAAAAAACGATATACCAGAATGTATTCAAGAAATAGCTAACCCGTCCCTGTTTTGAGGAGACGGGATTTTTACTGTGATTCGTATGCGGAATTTGCGGGTACACGAAACAAATACTTTATTTGACCACGAGGTACAATTCGTAGCCAGCGATTCTACTTCTGATTATCTTCAGGAAGTAGCGAATATTCTAAACCCATAAAACTAGCTACAGAGAGCTCTTCTTCGTTTATGACCTGAAATCGGTAATTAGCAGGAGACAATAGTGCCTGGTTATCAGCTTCTGTCAAATTTTCTTTTAGCTTTAGCTGTTGCGAAATCGTATACCGATTCTCTTTACTGTTTAACTTAATTTGAACGAGTGAAGGAGACTCTGCAAGCAAATTTTTAATGGTCTCGTTACCTGGCATATCTGCAAACGAAAAGTAAATGGGTTTTTCAGTATGCATCATTTTTTCTCTCAAATCGTCCGAAATTAAGATTCGTAACGTGAGTTCTGCGGAATTACCGTTTTTTGTTATTTGAAGCACAGATGTTTTTAAATTCTCCCCTGTAATTTCTTCGAAATAATCGTAGACGCTTACATATGACTTCTCTTTAGGGACTGTTACTGCCTCGCTACAGCCACTAAGAAGAACCAAGAACAGAAGGAGAATGATATGGAGAGGTCGGATCATAGATCTTTTGATTTTTTACTGGAATACTCTTTATACGAGTATTTGACGTTAACGTAGTTAGAATCTACTACTCTGCCTTGAAAATATTCGACTATGTTTCCAGTTGTTTTTACGGCTTTTGAGCCGTATTCAACGGTTGTAATCGTACGCTTTGGTATGACCCAACTATGGGTTGTTTCTATAACGTCTTCTTTTCCAAATGCAATTTCAGCATTAATCCCTACTTTTCCCTCTATTATTCTCCAGTTGACTTTCGACTCGGCTTCCGCACCTACTTTTCCTGTCAAAAATGTTTTTCTTGTAACCTTCCGTGAAAATGTATCGTTCTCGTTACTATCGTTCTCAATATCAGCTTCATAAGATTTTGATTTGTATAGGTCCTTCTTAGACTGTTCATACACTTTGCCAGTCATATCATTGCCTAAGGGACCAATCTTAGATGAATCATTCTTTGTTAGGACATCTGTAAAATCATATTCTACTGGGTTCTCATATACATGTTCAACAATTTTTAGTTTACCTATTTTAATAGGCTCACCTTGAGATACTGCGAAGGCAGAACCAGCTCCAGATACTACTAAACTGCTAAGTAAGACAGTTGCGACAGAAAGCTTCTTAATATTCATTCTTTTCCCTCCAGTATATTTAACGCAATTTTCAATGCGGAATTATTATAACATATATTTCCAATTAATTCATATAACTGGAATTGCATATGCCGGAGATCTGGATCCACCATGTCAGGAAGCAGCGAGCGTGATTCCTTTCAACTCATTAGATAAACTGCTTGGATGAAAGCGGGAGGGGTTCGTAATCCTGTTAACAAATAAGCATAAAAGAGAAAACAAATACTAAATGAAGACAAGAGCCCTCCAACGTTGAAGGGCTCTAAGCAGCATTATATCGGGCTTTTCTACATGTATAGCACACCCACAAACGCACCCACAAAATGATGAAAAGCTTTGATGTCATTTGAAATAACAGTAGGTGAAAGGATTGATTTTATGGGGTTTCTAAGGAGTATTAAAACCGATTGCAAGCCATGAATATGTTGCGCACACGCGTTCATGACTGGGAGCGCGAGCAATACATGACTGCTTACTAATAAGCGAAACCCCTTGTGCCTGTAGGTGCGAGGGATTTTTCTACATCTGATGCAATACACAGATAAGTACTGAACGGTAACGACCAAATAAAAGGTACCAAGATTAACGGTGCGGCTACAAAGGACGTAACTAAAGCGCAAATGGCAGGAAGCAAGATCAGCAAAAATAGCAAGAAGTCGAGACCTTTAAAGGACTCACAAAAAATATAGTCATAGCAAACAATTAATGACATCAATGATCCACTAAGACCAACCAATAAACCTCCAATGGAGAACCAATTCTTTAGCATCGTATCAACCCTCCTTTATGGACCAAATAGTACCATCCGAAACTTTAGGAGGAAAGAAAACGAGCTCAATCGCTTTACAAAATGTTTAATGAAGAAACGCAAATAGCCGTTTTCGTTACCGAAACGGCTTAGAAACAACGTTGTGTAATATATAACTTAAAAGGCTATATACTTCATTTCCTGGTTCGATAAAAGGCTGGCAACCTGATGGAGATTTAAGGGGATTGCAAATCGTTCCATATTAGATCTGTCTTCCCAGTCCATTGCATTCCCTACCCATGTATTGGTTGTTCCACAATAGGCTACACGACCACCGAAACGAACAAATGTTAGGGCCCATTCTAATATATTCTTTGGATTGTCACCGTAAAGAAATTGTGGAATTTCCATGCCTAATTGTTGAGTGACAGTTTGTTCGGTATTAGGACTACCGATCATTTTAACAAGCCTTCCTTTCACCAAGCCATTTACCCCCTCTCCATTAAAAAACATAGTGGTTTGGATACCGAGACGTTGCCAATATGCTGCTGAAATAAAGCTAGAGAAATACTTTGCCCCTTGATCCGGGGGTGAGGAAAGATGGATTAAAATTGGAGTTTGCGTAAAGGAATTTTCGTCACGATAAATGGGGTGGTTAACAGAGCGAGCCCAATAATGAGGCAGGGAATATTCATGAAATATCATGTTAGTTCCTTCCTAAGTCATATTTTTTGTATGGTATGTTATTAGGTCGGAATAGGTGTGTGTCTTGTAGCAAGCGGAGGAAGGTATGAGCCTGGTATTCCAGGAGGCAAGGGGAGCTAGATGCTAAATTGAAGCGATTGAGTCTCGAGCTTAACACATCGGTAATTGAGATGAACGGAGGCAAGACGGTGTACAGCCCAATTAATGCTTCGGTAATGTCTAGGGGTAGCCTCGCCTGCCAAAGAAAAAAGAGCCGCAAGGTAGCTCGGCTCTTAATATAATCTTAATGGTCTCTCTAATATTAAATTTATTCTCCGGTCTCGTTGAAACTCTTAATGCGAGCGCCGATTTCATCACGAACTCGTTGAAACTCAGACCATTCTTTTCCCGCAGGATCGTCAAATCCCCAATGGACGCGTTTTACATGAGAAGGAGTAGCTGGACAAACGGAATCTGCATGGCTGCATAATGTCA
Organism: Brevibacillus sp. AF8; assembly: GCF_021270385.1. Taxonomy (NCBI): domain Bacteria; kingdom Bacillati; phylum Bacillota; class Bacilli; order Caryophanales; family Paenibacillaceae; genus Brevibacillus; species Brevibacillus sp. AF8. The sequence goes on along the minus strand of NZ_JAGQDN010000001.1, from coordinate 665,842 downwards.
CGACGAGATCCGTATTGTTCAATATATCAGGGTCAATGACATCAGATGTTTGACTGGAAATGTCTATGCCAACTTCTTTCATCGCTTGAATGGCATTTGGATTGACCCCATGGGCTTCAATACCAGCTGAAAAGACGTTCCACTTGTTGCCCAAGTATTTCTTTCCCCATGCTTCTGCCATTTGGCTTCGGCAAGAATTTCCTGTACATAAAAAGTAGATTGTTTTTTTGTTTTTGTTTTCCATGATGTACCCACCTTTTCAGCTTCAATTAGGAAATGCTGGCAAAATACTTGCGCTTGAACCATAAAGCTACATAAACCAATGCAATCATCACAGGTACTTCAACAAGAGGACCGATGACGGCTGCAAAGGCGGCGCCTGATTGAATCCCAAACACGCCGACTGCCACAGCGATAGCTAATTCAAAGTTATTACTGCCTGCTGTGAAAGCAAGCGTCGTAGTAACGGGATAATTTGCGCCAATCTTTTTCCCCATATAGAATGAGATAAAGAACATGAGGATGAAATAGATAAGAAGTGGAATGGCGATGCGAACAACATCAAGAGGAACGCTTACGATGTTTTCTCCTTGTGTTGAGAACATGACAATGATGGTAAAGAGTAAGGCAATCAGAGTCATAGGGCTAATTTTTGGGATGAACACTTTCTCGTACCATTGTCTGCCTTTCACTTTTACAATAGTAAAGCGTGTCAGCATCCCAGCAAGAAAAGGAATACCCAGGTAAATAAACACCGATTTTGCCACTTCCGCCATCGTAATGCTAATGACTGCCCCCTGAATCCCAAGCCATTCCGGAATTACGGTGACAAAGACATAGGCATATACTGAAAAGAAAAGCATCTGAAACACAGAATTGAAAGCCACAAGCCCCGCAACATATTCTGTATCTCCTTTTGCGAGGTCATTCCACACAATTACCATAGCGATACATCGTGCCAGCCCAATCATTATCAGCCCAACCATATATTCTGGTTTATCTGGCAAGAAAATGATGGCTAGTAAAAACATCAAAACCGGGCCTATCACCCAGTTTTGAATAAGGGATAGTACAAGAACCTTAAGGTCTTTAAAGACACGTCCCATTTCTTCATATCGAACTTTTGCTAAAGGGGGGTACATCATTAGGATTAAGCCAATGGCAAGCGGTATGGATGTTGTACCAATTTGTAAGCTGTTTAATCCATTTGTGAAAGTAGGAAAGAAAGTTCCGATAATAATCCCTACTGCCATAGCAAGAAAGATCCAAAGGGTCAAGAAGCGATCTAAAAATGATAATTGTTTCATTGGGCCTCCCACTTTGTCTTAGCAGCAAGAATTGGTTGCTTCTGTTTTTGAATCTACGCAGCAGGATGTGGATTCGATTTTATGAATGTCACTGTCAGACTTTGTGTAGAAAAATTCCCACTCATTACCGTCTGGATCAGTAACCCAAAATTTATCCTGCACAGCATAACAACATGTCGTATCCATCTCGTCCCGAGCGAAAAAGCCTTCTTTTTCTAGTCTTTCCTTATGAGTTAGGATTTCATTTGCAGTTTCAACCTGGAATCCGAAGTGGTTAACCTGATTTCCACTTACTGTATCCCGAACATTCAATGTGAAATTTAGTCCTGGGGTTTCAAGCAAGAACTTAGCATAATCAGGTTTTACCTTTACAGGATTAACTCCAAAAACCTTCTGATAGAACTCAATAGATTTCTCCAGAGTGGTAACGTTAACGCCAACATGTACATACTTCATTTCATAATCCTCCTTTAATTAAAAACTATTAATCAAAAAAAGTTGATGTAAGGTCTAAAAAAAATTAGCAGCAGCTTCCTTTACCTGTTTTCCTGAAAATACAGCAAAGCTCTTCCGATAACAGATGATTCACTTCACCATCATTTAAATCATAGTAACTCCATGTGCCTCTTGTCTCTTTCATAATCAGATTAGCGTCCAATAAGATTTTGAGATGGTAAGATAACTTTGATTGAGGCATGTCAAAAACCTCGGTAAGGTCACACACGCATGTTTTACCTCTCTGGCAAAGCTCATACATAATTTCTAAACGTTTCTGATCGGCGAGAGCTTTGAATTTTTTCTCATATAGCTCCAAATTATGCTTGATGTCATTCATGGATTACGACCTCATTCATCAATTTTTCTTGATGCATTTATTATATGTATGATTACCAAGAAGATGCAATAATTAAATCAACTTTTTTTGATGTAAGCTTTTTTTCATTTAGTATCGATCCATGTAATCGGATAAATAAACGAACTGTTTTCCACCACCAATAAACTGCGGATAAGGTCAGTTACATAATTTTAAAAGGTGAATATAATTGAACAAATCCGTAGATATTCTCGAAGTAATAATTCAGCAACTATTAGAGGATGATAGGTTGGTACAGATGTTGATACGGAGATTACTAGAAAGGATGGGGACGAGCCTGCAATTGAAAAGTGGTTAACTGTTAATGAAGCAGCAAATACCTGAATATTTCTTCTGACACGATCTACATTATGGTACGCGAAGGTACATTACCAGCATCTCGACTCGGATCATTAAGTTCACGAAAACCAGCACTTCGCTTTCAACTCAGTAAATGATTGGATGGAAGCTGGAGGGCGCCGCGATCCTGTTAACAAACAAGCATGAAGGAAAGAAATTATTCCATATAGTAAAGTGCACCCAGGAGTTTGATGCCTCACGGGTGCAGTGATGGCTGATGGGGATTCTAACTACCTTTACAATCTAGCGCCTTATCTTACATCGTTATCCTTTGCAATTGGATAGGTTCCACTATCTTCAGACGAATTGGTTAGCGTTTGAAAACCATTGAGGATACTCTTCATCTGTTTTATGTCCTCGCTTAGTTCATTTGGGGAGTTTACATGCTTTTTAATATTCGAAGCAAGACCCTCCATTTGGTCAGCTAGCCTGTGAACCAATCCAACATCGAATTGAGTCATTCTAATCACTCCTTCATCTGTTTTTACATTCCTTGCTTATAATACTGGTGTGAGAAAGAAAATCCCCGAATCTCGAGGGTTACAGTCTACCAATATGCTTGCTTACTTCAAAGCCGCTTAGACTTACCTTGGTCCCAGATTGGTTCGCTTCATAATTCGACGGAATCCCAATGTCTGGTCCAAATTCCTCACTTGCTCCGGCGGGGAGCGACTGTTCCAACGCCTCGACGTAGTCGACATCTGACTGAAATATACCCTTTTTATCGCTTTGATCTTTCGTTTCTTTTTGGTTAGTCATCGAAGCACTCCTTTCTAACGTAGTTTTTCCAAGCAAATAAAAATGAATTCCTTCTAGACCCGTTGTAACACAACATTACGCTTATACATGGGGGAAGAGAATAGCATGGAGACTCAAGCGCCTAGAACTGTTTATAGTGGCATATGGCACAGGTGCAACCTTGCTGCATGAAAACATCAGTCAATTTTGACAAATAAAGTGAGTGAGTGGTAGATTTTATTTATACTATTTCTTAATATGGGTGGGCTTATGAGAAAAAAATTACAAATATACATATCGTCTACTTACTACGATCTTATTGAGGAAAGACATACCGCTGTTGAAGCCGTACTCCAAGCCGGTCATATCCCTGCTGGAGTCGAGCAATTTTTCAAGGAAAGTCCAATGAAAATTAGGAAGAGATGGATCGACGAGTCCGATGTATATATCCTGATTCTCGGAGGATTCTATGGTTTAACACTTCCTGATGAATCCAAGAGCTATACGCAATGGGAATATGAGTATGCCGGAGAAGCGGGCAAACCTAGATTTGCTTTTGTTGTCACAGATGAAGCATTAAGACAAAAGCCTTACGACTTCGCAGCAATTGAATATTATCAGAAATTTCAAGAGTTTAAGCAATCGGTCATGGAACAAATTCCTATCTACTATGTTGAAGATGTACGGCACATTAAAATGGTACTTCGTGATCAATTGCCAGAGTATGCAGCAAGAGACGATTTGTATGGCTGGTTTTCCGGCAAGGATGTCCCGGACGTTCAAAAGCTGTTGGAAGAGAATGCAAGATTAAAGGCGGAGTTGGAGAAAAAGAAATGAAAGAGGGGCTGGCAATCAGCCCCTTTCTTCTGTCTTCGCTTAATGTTCTCCTTTAATGACAAAGAACGAACCCCGAATGGTCCCTGTAGTTTTACCGTGTAAGATATGTAGACTACAATGATGGTTTCGATGAGTGATTAATCTCATCACTTGCTTATCTATGTGTAATCGTTTTATTTGAATTAAGAAATAAAACAGGCAAGAATGCCTCTGGTGATTAGGGGAACTTGCAACCGAAAAGACCCAACTCCTTAATCGTAGGAGTTGGGTCTTTTCCATTATTTCGGGGGAGCGTCGCCGGCGTGGTTTGCATCAGCTTCACACTCGATCACATCTTTATCAATAACCGTGCTGCCCATCTTTATTGTTTCTACCCGTTCCTGAAACGCTGTTGCTACAAGACCCATCCCATTTTGCTTTAGCTTGTGCTTCCTGAATTGCTCGGTCTTGAGGAAACGGCATCTGATGACGCATAACGCAGGCTTAACTTACCGTTTCTTCCAGGAAGAAAAGAGAACTTATGAGCTTGCCGGGGTATCGGACGGCATGGATCTGACGGGAATTACACTTGAAGAGAATCTGCAAAGACTTGCTTCTGTCCCGCTTCTATATGAGCCGGGGAAAATGTGGAGGTATTCCATAGCAACAGACGTGCTCGGAGCGGTCATCGAAAAGGTTACTGGAATGCCGCTAAGTGAAGCTGTACGGATGCTTGTAACTCATCCGCTTTCCATGATGGACACGGATTTCAAGGCCGTGGACACGGACAGATTGACTACGGCTTACGCAGACAGCGCTGGAGAGCCCCGGCGCTTGCGCGATTTTGATACCGTTCCATTCGTGGAGGGGACGGCAGGATTCCTCCTTTCCCCAAACAGGTTTACCGATAAGACAGCTTATCCTTCCGGGGGAGCTGGCATGATTGGCAGCGCAGAAGACTTTCTCAAACTGCTGGAAGCTTTGCGGCAGGGAGGAAATCCGATTTTGCCGGAGGCTCTTGATACGAAAATGACAACCAATCAAATTGGTAACCTTGTAATGCCCTACTGGCCGGGGAGAGGCTTTGGACTTGGTTTCACGCTGCTTAAAGACCCAGCGGCTGCTAATAACACCGGAAGCGCCGGGAACTTGGCGGATGGGCGGCACCTATGGTCACTCATGGTTTGTTGATCCGAGAGAGGAGCTTAGTGTTGTAGGGTTCACCAATACGGCGCTTGAAGGAATGTCAGGCAGGTTTACAGCAGAGCTGTGCGAATCTGTCTACAAGGGTATTCGAGGAGTTAAGTAAAGAGTAAGAGGGTTATCTTGAACAAATATTCGGAGTATGCAGACCCTAGATGGCTATCAGATTACACTTACAAAGTTAATTTGAGATGAGAATTTATCATGCAGTACAATCGGTCGTTCAATTTAACGGAGAACGAGTTCAATAAACCAGCCGCAGTCTAGGACTTGGTTTTGCAATGCTTGGATGGAAGCGGGGGAGTTCGCGATTCTGTTAACAAACAAGCTTGAGAGAAAAGGCCATTTACTATAAAGCAAAGTGCACCCAGGAGCTTGGATAGCCACCTGGGTGCACTTAGTTTGAAGAATAGCTCTTTCGAATATTGTCCACTTAGTTGCCCACTCTTTTTTTCTGAGTACACAAATTCCATGTAGCTTCAAACTTGTCCATGTTATCTAATTCAACTTTCTTTGAGAAGTGGGCATACACATCAGCTCTTTATTTCCTCACGTTCTTCTTCTTCCGGATATACCAGCCGCGTTTATGAAAGGAGATGGACCTGTATTTCTGAGCCAGTCTGATGATTCGTTTGCGAGTAAGTGATGCCGGTTTTGAAGATAAGCTTTTGTTAAGGGAACTTCTTACAACCAGATGACCGGGGTAGTGAGCTTTCACGAAGTTACCGTAAGTTTCGAACTCGGAAAAGCCGGCATAACTCTGCTTGTTTGTTTTCTTGATAATCGCCCAATACCATCTAGTTTTATGCCTGGCCTCAATTTTAGACTTTAGCCGGGAGAGCTTCGATTTGTCGAACAGCATATAGTGGGCAACGAAAGAGCGTGAAGCGGTTGGTCTCGTGCCCATTAATTTCTTATAGGTGCGAAAATACTCGGGACGACTCCAGTTACGACAGTAAAAAATGGTTTTCCCGTTGACGAGAAAGACATGAGGTCGAATAAGAATGGTGTCGGCGTCAATCACAAGATAATACCTTTGCTTGGTCAAGTTTCCTCCCGCCAGCTTCAACAATTGTTGGAGCAGCCAGCCTGAGCGATTGGTGCGTTTGGTCTGGTAGTGAATGTCTTTTTTTGTAATTGGAAGGACGCGTCTTTCATTGATGAAGGTGCAGTTTTTACGCCGGCAGAGGGCTTGAATTCGTTTGCTTGGTGGCGATACAACCATGATCTTACCGACAGGATGCTTCACTTGCTTACGGATGCTGTCAATGACATAGGGAAGAGTACCGAGGTCTTTCTCAATAGCAGGGATCAGGACATCAATTTTAATAGAGCTGTTGAAGGTGCTTTTCGCTGAACGTGTCAACTTCTCAACTCCTTTTCGCTAAGCAGTTTCAAGCATATTTGTCTGAAAGGTTGGCCAAAGTGTCCGACTTTCCAGATAGGATATGATTTTTTTTCTTAGCGGGAATACGACAGATATGGAAATCCTGCGAAATGTGTGTTTGTCAAGCCTACTTGAGTCATGGAGCAACTCCTCACTCACTTTGTCTCGTCGAAATTGTTGATCTATAACAATGGCAGTTCAATCCGACTCAGATGGTACTGACTGGATAAATACGTTTCTCTGAAGGTAGACGGGAACACATGGAGTTGGCAGAAAACCAGGAGCGCTATGATGGCCCAGATGAAATCAGAGGAAACAAGCAAAAGGGTCTTTGACCATGAAAGACCTATGCCAAATTCATATCGGGATGAATTCATTCATTCTGTGTACAAAGTAAAATAGCCGTTCGAGTAGAACGGCATGTCGGGTGGAGTAGTTACGGTTACGTGGTGAAATGATGATTCTTTTGTGGTCAATTCGCCTATCTGGGTCAGGAAACGCAAGCATTACCAAGCATTGGGATTCTTACCTATCGGGACTTAGCACATGATGTGATAAATGAAGAAAAAGAAGATAGAAAGCTACTTTTATTGTCCCAGTATTGAGAGTCTTGTAGTAGTAGAGCATAATACCGAGGGTGAGCGCCCTTTGAAACGTAAAGTATGCACGAAATGCCTGTCAAAGCAAAAAGACGGCCAAATGAGGACGTCTCGCTGTATTTATCCCGATACGTATATATGTTGATCAAAAAAGCTTGACTCAGCGTTTCTAGGATTACGAGGAAAACCTTCGAAACGAGAATTCGTAAAAAATACCCGATAAAGGGGTGAAGATTAATGCTTCAAGACTGAAAGGGCGTGACGAACTTTATGCGCAAATTGGACGGGCTCGTCTATTGATTCGAAGTGTATAAACATGATGCCGGGGTTGTTAAAAAGCCAGTGATTGTGAAGGGCAGTAACCAGTATATCGTAATGGCGAAGAACAGAAATGAATGGGTTAATCTCTTCTGGGAGAATTACTGTTTCCCCCAAACAAAGCGCCTTCCCATTTTGATCCATTGATTCAAATGGAAACATCATCGGTACCGTTAGTGCTGAACGAGAAGGACGTCTTAAAATGGTTACGGGAATATTCCTAACTGTTCTGAATGTCCAGGTAATCTCTGCCGCCTTGAGGCTATAGTAACCAATTCAGTAGGAATTTTGAGCTGCTTCGAGAATATGATTTATCAATTAGTTGAATAGGGGGACGTTAATGTGGGCTTCTTAGATGGTCTAATGGGTAACGCTTCGGAAGTTAACATTGCAGATGTTCAAAAGGAGTATGCTCAAATCTTAGCTAATAATGAAAGAATAGAAAAGGCGTACAAATTAATTCGTGATATGTTCATCTTCACTAACAAGCGGTTAATACTGGTTGATAAGCAAGGCATTACTGGTAGAAAGATAGAGTACCATTCCATTCCTTATAAAAGTATTAATCATTTTAGCATTGAAACAGCCGGAAATTTTGATTTGGATGCGGAATTGAAAATTTGGGTTTCTGGAAGTTCAGTACCGATCCAAAAGCAATTTAACAAGAACTTGAATATTTACCATATACAGAGTGTGTTGGCCGATTACATTTTGGATTAGTATCGCTTGATAAAGGGACTGCCCAAATCATTATGCTACATCATTCTTGGACATGATGAAGAGTATCTATGAGTAAGGGATTATTACAAACTATTTACCAATATTTATACAGGAAATAGCCGCCCAATCAAACCGATATAAGTAATGTAAGATGAAATCTAGTGTAGACTCTCTTGGGGATAAGGCGTGTGACTCAATCTGTGCAGATGAGTCTGCGCTATTTTTTTTGGCAAGAGAAGGTATGCATACCTATATATACTTGTAGTAAATATCGAGCGGATATCCTACTATATGGATAACTACTTTTTTATTCACGTATTACTTCTTGTGTGTCCCAATTTGCTTAAAGCAGTTGGGGCTTTTTTTTATCGAGATGACCACCATGTTTATTTCCCCGATGTTGCTTACCATACATGACAAGCAGCATTTAATTTGTACATAATATCATGCGGTACCAAATTAGCCTGAATGAGCAGCTATTTTTGTACCGTTTTTTAAAATAGGGCGATGGTAAACTTTTTTGCTCGCCGCTGCATTTTGACTCAGGCGTTCATAGACTAAGTGACTTCAATTTCGAAGATTCGAATTATCTGCAGCCTCTTACAACAAATGGGAGGCGTATGGGCAATCCACACCATGTAGCGGGTTCTCCGTACACCCCGGTACCATCGTCACTGAGCTCTCCCTGTGGACAGGAGTGCACTCCTAAACCATTTTAGGGAGTCGTTTTCGTTCCGATTACGACGGTAGCATCGAGCTCGTCAGACCGTGTAACCCGTGTTTTCAGCCCGCAACGAGTGAAGATAGCGACTGTCTGTGGTGTCTGACGCTCGCTTGTTTCAACGAGTAAGTGTCCACCAGGAGCCAGCCAGAGTGGTGCTGCAGCAACTACTCGTCTCTGAACGTCAAGCCCATCCGATCCCCCGTCGAGTGCTATTCTCGCCTCATGCATGCGAGCTTCAGGTGGGAGAAATTCGATGGATTTGGTGGGAACGTAGGGAGCATTGGCAACGATGACGTCAACGCGCCCCGTAAGTATTTTTGGAAGAGGCTCAAATAAGTCTCCTTCGTATACGTGACCGTCTGCGGTAATAATATTGCGACGGGTGCATTGCACCGAGGCTGGATCAATGTCTGTAGCATACAATTCGATCTGTTTTATGTGAGCAAGAACCGCACCCACCGCCCCTGAACCGCAACATAGGTCAAGCACAACGGACTTTTGACGGATGAGGTCGGTAGCCTGTCTAACGAGAAATGCTGTACGCTGTCTGGGAACGAAAACTCCCTTATCCACCGTAATCCGCAGCCCACAGAACTCCGCCCAGCCGATAATGTGTTCGAGAGGCATGCCAGATGTCCGTTGTTCTACCATGTCCGAAAGTTCAGCCGTACCTTCTGCCGAGGCGATGAGGAGTCTGGCTTCATCTTCAGCGAAAACACACCCAGCTCCCTGAAGTTTAGTGACGATGGTAGAAAAAAATTGCTCGCCATGAATCCAATCATTTTTCAAATACTAATTTCCCTCACTTCAGAATTGATGTAATTTTATGTATTTGATTTTATTCTATGCTTAGGGGCAACACAACAAACGATTTGAAAAATGGGAGGAATTGCATGGGTGAGTGAATGAAGAAAGAAATTTTCATTCCGAATATGTCTTGCGACGACTCGAAACAACTCTATTTAAAAAATGAAATTGATAAGTGCTCATATAGAAAGAGGAGCCGATTGCTGGCTCCTGATGCTTCACTTTAGAAAAGGTGGACGAAGTTGATATTTATTACGCTATTTCCTCCAGAGTCCACCAGGGCAAGCAGTAAAACCACCTTTTTTATAAAACTCAGTATGTTCGGAGGCATAGGTTACCGTTACAATACCTAAGCCAGTACGTTCTGCTTCCTCTAACAGTTTTTTTACTAAGGCTACACCAACCCCTTGCTTTTGATGATCTGGATGCACAATTAAATCTTCCATATACCCATGTAGTAATCCAGTACCACAAACATACCCGAAGGCAATGAGTGTTCCGTTTTCATCCCGGAGTCCTGCCCAGTAATTGCATCTTTCCAATAACGTTGGGAAATCTCCATCTCGTCTCTCCCAACCAACTAACTCTCTTAAGTCTGGTACTTCATTATTATGAATGGGGAGGTTGATTAATACAGCATGCATTACTTTCGCTCCATTCTATCAAAATAGCTTATTCTGATTTTAATATCACTCGTTTTGAGACATGAGACTAATGGTTGACTTGAGGATCAAGGCGAAGACTGCTTATATATAGCGAAACCTCAACGTTTATTCATTTCTTTTGATAGCTTGATTCAAGGGCGCTCAATAGCACCCTAGTGATGTTTAATTCGATTTGCTAACAGAACTTGGAGATGGACCAAAAACTGGTGCTAATCTTGACGGGTGCAGCTTGGTGCTAAGGCCAAAAAACTCACAGAAGTTCATAATCAGTGGGCTCCACTTCTCAGGATCGATGTAGTTCTTCTCGCCAGTCATTAGGATTTGTTCATCAATGTGAACGCGTACGATCTTTACTTCAATAGCTTTTAAAGAACTGGGCAATTCAAAATTATGGACCTGCTCTAATCGTGCCTCCAATTGAACTGGGCACTCAGCAACGCGTGGAGGCCGAATCAGGTCTGAATCTTGGGGGGTGAGCCTAGCTGTTCCGAATTTATCCGGTTCAAATTGGTATCCCACATTAGCCTTGCGCTCTGGGACAGGATTTCGCCCAGTAAGCAGAGCTAGACGGTCTACCGCATGAGCAAGATCGGACGAAGGAAGATTTAAAACACATTCGCGTTCGCGCAACAAATTGGCAACGGTTTGAGATGAACTACTCATTCCAAGCATACATGATTGATTCAGCCACCAGGCAGAAGACATGGGGGCCAGGTTGACAGAATTGTCCTCATTTAAAGTGCTGATGAGTACAACCGGCGTCCCAAAGTAAAGAATTTTTGGCTCAACTACCTTATGCATAATCGCGCTCCCTCCACTTCGAAAAGAAAAGTTTTCCATCGCCTCAGATATGAGACCTAGTTCAAATTATAATCACTATCCATTTCGTTATTTTGCTATTTCATTTCGAGTGAACTTTGCACTACATTGCTGATGAGAAGGGGAGGAAGGGGACGTACATCAAGCACAACTCGCATTCATGAACCAAGACGATAAACTCATTTTTTATATATACACAAAAAATATAAAAATCATTGACATGAGAGCTCAAATATGTGATTATCTTCTCTGTCACTTATAATGATAATCATTATCAAATAATACCTCACACCAAACATCACGTGACAAGGAGAAATGAGCACATGAAAAAAGGAACACGAATTGTACTGGCCTGCTTGGTCGCCGTAGTTACTGCCGTATCCGCGGGTTGTGGAAGCAGCCAAACGGCTTCGGAAGCACCGAAAAAGCCTGAGACACGCGTAGTCAAGCATTTGATGGGGGAAGTGACGATCCCTGCGGAGCCAAAGCGAATTGCAGACGTATCGGGAGCAGCGGAGGAGCTTTTAATTTTGGGACACAAGCCGGTTGCTACGGCCAATACATACAAAACAAAAATCATGTCCCACGTTGCGGATAAGCTGACAGATGTAAAACCAGTTGGCTGGATGTGGGATGACTCCATTAATCTCGAAGCTGTGGTAGAAACAAAGCCAGACCTGATTATTATGAATAACCGCCAGCAAAAGGTGTACGAGCAACTGTCCAAAATTGCGCCGACGGTCGTTCTGGAGACAGACATGGACAAATGGCGTGATAAGTTTAAAGAAATCGGTCGCCTGTTTGGACAAGAAGAGGACGTGAACAAATGGCTGGCTGGGTATGACGAGAAGACGAAAGGAATGCACGAGCAACTTAAGCAAGCTTACGGCGACGAGACTTTTATGTTCCTGGCCGTAACGCCAAAATTGTTCCGCGTGTACGGGAATTATGGATATGCAGATATCTTGTTCACTGATCTCGGCCTGAAGCCAGCAGCCGGAACACCTGCTGATAAAACAATGGAAATGATCGAACTGGAGGGACTGACGAATTTTCAGCCAGACCATATGTTCCTCGTCAATTTCGGCGGAAAAGCGGATGATGTATACGCAGAACTGAAAAAGAGCCCAGTATGGAAAAGCAACAAGGCAGTTCAACAAGGCCATCTCTATGAGGTAAGCAATGAAACATTCAACATCAAAGCCTTTGGCCCAATTGGAAAGGAAATGCTCTTAGAGGAAATTGGAAGCATGTTGCTGAAAAAGCAATAGCGATGCGATCAACACAGAAAAGCGAAACTCCTTGTGCATGTTGTCACGAGGGGTTTTTTCTTTCGTGGGTGCGTTCAAAAAATAGAGGTCATCCAGACGGCACCCACGAAACAAGACGTAAACAGGAAAAACGACCTATCCACAAAACAGCACGCTATTTTCTTAGAGCGTATGATGGGAGATTGGGACAAAAAAGTCGGGTACGCCAAACCTCGTGCTCAATAGGGCACCTGACAAATGTGATCACAAATCCCGTGAGATCTCCAACGGCGGCAACGATCGTAACACTCTTCATCCAATCGTACTCTTCTTGAGTCAAGATATGGAAGACATAGCGTTTCACAATCTTCATGAGGCGGACTTACACGTCTACATTCGTTCATACATTCTTGAAAACTAGGAAGAAATTCAACCAATTGACCATTTACTTTCGTGAATCGCTTAGACCTAGATTTTCTCTTTTTCAAGTGATATCACCTCTTGATGACGATCTAAGATATTGTACGAATACAAGTGTCCATTTGATTGGTCAAATGTACCCCATGTATCGAAAATGTATGTGGATTAGCATTCAGGAACGTCACCAGGGCATGTTTTACTGAATCGTATAAGTAGCGACGATTACATTTTGATCCTGATAAGAATAGGGCGCTTGAAATTGTACGTAGTGATACCCGTCCGCATCAGCCTTAATAATGATACCTGTTGTGCCGCTCCAAATCTGTTTATTTTGAGCATTATAAACTGTGTAATAAGCAAAGCTACCTTTTGCACCGATACGGAGTTCCTGCCCTTTTTTTAGATAAATCGCTTCTTTTGGACTTAACTGCCCAGGAGTAAGGTAGTAATATTTGGTGAATGATTCTGCTTGCGTTTGTTGCTCAACGGTGACTGTGTTTGGTCCACCTTGTACATGAGCATTGGTAGAAGCGGAGGCATATGCAGGTGCGCAAGAGAGGAGTAAAGCGAACATCGAAATAGAGAGAAGCTGTTTTTTCATACCTAGTACACTCCTTTTAATCAATTCTGACCAAATTCTAAATACATAAGCTAAAGGTAATTATACTCAAATCAAATCAAATGGTAAATATTTACATTGTTATGAAAATCCACCCAGAATAAATTTTGCTAAGGCAAATGCCTACAGTTCAATCCACCTAGCAGGTGAGCTTACAGGAAGCATCGTATAAAAATTAATCGCAACGATCACGGTCATTGGCAATATTCACGATGCGAAAAACAGGGGGATGGTCTTATAGGAAGCAAAAAGTGAGTTTCAGTGGTTTATGGAGATGGAGGGGGATAATGAACTTTCATTTGATGATAATGACAGATGCAAAGCAAGTCGCAATTTGGAAATATCCGCAGGAATATTCGATATCGGGCTCGGAATGAAACCGGATCTGAAAGGGAAGGGGATAGGCTTATACAAAAACGAGATTCAAAGAAACGGCCTCATTCGTAAACAACCGGACCCCCTTTATTATGATGACGACGGAAGTGGAAAGCGTAAAAGAAATACTACTCTGAAGTATGTAGTTGGAACAAAATTCCTCACATGAAGACATTTAGCCGCTCGGAGAAAGAACCGGGCGGCTCTTTTGTTGAAATGGTAAGTGAATGAAATACCAAAGAAAAAGTTTTGTCGTAGGACAGGGCGTCCTAATCTAACCTCTCCACCATACTACACTCCTTCTACCAAAGCGTAACGTGGGAGGATTGGACAAAAGAAGGGCTCAAAGCTCCGAGATGTCATAGAGGGAGAAAGAGGGCAGCCTAGCCGCCCATCACATTGGACAGATATTAACAATCATCACAGCTGCAAGCAACAATTGTTAATAAAACGAAAAGAACCAAGACCAAAGCAAAATTGTCGTCAAAGAATCCCATCGATATCACCCCTTTGAAAAGTATGAGGAAGAACCTCAAACTCAAGCTATGCAAATTGAGGAGCTATGTAAGGGCGATACCACAGTAAGTAAAAAATTTGGGCATGTTCCAGCCATGTCCAAGCGCTCAAAAATGTTAAATCAGCAGGGGATATACGACCAAAAAAAAGGCTATCCCCTAGCCACATTCATGGCATTTGGGACAACCTTCTTGCTCTATCAAGTACTCATCATTTTCATAAGGTCTTTCATACTTTCTTCTCCCTGCTACATACATTTGTATATGAAAACGAGGAACAGAAAGAAAACGATTCAATAGAAAATGCAAATGAAACCAGTTCTTTTACCACTAAAGTGGACTTACAATGAATCCAAAAAAAGAAAAACATCATACCGATAGTTTATCAGTCGGTAGATGATGTTTGATTAATAATACAAAGTAGAAATTACGAACCTATTAATATCCCTTAGCACCTTTGTCGCCAAGATCGTTTGCAATTGTGTTGGCAGTCGTCGTTTTATACAGGAATTATCGTTGGTTCTTTCCAACTTCATTGGAATGGTTGGTGTTAAACGCTATAGGTCGGCCATCCGCAATACCCGTCAGCTTCACATGGTACACGTTGTTCTTTTGCGCTGCTAACACCAGGAAATGAAAGCGCTAGAAATAATGCAGCAGCAATACCAAACAGAGTAAATTTTTTCATAAATCTTCCCCCTCATTAGTTTGCCTTCCAAAAAAGTATACGCTTGGGAACAACATATATTCTGAATAAATGGAGTAGATGAAAAGGACACAGTTAATCCCATCTGCAGAGGGGACCTGCCACGTCCATCATCAATCGCGAAGTTTGTTGAGTGATATAAGTCATTTGAAACCCATCACAAACTGACGTATAATCAGATATTATTGATGAATCACTAAAAGGGAGGCGATCCTGCAATGACGTCAGTCAATCGTAAAACGGAAATCATTTCTGCGGCCATTGAGGTTTTTGCTGAAATCGGATATTTTCGGGCAACGACAGCGCAGGTTGCAGAGCGTGCAAAGATTTCCCAGCCGTATATTTTCAAGTTTTTTGCATCGAAGGAAGCGTTGTTACTGGCAGCATTAGAGGCGTCATGGGAACGGATCATTGACTCTTTCCGTCTCGTTGTGGAGTCCGCATCCAAAGAGCAGTTGGAAACAGATTTAATCAAGACATATGAAAAGATTTTGGCATCCCATCAAAATGAAATACTGCTTCAAATGCAGGCTCAGACGATTCAAGAGCCTTTGATTCGTGAGGCAATGCGCGAAGCATTTCGGGAGGTTCGTCAGATTGTCCTAACAGCTTTTCGCAAAGCGGGCATCGCGAATCCGGAAGAGAGAACGCTTATTTTCCTGGCAAGAGGAATGCTGTGTAACATTTCAGTGGCTTTGGACATGCCAGAATTGATGGAGGTGTAGCTGAGAAAAATTGCGAGAATTAGTTATTGACTAATCACTAACTAAAGCGTTATAGTTCAAATTAGTTAGTGATTGATCAATCACAAAATAAAACGAGTGGAGATGATCCGGATGAAAAAAGCGATTGTAGTCGGGGCAACAGGCGGAACGGGAGCCGCAATTTTGGAAGAGCTCATCAATCGAGGGATTGAAACGATTGCTTTTGGGCGATCTCAACAAAAGCTAGAACAAATGGCGTCAGACCTGGGGAATCCAGTACATTTGTCACTGGCCGTCGGAGATGCATTCCGGTCTCAAGACATCGTAGCTGCATCGGAAGGAGCGGATGTACTCTTCCATTGTGCAAACGTCCCTTACCACGAGATGGTGAATAAGCTGATCCCACTTGGCGAAGCGATCATGGAAGCCGCAAACAAGAGAGGTTTGAAGGTTGTAGCAGTAGACGGCATTTATCCATACGGGAGAAAGCAGATGGAACCAGTGACGGAGGAGCATCCAAAGCAACCGCATACGAAGAAAGGAAAAATCAGGTTGGCATTTGAACAGATGCTGTTTAGCAGTCGGTGGGATCATGCGCGAACGATGATTGTCAGATTACCGGATTATTATGGACCCACTGCTAATCAAGCATCGTATTTAGGTTCCACACTTGAGGCTATTGCGGCTGGAAAACCGGGTCTTTTCATTGGGAGCATGCATGTTCCTCGCGAGTTTGTTTACTTACCGGATGCGGCGAAGATGATCGTAGAGTTGGCCTGCCGTGAGTTTGCTTATGGACAAAATTGGCACATCCCAGGTGGAGGCATCATTTCCGGTCGAGATATTGTCCGAATCGCCCAAAAAGCAAGTGGCACCGCAAAACCTGTCATTCCACTTGGGAAAATTGGTTTGTCTTTGTTAGGGCTGTTCGTCCCGGTGATGAAGGAGGTTGTCGAGATGCTGTACTTAACTGAAAAACCTTTGATCCTTAGCGGAGAAAAATATCAACGGCTGATTGGACCGATTCCAGCGACGAATTTCGAGGAGGGAATAACAGCAACGATCCAGCATTTGCAGAATCGTGCTTCCATCAAATAAATGTTGACCGTTTGTGATTGATTAATCACTAATGAAATAACCTGTGAAATCCCTTAAAATATTCCTTTACAGGAATATTCCCTTCGGTGTATATTTTACCTAACAAGGCGATCACAATAACGCTGAAGGGGATGAGATGAACGTAGAATCCATCATGTAACGAGGTGAGTGACATGTCAGGGATGAATCCGGGCATGGACATGGCGACGCTGAGTGCTTTGGCTGAACCAAATCGTATGAAAATCGTCGAACTTTTGCGCGAGGGCCCTCTGACTGTAGGGGAAATCGCTGACCAACTGGGGCTTCGCCAGCCCCAAGCCTCGAAGCATTTGAAGGTGCTTAGTGACAACGGTATCGTGGATGTGAAGGCCGAAGCCAATCGCCGATTTTACAAACTCAGGCCCGAGCCCTTCCGAGCGCTGGATTCTTGGGTGAAGTCATTCCAGCGTGTTATGGAAGAGAGATTCGATAATCTGGAAGACTATTTGCGGGAACTGCAAAACAAAGAAAATGATTGAGATCCATTCTAATGAATGAGGAGGAATTACTATGACAAGAAACGCAATGATTTCAAGGGTAGAGAACGACCGGGTGCTGGTACTGGAGCGTGTATTCGACGCGCCTAGAGATCTGGTGTTCAAGATGTTTAAGGAGCCTGAGCATCTCAAGCGTTGGTGGGGACCGAAAGGCTGGGAACTCCCGGTTTGTCATGTTGATTTCCGACCAGGCGGTGTTTGGCACTACTGCATGAAGTGTGTCGATAAGAACCAAGGTGATTTTTACGGAATGGAATCTTGGGGCAAAGGCGTTTATAAGGAGATTGTTGAGCCAGAGAAAATTGTCTATACCGATTACTTTTCAGATGCAGAAGGCAACATAAATGATGCCATGCCTTCGACAGAGGTTATGATGGAATTCATCGATTTGGGTGGCAAGACGAAGCTGGTCAACCGTTCTGAGTATGTATCTGCGGAAGCTCTCAAAACTGTTATGGACATGGGCATGCTAGAGGGCATCACCCAAACATGGGATCGTTTGGAAGAAAGTCTCACCGAGATCAAGTAAGGAACATAGGAAAGGCCGCCTGGCATGGAGACCAGACGGCTTTTTCATTTTCGTTGCAGACTTATTTCACCATAAGAGAGATAAAATCGTTCAGCTTATCCAGCGAAATGATATTTTGATTGCACGTCACACTGTCTTGGCAAATGTAGTTTCCTTTTTTCAAATACGTTCCATCCCCAGAACCTTTGGCTTCAAGGACGAACATGCCGATTTCCTCAAAGCGATTACAGAGCGCACAAACGCCTTTTTTGTTTACGCTTGTAAACTGTCCATGTATGCCAACCAGTTTTCCTTCGTGGTAAGCAACAATAAATTTCTTTTCTGTAGAGGTGTCTAGCCAGCTCACATAAGAGATTTCGGAAAAATCGATCTCAGCTAAATTCGAGACTTTCAACTTCTTTACTTTCGGAAAGAGCTTCTTAATGGAAGACTCTGTGAGAGCAGGGAAGGGAATCACAAATGGTGAAAGTTGATGCAAAAATTGTTTTCCTTCTGCCTTTTCTTTAATCGAGTCAATCGGTTGTAAAATCTCTTTTTGTTCTTCCGTCATGTTTGGGAACAATTGAAAGATTTCTTCATGGGCGATTTCTTTGCGAGCACGAATCACGTTGACATCTGTACTGGTCGCATAGGCGTTCATGATTGCTTGAACGCGTGATTTAATGAAGTGATATTGATGCGTATGGATAAAAGGTTCCATCTTGCGGTTCCTCCTGTTTCTGTCTTGTTAGGTGGGTTCTTCTTTACTTTAACGTGTTTGCAAGCGAAGAGAAAGGGAGAGGACATTTCCCAAAAAAACTCGCCATAAAAAAGCACTGACAACTTAAATGGAAAAGTCGTCAGTGCTTTATAAACGTCTATTTGGTATACACGATTTTTTTAATCGTCTCGGTAGACAAAAAGTATTCCTCCGCTAACTGAGAAATAGCCGTCCCGGCCCGAAAGCTGCTTTTAATAGCCGTATTCCGCTCATCCAGGAGCTTTCTCCCGCCGGTGCGCGTCCCCCATTTTTGATGGGTTACTTTTGTCTTTGGAATATAGATGGTTTCTCCTTGCACGTACTTTTGAATTTCCGCGAGTAACGATTCAGGAAGGATTAAGTTTGCTTTTACACATTTCATTTCTGCTCGCTCCTTATTTATAGGTAGGCAAATAAGGGGCAAAGCCAAGAAATAGGAAATGAGATACGCAAATGAAGGCGATGATTCGTTTAAACGGAAGACCACCTCATGCAAAGTATCGCCTTACTATTTCTAGGCTTTGCATGAGCCGCTGCGGTATGTGGCAAATTGAGTGCATTCGCCATTCGTACACCCCCCTCGAGGTCCATTTTAAAAACGGTGTCCCCCTTTTTTGAAAGGGGCTATTTGAATTATATAAGAAAATGGCCTGTTTGTGTAACGATACCTACAAAAATGACAGAAAGAAAGGCAGATTTATGGTCTGCCCTCTTTTTTATATAACAGGTTTTTGAGCTTAATTTGATAGATTTCAGCGAGAATAAACGGGATATTGTACTTTTGCGAGATTGCCAAGCTAGTTGCTTCAGAATTTTCCTGTAACTCCTTCTCGATAAACCTGAGAATGTCTTGCTTTTTCATTTCCCTTCCCTCCTTCACGGGAGACAGTAAGTAAAGATACATTTAGAGGCAATTCGGAGTGATCGCGATTGCGAATGGGAAATCACCAACCGGAATCCGTGGCAGGATTTCGGTATTGGTCACAATGTTGATCACAGAGACCGTATTCTCATCAATATTTGTCACATAAGCACGCAGACCATCTGGAGTGATCGCAATACGAATAGGACTTGAGCCCACTGGAATTGGAGCCCCAATGACTGTGTTAGTAGCAGTATTAAGCACGGAAACAGTATTGTCGAACAAGTTGGTAACATACGCACGGGAACCATCTGGTGTAATCGCGATCCCTCTGGGAGCATCCCCAACCGGGATGGGGTTCTCCGAAACATTGTTTGTGGCAGTGTTAATGACGTAGACGAAATCACTAATCCCATCACTAGCGCCAGTTGTCACATAGGCGTGCAAACCATCTGGAGTGATCTCAATACATATGGGCAACGTACCGACAGTGATTCGTGGCAGGATTTCGGTATTGGTAGCAGTTCTGATTACGGAGACGTTATTACTAAAGGAATTCGTCACATATACACGTGAACCATCTGGAGTGATTGCGACATCAACCGGGTTCGTTCCGACCGGAATCCGTGGAAGGATTTCTGTATTAGTAGCGAGATTGATCACGGAAACATCATTACCAAACAAATTTGCTACATAAGCACGCGAACAATCAGGAGTGATGGCGATACCGAATGGGAAGTCTCCTACAGCGATTCGCGGCAGGATTTCCGTATTTGTAGCGGTGCTGATCACCGAGACAGTGTTATGAAAAGAATTCGTTACATACACACGGGAACCATCCGGTGTAATTGCAATTCCTACAGGGTTGTCTCCAACAGGAATGCGAGCTGCCATTTCCGTGTTCGTTGAAGTATTAATCACGGATATGGTATCATCATTCGGATCGTCTCCTGAATTTGTGACATAGGCAATAAAGATAGGGGAAAA
This sequence comes from Brevibacillus sp. AF8, assembly GCF_021270385.1. Taxonomy (NCBI): domain Bacteria; kingdom Bacillati; phylum Bacillota; class Bacilli; order Caryophanales; family Paenibacillaceae; genus Brevibacillus; species Brevibacillus sp. AF8. The sequence continues at coordinate 645,186 of NZ_JAGQDN010000001.1, read as the reverse complement.
GGAAGTGACTTCAGAGATAGGGACCACATGGCTCGCATCTAAAATGAGGATGCCTTTTTCAACATTTGTCAAACGCCCTTCGATAGGTTCACAGCATCCTCTAATCATTAAGGATATGATTTGTCCAATACAGTGGACAAGTTTTTTACGCAGGTTTTGAAAACCGATTGTTTCGGGAGTGGAGCAGCGAGAGTGTCCCTTTACTTTTCCTGTTTTTATCTCCACTTCCTCAGCGTATACATAGATTTTGTTGTCTTCCCTTTCTTTTCCTTTCTGTTTCTTATGATGTTCCACGTATAACCCTCCCTTTAACAGCATCGTTAACACAGTTTATGAAAGAGAGGCTGCTTTGAAATGGATGATTGACAAGTAACAGAAGCACAAATGGCAGGACGTATTTTTTCTCTTTTCCATTCAGAAAAATCATGAAGTGATAAAACATTTACAGTCCATGGAAACTGCTATATAGTTACAGTAATGAACGTGAAAAGAGGTTTTGATTGAGTATGATGAAACTGATAATCGCTAAGTAAAATTCGAATGAATTTTATATGGGAAAAGGTCAAATGAAGGGCGCCCCTTTGTTTCTTTTTTATACCTTTTTTCAAAAGCGATTAGAAGGCATTGTATCTCATTTAAACAAATTTCACGTTTGAGCACGGTATCTATTCTGTTCGGGATAGGTATCTTCATCACAACGATTAATTTGACCATGAGAAGAGAATTCTTCTTGTGGTCTTTTTTATTTGGAAAGAAGGGATTGCTGAAGAGGAATGAATGATGACAAACAGCACAAACAATGGAATGGGAGGTTTTTACATGGGTGAATATCGATTGATTAGCGACTACAAGCATATCGAAACATACAAGGAAAGCTTTAATGACCTTGCCAAGCAGATCTTTCAGCTCGATTTTAAAGAATGGGATAACAAGGGTTTTTGGAACGACAACTATGTTTGCTATTCCTATTTGGATGGGGAACAGGTTATTGCGAACGCTTCTGCCAGTAAGATGCTCGTGACATGCAATGGGAAAGAGTATAAGGCACTTCAGATCGGAACGGTCATGACGCATCCTGCCTATCGCAACCAAGGCTTGGCAGCGAAATTGATGAATCATATTCTTGAAACACGTGAGAAGGAATACGATTTTATATATTTGTATGCCAATGATACCGTGCTCGATTTTTATCCGAAGTTCGGGTTTGAGAGAGCACTGGAAAGTAGTTTTCGTTTATTGGCGTCCGATCTGAAAAAGCAAGTGGGACAAAAATCGGTCTTGCGTAAGCTGGATGTCGATAATGAGGCTGATTTTAATATTATGAAGGAATTTGCTGCTAAAAGAATCCCCGTTTCATCGAGACTAGGCGTGAAGGATAGCGAGCATCTGTTGATGTTTTACTTTTTGCTTGTTTTTCGGGATGCGATCTATTATCTCGAAGAGGAGGATGTGATTGTCTTATTTGAACGAGAAGACGACCAACTGCATGTATTTGATCTTGTAAGCAAAGAACCAGTTGATATAGAAGCGGTCATCTCTCATTTGGTAACGGCTGAGACTTCAAACATTCAATTTCACTTCATGCCGGATAGTGAGAATAAAAAGATCCAATCTGCATGGATGACAACGACCGATGATGTCTTATTTGTTCGACCCTCGTTAAAAATAGAGGCAGAACATTTTCGTTTTCCGCTTACTTCACACGCATAGAAGGTTTGAAATGACGCGTCAGGTGAAACAGTAAAAATAGAAGAGAAAAGCAGGCATCCAGGGAAGGATGTGAGGGAAAAGCATGTGCGGTCGTTTTACTCTCGTAACGAACTTGGAAAAATGGAAGGAACGGTTCCAAATCGAAGTCATTCCATTTGATGCAAAGCCACGGTACAATATTGCACCGGGTCAGTTCATTCCAGCGATTATTGCAGATCGCGGCGAACGGCGTATGGGTCAGTTGAGATGGGGGCTAGTACCGTCGTGGTCTGCCGATGAGAAGAGCAGCTACAAAATGATCAATGCGCGTTGCGAGACATTAAATGAAAAGCCAGCATTCAAACAGCTTTTCGCCCGAAAGCGATGCATCCTTCCTGCCGACAGCTTTTATGAGTGGATGAACACCATTTCAGGGAAACAACCGATGCGGATCATGTTGAAAACCGGGGAACCATTCGCTTTTGCTGGCCTGTTTGATACGTGGACGAATCAAGAGGGAGAAAAAGTACATACCTGTACGATTGTTACGACAAAGGCGAATGAGCTCATGGAGAATATTCATGAGCGAATGCCTGTCATCTTAAAGAAAGATGGCGAGGACTTATGGCTTGATCGGGAGAAGTATGATCGGTTGCAGCTCCAGTCACTGTTTACCCCCTATGATTCCAGCGAGATGATGGTGTATCCGGTATCTACCAAAGTGGGCAGCCCCAAAAATGATGATCCTTCCTGTATTGAAGAAGTAGAGGTCGGCTCTTTGCTTGAAGATTAATCCTTTCGTAGGAGATGAACTCTTTCACGTAATTCCTGTTCGGTTAACGATTCCAATTGCAACAAGGCCTCATATGGATCACTACCTGGAATATGAAAGTATCGAGCAAATGCAGGCTCGGTTTTGATGCCGCTTTGCTTCAGAGCTCTGATGTGTTGGTATGCATCCATGCCCCCTATTTCTAGCAATCGTGCTTCGATGTCCATATGACGATAGGCATTTTGCTTTTCGACAGCTAACGGTTGAGCAAACAATTCAAACCAAAAGTCAGCTGTGAAAAAAGAGATAACGCACGTGGGAATACTTTTTATATCTAGTTGAGTCACTTCAAATCCAGGCAAACAGCCAAACGCTTTACGAACAACCTGCTCAAACTGATGCAAATCATGACTCTCGCAAATAATATCCAGATCACTTCCTACAACGTCAATGTTCAATGGGATGGTTCCGGCAAGCACTGGACGGTAATCGGATAGTACTTCCATGAGGTGCGTCTGTTGAATTGCTTCCAACGCCGCTTTTTGGCGTATTGTTCCTCTGCCCAGGTAAGAGAGATCATGCCAATTTCTCATGAGACAACCTCCATGTCTACTTTCTTTTAAAATAGTTTAGACAAAAGTGAATAAGTACGCAACGAAATCGGTAATCACTCGTATACCTAAATGAAGGGAGTGTAGTGGATGGAAATATTTTTGTGGGTCGTAGTTGTGTTATTGTTCTTGCTTAGCATCGCAGGAATTTTCTTACCCGTTTTACCTGATACGATCTTGCTGTGGGCGGGCTTTTTACTCTATCACTTTTTTATTGCAGATCCGGGAGCGGGATTGCCGGCATCCTTTTGGTGGGGAATGGTCGTTCTAAGCATTCTACTTTACGGTGCTGACTTGCTGACGAACATGTACTTCGTGAAAAAGTATGGGGGGTCAAAATGGTCGTCCATTGCCGCTGCGGTCGGAATTATCCTCGGGATTTTCGTGTTTCCACCGTTTGGTATGCTGATCTTGCCGTTTGTATTCGTCGTTATCGTAGAGTTAATGGTGCAGAAGCAATCGATGGAGCGAGCAGTGAAAGCAGGGGTAGGTTCACTGATCGGATTTTTGGGCAGTGCGGTCGTAAAAGTCATCTTGCAAGTTACGATGATCATCTGGTTTTTTATCGCCAGATAACATATAGAAAACGAAAAGGACAGCCGAGGCTGTCCTTTTTTACGTGGAAACTAGTGAATGAGGCGATAGACACCGATGACTTTACCGAGAATGGTGACATGCTCCAGAATGATCGGTTCCATTGTGGCATTCTCCGGTTGGAGTCGGAAGTGGTTCTTTTCTTTGAAAAATCTTTTGACGGTCGCTTCGTCTTCTTCTGTCATGGCTACGACAATGTCACCATTGTTCGCTACGTGTTGTTGGCGAACAATGACGTAATCTCCGTCGAGAATTCCGGCATCAATCATACTGTTCCCGGAGACACGCAGCATGTAGACCTTGTCTGAAGTCACGATATTGTCTGGAAGCGGGAAGTATTCTTCCACATCCTCAATGGCTGTAATCGGTTGTCCAGCAGTTACTTTTCCGATTACGGGCACACGGACGACAGAGTCTTCGAAATTGTCTTGAAAACGATCTTCATCTGATAGCAATTCGATGGCGCGAGGTTTGGTAGGGTCTCGACGAATGAGGCCTTTTTTCTCTAAACGTGCCAAATGACCATGTACCGTTGAGCTGGAAGCGAGTCCGACAGCCTCTCCAATTTCACGTACAGAAGGCGGATATCCTTTATCACGAACTTCCTTTCGTATGAACTCGATGATGGCTTGTTGTCTACTCGATAATTTTGACATAGAAAGACACCCCTGATTTCTCGAACATATTTTCCTATATTATACCATGGGAGCTTGCGTTCGACAAACATAAGTTCGATTCATTGTTGACATGAACATACGTTCTCATTTATTATGAGTTTACAAAAGGACAGAACGTATGTTTGTAAGGGGGCCATTATCATGAATTCATCGACAGTACGTAATCGTTTCGAGAAAAAAGAAGAACGTCGTGTTCGTTTTGGTATCACGAGAGGTCAAGCTCTCTTGTTTCTTATTACATTTATTCTCTTTTTTTACTTGTTGACCGAACTAGTGTTTGCTTCTTCGCCAATGGAGGAGCCACAAGGCATTGAGGTAACCGTACAATCCGGAGATAGCCTATGGTCGTTAGCCGTTCGCTACTCAGATCAGCATACAGATGTTCGTGACTATATCATAGAAATCAAGGAAGCGAACGGTTTGGATAGCAACAGGATTTACCCGGGTCAGACTCTGATCATGCCTGATATGCCGTAAGTGTTCGGCTGTCTTGCGGGATCATTCGAATGTGGTATAATGAAGCGGCACTACTACAGAGTGGGAGGAACCAGCAGTGGTATCTGACGCAGAAATTAAACGCATTAATGAATTGGTCAAAAAATCTCGCGAAGAAGGTTTGACTGAAGAAGAAAAGCTCGAACAAAAAGCATTGCGCCAAAAGTACATTGACGCCGTTAAGCTTTCATTGAGAGCTAATTTGGATTCCATCCGTTATGTGGAAGACCTTGAAGAAAATAAGCCAAAACAGTAAGATAACAATTACTGATACGACAGACATCCTCGCTTGACGCTAGGGTGTCTTTTTCTGTGACATACATAACGCTTTGATTGCCAGGGAGGGAAAGCGATGGCGTGGATAGCTGTAGCGGTTGGAGGAGCAGTTGGCTCTCTTTTGCGCTACCTATTGTCTTTGCTTGCGAATCAGCCGGGATGGCCATGGGGAACCTGGATCGCCAATGTTTGTGGATCGTTGATCATCGGCATCTTGTTCGTGCTGGGGAAAGAACGTGGCATATTATCTCCAACACTCTATCTCTTATTTGCAACGGGGGTCATGGGAGGATTTACGACTTTCTCTAGCTTTTCCTTGGAAGTGGTCACTTTTTGGGGAGAAGGCCACCTGTTGCGTGGCACTTTGTACGCTCTTCTCAGTTTGGGAGTCGGGCTACTTTCTTGTGCGGTTGGAATATGGCTGGGTAGGCAATGGTCCTGATACGTTCAATGGACACGATACATGTGAGGGGGAATGAAGGTGAGTACACAGCATCGTGATTATGAATGGGAACAAAAAAAGCTGGATGAAACAATTTCGGCGATTGACGAAGAAATGGAGCAGCTTCGCAATGATATTCGCGAGGCGACAGATGACTATGTGAAACAGGTCGTTAACTATAAAAAGGCAAAGGATTTGCGTTACCTGGAAGATCAGGGGCGAGAGAAGCCTTATTTCGGCAGAGTGGACTTCTTGAAAGATGAGATCTACGAGCTGGATCAGGTCTACATAGGAAAACGGGGAATTGTACGCAGCGATACGTTTGATTCTGTCGTCGTGGATTGGCGTGCGCCTATCGCCAGTCTTTATTATTCCGGTGAGAGCAAAGACGCGTTTTATCGAATGGGACGAGAGATCGTGCGAGGTGAAGTTCGCTTAAAGCGTAATTTTGCGATTGAAGACGGTAAGATCGTCGGCATCTATGATGGAGCGGTAAAAGAAACGATTAACCGCGAAATGGGGCATCCTGACGAGTTTTTGCAAGAGGGCTTCATTGATGAATTTTTGGCAGCCAATCTGAATCAGGCGAACGATAGCAGGCTAAAAGACATCGTCGCTACGATTCAATCCGAGCAAAATGATATTATCCGGGCGGAAAAAGAACGGCCCATCGTTGTGCAAGGAGTAGCGGGGAGCGGAAAAACGACCATTGCGCTGCACCGACTCTCCTATTTGATATATAACTATCAGGATTCCATGATGTCCAAAAAATTCATGGTGTTCGCACCAAACCGGATGTTTCTTACCTATATATCCGAGGTTTTGCCTGAGTTGGGAGTCGATGACGTTCAGCAGTCTACCTTTGTGGATTGGGCAGCGCGTCTCGTGAAACCTCTGCTGCCAAAAGGATGGAGAATCGTGAGTCCGGATAAGCCTCTGCAATTGTTCTTTGAAGAGGGGCAGGATGAGCGCCAGCAAGAAATGACGCGAAACAGGCTTCGCTTCAAAGGATCGCTCGCTTGTCGGGAGGCGCTGGAGCAATATATCCGGCATATCGTCGAAACGAGAATTCCTTTTAAGAAACTCAGCTTTTTATACAATAAAACGAAACAAGTCTTTTCCATTCCGGGTGATTTTATTCGCCAATGCTTCCTGGAGCAATTCGCCAATATGCCGTATCATCGACGGGTAGAAGCTCTTCGTAAGCATTTGAAACAAGAAATGAACAAGCAATTATTTGCCCATTTGCGAGAACGAAAAGTCGATTTGGACAAAGAAGGCTTGTACAAATTCGAGAAAATGCTGGAGCAAATCCTGGATACGTACCTGACTTCATTTCCAAGACTGGAAATTTTCGCAGCTTATCGCGAATTGATTGCTGACGAGGAATTGCTGCGCAAGCTCGTACCTGCTGATATTTCAGACGAAGTGGTGCGTGATGTGACGCAGTCAAGTGCTGCGCTGTTTGCAGAGGAGAGATTGGAGCCGGAAGATATCGCTCCACTGCTATACTTGCAGCATATTGTTGAAGGAATGAATAAAGCGGAGCATTTTGATCATACGGTCGTGGATGAAGCACAAGACTTGAGTGCGTTAGAAATAGCCGTCATTGCATTGGCAACCAAGCGAAACTCGCTCACAATCGTGGGAGATATTGCGCAAGGCATTCATAGCTACCGGGGGATTCATGCCTGGGAAGAGTTGACGAAGGGGATTTTTGCCCAGCTGTTTCCTTCCTATTATACGTTGTCGCAAAGTTATCGTTCGACAATTGAGATCATGCGCTGCGCCAATGAAGTGTTGCGGCAAATTGAATTGCCCGAGACGGTATTGGCAAAACCGGTTTTGCGACATGGTGAAAAACCAATCATGGTCAAGGCTCGTTCACGAGCGCAACTATGGGAGGACATCTCTTCACGTGTGGCTGCCTACCAGTCGGAAGGCTTCAAAACGATTGCCATTGTAGCGAAAACCATACAAGCGAGTAAAAAAGCCCATAAAGGCTTGCAAGACAAAATAGCTGATCTGACTCTGTTAGGCAGCAAGGATAACCAATTTCCCGGTGGCGTAACCGTCATGCCTGCTTTTTTAACAAAAGGCTTGCAGTTCGATGTGGTCATTATACTGGATGTGGATGCCTATCAAAATAATGAATGGGATGCGAAACTGTTGTACGTCGCGATGACACGTCCGGTCCATCGGCTTGTTATGACGCAGGTTGATGATGTTTCTTCACCGTTGCTGAAAGATTTACCGACAGCGCTGTACACCATGGCTACTGACGAATAAGAATCGACTCATCAAAGAAAACCCTCTGCCTGTAAAAAGCAGAGGGTTTATCTGTACAATCTTAGTGGTCGCCTGTGTTGCCTTTGGAAGGGTTGGTAATCACAAAACCTTCTTGCGGCAAGAAGAGGTAATCAATGACAACGCCATCCAGTAATGGCTCATCTTTTTTCACGATCACATCGATCTCTTTGTCAGTCGAGATCACCACATCTTCTTCTGTTGGCTTGTCCAGAGCGAGTCCGTAGTGGGCATGATCACCATGAGCGTGAGTAATATAAACGCGCAGTTTCAATTCTTTGTCTTCTTCTTGCTGGATAATTGGAGCCAATTGTTTGGCAGCGTTACGAGTGATTTTTAGTTTCACAGGTCAAATCCCCTAACTGTATGTAAGTTACCCTTCCATCTTAGCAAGAGGGAATTCAGGATGCAATGTTGAAAGTGTTACGACATGTGTAGAGAATGACAACGGGGTGGAAGGAGAGTCATCTATGAAAATTGATTTGCGTAGTGATACCGTTACGAAACCAACCGAGGAGATGCTTCGGGCAATGGCGGAAGCGGAGGTTGGTGATGATGTTTACCGAGAGGACCCAACTGTCAATCGTTTGGAAGTAATCGCGGCTGAAATACTCGGAAAGGAAGCGGCTCTGTTCGTAACAAGTGGCACGCAAGGCAATCAGGTCGCTGTTTTGACACACTGTGTCAATGGAGACGAGGTCATTGCGGAAGCGGATTCGCACATTTTTTACTATGAAGGCGGCGCTATGTCGGCATTAGCCGGCGTACAGACAAGGACGCTGGTTGGCGAACGGGGTGCTTTGCGCGCAGAAGAGGTAGAGAGGGCGGTAAGGGGCAACAATATCCATTTTCCTCGCACAAAATTGATCTGTCTCGAAAATACACATAATCGCGCTGGAGGGGCGGTAATCACTGTGGCGCAAATGAAGAGTGTTTATGCTATCGCGCAAAAACACGGTATTCCCGTTCATTTGGACGGTGCTCGTCTCTTCAATGCGGCTGTCGCCCAAGGTGTTGCAGTCAGTGAGCTAAGCGCTTTTGCCGATACCGTTCAGATTTGTTTGTCGAAAGGGCTGAGTGCTCCGGTTGGTTCCATTTTGGCTGGGGATCGTGCGTTTATCGAGGAAGCGAGATGGTGGAGAAAAAAATTAGGAGGCGGGATGCGTCAGGCAGGGTATTTGGCAGCACCGGGCATCATCGCTTTGACACGGATGACCGAACGATTGGCAGAAGACCATGAACGGGCACAGCAATTGGCAAAAGGCTTGCGCCAGCTATCGCTTCAGGTCGAGCAAGTCGAGACGAATATCGTGCTGGTAAATACAGACTCGATTGGACAAACAGCTGTTGGCTTCTTGGAACGTTTGGAGGAAAAAGGAGTGCTCGCTGTTGATTTTGACGAGTATGTCATTCGCTTTACGACGCATCGGCACATTACCGATCAACATATCGAGACCGTCGTTGCAGCAGTCGAGCAATTATTGGAAAAGGTGTAATCGTTTCAACCGCCTGTAGCCAGTCGAAGGGAAGACTGGCTTTTTCTTTTTCTTAAAACCGAATTCAAAATAATTAGACAATTTGTACAAAATAAGAGTCTATACACGATCTGTTTTTCGCCATACCGTCTGATTTGTTTCGTCTGCACTTGCGTTATCATGGTAGTGTGATAAAGCAAAGGCGTTTCCTGGTGTATGGAATCGAATGGAATCAAAGGGGATGGTCTCGATGAGAAAGAGGATAAGCTTTATTTTGAGCAGTTTCTTATTACTTCAAGTTTTAGCGGGATGTAGTACAAGTGAAACGGGGGTAACGAACAAACCGAATGAGCAGGCATCTCAACCAACGAAGCCAACGGGAAAAGAGATGGTATTGAATTGGAATGCTGACGGTGGAGAGCCTCCGACAGCAGATCCCGGACTAGCTTCCGATGGCACTTCCTTTGATGTGATTACTGCCTGTTTTGAAGGACTGACTCGCTATGGACCGGATGGGAAAATAGCCAACGCGATTGCCGACAGTTATACGGTATCCGAGGATTTGACGACGTACACGTTCAAATTGAAAACGAATGCGCAATGGAGCAACGGAGATTCGGTAACCGCCCATGACTTTGAGTTCGCCTGGAAAAGAAATCTCGACCCCAAGACAGCGTCCGAATATGCCTATATGCTTTATTTCATTAAAGGGGCAGAGGAGTTTAACACTGGGAAAGGATCACATGAAGACGTAGGGGTAAAAGCACTAGACGATTTTACATTAGAGGTCAAGCTCAATTCGCCAGCTCCGTTTTTTTACGAGCTGACGGCTTTCCCGACACTGTTTCCTTTACATAAAAAGACCTTGGAGGCACATCCGAACTGGGCAGCTTCTCCAGACAACTACGTAGGCAACGGCCCATTCAAAATGGAGCTGTGGGAGCATAAAAACAAAATGGTCCTTGTGAAAAACGAGAAGTATCATGACAAAGATGCCGTGAAGCTCGACAAGATCGTCTGGAGCATGATTACTGATACCAACACCGCTCAAGCGTTGTTTGATTCTGGTGATTTGGATTGGGGAGGGCATCCTACCTACGTGTTGCCCGTCGATGTGATCCCTGCTTTGCAGGAGGAAGGAAAAATCGTGATGGCACCATATCCGAACACGGTTGCAGTTACCTTTAACACAACGGTGTCCCCTTTTACGAATAAAAAGATTCGACAAGCCTTCTCGTATTCGATCCAACGGCAGCCTCTTGTAGATGGAATCGTGCAGACAGGGGTGCCTGCGGCTTTTGCGTGGGTTCCGCCCTCGATGCAACTCAGCGGAAATGACTATTTTCAAGAGGATGTAGACAAAGCCAAGCAGTTGTTGGCTGAAGGGTTAAAGGAGCTGGGGCTTTCGACATTGCCTGACGTGACCTACACATATGGTTCGGGTGACGATCGTCAGAAAAAACTGGCTGAAGCTCTTCAGGATCAATGGAAAAGAAACCTGGGTGTAGATCTGAAAATCAGTGGCTTGGAGGAAAAAGTTTTTTTACAAAACAAGCGCTCCAAAAACTATCAATTTGCCTACCGAAATTGGGGTGCTGATTTTAACGACCCTATCAATTTCCTGGAAATTTTCAAGGATAAAACAGTGGGCACGAACGACGCTGCTTGGGAAAACGACAGATATAGAGAGCTAATCGTCCAAAGTTACTTGGAAAAAGACCCGGCGAAGCGTAATGCGATCATGCGTGAGGCAGAGAACATCTTAATGGAGGAAATGCCGATTGCCCCTGTGTATTATGGTGCAAGACCGTATATAAAAAACGACAAAGTCAAAGGATTCTTGATCAACCCGTTTGGTGGTAGAGACTTTAAATATACTACCATCGAACAATAAAAAAGAGTCTTGCCGTATCCGGAAACTTGGAGAGCGGCAAGGCTTTTTTTGGTTCCGTTCGGTTGACTCACTTGTGTGTAATTCAGACCCGCCAATGAAATACTATAGCTATCCAACATAGGGGAAAAGAGGGATGGATATGATCTCGGCCAAAGAGCGAGAACGCATTCTCAATCAAATGAAACGGGATGAGAGCAAGATTGTCAACATCGTCCTAAACGATTCCAATCAGGTTGCGGGCGAAATTGAAAAAGCCAACCACCAAGGCATTTTCCTGGTGGATGGCCGGTACTACGGGTACGAGGACATCAAAGAAATCAATGGCTCGTAATGGTTACAGGCGTGGAGGCGGGAAGAAATAACGCAAGGCGTCAGGCAGCTCTTTTTGCCACAAACCCCAGACGTGATTCCCTGGTTTTTCTCGATACGACAAGGTTGCTTGCTTGTCCTCAAGAATCTGTTTTGCCTTGCGATTCCATTGAACGAAGTCGAAGGTACCCGCACTTGTTTCTACAGATGTCTCATCGAGGCCAACGACCATCCAAATTCGCAGCCAAGATAGACTAGACTGATCCAAAAGCGGGTCGAGTGTCGTTTGGAAAAACGCCCCGGACAGCGCGAGTACTTGTGGAAAAAGGTTTGGGTTTTCTAATGCGAGATGCAAAGAAACGGTTCCACCCAAAGAGTCTCCTGCCAGCACACGTGAAGCAGGATCACGGCGCACAGGATAACGCTCCTCTATGTAAGGAATCAGCTCTTCGGTGAAAAAACGCTGATAGGCTGCGTTTCTCGACCCAGATGGAGAATACTCGCTCGTGCGTTTGTTACGGTCGACGGAAACACCGACGACGATATAGGGTTCGATACCTTCTTCCAGAATCAATTGATTGGAGATGGTCGCGATTCGCCCCATCGTAAAAAAGTCGTTCCCATCCTGGCAATACACAACAGGGTAAGAAAGAAGCTCATTGTACCCCGGCGGCAGGTATACTTTGACCGAGCGGGGAGTGTCCACGTGGATGCTGGGCACTTCTTCTTTTATGATGGTTCGCTTTACATAGTCAGACATCGATTCACACTCCCTGTATGCTCAAATGAAAAACTAAGCCTTGAAAAAAACTGATACAGCTTATATAGTAAATGATAACAGAGAGGAAATAAACCCTGTAATATCAATACTGTAACACATTAAACAGGTATTTTGACTGCAATATAACAGGGTGTTGCAAACGGCGCTGTAAGCCCTTTCTTGCACCATGCAACTTTCTTCTGGTTTTTATCAGGGTCACTTCCGCCGCGAATGGCATTCGTCGCTCATCGAGCAGATGCTCAGATAGAGGCGACAAAGAGCAACGCGGGAAAAGGAAGTCCCTTATTCTAGTGACGAGGTGAATGTGATGAGCGTATCCACTGCTGTTGAACAAACAGAGAACAACGCCCCGCTGCAAATTCTTGCCCCGGATGGTACGGTTGTTCGTCCTGACTTGATGCCTAAGCTCTCCGATGATGAATTACGTGAACTGATGCGTAAAATGGTATTTACCCGTGTGTGGGACCAACGCGCAATCAGCTTGAACCGCCAAGGTCGTCTTGGTTTCTATGCACCAGTAGCTGGTCAAGAAGCAAGCATGATCGGTTCCGAGGCTGCTCTTTCCAAAGAAGACTTTGTCCTGCCTAGCTACCGTGATATTCCACAAATGGTGTGGCATGGTTACCCTATGCACAAAGCATTCCTGTATTCCCGCGGACACATTGAGGGCGGCAAAATTCCTGAAGGTGTAAACGTATTGATGCCACAAATCATCATTGCGGCTCAATGTACACAAGCAACAGGTGTTGCAATGGGTTACAAGCTGCGCGGTGAAAAGAAAGTGGCGATCAACTACTTTGGTGACGGTGCGACTTCCCAAGGTGATTTCTACGAGGGTATGAACTTTGCAGGTGTATACAAGCTGCCTGTTATCTTCTTCTCCCAAAACAACGGTTATGCGATCTCTCTGCCGTTCGAAAAACAAACGGCTTCTGAAAATATCGCAGTTAAAGCAGTTGCGGCTGGTATTGCTAGCGAACGCGTTGACGGTATGGACATTCTCGCCGTTTACTACGCAGTTCAGCAAGCAAAAGAGCGCGGCGTGAATGGCGAAGGTGCGACTCTGATCGAAGCAATGACATACCGTTATGGACCTCACACCATGGCTGGTGACGACCCAACTCGCTACCGTACAGGTGAAGAGCAAAGCGAGTGGGAACTGCGCGATCCACTGATCCGCTTCCGCAAGTTCCTCGAAGCAAAAGGCCTCTGGAGCGAAAAAGACGAAGAAGCTGTGATCGAAGAAGCGAAAGCAGCTGTTGCGGACGCAATCAAGAAAGCGGACGAAACACCTAAGATGAAAGTTAGCGAACTGATCGATGTAATGTTTGAGACACTGCCGCCTGCACTCGAAGAGCAAAAGGCAGAATTCCTGGCGAAGGAGTCGAAATAAGCCATGGCACAAATGACAATGGTTCAAGCCATTACGGATGCAATGCGCGTAGAGTTGAAGCGCGATGAAACCGTTCTTGTCTTCGGTGAAGACGTAGGTAACAACGGCGGGGTGTTCCGTGCAACAGAAGGTCTGCAAGCTGAGTTCGGCGAGCAACGCGTTTTCGATACGCCGCTCGCTGAGTCCGGAATCGGCGGTTTGGCTGTTGGTCTTTCCGTAAACGGCTTCCGTCCAGTAGCAGAAATTCAGTTCTTTGGTTTCGTTTTTGAAACGTTCGATGCAATCGCATCTCAAGCTACTCGTATGCGTTACCGTTCCGGCGGTCGCTTCACGAGCCCAGTTACATTCCGCTCCCCATTTGGTGGCGGTGTGAAAACGCCTGAGCTGCATGCTGACTCTTTGGAAGGGTTGATGATGCAAACTCCGGGTCTGAAAGTGGTTATCCCTTCCAACCCGTATGATGCAAAAGGACTGTTGATCTCCGCGATTCGCGACAACGATCCGGTTGTATTCCTCGAGCACATGAAGCTGTACCGTTCCTTCCGTCAAGAAGTTCCAGAAGGCGAGTACACGATTCCACTCGGCAAAGCAAACGTAGTAAAAGAAGGTAGCGATGTTACCATCATCACCTATGGTGCGATGGTGCATACCAGCCTGAAAGCAGCAGAAGAAATCGAGAAAGCGCGTGGAGCAAAAGTAGAAGTAATCGACCTGCGCACCATCAGCCCACTCGATATCGATACGATCGTGGATTCTGTGAAGAAAACAAATCGTGCGATTGTGGTTCAAGAAGCACAAAAAACGTCTGGTGTTGCGGCAGAAATTATCACGCAAATCAACGAACGTGCGATCCTGCACCTCGAAGCACCAGTGCTGCGTATTACAGCACCAGATACCGTTTACCCGTTTGCACAAGCAGAAGATGTATGGCTGCCTGACGTAAAACGCGTAGTAGATGGTCTGACTCAAGTCCTCGATTTTTAATTGAGAAACGGACATAATGGCGGAAAAGTTGAAAGCTTTCCGCCTTCTTTTGGGAAATATAGGCTTACTACTATGGCGAAGTGTTATAAGGAGGAGATACTGTGAGTCGTTTTACATTCAGACTCCCGGAGCTCGGCGAGGGTATCCATGAAGGCGAAATTGTCAAATGGCACGTACAGCCCGGAGATTCCGTAGAAGAAGACCAAGTCATCATGGAAGTACAAAATGACAAGGCGGTAGTAGAAGTACCATCGCCTGTTAAAGGGAAAGTTATCGACCTGAAAGTAACTGAGGGTACGGTTTCTGTAGTCGGCGATCCACTGATCGAGTTTGACGTAGAAGGCGAAATTCCGAACCTGCCAGACCATGGGCATGGCGATTCCCACGCTGCTGAAGCGGCACCAGCGCCTCAAGCTGCAGACAAAATGGAGCCAGGCTGCGACATCGGTTCCCAAGTGAGTGCAAATGCGAACCAAACTCTTGAAACGCCAATGGCACAAGCAACTGCAACAGCAGTAGCGGCACCAATTGACCGTAAGCATGTGTTGGCTACACCTTCCGTTCGTAAATACGCTCGCGAAAAAGGCGTTCAATTGGCTAATGTACCTGGTACAGGCAAATTGGGTCGCATCACACGCGAAGACGTAGATCGCTTCGTATCTGGCGGAGCAGCAGCGCCAACTGCACAAGCAGTGGCAGCTACAGAAGTAACAGAGGCACCTGCAGCAGCTACAGGTGTAGCACAAGCAGCAGCGGCTCCAACCGTTCACCACACACCTCAAGCAGGCGAGCTGGAAGAGCGCGTTCCGCTGAAAGGTATGCGTAAAGCAATCGCGAAAGCAATGGTGAAATCTGCTTACACAGCACCACATGTAACAATCTTTGACGAAGTGGATGTTACAGCGCTTGTTGCTATGCGTAAAGATGCGAAGCCACTTGCTGAAGAGCGTGGTGTGAAGCTGACTTACCTGCCTATGATCGTGAAAGCTGTTGTAGCTGGTCTGAAGAAATTCCCAGAACTCAACGCTTCTATCGACGATGAAAAACAAGAAATCATCTTTAAAAAGTACTATAACATCGGTATCGCTACCTCGACAGAAGACGGCTTGCTCGTTCCAGTTGTGAAATCCGCTGACAGCAAATCAATCTTCCAAATCGCAGGCGAAATCGGCGAGCTGGCGAAGAAAGCACGCGACCGCAAAGCAACTGCTGATGAGTTGAAAGGTTCTACTTTCAGCATCACAAACATCGGTTCTGCGGGCGGTATGTTCTTCACGCCTATCATTAACTATCCAGAAGTAGCTATTCTGGGTGTTGGTCGCATTAGCGAAAAGCCGATTGTGAAAAATGGTGAAATCGCGGTAGGTCAAATGTTGCACCTGTCTTTGAGCTTTGACCACCGCTTGGTTGATGGCGAACCTGCACAGCGTTTCGTCAACTACGTGAAGCAGCTCCTCGAAAACCCAACGCTGCTCGTCATGGAGGGATAAGAGACAATGGTAGTAGGTGAATTTACTACAGAGGTTGACGTACTCGTAATCGGTGCCGGTCCAGGTGGATATGTTGCAGCAATTCGTGCCGCTCAACTTGGTAAAACAGTAGCTGTCGTGGAAAAAGCTGAGCTGGGTGGCGTGTGCCTGAACGTAGGTTGCATTCCTTCCAAAGCGATGATCCACGCTGCACACACATATGAGCACACGCAACATACAGAATCCATGGGTATCACCATGGAAAATGTAAAAGTGGATTTTGCCAAAGTACAAGAGTGGAAGAGCGGCATCGTGAAGCAACTGACTGGTGGCGTTGGCTCCCTTTTCAAAGGCCACAAAATCCAGGTAATCCCTGGTGAAGCGCTGTTCGTAAGTGAAAATGAAGTACGCGTGTTCCACGGTTATGATGTCAACCGTTATCGTTTCCAGCATTGCATCATTGCAACTGGTTCCCGTCCAATTGAGTTGCCTGCATTCCCGTTTGGCAAACGCGTAATGTCTTCTACTGAAGCGTTGTCCTTGACTGAACTGCCGAAGAGCCTCGTGGTAATCGGCGGTGGATACATCGGGATCGAGCTTGGTACAGTGTTCGCGAAGTTTGGTACAAAAGTTACAATTTTGGAAGGTTCCGATCAAATCTTGCCAGGATTTGAGCCAGACATGCCACGTTTGGTGGAACGCAAGCTGAAAAAGCTCGACGTTACCATCCATACAAAAGCATTGGCACAAGGAATGGAAGAGACAGAAAACGGCGTGATCGTGACTGCTGAAGTAAAAGGCGAGCAACAAAAAATCGAGGCGGAATACGTACTCGTTACTGTTGGACGCCGTCCGAATACAGATGAACTCGGTATTCGCGATATCGGCATGAACATGACTGACCGTGGGTTGATCGTTGTCGACAAACAAGGCCGCACAAGCATTCCTAACGTATACGCGATCGGGGATATCGTAGCAGGTCCTGCGCTGGCTCACAAAGCTTCCTACGAAGGTAAGGTTGCTGCTGAGGCGATTGCTGGTCATCCAGCAGAAGTGGACTACAAGGCGATTCCAGCGGTTGTCTTCTGCGATCCAGAAATCGCAAGCGTTGGAATCAATGAGAAAGAAGCAAAAGAAAAAGGCATCGATTACATTGTAGGTCGTTTCCCATTCGCAGCAAACGGTCGCGCTCTGTCTGTAAATGCAGGCGAAGGCTACGTGAAGCTGATTGCAGAAAAAGAAACGAATCTCGTATTGGGTGCGCAAATCGTTGGTCCTGAAGCATCCAACATCATCGCTGAGATCGGATTGGCGATCGAAATGGGCGCAACACTCGAAGATATCGAGCTGACCATCCACGCACATCCAACACTGGGTGAAGTAACAATGGAAGCTGCTGAATTGGCTCTGGGTCGTCCGATCCACGTCATGAAATAGGAAGCGGGAAAAGCCTTGTGCCAGAAATGGGTACAAGGCTTTTTCTTCCACATCTTACCCTTTCCACCTGTTCTTAAATAATGTAAAATAGTGGGAGACAACGTTAGGTGGGGGCCTGCAGCATGGAAACAATGAGTAAGATGATTGATGACTTGCGACTAAGGCTGGAGCGCGCAGCGAAAGATTCAGGTTACAATTTTCTTGACCCTGAAATCGTGAGAATCAGCCAACAATTAGATAAATTAATTGTCGCACATATGCAACATGAAAAACGCCCTTCATGAGGGCGTTTTTGGTTGAGTGGATACTCCCGAGATGGAATAAAGCAAATGAGCATTCCAGCCTTTTTTCGTAAGCACGGGTTCTTGAGCATAATAATAGCTCGGATAAAGAATGAGATGCTGTGCATCATAGCTAGGACCATTACTCGGACAGGTAAGCTGGTGAGTTTTCGTATCGTAGGTAATGGCGGGAGAAATGGATTGCAGATAGGTAGTAAGGGATTCGATTCCTTGTAAAGAGTAATAAATCCGTTCTGCTTCACGAACAAATTTTGGAGCAATCGCCTCCCAATTCGCCTCAAAAAATAGCTGCCAATAAGATGAAACGAACAGGCTGAAACGGCCTTTCACATAATCGGCATCCTCTTCTAAATCGAGAGCAACTGCAGGAGAATCGTGATGCAATATCCACTCCTCCAAGATCGGTTTGATGCTACGCAAAAAATGATCAGTGGGAAGTGTTACGAAGTACTCATATTGATCATCGACAGCCATCACGCCTTTTGTATGTAGGGGGTCAAATGAGTCAGGGATCCCATATCGAAAGAGGGGGACCAAATAGCCCCATTCTTTTAAAAGACGGGCAGACTCAAACTGCTCTAATTTTTCTTCGGTCCAAAAAGCAAATCGCTCGGGAGGTGTCTCTTGGGCGAGTGTATACAAACTGGCAGCCATCTCGTACAGCGGCGAAACACTATAGCTGATCAAATTGGAAAGAGGGCTATGGTTGCCCGGAAGTGGAATGGTGATCATCTTCACTTAACCTCCATCAAGGATACTAAATTTATCATAGTTCATCCTTGTGGGACAATTCAATCTTTTTCGATGTAAAAAAAAGGAAGAGTAAAGACACCCGACTGCAATGGAGCCGGGTGTCATTCATTATCCTTCTCGTGTTCGAATAGCGCGCGAATGATTTTGCTGCTTCACTTTTTTAGAGCCGGACTGGGGTTCGCCGGTCTGTTCCAGCGGTTGAGCTACATTATTGTAAGTTTGATGCGGATTTTCATCAAGAATATGGTCCTTTTCCATAAAATCAACTCCTTCTTTACCTAGTTTGGCGTAAACACATGATGACGAACCATAGGAAATGCTGGTATTCTATAATGAGGTTGTTCCAAACTGGTATGGTGAGGAAGCATGTCCACATTTAGAAGGAATTGATATGTTGTCAAAACTACAGAATGGCACGATACTGTTTATAGAACATAATATTTATTATGTAAACAATAAACGAGCTCTGCTGGTCTGGAAGGAGCGAGAACTATGCCGGTCTTAATCGCCCCCGTATTCAATTCAACAACAGCACAGCCCGTTCGGATCGATTTGCCTAATTCGTACACGCTCATATCAGGCGCAAAGAGGCCATATGAGATCGCGTCTCGTTTCTTGCGCAATGAGATGGACGAGAACAAGCGAACCTTTGATTTGCGTGTAGATCCCAGCAGTTTATTTTTAGTTGGGGATCACGAAGAGATGAAAGTAACGGATGATCGGGTGTGGATTGAAGAAATCGAAAGTAAGCTGAATCTAGCGTCCACAACAGGGACTTGTTCGATTCCTTACATCATCACAGTCAGTGGCAATATGTATGGCATTACGTATTTGAAACGATCACTTGATGGTGATAAGTACACATTTGATGATGAAACGGCTGACATTTTTTCTTCTTTAGTTGAACAGAAGCTGCCATCCCTTGCTTTTCGTCGCTATGCGCTCTCACTGGAGAAGAAAAACTACGAGGATCAGCTGTTGGATCTGTGGATTGCATTAGAATCATTGTTCGTTCCCGATGGCAAAAAAGGCGAGATTACCTATAAATTGCGTGTCCGAATGGCGTACTATTTTGGAGAAACCGCCTTGCAGCGTGAACGGATTGCACAGTTTGTAAAAAAATCGTACAATCATCGCTCAGAGATTGTGCATAGCGGCAAGCTGTTCGGTGACAAGCTGGCTACAGAAGTCACGATTCTGAGGGCGTTGACAAGAGCCGCAATTTTGAACATCGCCGGGGAAAGTGTCAACCTTCAAGAAATGCGTGTCCGGCTGGACGAATTGGTATTTACGGGCGAATCTTATGTGGCAAGGTACGCGCCTACTTTTTTTGAAAGAATTTTGTTGTAAGCCTCATAGAGGAAACAGATCAGGAGGAAGAATAGAGCATGAGTGTTTTGATTGTAGAGAATTTGTCCCATGGTTTTGGGGACCGTGTTTTGTTTCGTGATGTTTCTTTCCGTTTGCAACCGAATGACCGTGTAGGACTGGTAGGCGCAAATGGTACCGGAAAATCAACGATGATGGGAATTTTGACAGGCCAAAATTTGCCTGATAACGGTCGTGTTGAATGGATGCCCAAAATCGAATACGGATATTTGGATCAGCATACCAAGCTGCAAGCTGGTAAAACGATTCGCGACGTACTTAAGGACGCTTTCCTGCCGCTGTTAGAGCAAGAAGCTGAATTGATGACGATTGGTGAAAAGATGGCCGAGGCATCTCCAGAGGAACTGGAAGAATTACTGGAACGCATGGGCGAAATTCAAGACAAGCTGGAAACAAGCGGCTTTTATTTGATCGATGCAAAAGTAGATGAAATTGCCAACGCTTTGGGCTTGAGTGCAATCGGTTTGGAGCGCGATGTTGCCTCCCTCTCTGGTGGCCAGCGTACCAAGGTTCTTTTGGCAAAATTGCTGCTGGAAAAACCAACCGTTCTTTTGTTGGATGAGCCGACAAACTACTTGGATGAAGAGCATATCGTGTGGCTAAAAAACTACTTGAAGGAATATCCATATGCCTTCATGCTGATTTCCCATGACACGACCTTCATGAACGAAGTTGTGAATGTGATTTATCATTTGGAATTTACCAAGTTGAATCGTTACACAGGGAACTACGAATCCTTCTTGGCACAGTCTGAGATGAAACGCAGTCAGCACTTTGACGCATTTGAGAAGCAACAGGAAGAAATCGCAAAAATGGAAGACTTTATTGCGCGCAATAAGGCACGTGCGTCTACTACCGGCCGCGCGAAGAGCCGTCAAAAGCAACTCGATAAAATGGATCGCATTGACAAGCCGGAATCAGCAGCGAAACCTTCGTTTATCTTTAAGGAATCCCGGGCAAGTAGCCGTTTTGTCATCGAAGCTGAAAACTTGGAGATCGGATATTCACATCCTTTGCTGCCAAAGCTTAGTGTGAAGCTGGAGCGCGGTGAAAAAGTAGCGATTGTCGGCATGAACGGTGTCGGTAAGTCTACACTGCTGAAAACGTTGCTGGGCGTAATTCCTCCGCTGGGTGGAAAGCTGGAGAAAGGCGATTTCCTCCATCCGGCTTACTTCGAGCAAGAAGTAAAGGCGAAGCCAATTACTGCACTCGATGATGTCTGGAATGAATTCCCTTCCATGAATAACCATGAAGTTCGCGGGGCGCTGGCACGTTGTGGCTTGAAAAATGAGCATATCAATCGTAACCTGAACGCTCTGTCCGGGGGCGAGCAAGCAAAAGTTCGTCTCTGTAAATTACTGCAGCGTGAGAGCAACTGGTTGGTATTTGACGAGCCGACGAACCACTTGGATGTCGTTGCCAAGGAAGAGTTGAAACGCTCTTTGAAGGAATTCAAAGGAACCGTCCTTCTCGTATGCCACGAACCTGAATTTTATGAGGATTGGGTTACACAGACGTGGGATGTTGAGAAATGGAGTTTGGAGCAGGCAAAAACTCCGATTAAATTGTAAAAGCAAAAACAGGCAGCCACCCATTGGGAGACTGCCTGTTTTATTATGTGAGCGACGCATTTCGCATACGGATCACGGAAAAGTGCAGACTGAAGCTGAAAATTCGCAATGGCTGGGTCTTCACTATAGTGAAACAATTTGTCCAAGAATCTGAAACCTCCTCAAAATCACCCTAGCCGTTCTCTAAAAAACAGCCCACGCATTTGGCAAATAGCGGCCTCGATGATAGGGAGAAGACGTCTTCGTAATGGCCTCACCATTGTGCAGCATCATGGAACTGGAACCACCGTCCATGGCCATTGCTGTAATTACACCCCGCTCAGCCAGTATTTCCGCCATGTCGTTCATGCTTGCCCCGATGGAATGCCCGGGTTGGCGACCATCAATGACTGCAAATACAATCGTCCCGTCTTCTTTTTGTCCAATCGCGGTACGCGGTTGAATGCCCCAGCTTTTGGCAGGCTTTCCTTCAAACATATTTTTCCCGTTTACAATCAACTGCGGACGGAAGCTCACAGCGTCACGCACGCCCATTTTTACGAGTTGTTCAGCCGAGTAGCTGCCCGTAATCAGTTTACCGTCATAGGTAAGCCCTAGTGCGGTTTCTCCGCTTCTCGGGTTGTAGCCTTGCAAAATCTTTCCGTCGTGGATGACGACGCCGTAAGCTCGCGCTCCTTTGCCGTAACCGTCTGGGTCGGCGAATCCACTCGCATTGACGATCCCGATGGCTCCTGTTTTCTTTACAAACTCATCGAGCAAATCTCCACGGTCCTTGCGATTCGTGACGACGAGCCGTACTCTGCTCGGGTCGCTAATGTACATGATTTTTCCTTTAAAGTAATAACTGCCTTTCGAGACGTCAATTTCCTCAATCTCGATCAGCTCCTTTGGTTTCTCCGGAAGTGTGACGGTTACCAGATTCGATTTCGGCGGAATAGCAGGTCCTGTCGTGGCTGAACCTGTATCTTCAGAGTTGATAACGGTAGGATGTGTAATTTGCTCCTTTAGTTCTTTCAGTTTTTCATCGGGCAAAAATGTATAGGGGGCCCAGTAATCGTGCTGGGTTGTCAGCAAAGTACCTGCCGCCCATTCACGTAATTCTACTCCATTTTTCGTTCCAAATAAAAAAATAATTCCCAGTAGAGCTAAGGTTGTACAGGTTAAGGCAGTGCCGAGGATCCATTTCTTAACCCAACGCCATGGTCTTTTGCGCTTGGCTCGCTTGCGTGTGCGAGTGCGCGACAACGTCTCCATTCACTATTCACATCCATCTAACAAATTGTACTAGGGTTGTCATTCCTATATGAAGAGACGCATTACCGGGAAAAAGGTTTCAGGAAAATAATATGTGATCAGCCTGGTCAAAATAAGAACAGGAGGTGATAGGTGTGCGTGACTATGATGAGGCGTTTCAAAAGGAAGTAGAGGAGTACATGGAAAGTCCAAAAGGGACACGTAACCAAACCACCAGCCGGGACCGTCAAGACCAAGGTGAGAAGCAGGAAACCCGTTTCGATTCGAATAACGGGTAGAAGGAAGGTCAGGCGAAGTCCAATGCGGATTTCGCCTATTTTTATCTTTTTCTAAATGGACCTTACCCCACGAGGACTGGCTTACCTCTGTATTCTACCTGCAAAGTGTGGTAAGCTTACCCAATGCACGACTTTATGCCAGGAGGGTTTTTGTGAGCACCACGTTTGCAGATTTACAAATTAGCGCACCGCTGTTGACTATATTGCGAGAGCGAAAAATGGAAACACCGACACCTGTACAAAGTGAAGCCATCCCGTTGATTATGGCTGGTCGAGATGCCTTGATTGAATCACCGACAGGGACAGGCAAGACGTTTGCTTATTTACTGCCGATTTTATCGAAAATCAATATGGAGCAAAAAGATGTACAGGCCATTGTACTCGCACCGACGCATGAGCTCGTTGTTCAGATTGCGCGGGAAGCAGAAAGCCTTCTGCCAGGCAAGGACACGGCCGTGATGTCCATTATTGGCGGTGTCGATGTAAAACGCCAAATCGAGAGACTGAAAAAGAAGCCTGTATTGATTGTAGCAACACCAGGAAGACTGCTGGAGCTGATTGATCAGCGCAAGCTAAAGGTCCATGAAGTGAAGACGGTTGTTGTTGATGAGGCAGACCGTATGCTGGATGCGGGCTTTGGCAAGCCAGTCCAAGAGGTCATGAAAAAAACGCTTCGTGATACACAACGACTGTTATTCTCAGCGACAATCGCAGAGGAAGTCGTACATACGGCTGAAATTTTCACAAAAGATGCTGCCGTTATTCGCGCAGCAGCACCAGAAGGAGCTGCAGGGGTAGCACACATGTATTTGGTGACCGATCCACGTAAAAAGGTGGATACGCTCCGTCGTTTGCTGCGCCTCGTCAATGTTCGCTCCTCGATTGTTTTTGTCAATCAAATCGAAAAAGTGGACGAGATTGTTTCGAAGCTCAACTACCACCATTTGCCGTGCAGACTCCTGCACCGTGATGCTACGAAAGAAGAGCGTGCCCGCACCCTCCAACAATTCCGGGATGGGGCATTCCCGGTGCTGATTACGACAGATGTATCCGCACGTGGCATTGATATTCCAGGTGTGGAATGTATTGTGCATTACGATCCTGCATCGGATGCTGACACGTATATTCATCGCAGTGGCCGAACTGGGCGTATGGGGCGTGCCGGACTGGTATTTTCGATCATTACGACACAGGAACGATTCATTATTCAAAAATTTTCCAAGCAAACAGGCTTGCCGATTGCTGAAAAATTCATGACGCACGGAGCACTGGAAGATCCGCGTCCTGCAAGAAAGCCCGCACCAGCACAAAAGTCAGGAGCTCCAGCCAAAAATGCGAGCCCTGCCAAACGGAATCAAAATCGTGCACATAAGAAGGGCAGCTTTGGAACAAAGTAGGACAAGAAGTACACAACTTGTCTGCAGGAGGTTTCCATGCGCAAAGATCGGTTATATGAAGAGGATTTACTGGTAAATGGCACTGTTGGTGGAGAAGTTCTGACGAAACACGAACGACAAGTGCTGCGCCGGGAAGCAGGGGAACTGAAGGAAAAGATGGAACAGGCGAAACAAGAGCCGATTGCAGAATGAAGAAGAGCAGGGAGAATCCGTGAAGTCTACGGATGCCCTGCTCTTTTTTCCAGGTAGTGGATCATATAGCGATCCAGCTCTTCTAGCCAATCCTGTACGCTTT
Organism: Brevibacillus sp. AF8; assembly: GCF_021270385.1. NCBI lineage: Bacteria > Bacillati > Bacillota > Bacilli > Caryophanales > Paenibacillaceae > Brevibacillus > Brevibacillus sp. AF8. Next base: position 620,342 of record NZ_JAGQDN010000001.1, on the reverse strand, counting down.
TATAAGGGGCGTCCATTTGTAACAAACGGCGAATCATCATGCGAATGGAAGGAGATAAAGAAAGCTCTTCTTCCCAGCTTTTTTCAGGTGCGTCTGGTTCCGATTCATATCCGGAATAGAGCAAAAATAAAAAGAAATGTCCCAAAGCGTACAAGTCACTGGAAGGAGCGACTTCTCGCTTCAATTGTTTTTCAGACGGGTAGGCGGAAAGAGCATCAGCCGTGTAAGTCGGGCGATCACCAACGAACCGAGCGAGGCCAAAATCAATCAGGTACGGCTTGTCCTCTTTCCAGATGACGTTGGGGATCCGTACGTCACGGTGAATCACGTTTTGTTCATGGAGGTAAGCCACGAGTTCCCCGATTTGGCGCATCCATTCGGCGCATTTTTTCTCGTCAGCCACGATGTTTAGATCAAACAACATGTCTTCGAGTGTGGGACCTGCAATATAAGTCATGACCATAAACGAGTCTTGCCGATATGTGAAAGAATCCAGACAGCGAGGGATTTGCGGATGCGAGAGGGACATCAGCACCTTTTTTTCGTACGCTTGCATGGCTTCTCCTTTTGGTGTGTGACGCAGGCTTGGTTTCACTTGCTTCAGTACAACCTGATTACCTGTAGGGTTGTGCGTGGCGAGATAGGCAATCCCGTAGCTTCCCATCCCTAATACTTTTGTTATTTCATACTGTCCTGCCAGGTGGCCGGGCCGATATGGTTTATCGCGTATTGTTTCGTTCCACCATGACTTCATACGAGTCCACATTGTCTGATTTTCCCCTCCTCCTTTCATCTTATCATGATTTGAAAAAGCTGACCTTTTTTTCAATAGGTTTGCTATAATCAGTTCGTTACATGCAGACAGGAGCGAAGGGTATGAATTTTACAATTGACTGGTTATCCTTTTATCTGATGGAACAGCCTGAAGAAGAGGATGGCATAAAACAAGTGCGAATGACGCGCTATTTGGGCCATGATGAATATCAGAAGAGCGAGCTGAAAGATTTTCTCGATGGGGAATTCGCCCGGATTGCGAAAAGAAAAGTCGAGATGAATCCAAAGACAGAAGGCACGCCGACAAAACTGGGTCAATTTGTGTTGGAGCCTGGACATCCATTGGACTCGAACCCCAACTATGCCCTCTTGAATCGATTGTTGGCAGCGGAAACGCCAGGGGAGAGCAAGGAGCCCTGTCAGGAGTTGATTCAGTCGTATTTGCGAACCTCTCAGGTGAGAGGCGGGGTTATGATTGTAGTGCGGACGAGGCTCGATCTAATTGATGAGCGCTATGTCTTTATTTTAAAATGCGATTTCGAACAAAAAACAGCAGTCATCACAGATGAGAAGAGCCTCATATCGAATGTGCGCATGGCGATCAATGCCAAAAACATGAAATCGCTGATGTATCCGTATATGATCGAATCCGGGATGAATGATCCCTATCACGTGAAAATTCATCAGTTCTCCCACGCACGGTATTTCGAGGAGTTTCTGCGTTTTATCGAGTATCCGCAAACGATGACGCAGATCGTCTCTGAAGAAGTTATTTCATTGGCGAGACAGCACATCGAATATACGTACCCCGAAACATCAGAAGAGCGGGTACGGGAAGAGGAAGCCATTGAACTCATTGCAGCAAGTCCTAAGCGGGAGCTCGCAGAAAAATGGGAACATGAGACCGTGATGGAAGCGATGCAAATTATTACAGATCGCCAACCAGAGGTCGAACTGAAGTTCAAGCTGGATCATATGCAGATCCGTACATTATTGGCCGATTACGGTACGAACCTGCATATCGCGAAAGTAAACGGGCGTTATTTGGTATTATTAGAAGGCGAGCAGCTACAGTTCGAGCGTGGCATGTCTCCTGTGGAGTTTTTAAAGCCAAAAGCGTTGACGGACATCGTGAAAGAAATCGAAGAGCGAAGCCAAAACGTTGGGTATACACCGATGAGCACGCCAACGGAGGACGACGATAATCCACCTTGGTAATAAATGATGAAGGGAGTGATGGAGTTGGATCGACAACTGAAAGTAACCGGCCAAGAGCCTAACATTTATCCGGTATTGCGCCATGCCTCGATGATCCACAAGTACCCGGAGCGGTGGGTTGTGAAGGAACATACAGCAGATACGTACGTCCTGTACGCCCTAGATCAAGGTGAAGGCTACGCATTGATTGAGAAGCGGATGTTGCAGGAAGCAGGCTGGACGAGCGAGCAGCTTCATTCATACGCGATGGAAAACTTGCGAAAGCTCCCCTTTTCAGTGAAGTCACAAGAGGTAGGGGGCCAGCACATCCATTTTATTAGTCCGACAGACGGCTATGCGGCAAGCCGAATTTTGCTGGATTCATTTCTGGCGGAGATGGATCAGAAAAAGCAAGGAGACGCGCTTGGTGTCGCGATTCCGCATCAGGATGTGCTGATTGTGGCGGATATGGCAGGAGAAGCTGGAGCGCATCTGTTAGCGCGTCTCACGTATGATTTTGCATCGAAAGGGCAAGTTCCGATTTCTGTCTTGCCTTTTTATTGGGAAGAAGGGGAATTGACCCCATTTCTCGTGGTGACGCACGATTCCGGTACGAAAATTGAAAGAAAGTAGAGCAAGCGCGGGAACAGGATTCCCGCGTTTTCTATACTGTGCGAAAATCGGAGGAAACCCTCGAATGAAAAATTTCATGATTGGTCAATATGGAGGCTTTGATCAGGGAAAATACAAACGAGATTTTAAGGAGGGCTTTTACGGAATCGAGGCATGCTTGTTTGATTCAGAGGAGGATATCCAACAACTACAGCGTGAATCTCAAGCAAAAGGATTTGCGATTGGTGTTCATTTTCCGCTGCGTGCAGGTCAGTCCGAGCTGCGGGATGCATTATTCATGGATGCTCATGATCAGACAAGAGCCGAGGCATTTGAAAGGATCGAGAGAGAACTGGCGTTTATGTCATTCATTCAGCCAACCTATGTCTTATTCCATTATCCGAAGCCTGTCATTTTAGACGATCGCGTCGACTGGAATGTGTGGCGTTTTCATGATTGTCGAGATTATGTATGGGAGCAAGCCTACTCGGAAGAAGAATTTCAATATCGTAGTGAGCAGGTCTTTGCGTGGTTGGCTGAGAAAGGCAAGGAGTATCACTTCACGCCAGTCCTTGAATTCGATGCGCTCAATCGATATGTGTATGAGACAGAATTTTTAGAGTCCTTGCTCCGGAAATATCCAACGATCAAGCTCTGTCTCGATACCGGCCGATTGTTCCTGCAAGAAAAAATCGACCCTTTTTTCAATGCGCGTGACGTCATTCAAACGTATACGAAATATGCGTGGAGCATTCATTTGAAGAGTATGAAGGTGACTGCTGACAAGGTTGAATTCGTTCACTTTCCCGTTCTTCCTGAATGTAAACCGGAAGAAGGGTGGGCTCCGATTGAAGACTACCTGACGATCATCAGAAAGGAGAACCCACATGTAAAGATTATGTTCGAGCATCGTTCCGACCTAGTAACAGACGAGCAACTGGAGCGTTGCTATCGTTGGGTAGAGCAACTCTTATCTGAACCTGATGAATCCACGTCCAGTAATAATTCAATATAGCGTCCGGCATCTTGAATGAGCCAGTACGGGTACCTGGGGCCGTGTATGTACAAGTCTGTGGCGGTCACGAGCATGGTTTTCACCCGTGTTTTATCACCCATCATTTGCGCGCATACCCCCATCGTCATCCAAGGGTATAAATCACCAGTTTGAAACGTATCAAAATGCGGGAAAGCGTCTGTGATCCTTTGGTAAAGCAGCGAGGCCGTGTTGGCATCTGTCATGCTGTATACAATCGGAAACGCTTGGGAAGTGACGTCCGGGTACCATTTTCGCCAGCCGGGGTACGTGCGATCATACATGGCATACGACTTGCGAATTCGACTGTACATCCCACTGATACCAAGCTCACAGGCTTTCGCACGTGAAGCCGCTTCCTCGGCAGCATTCACATCACCGATTAACGAAAATAAATACGAAGCATCTGCCAGCCCCTTGGCCACCTCGCAATTGTCCATCAAATATTTAACCCGATACGAATGCTTTGCCCAAGTCAAACCGTCTTTCTGTTGAAGGCGGGCAACTGCTTGGAGTAGGGACAAGAGTGTAGCGTGGTTGGCATGCAGCCAATCTATACGCCCCGTTGCCCGTATCCATTCTGCAAGCAGGCTGAAATAAGTGGTGTGGTAGCTATCTTCGCTATCATTTGTGCCGGTATCGATTTCTCTGCCCTGTTCAAGACGAAAATCATTGATGTAGCCGTTCGCATTCAGGTTTTGCAAATACCAATCGAGATGACCGCGAACAGCCTCTACCTCCTTCATTCGGATGAGGGAAATAACACCCAGGTTGGTAAAGTAAGGATTGATTTGATCACGTTGGGGTCCGAGGCGAAAGGTACCGCTCGGCAATTGGCAGGATAGCAAAAAACTTGTTTGATTCAACACCATTTCTTGCATCCATTTTTCCATGGGACTGATCTCCTCTCCAAGCTACGTGATTGCTGAGACGAGTTTGACTCCGTATTCGATCCATTGCAGTGAACGCACATAAGAATCACTGTCGATGGTTGGCAGGGAAGCGGGTTCTTTCACGACCTCGTGCCATTTTTCATCTCGAAACCAATCTACCCCATCTGCCGGATCGTGTCCATAATCAGCCCATGCATCTTGAAGACGTGGGCTGTATATCCGCGGACTTCCTTCTAGCAACTCATGTCCATCCAAGCGTAGTTGGTACTCGCCTTCTGTGGTGGAAGGTGCATGATGAGGTGTGAACAAATGCGGCCAATAATCTGCGCGTGAGCCTGTATGAGGAATACGAGAGCAGTAGGACAGTATTTTCTCGAAGCGAAACCGCTCCCCAAACAATTGGTGGTACAACGACTTTCCGACCTGAATGCGGTTTCTGACATCGGGAAAATGATGAACATTCAACCCGATCAAGCTGAGTCGGCGGTCAGTAGGGTGCGCTTTATAAGGAATGAGCACTTGATTCATCGAGAGAGCAGATTGGGCGACGAAAGCAAACGAAGCAAAAATATGATTCAGGGTAAACGGCTTCTGTACGACACGCTGTTCGATATATTGCTGCTCATTGACGATGAGTGCATGTGTAAGGTTCGCACTGTCTTTGGATACGAGGAACTCTTGCCAATACGGTTGCATAAAGACTGAAACACCAAGTGGCGCCAAAAGGTTGGTTAAATCTGTCCCCGTTCGTTTCATCTCCGCATACAGAAGTAATTGTGGATAGGCATCGTGAAAAATCAGCCAGTTGCATCTTTCCAAAAACCAAAAAAACGGCTCGATTGCTTGTGCATCCATGATAAGCGGTAGCCATTCTCCTTTTAAATCGGTCATGTTCCACCCGCCATTTCGTGAGACCAGATGGGCCAATAATGCCCAGTGAACCTCTTGGTGCTCGAGATAAAAGGCGAGGTATGCTTGTGTGCGGGTCACATTGTTGCGATTGGCTTTGGCTGTTGCTTGTCTGATTTGAGCAACCAAGTGCTGCTCGGCTATTTTCGTTGCTGTCTTATCTGTCATCGGTATGGGTGCTCCTTGTTGTTTTTCACATGGAAAAAAGCAGGTCTACTGGGCGACCCGCTTTTTATTCAACCAATCATTTCTAGTACGAGAAGCCGAACGAGTAGTTTTTCCTTGGCTTCCTCCCACGTATTCGCAAAAATGACAACGTGCTCCGATTGGAACTCCGTTTCCGCGACAAAAATCCCATCTTGTTCGTAGATATTCATAGATGATCGTCCTTTCTGCTGCCTTTCAAGCATTGTATGCTATCATGTAAGAGATGATGCATCCAGCATGCTGGAAAATCATGAGAAGGGTGGCACCAAATATGATAGTAAAAGTGACAAAAGAAGCAGTAGAACGCATAGCCAATACGGACAAGCCCATTCGGATCAACGGTGAGCTAGTCGGTGGCTGCGGGATGAATGTAGAGTATGCGTTGTGGTGGGATACCCAAGGTCCAGAAGATGAAGTCTACCAGGTCGATTCTTTGACGTTTCTGATAGATCGCGAAACGATCGCCTATATCGGGTCTGATGTGCTTACGATTGATTATCGTGCGCAGCAAGGCTTTCGCATGGTCACGCCACAGCAAATTTTGGCCTATGGCCTTCAACTGAAAGAGCGCTGGACCTAATCACTTCGGGAGAAATTGCAAAATAAAGGCGAGAATCCCTGCTGCAATTAAAGGACCGACTGCAACACCGCGGAAAAAAGTGACACCAGCGATTGTACCTAACAGAAGGCCTGTCACGATCAATGGATTTTGGGTCATCAAGGCCGTTCCTTTTCCCGCGAGGTAAGCCACAAACATACCGACAGCAACGGCCAGTAACGAATGCCAATTCGTAAAAATCTCCAAGATGGACGAAGGATTGATCTTGCCGCTTGCCAACGGGGTCATGATGCCAATCGTCAATATAATAATTCCGAGCTGTAATCCATGCTGCTCGAGTAGAGGGAAATATCGGTCCAATGACAGGAGCCTCATTAAGAGAAGAATCGCAACAGCAATGGAGACGGTGGCGTTGTTGCCGACGACACCGAGCGCCAGTAATACCAAAAGGATGATAGAAATCCAGTCCATAAGCGGGTTGGCTCACTTTCGTTTTTTTTAGTATATCCATACTGCTTCGGCATGTGCCCGGGCAAGAAAAAAGAGATCGGCATGCACAAGAGTGCGAGTGCCGATCTCTTTTTTCTAGTCGAACCACAGTTCCAGCATTCCTACTGGAAAACCCGTCTGTTCATCCGAATCAGGGAAACGTCCCCAAGCAAAGACGCCGTTGAAATAGTCGATTGTAAATGGCTGATCATAATCAGGCACGCTGTATTTGCTGCCGATTCGGAACTCACCCGTTCCTAAATAGTACGATTTCGCCATAAAGTACTTTTGTGTAATGATCGCAAGCTGTGAGTGATCACCAAGCTCCTTTTTCTCTTTCGCTTCTACGTGCAGGCGCTCCATTTCCTCCTGCAGCTCGGCGAGTGTCATCTGACTGTACAAACGCAACGGACTGCCCCCTTTCCATACATGTATATTGTAGCAAAAGACAAGGGAAAAGGCGATGGATGCAGAATCCTCTAAGGAAACGAAAGGGGGAGTCGTTTCGAAAATGACACGTTTTGATTTGCATGGAAAAAAAGCAATCATCACAGGTGCGGGCAGAGGAATTGGGAAGGCACTTGCGTTGGGAATCGCAGAAGCGGGTGCACAGGTTGCGGTGGTCTCGCGAACAGCTTCCGACTTGCAAGAGGTGGTATCGGAGATTGAAGCAAAAGGCGGACTGGCTGTTCCTGTCGAGGCTGACTTGACTGTGTCTGATGCAGCGGACCATGTTGTGAAGCAGGCAGTCGAAGGACTAGGGGGTGTTCATATCCTGATCAACAATGCAGGAATGAATATTCGCAAAAAAGCTCATGAGGTAACGGAAGAAGAGTGGGACAGGGTAGTGGATTTGAATTTGAAAGCAGCGTTTTTTATGAGTCAAGCTGCAGGCAAGATCATGTGCGAGCAGCGCTATGGAAGAATCGTCAATATTGCTTCGGTCGCAGGTGTAGTAGCACTTCGTACGGGTGTCGCGTATGGTGCCAGCAAAGCAGGGCTCATCCAGATGACGCGGGTGCTGGCATTAGAATGGAGCAAGTTTGGGGTCAACGTAAATGCGATCGCGCCGTGGTATTTTCGTACGCCATTAACGGAGAGCTTGCTTAGTGACGAAGCGTTCGTCCAAGAGGTATTGCAGAGAACGCCAAGTGGCCGCATCGGGGATGTCGAGGACTTGGTAGGACCAGCGATTTTCTTGTCCTCTGATGCCGCTTCCTACATATCCGGTCAAACGCTTTCGGTTGATGGCGGTATGTCTATATACGGATTTTAATAAAAAAAGGGGCATTCCCACGTTGGGAATGCCTAATTATTGGGGGCGATTGAGAAAAAGAACGACTGATTGTTCTATGACTGGTTTGCTCTCACCCAAAACAGTCAATCAATCAAAGCTATTAGCGTAGGCATACTCAGATTGAATAAACGATCTAAACATGCTTACGTTAAAAAGTCATCCAAAGAAGATAATCGAACTTTTTCTCAATGCGTTGAAAAAGTGCTTACACCTACAACATAGCAAGCAAAAGTAAAACATCCATTAAATAAAAATAAAGTATTATTAAATCTTTTTCGGGAAGTAGCGCGTTAACGAGCAAAACGATGGTTACCGATCTCAACCGTTACAGGACGTGACCAAATCCACTTGGAAGTAGCCGTATCCGGGTTAAAGAAGTACAGGGAACCGTTGCTTGGATCCTTTCCATTGACCGCGTCCTGGACCGCTTTTCTCGTACTCTCATTTAATTTATGTGTCAAATTGCCGTCATGGACAGGCGAAAACGCATTGGGAGCATAAATAACCTCCCGTACCGTATTTGGAAAATCATCTGAAGCAACCCGATTCAATACAACGGCAGCAATCGCTACCTGTCCTTCATACGGTTCTCCCCGGCCTTCCGCATACACTAACCGGGCGAGCAGTTCCATATCCCTCTCCGAAACTTTCACTTTTCCATTCCGAACCACTTTTGGACGACTATCACGACTAACCTGCACAGACTTGCGTTTTACTGCTGCAGCAGATGTGGTTGGTGTCTTTTCCTTCTTCGAAACTTGTTCCGATGGCGCCGTTGCACTATCGAGAACAGGGAGGATTTGTATTGGTTGTGGTGCCATTGCACTTGTCGGTGTGACAAATAAGCATAACAGCATCAAGCCAAAACTGTTCAAAAAGAAGAAAAAGCGCGTTGGCGCTTCACGTGTCAACATGGTGTGAACCACTCCTTTTCGCTCTTTGCGTTTTGATTGCGGAAGCGAATCAGGTCTTTTGCAAGTCTAGCGGTCTGATCGGAATGGTTCAAGAGGTAATTGGTACCATAGAACTATTTACAAAATGATTCGATTCATGAAAGTGCTTTCATAAACAGATGTTTCCTCGATAAAAAAAGCCACTTTCCTGTTGAGAAAGTGGCTTTCGTGTGCAGTTTGAGCTTATTTTTCCGTAATCGTAATGGTTTTAATGGTAATCGTTTGCTCAGGAACACTTGGTTCACCCGTTTGTGGGTTTTTCTTTACTTTTGTTCCGGCAATTTTTTGAACGATATCCATACCACCCGTGACTTTTCCGAAAATCGTGTAGTTCGGAGAGTTGTCCAATCCTGTCACGTCAGGTCCAGAACCAATGAAGAATTGGCTACCATTCGTGTTTTTACCGGAATTCGCCATGGCAACTACGCCTGGTTCGTATTTATGACCATTTTTCAATTCGTCTTCAAACGTGTAGCCAGGGCCACCCATGCCATTACCCAATGGATCACCTGTTTGAATCATGAAGTCTTTCATAACGCGGTGGAACGTGATGCCGTCATAGAACTTGTCCTTTGCGAGGAAAACGAAGTTATTGACAGCAATTGGAGCGTCTTTTTCAAACAGATCGATCGTGATGTCTCCCATGGAAGTAGAGATTTTCGCTTGATAGTCCTTTGCTTTGTCAATCTGCATAGCCGGAGCCTTCTCGTATTTCTTCTCTCCGGTTGGACCCGGTGGGTTAGCTGGCTCTTTGGATGCTGGTTTCTCTGCTGGCGTAGTCGGCTGATTAGGAGCGGCTTCATTGCTTCCTGTAGAACAACCCGTAACCAAGGCGATTGCCGTCAGACATGTGAACAGAGTTGTCATCATCTTTCTCATCTTATGCACCTTCCTTTGTTTCATACTGTTGGGTGGTTCGGTTTCGAATTATAACACAAATAGTCGAGCTTTTGCCAATCCGCTAGTTTCCTTTCCAATCTCGCGTGGTATGATTGGGAGAAAAGGGTGATCAATGTGGCAGAGCGATTTGAGACCAAAACGGTACATATCGGACATGATCCTTTGCGGGGAGTAAAGAGCAAAACGACACCGATTTTTCAAACCTCTGTTTTTGCCTTCGAAGGCTTGGAAGAAGTAGAAGCGTACTACGTCGGCGAAGGAGAATATTTGTACACCCGAAATGGCAATCCGAACCAAGCTGAGCTGGCTCATGCTATCGCTGTTTTAGAAGGTGCAGAAGCAGGTGTCAGTGCTGCCTCCGGTATGGGAGCGATCATGGCTGGTTTACTTGCTGTTCTTTCCCCTGGGGATCACGTGCTGGCTTCCCATGAAATTTATGGCGGTACCTACGCTCTTCTGCACAAGGAGCTGTCGCGATTTGGGATCGAGCTTGAGTGCATCCAGCTTGGTCGAATGACAAAGCTTGCTGATCATGTTCGCCCAACGACGCGGCTGTTTTTCGTGGAGACTATCACCAATCCGCTATTGACTGTGGTAGATCTACCTTACTGGATCAAGGAAGCAAAAAGTCTTGGCTTAACCGTCATGGTGGATAATACGTTCGCGACTCCGTATTTGGTACAACCCGTATCATTTGGAGCAGATCTCGTGGTACATAGTGGAACCAAATACATTGGGGGACATAGCGATGTGACGTCAGGTGTTCTGGTTGGATCACAGGCGACGATCAAGCGTGCCACTGAGATCGTAGCCAATTACGGTGCATCGCTCAGTCCTTTTGAGGCCTGGTTGACATCGCGCGGTTTGAAAACATTGGCAGTGAGAATGGAGCGTCAATGCGATAATGCCAGCCAGATCGCTGCGTTTCTTCGTGCTCATCCTGCAGTTGGACGAGTGCATTACCCAAGTCCTACAGATACCTTCTTTTTTTCAATGCAAAAACAGGGAGCAATGGTATCCTTTGTTCTGGCAGAAGAGACGAAGATTTACGACTTTTACCGGGCGCTTGACTGGATCAAGCTGGCTCCGTCTCTTGCAGGTGTGGAGACGAGTGTATCTCATCCAGTTACGACGTCCCACCGTGCTTTTTCTGAAGAGCAGCGCAAGGAAACGGGAATCACGATGGGACTGGTACGGTTATCGGTCGGAATTGAAGCTGTTCAAGACATTCAGATAGCATTAGATGCCGCATTAGGGAAATAATTCAAAAAACTTTGCCACATTCTGAGACTACTCTAACTAAGTAATACGTATTACTTAGTTAGAGTAGTCTCAGAATGCAGTGGAGAAAGTCCATTCTGAGAACATGCTTCAGTCTGGAAGAAACCGAGGAAAACGCAAATGGGAATGGCTATGAAGCAACCGTCGGGGCCATCATCCGGAGATTATTATGAATCTCGTCCATTTACGGAACTGTATGACGAATATTTTGATCGCGTCAACCGGTATTTACGATGCCGGGTTCAAAGTACGTGGGATGCCGATGATTTGACCACCGTGGTCTTTTTAAAAGCACTAGAAAAATTCGAGCAATATAGCAGAACAAGTCCATTCGCATCATGGATTTTTCGTATTGCTCACAATACATATGTGGATTTTATGCGGAAAAACAGGGAGTTACCTGTTGACCAGGAAGATTTTCTAGGAGCAGAACCGGATGACACATGGCAGCCGGAGCGACAGGCGCTGACGAATGAAGAGATTCGTCTGCTTCGTGATCGTCTGGACTTGTTGTCTCAGGATCAACGTGACGTGTTGATGCTCCGGTACTTTGCTGACCTCAAAATCAGTCAGGTAGCTGAGGTGCTCGGCAAAACAGAATCGAGTATCAAAATGATTTCTTATCGCGGATTACAAAAACTTCAGAAGATGTATGAGAGGGGGGACTCCGAATGAGAGAAGAGGAGAAACACCCCCAGGATCATCAATCGGATGATCAGACCGTAACCCAACTCCTAGCCCATTTGAAGCAGATGCGCGGATCGGTTCCAGTCAATTATCAGCTAAAATCAGACCTGAAAAAGCAATTGCTCCAGAAAATGAGAGATCTCGAGGCCAAACAGACAAAGGCTCCAAATGCCGCACCCAAAAAGCTTGGGAAGTTAGTTTGGAGCGGAATCGCTGCTGCTGCGCTCACCCTTGCCATAGGCGGATTTGTGTGGTGGAACAATACCTCTCTTGCCGTTCGAGAGCATGAAGTCCTTAAACTGCCAGCACAAGCAGCCGTGGAGCTTGTTGACATTGATCGCAAAGCCACTCAGCTAGCTTATATCAATAACAATACAGAGCTGAAAACCATTCCAATCGACGAGGAATTAAAGCCAGTCACGATCAAATTGCCGCCAACAGAAGGCAAATACACCGGGGTAGCATGGTCTAATTCTGGAAAGCAAATCGCTGTCGTCGAGCAGGATAAAAAATTATCGCGGATATGGATTGTGGAGATGCCGACGGCTTACAGCATGGGAAGCAGCCGATTGCTGAAGGAAGAAGAAGGAGTATTATACGCTTCACCAAGCTGGTCTGAACATGATGATTCGCTTGCCTTTACCCGCTCGAAAAATGGCGTCGAAGAAATTTGGGTGAGCAGCACAGTTTCGTTCCAAGAATGGAAGCTTGTAGAAGGCTCTCAGCCTGAATGGTCGCCAGATGGAAGCTTGCTTGCCTTCAATAAAGCAGGTGAAGTACAGCTGATGGAAATGCGAACGGGGAAAGTTACCCCGCTTGCAGTGGGACAGTGGGCATCGTGGAGCTCCGATACGAAATTGACCTATACACACCCAAACGGAACGCTGATGGAAGTAAACGTGGGTGTAGAGCCTTTTGTGACACGCGAGCTACCATTGCGAAACCAGTCATCTGAAGAGCTGATCAAAGGAAACTGGGCAAACCAAGGTAAGCACTTACTGCTTATCTCACGCCATGATCAGCTGCAACAACTGGTTATCTCTTTGGCGTCACGAAAATGAGCGGAGGAACAAGCATGAGATGGAAATGGATGTTAATCTTTGTCATCACATGGCTTAGCTTTTCGATACGCCCAGCTATGGCAGAGAGCAACATAGACATACAATTCGAAATACCTTTAAGTGGGATCGTCAAATATGAATCATGGATGAGACTAAACGTTAAGGTAACCAGCCAGGAACAGAATTTCACAGGGGCCGTAGAGTTATCGCAGCGACAAGTCAAAAAAAATAATGAATTTAAGCTTCGGCGTCCAATAAAACTCGAGCAAGGAAAGAGCACAACCGTTTACTTTGATATGCCTTCCCAAATATTGCTCGATGATTGGTACGTCCAGGTAACGCAAAACGGTCAAGTTCTCAAAAGTGAAAAGCTGCGAATCTCATATCCAACAGACGGCCGCACCATTGGGGTGATTAGTGAGGAGGGCAATGCGTTTCACTTCCTTGCCGTCAATCAGTCACAATCCAAAATGAATCGCCCCTTGTCCGTACAAAATCTCACGGAACAAATGTTGCCTGACCAATCGTGGATTTACGAAAACATAGACATGTTAGCGCTGGCAGGCAATAGCGGCTCCACAATAAATGATCAACAGATGGCAGCGATCAAGGAGTGGATCCAGCTGGGAGGGATCGTGGTTGTTTCGGCAGGTCCCAATCAAGATGGGATGATCCAGCGGTTTGCTGATATTCTCCCTGTGGAAGCCGGAAAAGCCGGTAATATTGATCTGCAGCAAGCACTTAGTGAGTATGACATTGCAAAAGTCGCGCCAAATGGCAGTATCGGTGTATACAACCGTGACATGCCCTTATTTGTGTCAAAATCGTACGGCAGAGGGTTGCTGCTATTTGTCAACTATGATGTGACAGCAGAGCCGTTGGCATCGTGGCAGTTCAATCCACAACTGTGGCAGAATGCAATGACCCAGCATGGCGCCAAGAAGATTTTTGAAGAGAAGCCTTTTATGGATCAAATGACCCGGCCTTTTCTTGATTTGAGCAAGAAGATTCCTGAAGTACAAACGCCTCCGCCGATCTGGATGGTGGCGTTGTGGGGCGGATATGTAATTGTACTTGCACCATTGACATACTTCGTTCTAAAAAGAATGAGAAAACCTGAATGGGCGTGGGGAGTCATCCCAGCAGGAGGAATTTTCTTGACCGTTGCTATATTCGCGGTTGGAAAGCCTGCTGTTGTGAAAACGAGTACCAGCTATGCCGTAACCAAGATCGACATATTAGATGAGTCACTGGCTCATGTTCGCTCAGCCACTACGTTTTTAGGGGTGGATCAGAACGAATACGATGTTCAGCTCGAACCTTCGATCGCTGCCCTGCCTTTGACAGTCGGGCGAAATGATTATCGACCAGAGGGGTTAATGGTTGGTGAAGAGGTTCTCTCTTTCCGTAATCTCCCCTATTTGACACCGAAACAAGCAATTGCTATCGGCGTAAAGCACGACATGGGGGCTTTTGATGCTTCCTTGCGAATTAATGAAAATCGGCTGCAAGGGAAAGTGAAAAACAATACAGAGTTTGCTTACGATCAAACTTATATTGAAATTGGTTTTCAACGAATTCCGCTTGGGCCATTGAAAAAGGGCGAAGAAAAGCAGGTTGACAGTGTGCTTGAACCCCTGTTTATGCCAAGAAAACCAAAGGCAACAAACGAATTGCAAACAATAGAAGAACGAATCAAGGAAATGCAGGAAAGAGTCGTTGATTATGAAGAGGGGAATCAGGTAAGTATCATCGGTACAACGAAAGAGCCTCTTCCTCTGATGACAATGCAGGTGCCTCACCAAGCGAATTACTGGAATGTCATTCAGCAGTCTATTCAATTCCAGCCGAATGAACAAGGTCTAGTGACTTTTCCTTATGGTTTGCTAGATGCCGAAATGTATGAAGTGGTAGGAGACTTCGACAATACCGGATACATTTGGCAGCTTGGAAAGGGTAGCATTACATTTGAGCTGCGGTCAGACAAAGCTGCCATCAATATGAAGCGGATAACGGTACCATTGAATCACAGTTCATTCAAGCCTTTTAGAATCGAATATTTCCACCAAAAGAGCGGTAGGTGGATACCTGTTGAACGCGGGACGAGACTTGTCCTCGATAATGAACTCCAGCAAGTCTTGACGCCAAATCAATCGTTATTGCTTCGTTTTTCCCACAATGGAACGTCGCGATTAGCTCTACCAGAGCCAATTTTCCAGGTAGAGGGGGTGCGGAAATGGTAATTGAAACCGTTCATTTAGGAAAAAGATACGGCAATTTGCAAGCGTTGACGGATTTGAACCTTTCCATTGAGCCAGGAAAGGTGTTCGGTTTCATTGGTCCAAATGGCGCCGGAAAATCTACCACGATGCTCATCTTGTCCACCCTTTTGGAACAGAGTGAAGGGGAAGCCTTTGTCTGTGGCTACAATGTACGAAAAGACCCTGCAAGTGTGCGCCAGTCTGTTGGCTACATGCCCGATTTTTTTGGTGTATATGACAATTTGACAGCGGTGGAGTATTTGGAGTTTTATGCTGGAGCATACAAAATTCCTGCCTCGAAAAGACGGGCACTCGTCGGTGATCTTTTAGAACTGGTGAATTTGTCTCACAAAGCAGACGCTTTCGTCGATTCTTTGTCTCGAGGCATGCAACAGCGTCTGGGGTTAGCGCGTTGTCTCGTACATGATCCGGCCGTGCTGATTTTGGATGAACCCGCATCAGGACTGGACCCGCGAGCTCGTATCGAGTTGCGCGAAATTATGAAACAGCTACGCGAAATGGGCAAGACGATTATTATCAGCTCCCATGTTTTGCCGGAGCTAGCCGAGCTGTGTGATGATATTGGTGTCATTGAAAAAGGCAGATTAATTGCGTATGGGTCTGTGCATGAGGTCAGCAATCGGGATACAGGGCAAAGCCGGATGCAACTGAGAGCCCTGCGGAATTTGGACAAAGCCGGACTTCTATTAGCGAGCTCTCCGTATGTCCATCAATTGACAGACTATATGGGAGGCTTTCGCTTCTACTTTCAAGGGACGGAGCAACAAAAAGCTGAATTGCTTCAAGAACTGCTGGATGAGCAGGTCGCAGTCGTCTACTATGGCGATTCCAAGAAAGATTTAGAAGACGTCTTCTTAGCGATTACGGAAGGAGTCGGTATGGAGTGAGCGACTTCTTGTTCAATCCACTTTTGGTAAAAGAAATGCGGGAAAGATTCCGCTCGAGAAAGACCATGCTCATATTAGCGATTTACTTATTTGTCATGGGGGGAATACCGATGGGCTTTTTGCTCATGGACCCCCTGAAGGCCGAATCGTTAGGGGATAACCAGGATCTGTTTCTGATATCTGCGGGGATACACTACGCGATGGTTTGCTTTGTGGCACCTGCCCTGACTGCTGGAGCGATCAGTGGGGAGAGAGAACGCCAGACCTTGCATATTTTGCTGACGACCCAATTGTCGACGCGCACGATTATTTTGAGCAAGCTCATTACGTCTTTGGCGTTCTCCACGCTGCTTTTGATTGCCTCGATGCCTTTGTACAGTATCGTAATGCTGTACGGGAGCGTCTCCCCGGAACAAATGGCCCAACTCGTCCTTTTTCTCGCGGTGAATATGTTTTTTCTCGGGTCGTTGGGATTGTTCTGCTCCACTTGGATTAAACGAACGTCGATTTCGACGGTCACCACATACGGCATTGCCTTCTTTTTTGTAGTAGGTACTGGCTTGTTGTTCTTTTTTATCGGGGAGTCCTTGCAACAGGCGCATCCGGAACGGTACATCAATTCCAATGTTTGGAGCATGTATGAGCTACAGATGCTGGCAGGGATGAACCCTATTATCGTGTTGTTCGATATTTTAGGCGAGTCTTTCGATCAATCCGATGACATCACTTTTGCACCGTGGTTGTTTTTCTCATGTGTGTACTTCGTTCTTTCCTTTATCCTCATCATCTGGAGCGCTTATTTGTTAAAACCAATTCGCCGAAAATGGTGGAGTTGGAAGAAACGACCTGTTCGTGTACAATGAAAAAGGTGCATGGGAAAAGGGAGGTTTTTATGTGAGCGATGAACAAGTGCAGATCATTGATTTTGAAGAGCTGCTTCGTGCGATTGAGAGCCGTCTGGCATCTGCTGGGATGTACGTCAAACGCGAAGCGATCGTGACGATTCTTCAGGCAGAAGAAGCGTTTTTGCTTGAAAAAGGTGTTCTTCAAGAGTATAGTGAGTAATCAGCTAACAACCTGCCTTACGCGGTAGGTTGTTTTTCATGGACAGGCAAGGCACAGAGTTTTTCGCCTGTTTGCTTCTCCCGGAAAAAAACGGTATGATGGAACAGAATACGAATATCTGCATAAGGACGTGAACACATTGACAGAAGAGAACAAAGACCTCGAGTTGGGCGATATCATTACATTGGACGATGAAAATGGTGAACCGTTGGGGGATTTCGAAGTATTGGCTATGTTCGACCTGAACGGTAAAGAATATATTGCCTTGGCTGAAGCTGTGGAAGATGAAGAAAGCGAAGAAGATGAAGAAGTAGATATCTTCGTATTCCAAGTGGACGGCGGCGAAATGGTACCATTGGAAGAAGATGAGGAAAGCACTGTTTACGCGAAGCTGAACGAAGTGCTGGAAGGCATCGAACTCATTAAAGAAGACAAGTAATCCCGGTAAGAATGAAACAAGCCACTGCTGGCGTTAGAAACCGAGCAGTGGCTTTTTCTTGCGGTCATCAGTCATTCATTTTAATAATGTTATCCTTAAGGTCTCGTACAACGAGAAGGCATGTATAGTCGGTTTCTTGCAGTTCCCGAACCAATGCCGAGCACTCGTCTTTCGTAAGACCTAGCTTTTCGAGACGGGTACGCAATTCTTCACCGCCATTGTCAAAGAAATGCGCCATGCTGTCAATGTGACCGACGGCACTTTCAAAGTGGGTGCTGTATTTATAAAAATTGTTTCGTTGATTGGAGTGATTTTTATCTGGATTCCATTTCAAAACCCAGATGTCATCACTGTTGTATCCGGCGGAATTTAACGCATGAACGTCAGAAGCTAGCTCAGCATCATACTTATGGAATTTGACAAACGGCTTGGTAGCACTGATCAAATGTAGTCCCCCCTTTTTCGCCTCAGGAATCGATGCCTTTTTAGGATGTCCAAAGCCAAAGAGCGAATGAATGGAAATACCTGAGGCACGTTTGTGAACGCTACATAAGAACCAATTGACATATTTTCCTTGATAGTAGCAGGATTTACGCAGTGGGGGAAGAAATAGAGAAAGGGAAACAAATGTTTTGGTTTTTCATTTTGACCAATCTTCACCAATAGTGCTACACTAATTAATGGAATAAGCTTGTCATGTACAGAACGAATGAGAACGAGGAATACTGAGAAGAATCGGCCATCTCGCTAGGGGCGAGGTGGCTTTTTTGCCCCATTTTGCTACTGGCGTTGAATACTATGGGAACCATACGGTACAATAGCGATTAAGTGTTCGCTTTTATTAGGAAAACGTTCCTCTCAATGGTGATTGAATCATCTCGGCGTTTTTCAAAAAAGGTGAATACGACGCTAGCCATCAGTAAAAAAGGCATGATCGTTTTTCTACGTGTCCGAAGAGTAGAGGGGAGAGCGCGATTGAAGGAAACAGAAACACAGCAAACATTAACGTATACGGAAGAAGATATTCAGGTCTTAGAAGGCTTGATTGCCGTTCGAAAGCGCCCTGGAATGTACATAGGCTCCACGGGCTCGCGTGGCCTGCATCATCTGCTGTGGGAAATTGTAGATAATGCCAAAGACGAGGCGCTTGCCGGCGTTAATGATAGCATCATCGTCACTTTGTACAAGGATGGAAGTGTCAGTGTAGAGGACCATGGGCGCGGAATTCCAACGGGTATGCACAAGACTGGCCGACCTGTACCAGAAGTCATTTTTACGACGCTCCATGCCGGTGGTAAATTCGGCGGTGGCGGATATAAAAAAAGTGGTGGCTTGCACGGAGTAGGTTCCAGTGTTGTTGTGGCCTTGTCCAAATGGCTTGAGGTTGAAATCCATCGGGAAGGCAAAATTCATAAGCAACGCTTTGAATATGTTGTAGATGCAAATGGAACTGAGCATGTTGGTAAACCGGTTACCGGTCTTGAAATCACAGGGAACACCAAACGCACTGGAACAACGGTACGTTTTCTCCCGGATGACGCGGTGTTTGGCAACGCTCGCTTTGATTATGAGACCATTCGTGATCGATTCCGTGAGACGGCATTCCTTTTGAAAAAGCTGCGCATGGTTTTGAATGACGAGCGTGGTCCTGAAAAGAAACGGGAAGAGTTTTATTTCGAAGATGGCTTGAAATCATACGTTTCTTATTTGAACGAGGGGAAAAATACGCTCCATCCGATCGTTTACTTCGAAGGGGAAAAGGACAATATCTACGTTGAACTGGCTTTTCAGTACAATGACGGCTATGCAGAGACACTGGTGTCCTATGTCAACTCCATTGTAACAGCGGACGGTGGAACTCATGTTACGGGCTTCCGCAACGGTACAACCCGGATCTTTAACGAATTTGCCCGGAAAAAAGGGTACTTGAAAGAAAAGGACCCGAACTTAACTGGAAACGATTTGCGGGAAGGTTTCCTCGGTGTATTGTCATTGCAAATGGCTGACGTCCAGTTTGAGTCCCAAACAAAAGACAAGCTGGGGAACGAAGAAGCACGGGCAATCGTAGAACAGATTGTTTCCGAAAAGCTAGGCTTCTTCCTCGAGGAAAATCCGGAAATAGGCAAGCTGCTGATTGACAAGGCATTGCGTTCTGCTGAGATTCGCGAAGAGCTGCGCAAACAACGCGAAGCCCTGCGCGGCGACAAGAAAGGCAAAACCGCGAAAAAGCGCAAATCGATTTCGGAAAAGTTCACTCCGCCGCAATACAGAGACTCCAAGCGCAACGAGCTCTTCCTCGTCGAGGGGGATTCTGCGGGTGGCTCTGCAAAGCAGGCGCGTAATTCAGAGTTCCAAGCTTTGTTCAGCCTGCGCGGGAAGCCGTTGAACACAGAAAAAGCAAAGCTATCCGAGGTATTGGCGAATGAAGAGTTCCGCACGATCCTCGAGGTGCTTGAAACCGATATTGGCGAAGAGTTTTCCATCGAAAACTGTGCATTTGACAAAGTCATCATCATGTCTGACGCGGACGTTGACGGCTCGCACATTCAAACGCTGCTCTTGACCTTCTTCTTCCGCTACATGCGCCCGATGATTGCAGCTGGTCACTTGTATATTGCGCAACCACCTTTGTATCAGGTGAAAAAGCAGAGCAAGGGCAAGCAGACAGAGGCAATCTATTGTTGGAGCGATTACGAGCTGGAACAGGCATTGAAAAAGGCTGGACGCGGTGCTGAAGTGCAGCGCTACAAAGGTTTGGGTGAGATGAACGCCGATCAGCTCTGGGAAACAACCATGGACCCTGAGACGCGCAAGCTCATTAAGGTTGAACTGGAAGACCTCGCTCACTGTGAGAAGCTGGTAACCGTTTTGATGGGTGACAAAGTCCCACCACGGCGTGAGTGGATCGAGAACCACGTCACCTTTGAAGTGGGGGAGGATGAATAAGCATGCTGTCCAATCAAATTATTAAGCAGAGCTTCGCGGAGATTATGGGAAAGCGCTTTGGGGACTATGCCAATCTGGTTATTCTCTCACGCGCGATCCCAGATGCTCGCGATGGACTAAAACCGGTACAGCGCCGGATTTTGTATGCCATGTACCAAGAAGGCAACACGAACGATAAACCATACCGTAAATCAGCGAAAACGGTCGGGTACGTGATGGGTACCTATCACCCGCACGGTGACTCGGCGATTTACGAAACGATGGTGCGGATGGCGCAGTGGTGGAAAATGCGCCAAGTGCTCATTCAAGGCCATGGAAACTTTGGTAGCTTGGATGCAGACCCGCCAGCCGCTATGCGTTATACCGAATCCAGACTGTCGGCATTGGCCAATGAGCTTTTGCGCGATATTGAAAAGGATACGGTTACATTTATCCCGAACTACGACAACTCCGCTCAACAACCGGCAGTATTGCCTTCACGGTTTCCCAATCTTCTCGTGAATGGCGCTGCCGGGATCGCGGTTGGTTTTGCAACTGATATCCCTACGCACAATTTGGGCGAAGTCATTGATGCGGCTGTTGCACAAATGAAGAACCCAAATATCTCGCTGGATGAACTGATGCAGCATGTCAAAGGCCCAGATTTTCCGACAGGCGGCATTGTTCAAGGGCTGTCCGGGATTCGCAAGGCTTTTGAGACAGGACGCGGCCAATTCATCATTCGCGGGAAGACGCATGTAGAGGAGCCAAAAGGCGGCAAGATCAAAAAAATCGTCATTTCCGAAATCCCTTACGAAGTGGTCAAGTCGAAGCTCGTCGCCCAAATCGATGAGCTCGTGATGGAGCGCAAAATCGAGGGGGCACTGGCGGTTCGCGATGAAACCGGACGCAAAGAGGCCGAACAGAAAAAAGTTCGCATCGTAGTGGATATTCGCAAGGAAGCGGATGAGCAGGCGATTCTCAACTACCTGTACAAAAATACGGATCTGCAAATCTATTACAATTACAACATGAACGTGATTCATGAGGGGACCATCCGTCAGATGGGACTTAAGGCTTTATTGGGGGCGTACATCGACCACCAAAAAGAAGTCGTCACGAATCGCTGCCAATATGATCTGGATCGAAAGCAAAGCCGAGAGCATATCGTGGAAGGCTTGATTCGTGCCAAGTCCATTTTGCGTCAAATCGTCGATACGATTATGGATTCGGAAGACCGTGCAGATGCCAAGAAAAACATCATGGAGAAATACGGCTTCACCGAAAATCAGGCAGATGCGATCTTGAGCATTCAGCTCGCTTCCTTGACACGTTTGGATATCGTCAAGCTGGAAAAAGAATTGGCTACATTGGCAAAAGAAATCGAGGAACTGAAATCGATTTTGGCAAGCGAGAAAAAGCTGATTCAAGTCATTACAGGCGAGCTGAACGAGATCAAGAAAAAATACGCAGAAGAGCGCCTGACAGAAATCCAGGGCGAGATCGAGGAAATCAAAATCGATATCGCAATGCAAATCAATGCCGAGGATTGCATCGTAACCCTGACAAACGAAGGATATATCAAGCGGACGAGCCCGCGCTCCTTCAAATCAGTAGGGGGAACGCTGGAAACATGTGGGGTAAAAGAAGGAGACCGTGTCCGTTATTTCATGGAGACGAATACGTCTCACACCGCTCTCTTCTTTACCCAGGACGGTAAATACTTCGCCACACTGGTCAATGCCTTCCCGGACGATAAGTGGAAGGATATCGGTTCGGCCCTCGTCAATATTATCCCGTTGGAGAAGAATCAGCGGATTGTTGGCTTTACGATCGTAGAAAACTTCAAACAACCGCTGTATGTATACCATGTAAGCAAAAAGGGTTTGATGAAAAAGACGGCGTTGTCCGAATACGAAACAAATCGTTCCAGTGCGTTGGTAGCTGCAAAGATAAAAGGCGACGATGACGAGTTTGTGAATGTATTTGTGGCGGACGAAGCTGGCGCGATACTCGGTGCGACGAAAGATGGCATGGGCATCCGATTCCAGCGCAGTGAAGTCAGCGCTACTGGTAGAGCGTCGAGCGGGGTAAAAGCAATCGCACTTGCTCCTGGCGACGTTGTGATCACGATGCTTCCGATTGAGGAAGTCGATTCTCGTGCCTTTAGTTTGTTGACCGCTGAAGGGGTTGTCAAACGCACAGCCATAGCTGCGATCCCACTCCAGGCTCGTGCAGGCAAAGGCGTACAGTTGATTCGTAAACGAAAAAACAACCCGCATGAGCTTGTTGCGATGTTCATCGAGGAAACGGTTTATGCGTGGACGTCGCAGAACGAATGGACCCTTGTTGAGACAGAGCAAGTGATCGTCAACGAGCAAGGTGGCATTGGGCGACAACTGGTGGAGGGTGGAGTAAAATCAGTTGCTTTTGAAACCATTTTGCCGACAGATGAACCGAAGGACGAAGCGACGGCAAAAGGTTCGGGAGACGGAGCTGGTACAGCAGGACAACAGAAGACACCTAATGTCCAGTCTAGCCTGTTCGATGGAAATCATCGTGAATAAAAGGAATGATGAATAGATGGCGTTTGAAGCCTTTGTTTCACCGCTAAGCTGGCAGCAGGTTTCTCTGCTCCTCGATACCGTGCAATATTTCGAAGATGCGCCGAAACTTCTCTCTCTTCCACAAGAGCAAGGAGCAAGTGTGCCTGTGCCGATTACGTTAGACACATTAAAGACGATGCTTGCTTGTCTGGACGAAGAGGAAGCATTTAGCCGCAAAGCTTTTGCATTGAGATGGGAAGCAGCTGAGGACGAAGGAAGTGGCTATCTCGTTGTCGAACTTCCGAATGGAGACACAGTGAGACAGCCAGCCGTTCTGTCCGCTTTTTCTCCGGTTTAACAAATAAACGCTTTGGTGACGCGCTTGCATCCATGACAGGATGTGAATCGTTTTGCCAAAGCGTTTTTTTGCATACAAAAAGATTGTCAGCAAAATGGAATATGTGATACAGTTTGAACACGAGTTGTTGTGTAATAAAGTTAGTAACTTACTAAATTCGCATACTTATTACTGGAGGATGGAATCATGGAAAAAGTTATCGATCAAAAGGCTTTTATGAGCGTCATTCGGGAGCGTCGTTCCGTACGTCATTACGATCCAGCAGCAAAAATCTCGCAGGATGAACTAAAGGAAATGCTGAAGGAAGCGACCTTGGCACCTTCCAGCTCCAACCTCCAGCCATGGCGGTTTTTGATTATCGATGAACAGCCATTGAAAGAGAAGCTGCTCCCCATCGCATTTAACCAAAAGCAGGTGGTAGAGGCTGCGGCGGTTATTGCAGTCCTGGCTGATTATGAGGGCTACAAACAAGCAGGGAGCATTTACAACAAAGCGGTTGAAGCAGGCTATATGACCGAGGAAGTAAAGGCTACACTCATCGACAACATCAACAAGCGTTATGAGAATCGGGATCGAGCAAGCATCAAGGAAATTGCTTTGGTAGACGGAGGTCTCGTCTCGATGCAATTGATGCTCGTTGCCAAGGCGAGAGGGTATGACACGGTGCCAATGGGAGGCTATAACAGCGAGAAATTCAAGGAAGCTTTCCAAATTCCGGATCAATATGAAACAGTCATGTTGATTGCAGTCGGCAAAGCGGCAGAACCTGGTCATCCGACTACTCGCCTGGATGTAGAAGAGATTACGTTCTGGAATGAGATGCCGAGTAAATAAGCATAGAGAAATGGAATAGCCTTGGCCTGATAGGATTTTGGGCCTGGGCTTTTTCACGTTTGCAAGCTTTTGAGAGGTAGACATGCTGGCAATCAGGTGAAATGGGGCGTACAATAGGGAGACATGACAGTATCTGAGAGAAGCTGCAGACGAGCGAAAGAAGGGTGTAGGATGAAAAGATTGTTGGCAATCAGCGATATTCATGGGGAACTAGAGAAACTGGAATCGTTGATGGAGCAAATTCAGTACGATCCACAAAACGATCAATTGATCCTGCTAGGTGATTATGTAGACCGTGGTCCAGAATCGAAGGGCGTCGTCGACAAGGTAAAACAGCTTCATGCAGAAGGGGCAATTGTGTTGATGGGCAACCATGATCATATGATGGTTAAATCATTCGAACAAGATCCAGTCTTTATTGAACGATGGTTCCGAAACGGTGCACAAAAGACGTTGGCGAGCTATGGGCATGCTGCAGCAGATACGGAGTCTGGCGCACCAGAGGCCTTGGAAATCACCTCTTCCGTCAAAGAACATCTGGAATTTTTGGCTGGCTTGGACTGCTATTATGAAACCGATGATTATATTTTTGTTCACGGGGGTGTACATCCCGAGA
Organism: Brevibacillus sp. AF8; assembly: GCF_021270385.1. NCBI lineage: Bacteria > Bacillati > Bacillota > Bacilli > Caryophanales > Paenibacillaceae > Brevibacillus > Brevibacillus sp. AF8. The sequence goes on along the minus strand of NZ_JAGQDN010000001.1, from coordinate 595,538 downwards.
CTCCTGTCGCAGAGACTGATCCGTATCTGCTGATGTGGATACGTGAAGAGTTCCATAAAGGCTACCAGGGGGAGAAGACCGTTGTTTTTGGTCACACGCCGACCAGTTATTTGCACGGTAAACATGATGTGTATTACGGAGAAAATAAAATTATCGGCATTGACGGAGGTGCCGTATACGGCGGCCGTCTGCATTGCTTGGAGCTGCCAAGCCGAAAGGTTTACTCGGTAGAGTGATCGACTAAAAATAAAAGGCTTTCACCTCTCTTTACAAAGAGTGGGTGAAAGCCTTTTTGATATCGTCAAGATAAGTTCAGAGTAATATTGTAATGAATTTTTATTTAAATAAATTGCAAAAATTAATAATTAAAGGCTTGTCTTCTAATATTTGGGATAGTAAAATATTCCCAACTCACTCATATTCTTATAGTTTACCATCATATTAGCCCACGTGAATATTAGCAAATTAATGACCAATTTCCCCTGCCATACTCGTTGTAATGTGACCGTTACTCTAATCGTCGTGTTTATTCCACTACTAGAAAAGACAAAAGAACTAGCCATTTAAGAAGTACCATCTCATTTTGGCGATGGTTTCTTGTTGTGTATCACTTCAATAAAAATCAATTAAAGGGAATATAAGTAAAAACGTGTATCGGTCGCTTTTTCTTCCGGGTAAGTGGTGTTTCCGGGTAAAGGTTCCTAATATTCAGAATGGGGAGCTGTTTTCTCATTCCGCGTACCAGCCTGCGTCTACCCGGAAAAGAAAGCAGGAGACAGGCGATTCGTAAAACGAGTTATAGCTTGGGGAAATTCACTTCTCTTGTATCACGTGGGTAGAACAAAGAAGGGCTCTATCGGTTTTACAAATGCAAGAGGGAGCATTTGGAGTGGTTATGCTCACCAGGCAAGCTAGAAACTATCAAACACGGGACAAGGGAGGAACAACGCTTTGCATTTTGTTCAGACATTAGTAGAAGCACTAGAATTGTGGAAGAACGAGGACCATAAAGGCGTTACCTTCATTTTGGGAGACCAGAATGAGGTGTTTGTTTCTTATAAAGAACTGTATGAAGAAGCCCTCGGCTATTTATTTGTCCTCCAAAAAAGTGGAATCAAGCCTGGTGATGAGGTCGTTTTTCAAATTGAGGATAGTAATCTTCGAACTTTTGTCTGCCTTTTTTGGGCATGCTTACTCGGTGGAATGATTGCTGTTCCTATCTCCGTTGGGGATAACGAAGAGCATCGTCTTAAGCTGTTAAAGGTTTGGCGGACATTAATCAATCCATATCTCATTACGACGGACAGCGTGTGGAAACGACTGGAGGATTTCTTTCGTAAACACAACTACCTGACGGAAATGGAATCGTTGAAGTCGAAGTCCTTCCTGCTTGATGAGACCGGGAAAAGAGAAGAGAAGGGCACAATCTATTATCCTTCTGCTGATCATGTGGCCTTTATTCAATTTTCATCCGGGTCTACAGGAGATCCAAAAGGGGTTACCCTGACGCATGAAAACCTTGTCCATAATGTGCTTGCGATTAATAACAGACTTGGAACGACTGAGTCTGATTCATTTCTAAGCTGGATGCCCTTAACTCATGACATGGGGATGATCGGGTTCCATTTATCCCCGTTGTATGCAGGAGTTCAGCATTATTTTATTCATACCTCACTGTTTATCAGGCGGCCTACTCTATGGCTGAAGAAGGTAAGCGAGCACAAGGCGACAATTTCTTCTTCTCCGAACTTTGGATATAAATATGTGTTGTCCAGATTTAAACCGGAAGTGGCAGAGGGGTGGGATTTGTCCACGCTTCGCACGATTTTAAATGGAGCCGAACCTATTGCTTCCGAATTAATCCATCAGTTTTTGGATCAAATGAGTCCATATGGATTGAAGAAAACAAGCATGCTCCCGTGCTATGGATTGGCTGAAGCCTCTGTGGGAGTATCGATACCCGATCAGAACCTGCATTTTACAACGCTTTCTCTGGATCGTAGGTTTATTCAGGTAGGAAAGCCAATCAAGATGACGGATCAAACAAATCCAGAAGCACTCACCTTGATAGAAGTCGGTTACCCCATCGATTTTTGCGAGGTAAGAATATGTGATGACGAGGATCGCGAGCTGCCAAGCGATACGGTTGGCCATATCCAGATTAGAGGGAAGAATGTAACTGCTGGATATTACAACAACCCTGCTGCTACCGCTAATGTAATGACGGATGATGGATGGCTCCGAACCGGGGATTTGGGTTTTATGCGAAATGAACGTCTTGTCATTACTGGGCGTGCGAAAGACATCATTTTCGTGAATGGTCAAAACGTTTACCCGCATGATATTGAGCGGATTGCTGAAGAAGTCGAAGGAGTCGAGCTTGGGAAGGTCGTTGCTTGCGGGGTATTCAACGAGGAAAGCAAAGAAGAAGACATTCTTGTGTTTATCCTTCACCGGAAAAGTGTAGAAGAGTTCATAGAGCTTTCCAAGAAAGTGAAAACGCATTTGAACGAGCGAACCGGATGGAGAATAAGCGAGGTCTTGCCGATTCAGCGCATCCCCAAAACAACGAGTGGAAAAGTGGAACGATATAGAGTGGCAAGGGAGTATCAGTCTGGAGCATTTCGAGATGTTTCCGAGGAAATGCGACGCCGAACCACTGAAGAGGTAAAAGAGGAGAGAGCTGATCAATCACCTCAGTCACGTGAAGAATTAGAGAAGCAAATGCTTGCCATTTGCCGCGAGGTGCTTCAATCAGACAGGTTGGGACTAAACGACAGTTATTTTGACGTAGGCGCGTCCTCTATGCAGTTGACCCAGTTAGCAGGGCGGATAGAAGAGGAGATGGGGATCACGTTGGCGGTAACCGATTTGTTCGCCTATCCGACGATCGCCAGGCTTGCCCGCAGTCTCGTCCCTGAGGAAAAAACGGCTGATCATATTAAACAGACAGATACGCCTGAACAGAAACAAAAGGATATCGCAATTATCGGGATTTCTTGTAAGTTCCCGCAGTCTCGGGATGTTGATCAATTTTGGCAAAACATCCGGGAAGGAAAGGATTGCATTCATGAGCTTCAAGGTCAGAGACGAAAGGACACAGAACAATATGTATCGCTGGTTAGAGGCGAGCAGGGCAATCCAACCCTTGTAGAAGGTGGTTATTTAGAGGAGATTGACAAATTTGATTATTCATTCTTCTCTATTACCCCAAAAGAAGCGAAGCTAATGGACCCCAACCAAAGGCTGTTCCTTCAAAATGCTTGGAATACGCTAGAGGATGCAGGCTATGGAGGGCACAAGCTTTCAGGGGAAAAAGTAGGGGTGTATGTCGGCTTCTCCAAGCTGGGATACGATTACGAACGCCTTTTGTCAGTGGTAAGTCCCAAGGATTTGCCTTCTTATGTAGTAGGCAACCTTCCTTCCATAATTGCAAGCCGCATTTCACACTTGCTTGATTTGCGTGGCCCTGCTGTCACCGTGGATACGGCCTGCTCGTCTTCCCTGGTTGCCGTTCATATGGCGTGCAAGGCTATCCAAAGCGGTGATTGTGAGATGGCATTGGCAGGGGGAGTCAAAACCATCCTGCTGGCGCAGAAGGCTGGAATTGGAATGGAATCCTCTGACAACCGTTCAAGGGCGTTTGACGATCAATCTGATGGAACGGGTTGGGGTGAAGGCGTAGCTTCTGTCTTGTTAAAACCTTTGGAAAAAGCCATCGAGGACGGGGATCACATCTATGCCGTGATAAAGGGAAGCGCAGTTAATCAAGACGGTGTTACAGTCGGGATTACCGCACCGAACTCACAGGCCCAGGCAGAATTAATTGTAGACGCTTGGGAGGATGCCCAAGTCGACCCTGAAACGATTAGCTATATAGAGACGCATGGAACGGGTACAAAGCTCGGGGACCCCGTTGAGCTGGATGGAATTCAGAGAGCTTTCCGACAATATACACAGAAGAAACAGTTTTGTGGAATCGGCACGGTCAAAGCGAATATTGGACATTTATATGAAGCAGCGGGAATCGCTGGATTGATTAAGGCTGCTTTGCAGTTAAAACACAAAGAGCTCCCAGCCCTCGTCCATTTCCAGAAACCCAATCGCAATTTCGCATTTGAAAAGTCCCCAGTCTATGTGCAAAACAGACTGGAAAAATGGGAAACAGATGGACATCCAAGGAGATGCGGGGTTAGCTCGTTTGGGTTTAGCGGTACCAATAGCCACATTATTTTAGAAGAATATGTGCCGGTAAATGAAGCGGAAATGACAGTCTCAGATGAAGTGCAAGTGTTTACCTTGTCGGCCAAATCCGAGTCAGCCCTTCAACGTCTGATTCAAAATTATCAGGAGTTTCTTTCTTCCCGTGGACCGCTTTCGTTGTCTGATTTGTGCTATACGGCAAACACCGGGAGAGAAACGCTTCCCTATAGGATTGCGCTCATTTTGCATAGCCGCAGCGATTTCGAACAAAAGCTCGACCGATTGGCGGTCCGGCTTGAAAATGATCGAGACGTTTTCGTCTACTCGCCTGGTAAAAAGCGCGTTCCAGAGGAAACCGTTCATCTATTGAGTCAATCCGCCCGGGATGTGCAGGAAAAGTACCACACGGCGAGTGCAGAGATGAAGTATTCGTATGCAACGACATTATGCGATTTGTATGTACAGGGAGCTACGGTTGACTGGGATGCGTTCTACAGAGATGGCAAAAAGAGAAGAAAAATGCCATTGCCAGTCTATCCTTTCGACCAGCATCGCTCTTGGATTACAGATGATGTGATCAGTATCGTTCCAGAACAGACGAATACTATTAGCGGAAATAGAGGTGCTACTGTGTCAGAGATAGGAACTGCGCCAATCGCAAAAGTTCTGAAAGAGTTGGTTCATCATGCTTCAGGTTTTGCTGTAGAAGAAATTGATCCATCCCTCCATTTCTTGGAGCTAGGCTTGGATTCTATTATGCTCGTCCAAATCAATCGTGAAATTCAGGAAAAGTTTGGAGTGGTCATTCCGGCTCAAGAGCTGTTTGAAACCATCACCAGCGTTGATATGCTAGCAGCGCACATCGCTCAGGAGCTATCCAGTAGCCCGGCTGTAGCTTCTGCCAAACAAATGGAATGGATGGCAATCGAGCAACCGCAAGCAAACGTAGTGGTTGAACAGAATGACGTTCAACGTATTCAACAAGCAGAGCCGAGTGAGCAATCCACGAAAATGCCAGTCCCGATAAGATCAGGTGCGGTTGAAACCATTATCGAAAAGCAGATTTCGCTCTTATCTGACCATCAAAACCAAATGGCTACGTTGTTACAAAAGCAATTGGAGCTGTTGAATCAGGAACAAAGCTTTGTGCCAAAACAACACGTCGAATCTGTGACTCTTGCTCCCGAGATCAAAAAACCTGAGGCAAAACTATCGGTCAAGGTCAAAGGGAATGAAGAGGAACGCCAGAAGCCTTTTATACCGTATCAGCCACTGATGATCGGTGAACGAGGCAATTTTACGCCAACACAAAGAGAGTATCTGAACGCATTCATTCAAAGCTATACGGAAAAGACAAAGCAATCCAAGAAGTATACGCAAGAGCACCGATTTGTTCATGCCAACAATCGCAATGTGTCTGGATTCCGTTCCTATTGGAAGGAAATGGTATACCCGATTATTACGCAAGCATCAGCTGGCTCCAAAATGTGGGATCTGGATGGGAATGAATATGTCGATCTGACGATGGGTTTCGGTGTAAACCTGCTCGGTCATAATCCCGCATTTATCATGAAAAAGCTCGAGGAGCAGATTCAATCAGATCTACCTCCGCTGGGTCCTATGTCGGATGTAGCTGGAAGGGTAGCGGAGTTAATCAGCGAGCTAACCGGAGTGGAGCGTGTTGCCTTTTACAATTCGGGGACCGAGGCAGTAATGGTGGCACTGCGCCTGGCCAGAGCTGTTACAGGCCGTTCAAAAATCGCCTTGTTCTCCGGCTCCTATCACGGTACATTTGACGGCATTCTGACAGTTGCTGATCCTGAGTCCCAGGACGGGAAGGCCATACCGATGGCACCAGGTATTACCCAGCATACGGTGGATGACGTCCTGGTCTTGAACTACAACCATCCAAAATCAATCGAGCTGATCAAAAAACATGCCCATGAACTGGCCGCAGTATTGGTCGAGCCTGTTCAAAGCCGCCGTCCAGATCTACAGCCGGTGGAATTTTTGAAGGAAGTCAGAGAGATTACTAGCCAATCAGGAACTGCCCTTATTTTTGACGAGATCATTACGGGATTCCGCATACATCTTGGTGGCGCACAGGCATGGTATGGAATAGAAGCAGACCTCGTTACGTATGGGAAAGTTCCGGGTGGCGGCATGCCGATCGGTGTTGTAGCCGGGAAAGCCGCGTTCATGGATGCAGTTGATGGGGGAATTTGGAATTTTGGAGATCAGTCTTACCCGGTAAATGCGGAGAAAAAGACGTTTGTGGGCGGAACGTTCTGCACGCATCCACTCACGATGCATGCCGCCATCGCCACACTGGAATATTTGAAGGAACAGGGTCCCAAGCTTCAGGAAGCGTTGACTCAAAAGACCCTCTACTTGGTAGAAACACTTAACGCATACTTTAAAAACGAGCAGATTCCAATCCAGATGATCAATTGCGGTTCCTTGTTCCGCTTCGTATCGTTTACCGATATAGAATTGTTCTTCTATCATCTGATCAGCAAGGGCATTTATATATGGGAGGGCAGGAATTGCTTCCTTTCCACTGCTCATTCTGATGAGGATATCGAGAGACTGATCCAAGCGGTGAAGGAAAGTATTGATGATCTGCGCCGAGGAGGTTTTTTGCCGGAGCCACCCCCAACTTCTCCAAATGGAGGACGCAAACAAAATCAAGTCGTCGAATTGACAAACTTTACGAGACGGGATGGGCAAAAGCCAGAGGCAACGCTTGTGGAAAGGGTGGGGGAAGAACTGAGGCTTCCCCTTAGCCCCGAACAGAAACAAATGTGGTTTGCAGTCAAATATCGCGTGGAAGCATCCGCTGCTTTTAACGAGACCGCCACACTTCAGGTCGAGGGTGAGCTTGATATCTCTGTGTTTGAGCAGGCTGTCCAAGCCATGGTGGATCGCCATGAAGCGTTGCGAACCATCATTGATCCCAACGGAGAGTATCAGGTAGTTCTTCCCAAGAGGGACATACGTGTTCGAATCGTGGATTTGAGCCACCTTTCGTCTGAGGAACAGGAAGAAAAAAAGAATCAGCTGTTGGATGAACAAACAGGCACGCCATTTGAGCTGTCCTCTGAGGACCCGCTGTTTCGGGTAAGTGTCATCAAGCTGGCTCCTGCCAAATTCCTGACTTCCTACACCTTCCATCACATGATTGCGGATGGATGGTCCATGGCTGTGTTTATCAAAGAGCTGGATGATATCTACTCGGCCCTTACACAGAAACGCCCCATATCGCTCGAGCCTTCTACACCGTTTTCTGCTTACCGAAACTGGCAAGAAGATCAGATGCAGAAACCGGCGTTTCAGGAAGCGCTCGCGTACTGGAACGAAAAATTCGCAGATCCAATCCCCAAGCTCGTTTTTCCTTTAGGGCAACGAGAAACGGGAAAACCATCTTTTACAGGCGAGAGAATCACTTTCAAGATCGACAGTAGCATCACAAGAAAGGCAAGAAAAAGAAGCATTCAAAACAAGAACAGCCTGTTTATAACCTTGTTGGCTTCTTTTAACCTCTTCCTTCATCGCCTTCTTGGAAATAGAAAAATGGTGGTTGCGATTCCTACAGCGGGTCAGTCCCATATCGGTAAAATGTCCTTGATCGGAAACTGCGTCAATCTTTTGCCGATTTGCACGGAAATTGACGGAGATGATACGGCTGCGGATTATTTGTTCCGAGTGAAACAGGCGGTTGCGGAGATGGAAAAGCATCAAGCTTACTCCTTTGCTGCATTGGCTGAGAATTTGCCACCTCAAAACTTGCCGGAGCTTTCAGTGTTGTTCAATATGGATCGACCGCTTCACAACCTGACTTTCGCTCAAATGAAGGCTACGCTGCTGCCCAATCGGATCATTTACAGCAAGTACGATCTTTTTGTAAACGTGACAGAAGTGGGCGGAGAGCTTGTTGTAGATGTGGATGCACGAAGCGGGGTAGTAACCACGGAGATTCTTCGCCAGTGGGGCGTCTACTTTGCCAATCTCTTGCACCGTATTGCAGAAGACGATCAGGAAAGAATTCGTGCCCTATCACTTTTACAGCCCGACGAGATGGAAAAAATGAAACGCGAATCCAGTGGCAACCTGGGCAAATATACAGCAGAATGGACAGAGCTTTTGCAGGAAATGCCAGATGATCAGGTAGGACGAGCTTCCCTCTATGTCCTGGATCAGTATGAGCAACTGGCTCCTGTGGGTGCGGTCGGACAGGTGTATCTGGCTAATGAGGGACTCGACCATGCAGATCCGTCACATTGGCAACGAACAACGAAATCTGCTGTTCCGCTAGGAAATGGAGAAATCCAGATTATCCATTCAACCGATCGGCTTGCCGGGCAAAGAAGCATGAGCGGCAGAGAAGCAGAGCCGGCTGGAACGGCGACCGAAGAGACTATCAGAGTCATTTGGCAGGAAATCTTGGGAAGCTCCCCAATGTATCTGGATGATAATTTTTTTGAACAAGGCGGGAACTCCTTACAAGCGACTGTCATGCTCAGCAGAATTTACAAGGAATGCCACGTGCAAATTCCTTTGCATCAAATTTTTCAATCGCAGACGATACGTGAATTGGCCAAATATGTAGACTCATCAAAGCATCAAACTTTTACACCCATTCGTTCATGTGAGTTGCAGCCATACTATCAGTCTTCTTCCGCACAGAAAAGGATGTACATCCTCCAAGGTCTGGATGGAGGAACCGCCTATAACCTATCCGGCTATTTACAATTGGATGGGGAAGTGGAACTTGATCGTCTGATTCACTCTTTGCAACAGGTTGTCCAGAGACATGATTCTTTCCGGACCAACTTTGCCATTAGGGATAATGAAGTCGTGCAAGTTCTACATGATGATCTGTCATTTGATATTGAGGTCCAACACTTGTCCGAAGAGGATGTAAATGAGGCGATTCGCACCTTTATCCAGCCATTTGATCTCAGCAAAGCACCGCTTATAAGGGCGAAAATCTTCCAAGTGTCAGCCAAGCGCTTCATTGTGGCAGTGGACATGCACCACATTATTTCGGACGGCTATTCGGTTTCTCTGTTTATCCGTGAGCTGCTCCATACGTATAGAGGAGAATCACTGCCTGAGCTCAGCGTGACGTATAAAGATTTCGTGGCATGGGAGCAAGAGAGGGAGCAGTCAGAACAGCTCTCGGCTCAAAGGGAGTACTGGCTTGAGCAATTTGGCCAAGGAGAGCTCCCAGTACTGAAGCTCCCCGTTGATTACCAAAGACCGCCGGTTCAATCCTTTGAAGGTGACCGCTTGACGATGGGAATCAGTGAGGAAGTCAGGAAGCAGTTACTCCAATTGGCAAGGGAAACTGACACGACCTTGTATATGGTCTTGCTTGCTGCTTACAATGTACTGCTTTACCGATACACCGGGCAGGAGGAGCTGATTGTCGGTTCTGCTGTGGCGGGAAGACAACACCCTGATTTGGAACGAATGATCGGCATGTTTGTAAATACGTTGGCTATCCGTAACTATCCAACAGGAAGCAAGACCTTTAAGGACTTCCTGAAAGAAGTGAAAAATCAAGCCCTCCTTGCCTTTGAAAATCAGGAGTACCCATTTGAAAAACTGGTTGATGCTCTTCAATTAAACAAAGATTTGAGCCGGAATCCTTTATTTGATACCATGTTTGATTACCATTATGAATCCTTTGACGATGTGGCCTCAGATGATTTCAAAGTCACGACGTATGAATATCCAAAAGGCGTGTCCCTTTTTGATCTCAGTCTTGATGTCCATGACGATGGGACAACGCTCACTTGCCAATTTGATTACAGCACGCATCTGTTTAAACGCGATACGGTTGAGCGAATGGCTAATCATTTTGCCAAGCTACTTCACTCCATTGTGCAGTCTAATGAGAGTTGCCTAGCGGATCTGGAGTACTTGTCCAGCGAAGACATCAAGCAGGTGGTTGCCGACTTTAATCAAGCGAGAAAGCAAATCCCCGCTCCTCTCTATCCAACTTTCTATGAATGGTTTGAGGCAGAAGCAATACGCCATGCAGAGCAAGTCGCCGTCTCCTACGGGGAAGAGCAGATCAGCTATCAGGAACTCAATGCGAAAGCAAACCGTCTGGCCCGGACGCTACGTGTTCAGGGTGTAAGGCCAAACAGCTCTGTTGCGATTTTGGCAGAGCGCTCGATTAACATGGTCGTCGCTGTTCTGGCGGTCATGAAGGCGGGTGGTGCCTATGTTCCGATTGATCCTCAGTATCCGAAGGACCGCATTTCGTTCATGCTGGAAGACAGTCAGGCAACGGTCATGCTGGTCAATCAAAATGGACAGAGCGGAGTAGAATTCAGCGGCGCCGTAATCGATCTGGACGCCGAGGCCAGTTACAGGGAGGATTCGTCCAATCTCGATGCCATCTCCGGACCGAGCGATCTCGCTTATATCATTTATACATCCGGCACTACTGGCAAGCCCAAAGGGGTCATGATCGAGCATCGCAACCTGGTGAGTGTAGCCAATACATGGCGGTACGAGTACGAACTCGAACAGATGAATGTGAATCTTTTGCAGATGGCTAGTTTCTCATTTGACGTGTTTGCAGGGGATTTATGCAGAGCTCTTTTGCATGGTGGACATTTGGTGATTTGTCCGAGTGATGTAAGGATTGATCTTCCGGCTCTTTATCAGTGGTTGACCCGGTACGAAATTTCCTTGTTTGAATCGACACCTGCTCTTGTTCTTCCTTTTATGGAGTACATTTATCAAAATGGATTGTCGCTCGATCATCTGAAACTGCTAATTCTTGGTTCAGATACATGCCAAAGCGAAGCGTTTGTCCGCTTGGTCGAGCGTTTCGGGCAGATCAAAATCATCAATAGCTATGGGGTCACGGAGGCTGCTATTGATTCCAGCTACTTCGAAATGGCTGGCGATACCGAAATGACGACCGGAAATGTTCCGATCGGAAAACCGCTGCAAAACACAGAATTTTATGTGCTAGATTCCCAATTGCGGCCACAGCCGGTAGGTGTGTACGGTGAACTATATATCGGCGGAGCAGGTGTTGCGCGGGGGTATCTGAACCGAGAGGAATTAACCCGTGAGCGCTTCATCCCAAATCCTTTCCGTCCTGGTGAGTCCATGTATAAAACCGGCGATATTGTGCGCTGGATGGCAGATGGAAATATAGAGTTTGTTGGTCGTTCGGACTACCAATTGAAGATTCGTGGATACCGTGTGGAGCTGGGTGAAGTCGAAAATCAGCTGTTACGTCATGAAAAGGTTCGCAATGCCATTGTGCTCCCAAACACAAAGGGAGATGAATCCGTTGTATTGTGCGCATATTACACGACGGATGAGGGAGTAAGTCCATCCGAAATCAAGGGATTTTTAGCCGATTCCTTGCCTGAGTTCATGGTTCCGACCTTTATCATCCCATTGGCAGAGTTGCCTGTGACGCCAAACGGCAAAATCGATCGGAATGCTTTGCCTGAACCTGATCTGTCTAAGCTGGTATCCGAGGAATACGTAGCGCCTTCGACAGAAAATGAGAGAAAAGTTGTAGAAATATGGCAAGAGGTCTTGGGGATCGAGCGAGTCGGCGTTCTGGATCGATTCTTTGAAATCGGTGGACATTCGCTACATGCTGCCATTCTCCTTGCCAAAGTGAACAAGGAGTGGCAGGTAGAAATTCCGCTGCGCGCCGTTTTCCAAAATCCTACCGTCAGGAGTTTTGCCCACGTCATTTCCGAAGCGACTCAAGCAGAAATGCCGTTGATTCAGTCGGTTGGAAAACAAGAGCATTATGAGCTCTCTCCTTCACAAAAAAGGATTTTCACCGTTCAATCACTCGATGAAACGAGTGTGGCCTATAACATGGCAGGCGCTTTGGTTCTTTCCGGACAGCTGGATTCTGTGGCATTGGAAAACGCGTTCCAGTCCCTTATCCAAAGGCATGAGGCGTTCCGTACTTCCTTCGACTACGTAAATGGTGAACCGAAACAATTTGTCCATGACTCTGTCCGTTTTACCATCGATCATGATCACGCAGAGGACAGTCCGGAAAGTATAGAAAATCTCATTCGGACGTTCATTCAGCCGTTCGAACTGAACCAGGCACCATTATTGCGCGTCAAGCTGGTCAAACTGGTGGAGGACAAGCATTTACTCCTGATCGACATGCACCACATCATTGCAGATGGAACATCGGTGAGCATCGTCATTGATGAGTTAAATCAACTGTATAACGGGCAAAATCCAGAACCACTCATCGTCCAGTACAAGGACTATTCGGCTTGGCTGAAACAGATCAAGACGACGGGGCAGTCGCATAGGCAGGAGCAGTTCTGGATAGATGAATTCAGCGGGGAACTACCTGTCATGAATTTGCCTACGGACTATCCGCGACCCCAGCTTCAAAGTTTTGAAGGGGGTACGGTCGAAAGCGAGATTAAGGCGGATGTATCCCGTAGATTGCACGCTGTGGCGAAGGAAGCAAACGTAACAGTCTTTTCGATTCTATTGGCGGCGTACAACGTTTTGTTGTCCAAATATACCGGGCAAGAGGACATTGTCGTAGGGACTCCGGTGGCAGGACGAAACCACACCGATGTTCAAAATGTAGTGGGAATGTTTGTAAATACGCTTGCCCTGCGAAACTATCCAGCAGGCAGCAAGACGTTCCGCGAGTTTGTCCGAGAACTAAGTGAGAAGTCACTGTTGGCGTTTGAACATCAGGATTATCCATTGGAAGACCTGGTAGAAAAGCTACAGGTTCGACGCGACCCAAGCAGGAATCCGTTGTTTGACACCATGTTCTCCTTTGACAATGTGGCAGATACGGCCTTTGACTGGAACGGGGTAGACGTCAGGCTTTATCCATTCCAAACGAAAATATCCAAGTTAGACATCGTCATGAATGTCGAGACGAGAGATGATAGATTTTTTGTGGAGTGCGAATATAGCACCAGCCTATTTAAGCCTGAAACGATGGCGCGTTTTATCAACCATTTTACCAACGTACTGAGTCAGGTAGCGGCGAACATGGATATTCTTGTGGGCGAGATTGACCTCATGTCTCCGGAAGAAGTGCAGATTTTGGAGAAGCTCAGCAATGATACGAAGCGAGAGTATCCGGTGGTACAACCGATCCATATAGCTATCGAGGAATCAGCCAGACTTTATCCGAATCGAATTGCCGTTTCTTACCAAGGCTCGACAATCACTTACCAACAACTGAACGAAAAAGCCAACGCAGTCGCATCTGATCTGCTGAAACGCGGTATAGGAAAAGGCAAGTACGTACCTGTGCTTATGGAAAGAAGTCTGGAATTGGTCGTATCGTTATTGGGTGTAATGAAGACGGGAGCTGCGTTTTCACCATTGGACATTCAGTGGCCTGTCGATCGACTCCAGTCTGTTATTGCCGAGCTGGGTAGCGAGTTCGTATTCGTAGAATCTGGACATGCCTTTACGGAAACGGATCTGGGAGCGAAATTGGTCGAGATTGATCTGGGGCAATTGACAACGGAAGTGGAAAATCCTAATTTGTCCGTATCGCCGGAAGACCCCATCTATGTCATTTTTACTTCTGGTTCAACAGGCAAACCAAAAGGAGTCGTCGTACCGCATAGAGGGATCGTCAACCGCTTTAACTGGATGGATGATTACTTTGGACAAGAAGCAGCGCAATCTGTCCTTCAGACTACCAACCATGTATATGACAGTGCCATTTGGCAATTCTTCTGGCCGCTGACCAATGGCGGAAAAACAGTACTGCCTACTACAGGAATGACTGTTTCGGCTGATTACATGGCTGGAATCATTGAAGATGAACAAATTACCTTAACTGATTTCGTCCCATCTGTTTTTAATGTGATCGTGAATCAGTTAGCTGAAAATCTCGAACTGCAGGGCAAATTACAATCGCTCAAAAAGATCATTATCGGCGGCGAGGAAATTGTTCCGTCTACTGTTTCCAAATTCCTGAAAATATTCCAGTATGTATCTCCGACAAATTTGTATGGTCCGACAGAAGCAAGTATCGGATGCATTGCCTATCAAATTACGGGAGAAGAAGATCGCATCCCGATTGGAAAACCGATTTTCAACACGAAAATCCTTCTACTCGATGCGTATGGAAAACGAGTGCCGATAGGAGTACCTGGAGAAATCCACATTTCAGGCATGCCGCTTGGGTTAGGTTATTTGCATAACGAGCAGCTAACGAGACAGAGCTTTGTCGATAATCCATATGCGGAACCGGGTTACGAAAAAATGTATAAGACAGGAGACCTGGCTGTCTATTTACCGGATGGGAACATCCACTTCCTGGGCAGGAAGGATTTCCAAATCAAAATCAGGGGATATCGAATCGAGCCAGGGGAAATTGAAAGCAAGCTGCTTTCGCTGGAACAGGTAAAAGAAGCAATCGTTATCGCCAGAGAAGAAGAAAATGGAAGCAAGTACTTATGCGCGTATATTGTGACTGAGCATGAGCTTTCGGCTGACGAGTGGAGAGACCTGCTCGCGAAAGATTTGCCCGATTACATGATCCCGTCTTTCTTCGTCCGACTAGACGCTATGCCGATTACCGCAGTTGGAAAAGTGGATCGGAAAAAACTCCCTCTGCCTGATCGCTCTCTCTTGGTGGAAGAACACATCGTCGAGCCGTCCGATGAACAGGAACAAATCATGGTCACTATCTGGAAGGATGTGCTGGGGCTTGCACAAGTAAGTGTGACCCACAACTTCTTTGAGCTTGGGGGAGACTCCATTAAAGCTCTTCAGATGATAGCGAGATTGAGGAGTCATGGGTATGAGCTCCGATTGAAAGACTTGTTCCAAAACCCGCGTATTCGCAATGCAGCCAGATATCTCCAGCCGCTGACCAGACAAATTGATCAAGGGCCTGTAATGGGAGCAGTAGCATTGACACCGATCCAGATGAACTTCTTTGAGCAAAACCATCAGAACCCTCATCATTACAATCAATCTGTCATGTTGTACAGAGAAGCTGGCTTCGAACCAGAGTTAGTTCAACAAGCATTTACGAAGCTGATTGAGCATCATGATGCGTTGCGAATGAAATTCCAAATGAATGAGTCAGACATTGTCCAACAACATCGGAACCTGGACGAGTGTCTCGTTCCCATCATGATCAGGGAGTTTTCGTCTCAAAGCGTAGAGGAGATGGAGCAAGCTGCACAGCTTATTCAGGAAGGAATCGATTTGACGGATACTGCGTTGGTAAATCTCGGTCTTTTCCGAACAGAAGCTGGAGATCACTTGTTAATTGTGATTCATCATCTCGTTGTCGATGGCGTCTCATGGCGGATTCTCTTGGAAGATTTCCATACCGTGTATGACGCCTTGCTGCAGGAAGAAGAGCCTGTCTTGCCTATGAAAACCGATTCCTATCAAACATGGTCAGAAGAATTGCAAAAATATGCGCAGGGAAGCGAGATTCAACAGGAAATCAGTTATTGGAAGCAGGTAGAGGAAACGCCATTCTCTCCTCTGGCAAAGGCGGAAACGGTTGGGGCACCGCTTATGCAAGATACAACAGATGTCACCATCGAGCTTGATGAAGCTTACACAGAAAAGCTGCTTAAGCATAGTCACCAGGCTTATAACACGGAAGTGAATGATTTGTTGCTTACGGCGTTGGGTTCGGCGGTAAAAGAGTGGGCTGGGATAGAGCATGTGCTCGTCAATCTGGAGGGACATGGCAGAGAAGAGATCGTGAAGGGCATCGATATTTCACGCACGGTCGGTTGGTTTACAGCCCAGTATCCATTCGTACTGGATATGAGCCGATCAGAATCGCTTGGCTACCAGATCAAAATGGTGAAAGACAGCCTGCGACGTGTGCCGAACAAAGGTATTGGATACAGTATTTTACAGTATCTGTCTGCGAGACAAACCGATGTTCCGTTAACGTTCCAGGTAAAGCCCGAGATCAGTTTTAACTACTTGGGTCAGTTCGATACAGACTTGGAATCAGAGAGCATAACGACTTCCTCCCTCTCTCCGGGCCGAGAAATCAGTCCGACCGCCATTCGTTCCTTTGCGCTTGATGTGAATGGAATGGTCGTGAATCGCAAGCTGACACTTACTTTTACTTATCATCGTGAAGAGTTTGAAGAAGGAACCATTCAGCGCCTCGTGGATGCCTACCGAGATAAAATCGTAGAAATCATTACGCACTGCTTATCGAAAGAGTCAGTCGAGCAAAGCCCAACAGATTTCACATACGATGAGCTGTCCATTGAGGAGTTAGATCATCTTTCTCAACTGCTGGGTGAAAAAATTCAATGATAGATGGTGATGAGGTTTGAATGGTGTTCAGATAAAAAATATATACCGCTTGACACCTATGCAAGAAGGCATGCTGTATCAATTTATCCTTCATCATGAATCAGAGGTTCACTTCGAACAAACGGTGATTACGATGGAGGAGTCGTTGCGGCTTGATCTCCTTGATCAGAGCTTTCGCGACCTCGTCGAAAGATTCGATATCCTGCGAACAGTCTTTCACTATAAAGAAAGTAAAAAGCCGCTGCAAATCGTGTTGAAGCAAAGAGAAGCAGCTATTCAGATCGAGGACATCTCTGACCTGAATCAGGATGAACAAGAAGCATTCGTAGAGCAATTTCTTGTAAGGGATCGGCGCAAGAGATTTGATCTGGAGAAAGATCTGTTGTTTCGGATGACCGTTATGAAATTGAGTGAAACAAAATACAAGATGGTGTGGAGCTTCCACCATATTATTATGGATGGCTGGTGCTTGGGGATTGTCGCAAAAGACTTTTTCCATATCTATCGCTCTTATCTTCAAAATAAGAAGGCTGAGCTGGCTCCACCTTATTCCTTCAGTAGCTATATCACTTGGCTTGGCAAGCAAAATAAACAAGAAGGACTCTCGTTCTGGCGCGATAGCCTGGATGGATTTGATCAACAATCTCCTTTACCGGTTGAATATATTTCAACCGGTAAGGGGTACCAACGAGAATCGATCGTGTTCCGCATTGATCGGGAAACGACTGCCCGTTTGGAGCAAATAGCGAGAGCAAATGATGTGACACTGAGCATCGTCTTTCATTCCCTCTGGGGATTGTTGCTGCAACGATACAATTATGCCAATGATGTTGTCTTTGGATCAGTTGTTTCGGGACGTCCTTCTGAACTCGTTGGTGTGGAAGAAATGGTTGGGTTGTTTGTCAATACGATCCCAATGCGGATTCGCAGTGAAGGCAAACAGACATTTTCGGAGTTACTCGGACAGGTGCAACAATTCTTCACAGCCACAAGTAGCTACCAATACTTGTCTCTGGCGGATATTCAGTCCGAAACCGCATTAAAGCAAAACCTGATTCAGCATCTTATGGTCTTTGAAAACTATCCATTGACGGAAGAGGCATTCGACGAAGATGGAAAAGGCGGTTTATTCGGAATCACGGATGTCCAAGGATATGAGCAAACCAGCTACGACTTCAACTTGTGCATTATTCCCGGTAAGGAACTAGAAATTCACTTTATCTATAATGCACTTGCCTACAGCGATTCCTATCTGCAAAAAGTGCAAGCGCATCTGAATCAGTTGGTTCAGAGTGTCATCCGCAATCCCGACCAGCCAATTGCAAACATGCAAATGGTTACGGACGAGGAGCAGGCTCTCATTCTGGAACAATGGAATGACACGGAGATGCTGGTTGACCAAACGCGAACCATTGACCAGCTATTTAAGGAACAGGTCAAAAAGTGGCCGCATCACATTGCTGTGGTCGATCAGGAAGGCAGCTACACGTATCAGGAATTAGATGACAAATCCGATGCGCTGGCCCACGTTCTGCGTGAGAAAGGGGTAAAACCTGGCAGCATTGTTGGTGTGATGGTGGAGCGCTCTACTGCTTACAGCCTCGCCATCTTGGCCGTTTTGAAAGCAGGCGGTGCTTTTCTCCCTATTAGCACTGACCATCCGAGTGAACGGATCAGCTATATGATGGAAGATAGCGGGGCCAGCATTGTTTTGGTCCATGATCCGACAGTAGCGTATGCAGAGCGTATTCTCCCTGCAGCAATGGTGATCAATCTTGATGGTAGGAGCGTATACAACGGCGTTACAGCTGATGTAGAGACCTTTCATCGTTCCAGTGACATGGCCTACGTGATTTATACCTCCGGGTCAACGGGGAAGCCAAAGGGAGTAAGGCTGCACCACGTTGGAATCGCCAACCTCCAGCAGTTTTTCATCAACGATCTCGGTATCACCCAAAATGACAGGGTGTTGCAGTTTGCCAGCATCTCCTTTGATGCCTCTGTCTGGGAGTTTACGATGGGGGTATTGACGGGGGCGAGACTTGTCGTAGTCTCAAAGGATGTCGTACTCGATTCGCAGGCTTTCAGTGAGTATCTGCTGAGGCATGAAGTAACAGTCGCGACGCTTCCGCCTACTTTTGTGACGTATTTGGAACCGGAAAATTTCCCGAAATTGCAAACGTTAATCACCGCAGGTTCCGCAGCAAACTGGGAGCTCGTCCATAAATGGAGCGCCCATTGCCGCTACATCAATGCATACGGTCCAACCGAAACAACCATTTGTGCAACGACTTGGACGTATGAAGGGCAAGAGGAGCTGCCGCAGCAAGTGCCAATCGGAAAGCCCATTGCCAACACAAAAGTATACGTGCTGGATGCGCATGGTCATTTGCAGCCCCTGGGAATTCCTGGTGAGTTAGCGATCGCGGGTATTAGCGTCGCTGATGGCTACATCAATCGCGAGGAATTGACAAACGAGAAATTCGTGGCAGATCCGTTTATTGCCGGTTCGAGGCTCTACAAGACGGGAGATATGGTGAAATGGCTTGCGGATGGAAGTCTGGAATATTTGGGGCGAATGGACAACCAGGTCAAGATACGCGGTTTCCGTATCGAGCTTGATGAGGTTGAAAACGTGATCCTATCCCAGGCGGGAGTGAAGGAAGCGGTCGTGTTGGCCAAAAAAGAGCAGGGAGGAGATGCCTGCCTGATCGCTTATCTGGTCTGGGAGCAGCCTGATTGGAACAGAGATTTGCGTCAGGAGCTTTTGGCCACCCTTCCAGCCTATATGGTACCAACGTATATCCACGTCCTTGAGAGAATGCCTGTCACACCGAATGGAAAAATAGATCGGAAAGCATTACCTGAGCCTGTCATGATCAGGGAGGCAAGTAAGCAACTGAATCCACCTGTTACAGAGCAAGAGATTAGGCTGGCAGAAATCTGGAAAGAAGTGCTGGACCTCCAGGAAATCAGTGTGGATGACCATTTTTATGATCTGGGCGGGCATTCTATCAAAGCGATCCAACTGGTAGCACGACTGCATAAGGAAGGCATCGAAGTGAAGATTCAAACGATCTTCCAATACGACACAGTCAGAGCGCTGGCAGGATATGTAGATACCGTAAATCGGATTCGTACCACAAAAGCGCAAGATAAAAAAGAGCTGGAAACCTTGATCTACGCCCATTTTCAAGTACGAAGCAACTATGTAGAGGTGCCGTTCGGCAGCAAGCACCGAGCTGTTCTGTACGTGGAAGAAAATGCGCGGGACAAACATCAAGAAATCCTGTCCTTATTGCGCAGGTCTTGCGATCCTGCGATACAGCCGCACGCCATTCAATATCTGGATCTCTCGCAAAAAGCATGGGAAAAAGAGAAGAATCATTTGCAACAAGCTGCGTTCGATGAGAAGGAAACGATGCCATGGCAGGAGCGCCTCTTCAACGACCTCGATCAGAAGCTCCTTCATTATTCGGAGGCGATCGTGAATCAGCAAGCTTTCATCAGGCAGCCACTGTCACCTTCACAGCGCTATCATGTACAGGAAAAGGACATTTCTGGAACAGTAATTCGCTTTGAGCGGATGATCGATCCGAAGACGCTGGAAAAAGCCTTCCTTGACGTTTTGAAGCGGCATCATTTACTACGATGCACGCTAGCTTTTGAGGAAGCAGAGCCATATTGGAAAGAATATCCTTGCCCTAGTGAAATTGAGCTTCCAGTTGTTGATGTATCGGGCGAATCGGAAGAAAGAAAAGAAGCGGTGCGCCAACTTTTACTGAGCGAATATTTTTACCAGCAGCATGATTCGATCGGCTCCTTGTCATACAAAGTGATCTTGCTGAAAGAGAGCGAGAAAGAGTACTCGTTCATATTCCCGGCATCGCATCTCATTTTTGATTTGATTAGCAGCGAGGTTCTGCAAAACGACATAAACCTGTATTACGAAGCATTGGAGAATGGCACAGACCTCTCGGAAAATGATCGGAATACGTATTGGGATTTCGTCCAGCAAATTACGAAAGGTCCAATCGGAATCGAAGATCAACAGCTTATGGAGGAGTTTGATCTCCTCGGATTTGAGAATAGTCTTTTGTCCATCGAAAGCCAGCTTCCATCTTCATCTGCTTTGGACGGATACACGATTGTTACCTGCGAACTGGATATGGATAACCCGCAGGAGACAGAAAATACGCGAATTCCGATTGCTCTTTTAGCCAGATTTTGCGAAAGAAGTTATGGAGTCCAAAAGGCCCCCATCTTCCTTATGAACTTTGGCAGATCCTTTATGGGGAACCATTTCTTCGATGTTCTTGGCGAGTGCATCGATCATATTCCACTTCATATTGATCCGTCGTGGAGTCTCGATGAGTTGGAAACGTATGTGAAAGTTCGGTTGGATCTCGCAAAGGAGAGGAACATCCATTTCACCAATCTCGTGCAAAATCCTGACGTAACGGAAAACTATCCTCTTTCCCACCAATCACTCATCCAATCCTTGCAGATGACACCTATTATTTGCA
Source organism: Brevibacillus sp. AF8 (assembly GCF_021270385.1). NCBI lineage: Bacteria > Bacillati > Bacillota > Bacilli > Caryophanales > Paenibacillaceae > Brevibacillus > Brevibacillus sp. AF8. The sequence continues at coordinate 574,494 of NZ_JAGQDN010000001.1, read as the reverse complement.
ACTTTTTGGGTGAGCAGAACAAGAGTCAACCAAGTGAATACGATCACCTGTTTATCAAGGGAAAGAAGCGTATTCTCTTTGAGGCTTCCTATACATCCATGGGCAAAATGACTATTTTTATGGCTCTGCCATATCAAGAGGATGAAAGGAAGCTGCGAGTGCTCTTAGAGGAAGAAGCGAAAAAATTGATAGGAATGCCTCTAGTCATACGCTAAGAGTCCGCTAGGCATCGTATTGGAAATCGGCAGATGGATTCCGCTCTATTCCGGGGGTATTGTCCGTGAAGTGTAGCGGGATCATCTTGCCGAAATAAATCATCACCTAGAGGGATTACTATTCAGGGAGGTTAAGATGGGCAACCAATCATACGGATTAAATATTTTTCTCTTTTCTTTTACTCGTTTCATTACGGAATTAGGTAGCGGTGTATACAAATTTGCCCTTGCCCTGTACATTGCGGATATGACGGGTTCTTCCGCTGCATTTGCAACTGTTTTGGGCTTTTCGTACTTGCCGGGGGTGCTGATTAATATTTTTGCAGGCGCCTATATTGATAGACACAACAAGAAAACGATCATGGTTGTCACCGAGCTGCTAAGCGGTGCGCTCGTTCTCTTGTTTTTACTGTTTTTCCTCCAGTTTCCCACGAATCTATGGCTGTTTGTAGGTTACGCCTTCGTGATTAGCACCATTCAGGCTGTTACGTATCTCGCTTTGCAAGCATCCATTCCAGAGCTGGTAGATGAGGACAGAGTAGGAAGTATGAACTCTATTTACCAAGCGATCAGCGCCATTCTCAATGTAGCGGGTCCTTTGGTAGGGGCGGTTGCCTATCGTTTAATGGGGATGGAAATGATTTTGCTGATTGATGGTCTTTCTTTTATCGGAGCAGGTATCTTGCAAATGTTCCTCCGTTTCCGCAAGGCCGAGGTAGTACAGGAAACAACACAAAGCTATACAGAAACAATCAAGGAAGTCTTCCAATATATCCGAGAACAGGTTGTTATCAAGTACTTGTTCCTGATTTTCCTTGTGCTCAACTTTATTTTCCCTCCGCTCATGTATGTGGGGCTGCTGCATATTGCCTATCGAGTCGAAAAGGTATCGATGGAGCAATTCTCCTTTATTCAGTCCTCCTGGTTTATCGGGATCATTATCGGAGCGGCTATTGTCTCTATGAAAAAGGTAAGCAAATACGTTGAGAATAAAATCTTTCTTTTGATTCAAGTGCAAGGGATTCTATTGATGTCGTGGATCTTTCCGATTTTTGTTCCGGAAACGAGTAACGCCTCGTGGATCATTACGGGCGTGTTTGTCGGGATTTTATTGGTCTCCGCCATCTTCAACTCCATGGGGAACATCCCGATCTTTACCTTTGTTCAATTGAACACGCCTGAGCATTTGCGTGCCAGCATGTTTGGTGTGGTCGGCACATTTACCGGTGTGGCCGTACCATTTGGGATCTGGTTGTACGGTATTTTACTGGAGGCCGTTTATTGGCCGTATCTCCTGTTGGCCTCAGGTGCTCTCATTTTCGTGATCGCCTTGATCGCTCATCTGAACAAGCAAGTGAGTCAATACTTTAAGAAAAAAGAAGAGCAGGTTGTTGCTACGGACAAGTCTGCTTGAGCAAAGTCACGATAACGAGAGAGAGAATAGGATGTCAGCTTCTTTCAAAAAGACAATGACAAAACTACTGGAGGACTCTACGTGAAGAGTATGCACTATGTCGTTTTGACCGTTGTACTGATGTTCATCACGGGGTGTGGAGTGGAAACGAAACAGGAAACGGAGCAAACCAAACAAAAGATCGTGCAGGTGCACACCGTAAAACAGACAGATTCCTTGCCGACTCCTCTTACTGCTTTCGTTGAATACAAACAGGAGAGCCACCTAGCCTTTGGGGCTTCTGGTACGATTGAACGAATGAACGTAACAAAAGGGGCAAAGGTAACACAAGGCCAGGTATTAAGTTCCTTAAATACGAACTATTATCAAAAAGGGCTGGAAGCGGCACAAAGCCAGGTCCAAAGTGCATCTGCGTTGCGTTCAAAAACGTTGCAAGGAGCAAGCGCGGATCTCATCAGCAAACAACGCTTGGCAGTGGACAGCCAGGAAAAGCGTTTGAAGGATGCCCAGCGGAAATGGGAGACAGCCCAGGAGCTGTTTAAGGGCGGCGCTATTTCGCAGAGTGAGCTGGACAGTGCCCAGTCGGAAAAAGAGCAAATCGAGATTTCGCTACAAGAAGCGCGAATTACATTGGATAAGTTGCTAAAAGGAGCGGAAGTCAACGAGATTGCCAGTGCAGATGCCGAATTAAAACAAGCAGCCAGTCAAGTAGAGCTCGCAAAGAAAACCCTTCAAGAAACGCAACTCGTCGCGCCGTTTAGCGGTACGGTCATCGATGTGACCCAAAAGGCAGGCAGTCTTGCCCAGCCAGGTGAAAGTATCATTCACTTGGTTGATAGCTCGGAAGTAAAGCTGAAGGTCGATGTCCCATTGGATGTGATAGAAAACTACAAGCAAGGGGACAAGGTGCCAGTGACAGTGGAGGGAAAGGCCAAAAGCACAGGGACCATAACATTTATCTCGCCCGTTCTTAACGCAGAAACGGGAAAGTATTTGGTAGAGATAGCTGTCTCCAATAAAGACAACGTGTTGATCGAGGGAATGATCGCGACTGTAGAGATGTCACGCAAGGTAAACGGGATGCTCGTTCCTGTCCAAAGCGTGGGCATTAAAGAAACACAGCGCTTCGTCATGGTTGTCGAAAATGGAGTCATCAAGAGACGCGACGTGGAAGTTGGGCGAATTTTTGGAAATAACGTCGAGATTCTATCGGGCTTACAGACGGGCAATCAAATCCTAATCTCCGGCATAACGTACTACGCCGAAGGAGAAGTCGTTACGGTGAAAGGGGAGTAACCGATGGACAAGGTCATTCTCTTTTTGCTGAAACGAAAAGTGATCCTCTATTTGTGCACATTCCTCATCGTGCTTACCGGAATCGGTGCTCTCTTTTCCTTCCACGTGGAGCTCGTACCGAAAACGAATTTGCCTTGGATTGAAGTGAATATTTCAGGAGGAGCGCTGCCGCCTGAAGAGATGGTGGAAAAGGTCACGGAAAAAATAGAGCAGGAATTGAAATCTGTGGCTGGGATAAAAAATTTCTCATCGAAAACAGGGACGGGGTTTTCTGGCATCTCGATCCTTGCAGAGGATGGGGAAGGTGAAAAGGTCAAGCAAGAGACCCAAAATATTGTGAATCGGCTGCGCAATGAATTTCCCAAAGTAGTGGATACCGTAACCGTCACTCAAACGAATTTAGGTGATGAGGACTTAATCGACTACGCAATGGTTGGTGCCGATACACAGACCATGCTCACCTTGCTGAAGACGACCATTAAGGATCGAATAGAATCCGTCCCGGGTGTGAAGGAAGTGGTCGTATCCGAGGACGGTTTTGAAAATAAGGTTGCGATAACATTTCGTCCTGAACGGCTTACTGCCTATCGAACGACAGCAGCGGATGTTGTTGGTCAGCTACAGGGGACCAATTGGAAAAAAGCTGTGGGGATATTGGAAAATCCCGGATTCGACACCGTTGTGATGATTGACAACAGCTTAAAGAATGTAGAAGGGTTCAAAAACATTTTGATCAAGACACCCAAGGGCAAGGTTGCACTCGAACAACTGGCAACGGTGAGTGACCTGCGCGGAAGCGTGAAGGACGCTATTTCCATGACAGAAGGCAACCTCTTTGTACAAATCAGTGTAAAGCGTGCTCCGGGGAGTGACCTGATCACCACACAGAAAAAAGTCGAGGAAGTTGTGAGGCAAATCAATGAGGAGGCAGGTGGAAACTACGAGCTGAGAGTCATGTTTGAATCCGTCTCCTTTATTAAAAAAGCGATCACCAATTTGAGTCGAGATGTTGTCATCGGGGGCATATTGGCAATCCTCGTACTCTGGGTATTCCTGCGAAACTGGCGTGTGACGATGGTCATTGCCACGACGCTACCTCTCTCCATCCTGATGACTTTCATCGCGCTGAAAGCTGCCGGTTACAACATTGACATGGTGGTATTAATATCACTGAGCTTGTCAATTGGATTGATTGTTGATGCGGCGATCGTTGTTCTGGAGAGTATTTATCATTTGAGAGAAAAGGGAATGCAGCTGAAGCAGGCCATCGTACAGGGCTCAAAAGAGGTGATAGCACCTGTTTTTGCTTCCCAATTAACCTTGATCGTTGTGTTTTTACCGCTAGTGGTCGCGGATTTTGAACAGTGGCTGAAGCCTATTCTTCATACCATTGCGTTTACCGTTACTTCTACCATTCTTGCGTCGACGATTGCAGCTTTTCTGTTTGTTCCGATTTTTTCCGAGCGTTTTCTCCAACATGATAAACAATTGCAGCCCCGTAGCGAAAAAGGGAAAAAAGGGATTGTTTCTCTCTTTCAGCGATTACTGTTGTTAACCCTTCGTCATCGCGTTCTCACATTGCTGGTGGCTCTTGCAATGTTTGTAGGGGCCTTGAGTCTCTTCCCGTTGATTAAAATAGGAAATGGCTTGAATGCCAATGAGAATCAGATTTTTGCCACGTTAACGATGCCCGATGGCACTAGCTTGGAACAGGCACAAACCGCAGCGGTTGAAGCGGAAAAAGCGTTAAGAGAGCTGTCCGACGTGAATCAAGTCTTTTTTACGGCAAAGAAAGAGACAGTGGAGTTAAATATTACATTAGTGACCAAGTCGCAACGAACGCAAGAGAAAGAAGAATTTATGCAAGAAGTAAACGGTCGCTTGAATGCCATTGACGGCGTGGAACAAACGAGTATGACATTTGGATTCTCGGGTAAATCGGCTCCTATTGAGTTGCAGGTCGCCGGCGAAGATTTGGAGGTCTCGCGGTCGATTTCCGCAAAGGTAGAAGAAATGCTGGCGAGCATACCCGGTGTAGTCAATATTCGGAATGATTTCGAAAGAGGGAAGGAAAAAGTAACGCTAATACCCAATCAGGAGGCAATGTCTCAATTGCAGGTTGACTCAGATTCGTTGGACAGCCAAATCAGCATGCTGCTTGGGGAGCAGCCCCTATCCACAATCAGTCAAAATAGTATCGAAACCTCGATTGTTGCCAGATTTCCAGAGACATGGGTGACACATCCTGACCAACTCCAGCAGATCATGATACGAACAGAAACAGGTTCGCATGTGCCGTTACACGAGCTGGTTGATTTTCATTTCAGCAAATCTCCGATTACGATCAAACATGAAAAAGGAGAACAAATCATCACGGTATCCGCAGAACTGTTGGGCACGGATATTGGTACGGCGGGCAGACAAGTAAATGAGAAGCTGGGTACAGTGGAATTGCCTGCCGGGTACAAGATCGAGATCGCTGGTGATTTGAAGGAACAAAATAACACCTTTACGCAAGGAATTATTGTCCTGGTAGCGGTTGTCTCCCTCATCTATGTGATTATGGTGGCACAGTTTGGGAGGTTGTCTCAGCCGTTTATTATCATGCTGTCGTTGCCAATGGCCTTGGTGGGAGTTATTCTTGGATTCGTAGTCACACAGCGAACGTTTGGTGAGATGGCGATGATTGGGCTCATCATGCTGGTAGGAATCGTTGTATCCAATGCAATCCTGTTAATTGACAGAATCAATCTGCTCCGCTCACGGGGGATGGGGTTGGAAGAAGCAATTGTACAGGGCACGCGGGATCGTGTTCGTCCGGTGATTATGACCAAACTGACAGCGATACTCGGTATGCTGCCGATGGGACTCGCTGTTGCGGAAGGAGCGGAACTAGAGGCGCCGCTTGCTACCGGGGTAATTGCGGGGTTGATTTTTCACACGCTCGTAACGCTTGTATTGGTTCCTGTTCTTTATTCGATCTTTGAGGGGATTCGCGAGAAGAGAGTAGCGCGAAAAAAAGCAACTCGCATTGCTGATATGTAAAAAGGAAAACGGGGCACGGCGCTGGCGAACCAGCGTTGTGCCCTCTAACCATTTCATAGAGCCGAATAGCATGACGACAGGTGAGTCGACCAAGGGTGAAACACAACGATTTCTTTGCAACAAAATATTGGATGATTGCCATGTTGCTTGGTCACACTAAGGTGGGAGGTGTAACCATGGAACGAACTATTCAGGTCAATGGTGAGGATTATCATTTCGAGTCAACATATGATGGGGATTCACAGTACAACGTACAAGTACGATGTGGCAAAAAAGTGGTATCGAGTTTCAAAATCTCGGCCGGATCGGAAAGTGAAGTGTTTGAGGCAGCCCGTGCTCATTTTAGTGCAGATAAGGAATTGGGCAATCTAAATGGATAGAGATTGGTCTCGGAACGCAGCTTGCGAATGCAGGGCTGCGGTTTTTTCTTGCGTAAAAGGAAGTCTCATGATAAAGTTATTTTGTTTCCGTGGAAACAAAGGTAGAACATATAAGGAGCTGATGCTGCATTGGACCCTAAAAAGAAGCTTTGGAATCGATGGATCACCTTTCTACATAAACAGGAGCAGCGCAGCAAGCTACGTGAAGAAATGCTATTGCGCCAGATCAAAATTAGCGTACCAGATTACGATAAGGTTGGAAGGTTATCCGTAACAGAGCTCCACGTCCTTCAAGAGGTAGGGAGAAAAGATCGAGTCAATGTTACAACAATTGCACTGCATATTGGGGTAACAAAGAGCGCGATATCCAAAATAACAGTCAAACTTTTGAAGAAAGGATTACTCGAGCGGTATCAGCTCGAAGACAATCAGAAGGAAGTTTTTTTCAGGCTGACATCAGCAGGAGAGATGGTAAACGAGATTCATGAACACTATCATCAACGCCTGGAAAATGACATGTACCGATTCTTGGATAGGTATACGCCTACTGAATTGGCATTTTTGGAAAAGGTCATAAGAGAAGCAACAGAAGATTAGGGGAAACATACTACGGGTGTTCATTATTTTTTTTTGCGAAATTGTTTCCAAGGACACAATATTAGAGAGATAAGAGGAGAGCAACCATGAATCCAAAAAAAGTACTGTACCTACTTGGGATAACGCTAATGCTAGGTATGTTCGCGCAAAATTTGTTCATGCCTATTTTACCAGCCATGCAAAAAGAATTTCAGACGAGTGCAACCATGATTAACTGGACTGTTTCAATCTTTACCGTCATGCTCGCGATTATGCAAATCATCTACGGACCATTTATCGATAGGTTCGGTCGAAAGCGTGTTATGATACCTGCCCTGATCCTATTTACGATCGCGTCAATCGGATGCTATCTGGTCGATTCGATTTATGGGCTACTATTTTTCCGGGCTTTACAAGGGGCGGGATTTGCTGCCATTCCGATCGTAGCCGCAACGATTATTGGAGACATATTTACAGGAGTCCAACGTGCATCTGCGATGGGTACTTATCAGATGCTGCTTGCGCTTAGTCCGGCCCTTGGTCCACTGTTAGGAGGCTGGATTGGCGGCATCGGCGGACATTCTGCGGTCTTTTTGTTTTTGGCGATCTGCGCAGTCTTTCTTGTCTGCATCAATGCTGTATGGTTACCTGAAACGAAAAAGGCTCAAGCTACATCATCAGGCGGTTTTACACGAGGGTCCTTCCGTAATATTTTGCTCCACCCAGTCGGAGCATCTGTCATTTTAATCGGTTTTAGCCAAATGTACGCGTATTATTGCTTTCTGCTGTTTCTCCCAGTCCAATTGACGAACCACTACGCAGTCACCGTTGAAATAATCGGTTTGGTTTTCTTGCTCGTGTCAGTTGTCTTTATTATCAGTAGCAAGCTGTCTGCTGTGTTGCAAAATCGATGGGGAGCACGGAAAACATTACTGGTGACGACAGGTGCAAATGCTTTGGCGATGTTTCTTTTTATGACTGCGGCTGATGTTTCTTTTCTCCTGCTTGTGCTAACAAGTACGCTGTTTGCCTTAACCTTGGGTGTAGGTATGCCTGCACACACGATTTTGCTATCCGAAGTATTTGAAGCAGAGCGTGCAACGTCCATTGGTGTGTACAATTTCATCCGCTATACGGGCATGGCTGCAGGTCCGGTTGTAGGTGCGATGCTGTTAGAATGGGGAGGGGTCTGGTTTGAATTTGGTATGGCCGGTATCCTCATTGCTTGCGCGACCTTATTCGCACGACAAAAGGTGAAAAGAACCGCTGTGAACATTCAAGGGGAGCTCTAATGTTCGGACAGACTTTTCATGTTCGGCTAAATATGCTACAACAGGGATGAAACAATGGAGCGGGAGGAGCTATCAAAAGATGCAGCATCAAGAAGAACGGGACCCGAGGTTACTGATTGCAAGCTTTAGCGAAAATCCGTCTAGCATCCAGTCGCTAACCGAAGGCGAATGCCTGACATTCCTGCAAATGCTCGAACAGTATCGCCAAGAACATCCAGACGAAGAGCTTGATTTGACGGAAGCGATGGTGCTGACACGGATGTCTGCTTTGCGGATGCATAAAACAGGAGGCCATACACTTGCGACTGAATGGGTAGATCGTGCGCTTCAACTAGCCCCTGATTATCGCTACGCTGGAGAAGTTAAGCTTGAGCTGTACTTTACACAGTTGCGATCCCATGCCTTTCTCACTGAATTCAAGTCAGTGCGTGAAACGGATAACGTCGTCATGCGCAGGAGAACAGTTGAGGTACTGGAAGATCAGGCAACCAATGAGCTCGCTGACATCACGAAATGGCGCTCTCTTGCGGAGGAGACGCTACTGGCAGCGCAAAAGTGGAGCGATTCGGAGGCGGAAGCTACAGCTGCTGGCCTCGTGCTGTTATACACGGAACGACAAAATTTATTAGTACAATTGCAAGAACGTGTTCAAGCGTATGGAGCGTCTTTATCCGGGGTCTTTTACTCCAGTGAAATGCTCGTCCAATTGCAAGAGACGATTCGCGCTTTAACGAACCAGCAAGAACAGAAAGAAAAGCTTCTGCCGCAAAGGAACGAAAGGGTAGAAGATCGCGAAAAAGCTCCTCAGCAAGATAGGGGTGCTTTAGAGCAATTGGAGCAGTTGATCGGCTTGGACGAGATCAAGCATCGGGTTCGGCAGCTGGCGCAATTTCTGCAGTATCGCCAGCTACGCGAAGAAAAGGGCTGGCATATGAAAGATCAGCTCCCCCTTCATCTTGTGCTGATGGGAAACCCAGGCACGGGGAAGACGACTTTGGCTCGCTTGATCGCCAAGCTGTATCAAGAGCTTGGGTTGTTGGAAAAAGGACAGCTCATCGAGGTGGATCGTTCTCAGTTGGTCGGCGCTTACGTGGGACAGACAGAGCAGCGCGTCATGGAGGCGATAAAGCAGGCAGACGGCGGCGTCCTGTTTATCGATGAGGCATACAGCTTGAAGCGTCCAGATAGCTCTGGCAGTGATTATGGACAAGTCGCAATAGACACGCTTGTATCCGCTATGACGAGTGGCGAGTATGCAGGACGCTTCGTCGTGATGCTGGCGGGCTATCCCGAAGAAATGCGTCACTTTTTGTACGCCAACCCTGGGCTAAATAGTCGTTTTCCAGAGACGGGCCACTTTTTGCTGCCGGACTATCAGGCGGACGAACTGGTGCATATTGCAGAAGAAGTAGCCGTACGGAACGATTTTACTCTGACAGAGGCGGCAAAAGTTACGCTGCGGCAGCGCATTGAAAAAGCACAAGTAGACGAGACGTTTGGCAATGCAAGGACAGTCACCAATATCGTGCTCGATGCTATCTTTGCCAAAGGACGCGAAACAGACGGTAAAGAACTGAAATGGGATGACTTTACGATTCTGAAGCCCGAGGATGTACGTGGCTTCGATCCGCCGCAAAAAGAAAGAAATGCGGAAGCTCGACTACAAGCGTTGATTGGTCTTGCTCAAGTGAAAACGGAGTTGAAAAAAATCGCGGCATATGTGTCCATCCAGCAAGAACGCGCAGCGAGAGGCCTGCCGAAAAGTCCGATTGAGCTGCATGCCGTCTTTACTGGAAATCCAGGTACAGGGAAGACGACGGTCGCCCAGCTGTATGCACAGATTTTGCAAGAAATCGGCTATTTGAAACGCGGTCATCTAGTTACGGCGAGTAGAGCCGACTTGGTAGCAGGGTATGTCGGTCAGACCGCAGCGCTTACTCGCAGAAAAGTTCGCGAAGCCTTGGGTGGCGTCTTGTTTATCGATGAAGCGTATTCGCTGCTCGGCGGAGGAGAGCGGGATTTTGGGCAGGAAGCGGTTGATACGCTCGTAGAGGAGATGACCAAACACGAAGAGAATCTCGTCGTGGTCCTCGCAGGCTACCCACTCGAAATGAATGCATTACTAATGAGCAACCCTGGACTATTGTCACGGTTTAAAAAATATATTGCGTTCCCCGACTACACGGTGCAGGAACTCGTACACATTCTTGAACAGGCTGCATGTGATGTGGGGTATGTGATTGAGAAGAACGTGTTGGAAATGATCGCACAGTCCTTGGATAAAGCAGACAGTGATCATCGATTGAATGGCAACGGTCGTTTTAGCCATAACCTGTTGCAAGAGGCGATCCAAAACCAGGCTGTGCGACTGATAGATATTCCGAAGCAGGAATGGAATCAGGAAATGCTCATGCAGTTGGCATGGGTCGATTTTCAACCGCTATTACAGTGGACGGCAGAAGAGGATGGGACAAAAAATTAGTTTTTGTCCCATGTCTATGCCTTCTTACTCTTTTGACAATTCACCCTTTCTCTTATAATGGATAGAAATGGTTTTATTATGCCATGGGGGGAAGGGTGTTTGGTTTGCGAAAAAAATGGCAGGCAGCTTTATGCGCGACACTTGTTCTGACACTTTCGCTGGAAGGCATTCCGGCGGATGCCAAACAAGAGGGAGAGCGTCGGGGCAATATCCAGATCGAAGCGGATGAGGGTCTGGCCCTGGACAAGCTTTCGTCGAAAAAGAGAGAGTCTGAGCTCGTCGTTATTCAGTTATCCGGTCCTGTTCGTGAGGAGTGGAAAGAAGAACTGGAAGAAATCGGCGTCACGCTTGGTGATTACATACCGGATTTTGCATTCATCGCAAAAATGGAGGATGAACAGGTAAGAAAGGAAGTCGAGAAGCTGTCCTTTGTCGAAGATGTAATGTCCTTTACACCGAAGTCGAAGGTATCGTCCGAGCTTCGTTTTGAAGGAGGCAAAAGAGAGCGGGTCGAGGTTGCCGTCGTCGGTTTCAATCAACGGGTGGACATGTATCGAGCGATGACAAAATTGACGGAGGATCAAGATATAGGAGACATTCAATCACCTGAGGATGCTCCGCATATATCAATCGCTAAGATGGATCAGGAAACGATTGAACAAGTGATCGAATCAGATGATGTCATTGCGGTTGTCCCCGTGCCAGAAAACAAGCTGCACAATGATGTGGCAGCTACCATCATTCATTCAGACAAGCTGGCCTCGACAGGGTACACAGGCAAGGGACAAATTGTCGGAGTCGCCGATACCGGACTTGATACAGGGAAGCTCCAAACGATGCATCCAGATTTTAAAGGCCAAATTGAGAAGCTCATTTCACTTGGCCGACCGAATGATGCGAGCGATGTCCACGGTCATGGTACGCATGTAGCTGGCTCCATTGTAGGCACAGGTGAAGCATCAGATGGACAGTATAAAGGAACGGCACCGGGTGCCAAGCTCGTATTTCATTCCATAGAGAACGGGAAAGGGAAGCTCGTTACGGATGTCGAGACCATTTTGCAGGAAGCATACGAAGAGGGAGCCCGCATTCACTCCAATTCATGGGGGGCGAATGACAAGGGAGAGTACAGCTTGTCATCGATGCTGTTTGATCGCTTTTTATGGGAGCATCCAGATATGACGGTGCTTGTTGCGGCTGGAAACGAAGGAGAGAAAGGTTTTAAAACGATCGGGAGCCCAGCCACCGCTAAAAACGTCATTGCCGTTGGCGCTACAGAAAATGTTCGTCCGGACTTGGGGAAGAACTCCGATAAAGCGGACGACGTGTGGGTATCGAGCAGTCGCGGCTTAACAGGCGACGGGCGTTTGAAGCCGGATATTGTCGCGCCTGGTACAGCGATCTTATCCACGCGCTCTTCACTGGCACCGAGCAAAAATTTCTACAAGCGTTTTAATGAACATTACGCGTATATGAACGGCACGAGCATGGCGACGCCGATTTTAGCGGGCGGTGTGGCACAAATCCGGGAATTTTTGCAGGAAGAAGGGGAAAAAAATCCGAGCGGTGCATTAGTAAAAGCCATGCTGTTGACGAGTGCAGACAACTTGGATGAAGACATGCGAGAGCAAGGCTTCGGACGAGCCAATCTGGCGAATGCGATTGAAACGAACTACAAGGACGAGAAGGACGGCATTCGCACGCGTGAAAAAGTTACGTATAAGGTCAAGGTCTCGGATGATTCCAAGCCTTTGGCAATTACGCTAGCGTGGACGGATTATCCTGCTGCCATTGTCGCAAAGCGTGCACTCGTCAACGATTTGAATCTGAAAGTAACGACACCGAGTGGAGAAAAACTGAACGGCAACGACTTTTTTGAACCCCCGTACAACGACGAAGTGGACAACCTGAACAACGTCGAGCAAGTATGGATTACTGAACCGGAAGAGGGAATCTACACCGTGACGGTCGAAGGCTATAACATCCCGAAAGGGCCTCAGCCGTATGCGCTAGCAACTACGGGAAAATGGCAAAAGGCCGATGACGAGGAAGAGGAGAAGCCACCGGTTGAACAAGAGCCATTCCGAACAGGAAAGCTGGCGAAAAAGCAGAAATACATGGACTATTCCATTCGCATCAGTGAGCCAGGGGATTTGGAATTGTCCGTAGACTGGAAAGAGGATGCAGATGTTGATTTGTACGTGTATAACAGTCGTTCCAAAGAGCTTGCGTCTGCTACAACGTCCAGCAATCCTGAGCAGCTAACCGTGAATATCGAACAAACCGGCTTGTACAAAATTCGTGTCGTGCTGACGGAAGGCAAAGAAGCGAAGTATCGCCTTTATATGAATAAGCCGGGGAAATAAATCTAAGACACAACCTCCATCTTCTGAACAGATGAAAGGTTGTGTCTTTTTTTAGTTCTGCTCTTCCTTGTTTAACCAGTCTCTCGCTCGCATGGCGATTTCCAAGCAAATCCTTTTTTGCGTTGCTGTGTAATCCTTTCCGAGAATTTCTTCGATTTTTTCCAAGCGATGATAGAGCGTTTGACGATGAATGAACAGTTTTTCCGCAGCTTCCTGCTTGGAAAGGTTACTCTCCAAATAGACACGCAGCGTATGAACGAGCGAGGAGCTATGTGCTTGGTCATGGGCTAGCAGCGGACCGAGGTAATCGCTTATGAAGGCCTTTAATACAGGCTCACTAGGGACGTGGAACAGGAGTCGGAACAATCCGAGATCAGCGAAAAACGGACTGGATGATTCCTGACAAAAAGCCAGTGCCTGTTCCGCTTCCGCGAGGTGCCGTCCAGCGTCTGACAACCGTTTTCCGGCTCGACTGACACCTATCCGTATTTGAATATCCGCTCCTAGCATTTGCGTCATGATCCTTTTGACATCGCGAAAGGCTTTTTCCAGGGTACGCCGGGAATCTGCAAGCGGACGCTGCTCGATCAGCAAAAAGTAAAAGCGATGGCCCATGCATCGTATGAAAGGCCGAAAGTGATGACGGGTCAAAAGTGAACGGAAGATAGCTGTCAGATCGTGCGGCGGAAGGGAGTCCTGGGCCAGGTTCTTCGGCTTCTCAAACGATAAAATAATCATGTGATAGGCCGAGGCTTTACCGCTGCCCGTGATACCAAGCAAGGAACACATTTGTTCCTCTGGAATAGAGCGGTTGGCAATCAAATCATCAAACAGTCGGTTTTCGGTAGCAAGCGCCTGTTCCACAAACATTTTCCGCATTAAAATTTGAGCCATCGCGCTGACCGTATTGTCTAAGGTCAGGAGCAAATACTCATCCGGACTGCGTTCATACAAAACAATGCCGACATAGGCGAGCACGTGCCCCATTGCCATCACGGGTTGATAGGCAAGCTGTCTGGTCGCAGATAGAGAAAGGAAGCGGACACCAGCTCCACTACTATCCAGTCCGGAAAAATGAGACCGCATCAAATCGCTCATCTCCACTGCAACATCATGTGGTACCACCGGAGCAAATTGTGTCGAGCCATCTGGTGCGTAATAGAAGACCTGCGTCTGAACCGCCACCTGAAAATGCTGCAATAGCTTGAGTATGCCCGCTGCCTGCAGGCTGAGCTGTTGCAAACTGCGAGAGTAGGCTTCGAGATTCCGGAGTGCTTGCATCTGCGATTGGATCAAATGCTCGTGCAAATCTTGCGTGATGTCCACAAAGCGGACAGGCTGATGGAAAACGAGCAACGGAAACTGGTGGTGGTTCGCCAGCTCTAGCATATCTTCCGGGATGGAGGGGATGTAACGTCCCAGCTCGATGCACAGCCCGACTGCTTTTCGCCGAATGAGCTCTGTTAAATACGCAAGTCGCTTTTCCTTTTCTTCGCCAAATCCTAGCCCGGTTGATAGGATCAGTTCGCCGCCATTTAAAAACTGTCCCGTATCGGCAGTCTCCAAGACGTGAACCCAGCGAACAGGACGGGACAGGCCACGATGCCCTGCCACCACTTGAACATGTTGAAACAATGGACGGTTGATGATTTCTGCAATGGTCAGGCGCAAATCGTTGCTCAATAGGATCACCTCCTCCAGTTACACTCTGTAAGATTAACCCTACGTAATGCGTTACACTTTGTCTAGTGCTGACAGGCATTATTTTTGGATAAAATGGAATTGTCAATCAATTGAACGTGAGGAGTTGAAGGGATGAACACAGCTATCGTTGGAAATCCGTTGCAAAACTACATCGGGGGCCAGAAGGTAGATTCACTGACGACACGTTTTGAAGATGTACCCAATCCGGCAACAGGAGAATTGTTGTCACGCGTACCACTGTCGACGAAAGAAGATGTGGACAAGGCTGTTGCTGCTGCAAAGAAAGCGTTTGTGAGCTGGAGTGCTACCCCTGTCGTGGATCGTGCGCGCATTATGTTTCGTTTTCATAGTCTTCTCGTCAAGCACGAGGATGAACTTGCCCGGATGATCACCATGGAGAACGGCAAAAATCTGCCTGAGGCACAGGCAGAGCTATTGCGTGGGTTGGAAATGGTAGAGTTCGCCTGTGGGATGCCGACACTGATGATGGGAGAAACGTTGCCTAATATCGCAAACAGCATCGACAGTCAGGTGATCCGTTTTCCGTTAGGGGTAGTCGGCGGGATTACACCGTTTAACTTCCCTGTGATGGTCCCGATGTGGATGTACCCGATTGCGATAACCGCAGGAAATACGTTTGTCTTAAAGCCCTCGGAGCGCACGCCGCTGTCTTCGATTCGGATTGCTGAACTGCTTAAGGAAGCAGGGCTCCCAGACGGTGTATTCAATGTGGTAAACGGAGCGCATGATGTCGTCAATGGTCTGTTGGAGCATCCGGATGTTAAAGCGATCTCTTTCGTCGGCTCACAGCCGGTAGCAGAATACGTGTACAAGACAGCAGCGGCGAACGGGAAGCGTGTGCAAGCACTGGCTGGAGCGAAGAATCATCATTTAGTCATGCCTGACACGGATTTGAAGCGCGCGGCAAAAACAATTACAAGCTCCGCATTCGGCTGTGCAGGAGAGCGGTGTATGGCAGCCAGCGCTGTCGTAGCTGTCGAGGAGATTGCCGATGAGCTGATCGCGCATCTAATCGAGGAAGCGAATGCTCTCGCGATGGGAAATGGTTTGGAGGAAGGTATCGATCTCGGTCCTGTCATCCGTGATTCGCACTTGTCTAAAGTACATGACTATATCGAAAAAGGGGTCGAGTCTGGTGCCGCACTGGTACGTGATGGTCGCCAGGATGCGGAAAAGCTGCCGGATGGCTACTTCCTCGGGCCAACGATTTTTGACAAGGCAGATGCCGAGATGGTCATTGTCCGCGACGAGATTTTCGCGCCTGTCCTGAGTGTGATGCGTGTGAAGGACTTTGAAGAGGGCTTGGAGACCATTAGCCGCTCGCGTTTTGGCAATGGGGCGACCATCTACACGAACAACGGAAAATGGGGAAGAGAATTCGTTCAGCAAGTGGAAGCGGGGATGGTCGGTGTCAATGTAGGGGTGCCTGCTCCGATGGGCTTCTTTGCCTTCTCGGGCTGGAAACAGTCTTTTTACGGTGATTTGCATGCAAATGGAAAAGACGGCGTCCTCTTTTTCACGAAGAAAAAAACGGTCACATCCAGATGGTTCGAAGATGGCGATACCAGCATTGGCTCGCAAAAAGTGTTTGTAAAATAACCTCTTACGAAAAAAGAAGGAGGATTGCGCGATGGAGCAAGGACAAGTGACAAAAGATTTTGATAAAGAGAGCTTGCTGGATGCCGACCGTTCGCATATGTGGCACCATATGTCCCCGTACAACCCCAATCCGATGATCGTAACGGAAGCGAGCGGATCGTGGATCACCGATATCGACGGGAACCGGTATCTGGATGGGATGTCTGGCTTGTGGTGCGTCAATGTTGGCTATGGCCGACAGGAGCTCGCAGACGCCGCTTACGAGCAACTGAAGCAATTGGCGTATTTTCCACTCACACAAAGCCACGTACCTGCTATTCGTCTATCCGAGAAGATCAGCGAATGGCTTGGAGAGGAGTATCGCGTTTTCTTTTCCAACAGCGGCTCGGAAGCGAACGAGGTCGCATTCAAGATTGCCCGTCAATATCATCATCAGAACGGGGAGCCGGGCCGTTACAAATTCATTTCGCGCCATCGCGCCTACCACGGGAATACGATGGGGGCCCTCGCTGCAACTGGTCAATCCATACGCAAGGAAAAATACGAGCCATTAGCGCCTGGCTTCCTGCATGTACCGCCGCCTTACTGCTATCGCTGTCCGGCAGGAAAATCGTACGGCAAATGCAATCTGGAGTGCGCCCAATATTACGATCAAGTGATCAATTGGGAAGGAGAAAAGACCGTGGCTGCCGTCATCATGGAGCCGACTATTACCGGGGGAGGCGTCCTCGTTCCTTCGCCGGAATACATGCCAAAAGTGCGTGAAATCTGCGATAAGTACGGTGTGTTGATGATCGTGGATGAGGTCATCTGTGGATTTGGTCGCTCTGGTCAAAAGTTCGGCCACCAAAACTTCGGAATCAAACCAGACATCGTGACCATGGCCAAAGGTATCACAAGTGCATACTTGCCACTTTCTGCAACAGCAGTACGGGCCGAAATCGCAGACAAATTCAATGAGCAGGGGAATAATCTGCATTTCCGACATGTCAATACGTTCGGCGGCAATCCGGCGGCATGTGCGCTTGCCCTGAAAAATCTCGAAATTTTGGAAGAGGAAAAACTGGTGGAGAGAGCGGAGGAACTCGGAGCAGAATTACGTGCCAAGCTGGCTTTTCTCGCAGATCATCCATACGTTGGAGACATTCGCAGCTTCGGTTTCCTGATGGGGATCGAGATGGTAGAGGATCGTAAAACAAAGGAACCTGCGGCGCCGGCGAAATTGACACAGGTCATTGCCGAGTGCAAGAAGCGGGGATTAATTATCGGGCGCAATGGCGACACCATTCCGAGCTTCAACAATGTGCTGACACTCTCACCACCATTTACCACGACGAGCGATGATCTCGATTTTATTGCGCAGGTTATGAAGGAAGCCTTTGATACACTGGAGTAGGAGTAGCTAGAACGAAAAGACGATTAGACGAAAGCAGCGGTAGACTAGGAGATGCGAAAATCCTAGACTGCCGCTGTATGTATTCAACGATGGAGCTGATAGCGCTTTTGCAGCTTTGCTCGATGTGCTTCCAAAATCTCCTCAAAAGGAACCTCGTATTGGTTTGCCAGCAAGATTAAATTCCCAAGTACATCGCCCAGCTCTTCCACCAGCTCCTGCCGCGCTTCCGCTGCGGGTTTCTCCCCTTCATCTGGACGATCTCGACCAATTTCAATGGCGCGTACAGCTCTTGCCAGCTCGCCAGCCTCTTCCATCAGAAAACCTACTCGAATAAACGGACCATACCCTGTCCAACCTCGTTCTTGATAAAAATCTCCTACCCATTTTTGGAACTCAGTTATATTCATATATATCTGTCCCTTCCTGATTTTAGTATAATTATATGACACGCAAAGAAATTTAGGAAAAGCCATTCTACTTCAACAAGTTTTGGGAGGATGACATGAAACGTATTTGTGTTTATGCAGGTTCCAATCCGGGTGTAAATCCACTTTTTGAGCGGTCCGCACAGGAGTTGGGAAAAGAACTGGTCGCTCGTGGTCTTGAATTGGTCTATGGTGGTTCCAGCATGGGACTGATGGGGCGCGTTGCAAATGCAGTACTGGAAAGCGATGGAAAAGCGATCGGCGTCATGCCTACAGGACTGTTCCGCGGAGAAATCGTACATAAAGGGCTGACAGAATTGCATGAGGTCTTGACGATGCACGAGCGCAAAGCGAAAATGATCGATCTGTCTGATGGCTTCATTGCTTTGCCAGGTGGATTGGGTACCTTTGAAGAAATTTTTGAAGTGGTGAGCTGGGGTCAAATTGGCATTCACCAAAAGCCAATTGGACTGCTGAACGTGGATGGCTACTATACGCCGTTGATGCAAATGGTAGAGCATGCAACTGAAGCCGGATTTATTCCCGCTATGCAGGGTGAATTGATCCTGTGCGAGAGTGATCCCGCTGTCTTGCTAGATCGGATGCGAGATTACACACCGCCAGTGAAAGTGAACAAGTGGTCGGAGCTGGATAAATAGAACGTGAAAAAATACCCCGAAGCCTTCCATGTGTGGGAGGAATTCGGGTTATTCTAGTTATTGACAGGATGAATGCAGAAGTGTTAATGTAGTTGATTATATCCCTAGTAAACATATAGGAATAATATCAATATGATTCTTCTTCATACGTCAGGAGGATACTTCATGAACAGATCAGCAAAATGGCTACAACTCTCCACTTCAGCAGCCGTACTCTCGGCGGCGCTCGTTTTTCCAACTGCAGTCGGTGCAACAACGAAAACAACGGTAGAAGCACACGTAGAGTGGAACAGCTTTTTGCAGCAGCAATACGGTGTGAAATTTGACAAGACAGTAACTCGCGAGCAATTCGAGAACGCATTGCTCAAGATCGTATCTACTACCACAAGTATATCGGAAAAAGACTTGTCAGCCAAAACTTTCTTGCCTGCATCCAAAGATGCCTCCAAGCTGGTTGTATGGGAAGCAGTCAGTGCTGCCGTAAAAGCTGCAGAGTTAAAAGAGCTCGGGTATACATATAGCGAGGAAAAAGCAGCGGCTGCCTTGAAAAAAGCAGGGATTTCGTATAAAAAAGGCAGCACGCTTACTTTGCAGGCTGCACAAGAGCTGGCTGTAGCCATTGACACGGGGCTTGTGTCCGCCAATGCGTTGAAGTCAGCATCTGTAGAAGGAGCAGTATCCGCAGAGCTTGCTAGTCAATTGCTAGCAAAAGTAGCAGAGTTCCATGGCTCTGCCAAAAACTTTCTGGGAACAATCGCCGATGAAGAGATTTTTGGCAAGCTCGCACAGGCGTGGAATGAATCGCAAATCATTAAAGCAGGTGAATTACAAGAGCTCGTAGACAAAGGCTTGAAGCAAAATCTGATTACTGGCTACAATTTGAAGGATGCCGCATTCGATCCTCATTTTGATCCGCAGCGCACAATTACGTATGGGCATAGTGATATCGCTCACGCCATTCAATTAATCGGCCTGTTAAAAAGTGAAGGCGTCAATGCCAAGGTTCAATTTGAACCAAAAACATCTGCCTTCATTTACTTGAAGGAATGGGGAGAGCCCGTTCAAACAGCCGATTATGAAGTGGTTCAGATTGAAAACGGCAACTACATTGCGTATGCCAAGGAGTACGATCTCAGCCTGGAATTCGACAGCGTAGAAGCGAAGAAGAAATTCCAGCCACTTGTTTTGAAATATGCCAAACGGGATCAAGAGGACATGACTGGATTGCTCAAGGCTTCTTGGTGGCAGCCGCTTTATCATTCCCGTACAGAGCTGGCAGATTATGCTGTCATTACGAACAACGTGTTAAAAGATGGTCGTTATGTCGTGCAGTCTTTCTCGCTGAATGAAGAATCTCCAAAAGTTGTGGAAGGCTTCCATAAGCTGAATGACAAGGTAAAGGTAGAGACATACAAGTTCTGGGTAGATCAACCGTTCTTCAATTATCTCAACGGTGAATCGAAGTAAATCAAGTGCATTGAAAAGCGTCCTTCCCTTCAAAAAATGGGGGAAAGGACGCTTTATTCTGTTACATTGATAATGGATAAAAAACTTTTTAGCGGATTTTGTCTATTTCTGGTATAATTTAGGGATAACCGTTGTTTTATGGCGATGGTTGTATAGTCATGCTGATAGTTTGGGAGGGAATGAAGTGGAAAAGAAAGCGATAATGCTACTGTTGTCCTGCTGTTTGTTCGCTTCGACAGCATTCGCAGCAAGCGCATCAACGACAATGCCAATCACACCGCAAAGCGGTACTGGAACATCCGTGCAGGCACCAGCAGATTTGTCAAAAGGGCTGCTCGTGAATACCTTCACTTCCCATCAGTGGAAACAAGATTCGCTTACGAAACTACTGGGAAAATCCGTGAAAGAATTTGATGATTATGTGTATTATCCACAAGGAATCAGCATGAAGTGGGACGAAAACAAGCAAGCGTTTGCCGTTCTCGTTGAACCTTCCTATAAAGGCGAAGTTGTCAAAGGGATTACGACCTCCAAAAGAAAAGACGAGATCGTCCGAGTCTTGGGTAAACCACATTTTTCCGATGAAAAGCTTGCGTTGATTGGCTATGCAGAACAGGGCTATTACTTGTTTTTCACGTTTGCGCAGGATAAAGTAAAAGCCATTTCTATTTATCGGCGTGATCAGATCACCGATACGAAAGCACTTGTTGATATGGCAAAAAATTTACAAGACGATGGTGAGAAATTAGGGGCACCCGCCGAATATGCTGATTTTTCTATCTTTGGTGCTTGGGGTAAGCCGGATTTTACGTATCATCTCAGGGGAATCGGTACATATGCGTGGGAGTATCCATCCAGAGGCATCGCCTACGATGGTATGCCAGAGGATGCAACGCTAACCATCTACAGTAATTTTTCGAGCAAAGACACGCTCGCAGATTTGAAAAACGTAAAGAACATCGTCTTTTCCAAAGAAGATTCCCTGTTCTTGATCGAAAAACTGAGAATCGAAACGGAAAAAGAAAAAATCGAATTAGCGAAAAAAGCTGGAATCCCTTCACCAGACAAGAAAAAAATCGCAGTGATTGATTCAGACAATTTGTACAATACCGCGAATATTCGTTTCTACCAGCCGGATTACACACCGCAAGCTCAACTATTTCCAGGTTATTTTATCGATGAAGTAACATGGTTGGACAACAACTGGGTCTTGTATCAGACAATGATGGGTGTGGGAGTTTATCATGTCACAACACATGAAAAGATAGAAATTGTAGGGATGGAGAAAAAGGCAAACGAGCCTTTTGATATGCTGGATGTCAATGCAGTCAAGCCTGATCTGACGAAAAAAGCAATTGTGTTTGAGGTCAGCATGAAAGAGAAGAAACAGACTTTCACGGTTCGCTATCAAATCACGGGTGACAAAATCACGTTCTCCTGGTAGAGAATAGGGATTAGCGTTCTTTTTTTGCGCTGATGGGTGAGCTGGCTGCTTCCTTTTCAGCCAAATACGAGCGCATGCCTCGAACAAACAACTCACGAAGGACTTCCTGCTGCGTTTTGCTGCTGACGAGAGAGCGAATGAGCTCCAGCTCAGCTACCAATTCTGAATCAAGGTGAAGGTTGACAGTTTTCCCTTTGGTTCGTGGGTGCAGCTCGTAGTACTCCGTTGATTTTTTTACGATTCCTTCGAAGACAACAGCTTCGTCCAACCATTCCTGGTCGGGTATAAACAAGCATGGTGCTTCTAAAATAATATGGGTCAGTTCTTCGCTAAATCGAATAGCGAGGGTCTGGCCCTTTTTTTTATGCAAGTCGCGGATTTGTCGTGATCGCTCTTGATTGGCAACTGTATTTTCCAGCGTGATTACGGCCAGTTCCATAGTGCCTCCTTACGGGATGAGCAGTTCTTCTTCCGGTACCGACAACAATACTTCTCCCGTTTTTTCCAATTGGACTTGGTAGGTGAAGTGCTGATCGCTTCGCTCGACGGAGGTGATGATTCCCCAGTAGCAAGTGCTATCTTTTGTGAGCTGGACACGATCCAAAACCTCGTAGCTCGGGCGAAGATACCCTTTGTTATATAGATAATTGAGCACGGATTCACGAGGAAAAAGAAATCGTTTGTTTCCTTGTTTACTGACCAAAAGGGGGAAGGTCTCCCGTTCGTCTATACAATCCCCTAAATAGCCTTGATCTGCCCAGCGTTTGACGGTAGCCATACTGCCGATACGGCCAGTCTTTGTCTCCAGGATGTCGAGTATTTCGCGTGAAGAGAGAAACGCTCTGCGCCTTTCGAGTTGCATCAGGTAGTTTTGGCGCTCGGTTTCCAAGTGGCTGAGAAGCGCTTGTGCTTCCGCGATTTTTTGTTTCACTACCTTGATCTCCAGATCGTAATCCTTCATACGGGACGGCCCTTTCTTCCTTGTTTGTTTTTATCCTATTCGATCATGAAATCATTCATGTCAATTCCAGCAGATTGATTTCGTTTCCTCACTAGGCAAATACGAAATGTAACAATCATAAAAAAGCGATTTCGCACATTGATTAATAGCAAGCATGTTTAGATCTGGTGAGGAGGTTGTGGACCGATGAGCATATCGAATGAGCTCGCGAAAAATTTCGCGGAAGTCGTGCCTGCCCTAAAACCGATGGAAGCCATCCATGAGGCGAATCGCTGCCTGTATTGCTACGACGCACCCTGTATCAAGGCTTGTCCCACGTCGATTGACATCCCTTCCTTCATCAAAAAAATTGCGACCGGAAATTTGTTCGGATCAGCCCGGACGATCATGGAATCGAATCCCGTCGGGGCGAGCTGCGCGCGCGTATGTCCAACAGAGGAGCTGTGTGAAGGGGCCTGTGTACTCAATTCGGCCTCCAAGCCCATCATGATCGGCCTTCTCCAGCGTCATGCGACAGACTGGGCAATCGAAAATCAAGCAACGCTTTTTTCAAAAGGCGAAACAAATGGTAAACGGGTAGCCATCGTCGGAGCAGGCCCGGCGGGATTATCAGCAGCGCGTGAGCTTGCGCGTCTCGGCTACGCGGTTACGGTTTTTGAAGCAAAGGAAAAAGCGGGAGGATTGAACACGTACGGCATCGTGTCGTTCCGGCTGCCACAGGAAATTTCGCTATGGGAAGTAGAGCAAGTAGAGGCATTGGGGGTAGAGATACGTACGAATACGCGAATCGGCGTGGATGTAGGGACAGAGGAGCTATTGGACCAGTATGATTCTATTCTGTTGGCAGTCGGTATGGGCAATGTCCCTCAGCTTCATATCCCGGGAGAAGAAGTGGAAGGTGTCCTCGATGCCATTGCACTCGTGGAGGAGACCAAGACTAAACCACTGTCAGACGAGATGCTCGGCAAAAAAGTCGTCATTATTGGTGCGGGCAATACGGCGATTGACGCTGCCACCTGTTCCAAACGGCTGGGTGCAGACAATGTTCAGATTTTGTATCGGCGGACCGTTCAAGAGATGTCCTGTTATCAGTTTGAATACGAATTCGCCAAGCAGGATGGCGTAGAATTCCGCTGGCTCGTTGCCCCAACCCGTGTAATCGAGGAAAACGGCCGAGTGAAGGGACTGGAACTCGTGCGAATGGAGCTAGGTGAGCCGGATGAGAAAGGTAGAAAGCGTCCAGTAGAAATTCCGGGCAGTCATTTTGTCATCGAAGTAGATTATGTCGTGAAGGCGATCGGACAAAACAGACATTTGTCATTGATTGAAGCATTCGGGCTCCAGCATCGCAATGGGATTGTTGAGGTCGAGGAAGGCACCTATCGAACCTCCCATGTCAAAGTTTACGCAGCGGGCGATGTCATTTTTGGTGGAGGCAAAACAGATGCGATGGTAGTCGATGCAGCCAATCACGGGAAACGAGCGGCTTATGCCATCCACCAATCGCTCCGTGATCAAAAACAGCCAGTATAAAGGAGGAGACCTATCATGGCAGATCTCAGCATTAATCTGGCGGGAATCCAGTCCCCGAATCCATTCTGGTTGGCCTCTGCACCACCGACCAATTCAGGCTACCAAGTACAGCGTGCCTTTGAAGCGGGCTGGGGTGGCGCGGTCTGGAAGACACTCGGAGAGCCGATCATCAACGTCACTTCTCGCTTTGCCGGTCTGAACTTCGGGGGACAGCGCGTCTTTGGTTTCAACAACATTGAACTGATTACGGACAAACCGCTTGAGGTCAATTTGAAGGAAATGGATGAAACGAAGCGTCGCTTTCCGAAGCACACGTTGATTGCTTCGCTCATGGTTGAACATAAACAGGAAGCATGGCACGAGATTGTCAAAAAGGTGGAGGCAATTGGTGTAGACGGTCTGGAGCTGAATTTCGGCTGTCCGCACGGCATGGCAGAACGCGGGATGGGCTCTGCGGTCGGTCAGCATCCAGATTTGATCAGGCAACAGGTCGAATGGGTAAAAGAAGTCGCCCAAACCCCTGTCATCGTCAAGCTCACCCCAAATATTACGGACATTCGCTTTACTGCACGGGCCGCGAGTCAGGGAGGAGCCGATGCCATTAGCATGATCAACACAATTAACAGCTTGATGGGGGTTGATCTCGACAAATGGCTGCCGATCCCACATGTGGATGGAAAAGGGGCACACGGCGGCTATTGTGGACCAGCAGTCAAACCAATCGCTCTGAACATGGTCGCAGAATGTGCACGCGATCCCAAGGTTGGTATCCCGATCTCTGGCATTGGAGGTATCTCGGATTGGCACGATACCGTTGAATTTTTGCTGATGGGTGCAACGGGTGTTCAAGTATGTACAGCCGCCATGCATCATGGATTCCGGATCGTGGAAGACATGATTGATGGGCTTAATAATTACCTGGATCAGCGCGGAATTGCCTCCGTGATGGACATTGTCGGAAAAGCCGTGCATACGTACTCGGATTGGGGACATCTGAATCTGAATTACAAGGTCGTGGCGCGCATTCATGAAGAGACCTGTATCAATTGCAACAAGTGTCATATCGCTTGTGAGGACACCTCGCATCAATGCATTGACATTGTTCCTGATCCATCGACTGGCAAAGAGCGCTTAGTTGTACGAGAAGAGGATTGTGTAGGCTGTAATTTGTGCTCCATTGTTTGTCCAGTGGAAGGAACGATCGAGATGGTCGAAATCCCGAGCGACAAAGCCCCTCTTAGCTGGAATCAGCGACAGGCTGCTTTGGCTGCGGGTGGCAGCTGTGAGCTGTAGTGTAGTCATGTTTTCGGCGTGGGGTGCATAGCGTGTACAAGAGAAGGCATGTCTACTCGGTGACGGGTTGAAGGGGAGATGATCATCGGATGAAAAAATGGATTCGAAATGGCACAGTCGTGACAGCGTCAGACACGTATCAGGGGGACATTTTGATCGAAGGGGAAAAAATAGTTGCAATCGGCTCCAATCTGGATGGGAAAGATGCCGAAATGATCGATGCTACCGGATACTATGTTTTCCCAGGAGGGATTGACCCACATACCCATCTTGATATGCCTTTTGGCGGAACGGTTACTTCCGACAATTTTTATACAGGCACGAAGGCAGCGGCATTTGGAGGGACAACGAGCATCATCGATTTTTGCCTGACGAATAAAGGAGAGCCGTTGCATTCATCTATTTCGACCTGGCACGAAAAAGCAAGGGGCAAAGCGGTTATCGACTATGGCTTCCACTTGATGGTTTCAGATGCGAACGATCAAGTGCTCGAGGAATTGGGAGCAGTCGTACGAAATGAAGGGATAACTTCGCTCAAGGTATTCATGGCCTACAAAAATGTGCTGATGGCCGATGATGAGACGCTATTTAAAACGCTGGTTCGGGCTAAGGAGCTAGGTGCCCTGGTACAGGTTCATGCAGAAAATGGAGACGTTCTGGACTATTTGATCAAGCAGGCGATTGCAAAAGGGCAGACAGACCCCGTGTACCACGCCTACACTCGTCCACCTGAAGCAGAAGGAGAAGCGACAGGACGTGCGATTGCATTGACTGCACTGGCAGATGCCCAGCTGTATGTCGTGCATGTATCGTGTGCAGAAGCGGTGCGCCGGATCGCAGAGGCTCGCGAAAAGGGGTGGAATGTGTACGGGGAGACATGCCCGCAATATTTGGTGCTCGATATTACAGATCTACAGAAGCCGGGCTTTGAAGGAGCGAAGTACGTCTGGTCCCCTCCGCTCCGGGAAAAGTGGAATCAAGACGTCTTGTGGAGCGCGTTGAAAAACGGCATCTTGCAAACGGTTGGCTCTGACCATTGCGCCTTTAATTTCTCCGGTCAAAAAGAGCTGGGGCTAGGGGATTTCACGAAAATCCCGAACGGTGGACCAATCATTGAGGATCGGATGCGCCTCCTTTTCTCGGAAGGGGTAGCGAAGGACAAGATCAGCCTCAATCAATTCGTCGATATGACCTCTACAAAAGTAGCCAAACTGTTCGGGATGTTCCCGCAGAAAGGAACGATTGCGGTAGGCTCAGACGCGGATATCGTATTGTTTGATCCAACTTTGAAACGAACGATCTCCGTTGAAACTCACCACATGAATGTCGACTACAATCCATTTGAAGGAATGGTGGTGAACGGCGATATTATTTCGGTACTTTCGCGGGGCTCTTTTGTCATTCGCGATCAGCAATTCGTCGGGCAAGCCGGGGCTGGACGCTTTGTAAAACGATCGACCTTTGCAAGACCGTAATAAGGGAGAGCGTAAAAAGGCGAGGAGGGCGTTTATGGCAGATATCATTCGTATCGGCTTGATTCAGGCGAAAAACGATGTCGACGGAGACGAACCGGTTCATTTGCACAAAGAAAAAGCCATTGAGAAGCATGAGCGGATGGTGCGGGAGGCGGCGGCCAAGGGGGCACAAATCATCTGTCTGCAAGAAATCTTCTACGGCCCGTATTTTTGTGCCGAACAGCAACCGAAATGGTATGAGTCAGCAGAAGAAGTCCCAAATGGGCCGACTGTGCAACATTTCTCTTCCCTAGCTCGCGAGTTAGGAACCGTACTCATTTTACCTGTGTACGAACGCGTCGGGATCGGTACGTATTACAACACCGCTGCAGTGATTGATGCGGATGGCACGTATTTGGGCAAATATCGCAAGCAGCATATTCCGCATGTCGGAGTGGGCAGCAGTGGCTGCGGATTTTGGGAGAAATATTACTTTAAGCCCGGCAATCTCGGGTATCCCGTTTTTGAAACCGCTTTTGCCAAGGTCGGGGTCTATATATGCTATGACCGTCATTTTCCAGAAGGCGCACGATTGCTTGGCTTGAACGGAGCAGAGATTGTCTTTAATCCGTCCGCGACGGTAGCGGGCTTATCCGAATACTTGTGGAAGCTCGAGCAGCCTGCTCATGCGGTAGCCAACGGTTATTATGTGGCTGCGATCAATCGGGTAGGGACTGAAGCACCGTGGAATATGGGCGAGTTTTACGGACAATCGTACTTGGTCGATCCGCGCGGACAATTTGTCGCTATGGGGAGCAGGGATCAGGATGAGGTTATTGTCGCTGAAATGGATCGCAACAAAATTCATGAGGTACGGGATACGTGGCAATTTTACCGGGATCGCAGACCGGAGACTTACGAAGATATGGTAAAGCTATTACCTTAATAAAAGAGTGAGGGAGGTGCTGGAAACGCGCCTTCCTCCTTTTCACATCATTGGAAGGATTCCATCAGAGTCAAAAGGAGCGTTCAGGGATGAGGCAGACTGTATATCGAGGGGTCGAATATGGCGAGGGACTTCGCGTCGTGAAAGCGCAAAAGTATGAGAGGGCAGAACGGCGTCATTTTACAAACGGTGCGAGTGCAAAGGCAGTGTTTGGGGCTGGTGTTTACTTGGTGAGCAATCCGGAAATCGCCGCACAGTATGCGATTTGTCATGCAGAAACCAATGGGGAGAAGGCAGTGGTGCTGAGCCAGCGGCTTCATTTGCAGGGTCTCGTTTGTTTGGACGAGCGCTATGGGGAAAATGAACTGCGCATCGATGCATTGCGTGCTGCTTTTTCAGAAGAGGAACTCGAACAGAGACAAAACGGAATGGGCTATGAAGAGTGGCTGCAATGGACAGGGGATAAGGTGCGTGCGTATTTGATTGCATGTGGGTATCGGGGGATTCGGTACCGGATCAGCCCGGAGCTAACGTATTATATTTGCTATGAGCCTGATGTTCAAATTGAAGAGATTGCGATTCTATCTGTGCTTGATGTGTGAGAAAGAGACGGTGACTATCGACTTAGGTAAGTAAGGAAAACGAAAGACTGGCAAACCCAATGAGGGCCGCCAGTCTTTTTTGGTAGCTTGCTATTAGGAAGCAATCGTTTGTTTGTTGTTTGCCGTGATTTTCTCGTAATCGTTGGCACTCAAGATCGAAGCATCATTTTTCATCATCCACGTGTAAATCACGAGTGAGATCAGTAGTCCGACAGTCCAAGCATTGTCCCAAATAATGGTTAAGCCCGGAATGTATTTACTTATAAAAGGAATCGCAATCCCGATTAGCATTGCCCAGATGGCTCTGCCATTAAAGCCTGTTTTGTAGTTGTAGATCCCGTTTGTTTTGTACAACTCTGTTAAATGAATGCGCCGCTTGCGCACGAGCCAATAGTCGGCGATGGCTATTCCATCAATCGGGCCTAACAAGGCTCCATACGTTCCGAGCCATAAAAAGATGTAGTTGCCGAAGTTCTCTAAAATGTACCAAGGCTGCATCAAGAGTGACACGACCCCGGCGATGATGGCGCCGGCTTCATACGAGAGACGGCGAGGGGCCAGATTCTCCACTGCTCGGGCGGGAGCAACGATATTGGCCGCTACGTTGGTCGTCAATGTGGCAAGAATGATTCCAATTGTTCCGAGGAAAATGGCGAAAGGCGAGAATTTGGCCAACACGGCAGCAGGGTCCCACAACGCTTCTCCGTAAATAACGACAGTAGCAGAAGCGACAGCAACTCCGATGAACGAGAAGAAACCCATCGTGGTCGGCAACGAAGAGGATTGTCCGATGACTTGGGCTTTTTGACTTTTGGCATACCGACAGAAATCCGGAATGTTGAGGGCCATTGTTGCCCAAAAAGCAATCGCTCCCGTCAATGCTGGGAAGAAAACCTTCAGGAATTCTGCAGTGGTAGTGAATTTCGAAGGGGCAGAGAGCATCGGTCCCCATCCGCCTGCTTTCGTAAGCGCCCAGACGAGGAGAGCCAAACTCATAATGATCAGGACGGGAGCAGCCCAAGCCTCCATTTTTTTGATCGCTTCGGGACCTCGATACGCGACCCATACGTTTAACAGCCAAAAGCCAAAGAAGGATATCCAGAGATGTCCGGGAACATTTG
Source organism: Brevibacillus sp. AF8 (assembly GCF_021270385.1). NCBI lineage: Bacteria > Bacillati > Bacillota > Bacilli > Caryophanales > Paenibacillaceae > Brevibacillus > Brevibacillus sp. AF8. Next base: position 544,803 of record NZ_JAGQDN010000001.1, on the reverse strand, counting down.
CCCAGCCTGTCATCGACATGAGGAGTGTATCGATGGCAGCACCTCCGAACCAACAGTTGATGCCAAACCAGCCAGCACCAATCAAACCGCGTGCAACAGCAGGGATGTGCGCTCCTTTGGAGCCGAACCAGAGGCGCGCAAAAACAGGATACGGAATGCCGAATTTCGTCCCGGCATGAGAATTGAGAAGAATAGGAATAAGGACAATACAGTTACCGAGAATGATCGTCAAAATGGCCTGCCACCAGTTCATACCCAAGGAAATTAACCCTGCCGCCATTGCATACGTCGGCAAACAGATCGACATACCAATCCACAAGCTGGCGAAGTTGTAAGATGTCCATGTGTGCTCTGCTGTCCTCGTCGGCCGCAGCCCTTCATTATAAAGCGGACTGTTCTTGATTGCATCTTCGCCTTCTTTTGTCAGGGTAACGATTCCATTTGATACCGTTTGCGTCTTCACTTCTTTCCCTCCTTTGCTTTTCAAGATGTCTCGTATTCGGACAAGCGCCCTAGTTTGTCTTGAATACAAGTTGTAACATTATATTGGGGGAAAGAAGGCCTAATACCTGATTTTTTGTCGTAAAAACGCAGCCTACAACGACAAGATTCGTCATTGACGATGGGAATGATTCTACCTTTTTACCTAATGGGGATGGTAAGATGAAGCAAGGGGGGAGCAAGCTGTGACGACAAGAAAAATCCGAATATCTTTGCAAACCAGAATGATCTTATTGATTACTATTGTCATTATTCTGATTGTTTCGTCAGTTGGTGCGGTGTGTTCTTCCATTGTTGCGTCTTCGATCGAAGAGCAAGTAGGCAAAAAAGCATTGAGTGTGGCGAAGATTGTTGCCAGCGATCCAGAGCTGCGTAATGCATTTTCGAGCGATTACCCTCCTTCACTCATTCAACCCATCGCTGAAAACGTCCGTGTGCAAACCGGAGCAGAGTTTGTGGTCGTGGGAAACCATGAGGGAATTCGGTATGCGCATCCGATTCCGGAACGGATTGGAAAGGAAATGGTGGGTGGAGATAACGAGCCAGGACTTTCGCAAGGTCAATCTTACATATCGAAAGCTGTTGGCAGTATGGGCCCTTCATTACGAGGGAAGGTGCCGATCAAAAATGATCAAGGGGAAATCATCGGGATCGTATCCGTTGGGTTTCTGCTGGAAGATATCGAGGAGGCCATTGACCTCTATCAAGACCGCATATTGATTTTGACTCTTCTCGCCTTGTTGTGCGGTGTTGCTGGTGCCATTGCACTCAGCCGCTATTTAAAGCGCTTAATTTTAGGATTGGAGCCGGAGGAGATCGCATCCTTGTACGTAGAGCGAAATGCTGTCCTAGAGTCAGTCCGCGAAGGCATCGTGGCGATTGACCGCAATAATCGCATCACGATGATGAATAAGGCTGCCATTCGTATTTTGAACTTACCGGAAGAAGGGTTTCATCGCAAAGAAATAGTGGAAGTGCTACCAGACAGTCGCATGCCAGAAGTTCTGGAATCCGGCGAGCATCAATTAGATCGCGAGTCGATTATGGGCGGAAAAGAAATCATTGTGAATCGACTTCCAATCAAGTTCGGTGGGAAGGTGGTAGGAGTAGTCAGCAGCTTTCGTCCCAAATCGGAAATTGACCAGCTAGCTTCAGAATTGTCCCAGGCGAGGCGTTATGCGGATGTACTTCGCGCCCAAACACATGAATTTCACAATTTGTTGTATACCATTTCCGGTTTGTTGCAGCTTGGTTCGATTCAGGAAGCGGTCGAGTTGATTACGAGTGAAACGTCCGCACAGCAAGAGATGATTTTGTTTTTGGCGAAGCAAATTCCCGATCCGTTAATAGGGGCTTTGCTGTTAGGCATGCACAATCGAGCCAAGGAGCTGAAAATACAATTCGTCATCCATCACGACAGTCACTTGAAGGAGCTCCCGCCGACGATTAATCGGCAGCAGATCGTGGTTTTATTGGGGACGCTGATCCAAAATGCGTTGGAAGCCGTCAATGAGCCAAGTGTCGAATATAAACGAGTGGAGTGTTATTTGTCTGACACGGGCGATGAGATCATGTTTGAAATCGAGGACTCAGGACCGGGAGTTGGGGAAGAACTGCGAGAAAAAATATTCGAACACGGTTTCTCAACGAAAAAAGGTGAAGATCGTGGAATTGGTCTGGCCAAGGCGCATGGAATCATTAATGAATTGGACGGCTATATTCTCGTTGGCAAAAGCGAGCTAGGAGGCGCACTTTTCACAGTATCCCTACGCAAAAGAATGGAGGTGGCGTCTTGAGAAAGCTGGAGGTTCTCATCGTCGAGGACGATATGCGAATTATCGATATCAACAAGCGGTTTGTCAGCAAGATAGAAGGTTTTGAAGTCATTGCTACAGCAACGAATGGTACGGATGCCAAAGAATTGCTGTCTTGTACGCGCCCCGAGCTCGTTTTGTTGGATGTGTATCTGCCTGATATGTTGGGAACGGAGCTGGTCTGGCATATTCGGCAACATTACCGCGAAGTTGACGTGATTATGATCACCGCAGCCAAGGAAATGGAAATGGTACAGGAAGCGCTGCGCGGCGGCGTATTTGATTACATTGTCAAGCCGCTGGTTTTCGAGCGTTTTCGTGAACGGCTGGAAAGCTATCGTGAGCATGTCATTCGAACGAGAGAAGCTGTCGAGGTAGATCAGGAAGTCATTGACCAAATGCTGACCAGAAGACTTGTCACTCCGAAAAATCGAGATGTGAGCGTCCCAAAAGGAATTGACCTCCTAACGCTGGAAAAAGTAATCGAAGCGATCAGACAGACGGGAGACAAGGGGGTCTCGGCGGAGGAGATTGGTCGCGAGATTGGAACCAGTCGAACAACGGCCAGAAGGTATTTAGAATACTTGGTCCTGGAAAAAAAGGCGCGTGCTGACTTGATTTATGGCACCGTTGGCAGACCGGAAAGAAAATATCGCTATCTTCCATAATGTACCATGAACAATATGAACAAAAAGTGATTAATTTTCAAAATAGACCTTATGCACGAAAACTATTCCCCTAGCTTCCGCGGTGGTACATTATGTTCAAGCGTGATAGCGCTTACAAATAAGCGGGTTAAGGGGGATATTTGCTTGATGAAAAGAAAAAAAGTGCTAATCACAGTGTCCACTTTTCTTACACTAGCACTGGCTGCTTGTGGTGGAGGTACTGGAAATACGGGAACAGCAAGTCCAGGAGCACAGCCTGCCACAGAGACATCCAAATACCCGGAAAAGCCGATCGTATATGTAGCTCCATCCGGTGCGGGTGGGGGCTGGGATAAGACAGCTCGCTCGGTAGCAAAGGTATTGGCGGAAAGCAAACTGGTGACAGAAACCATCACGGTTGAAAACAAGCCGGGTGGCGGAGGAACAGTGTTCTTGGCTGAGTATGTAAGCAAAGACAAAGGCAATCCTTATAAATTATTCGTGAGCTCTCCTCCTATCTTGATTAACAATAACAAAAAAGAGGGGAATAGCCCATTTGGCTACAAAGATGTCACACCCTTGGCGCAAATGACGAAAGATTTCGGCACCCTCGTTGTGAAAGCGGATTCACCTCACAAGGACATCAAGAGCGTGCTGGACGCGATCAAGGCTGATCCAGGCAAAATTACACTGGCAGGTGGCTCTGCTCCCGGATCGATGGATCATCTGATCGGGGTATTGCCAGCAGCTAAGTATGGAATTGATCCGAAAAGCGTTAAGTACGTCTCTTATGATGGCGGCGGAGAAGCAATGGCAGCCTTGTTGGGCGGTAATGCGGATATCATTGCAACGGATGCTTCCAGCGTGGGTGAATATTTGAAAGCAGGTAAAATCCGTGTACTGGGCGTTACTTCTGATGAACGTCTCGGCGGTGATTTGAAAGAGATTCCGACGTTAAAAGAGCAAGGCATAGATGCGACGTTCACGATTTGGCGCGGGGTCTTTGGACCGGCTGATATGCCAGCAGACGCAAAAGCCTACTGGGATGCAAAGCTGAAAGAACTTTCCACGCACGAGGCATGGACAAAAGAATTGGCGGCAAACGGTTGGGAAAGCGAGTACAAGGACGCTGCTGCTTTCTCGGCATTCCTGGACGAACAAGATAAGCAGGTCAAAGAACTGTTGACATCACTGGGTATGTCGAAGTAGGGAGAGGAGGGGCATCCCCTCCTTTTTCCACACCTTAGGAGGTATACATGAACCTGATGTTTGATCGTATCGGCAGCCTGTTTTTTGCGCCAGTAGGTGCACTCTTTATCGCTGAAAGTCAAAATATTTCGTCTAGTGCATACGGCAGTCAGGTTGGGCCGAATATGTTTCCATTTGGGCTTGGCATCATCCTGATCTTGTTGAGCTTGCGACTGTTGTGGGAGACCTATAAGAAAGGCGTGGCTGCTTCCTCATCCGAGTCACAGAGTCCACTGCGATACAAGCGGTTTTTATTGATTTTGGCAGCAACAGTCTTGTATGTATTGTTGTTGGAGAAACTCGGTTATGTCATCTCGAGCTTTGCTTTCCTTATGTTCGCCTTCACCATGATGGGAAGTAAAAGCGTTCTGAAATCGGGAATCGTTTCCTTGCTGTTTTCAGTAGGCGTTTATGTCATCTATGTGCATTTGCTAAAAGGTACGCTTCCAGGACTACCTGCCTGGCTAGGCGTCTAGGGAGGGGATAAATTAGCATGAGTGCATTGCAATTTTTGGCGGATGGTTTTCTCGTTGCCCTGCAGTGGCATAATCTTGTTTTTGCCTTTATTGGCGTTCTGATCGGTACTGCGGTAGGGGTCCTTCCCGGCATCGGTCCAATGAGCGGAGTCGCGTTATTGATGCCCGTTACGGCTTCCTTGACCTCTGGCTTACCTCCTGAAAGTGCGGCGGCTAGCGCACTGATTTTGTTGGCAGGCGTTTACTATGGCGCGATGTACGGTGGTTCCACAACATCCATTTTGTTAAATACACCGGGTGAATCCTCCTCTGTCGTTACGACATTGGACGGTTATCAGATGGCCAAACAGGGACGTGCTGGTGCAGCGTTGTCGATTGCAGCGATCGGTTCTTTTGTCGCGGGGCTCGTGGCGTTGATTGCTCTTGTGTTTTTGGCTGATCCATTATCCGATCTCGCTTTGAAATTCGGCCCTGCTGAATATTTCTCCCTCATGCTTCTCGGCTTGTGTGCGGTCAGCGGACTGGGGGGGAAGTCGATGACCAAAGCCCTCATTATGACAGTCATGGGACTCTTGCTTGCGACAATTGGGATGGACACCGTTTCGGGTGTGGCGCGGTTTACATACGATATTCCCGATTTGTACCAAGGCTTGGAGTTCCTCACGATAGCAGTTGGTTTGTTTGCCCTTGGAGAAGTGTTCAAGACGATTATCGAAGACGATCAATCCTCAAAGGAAATTATTAAAGTGGGGCGGGTACTGCCCTCCAAGCAAGACCTAAAAGAAAGTGCCGGACCGATTGCACGCGGTTCGTTGCTCGGATTTTTCATTGGTGTTTTGCCTGGTGCTGGTGCTACCCTGGCATCGTTCTTCTCGTATATTTTTGAGAAAAAGCTGAGCAAAGATCCTAGCCGTTTTGGAAAAGGAGCGATTGCTGGTGTAGCAGCGCCGGAGTCTGCAAACAATGCTGCGTCTGGTGGTGCGATGATTCCACTGTTGACGTTGGGTATACCGGGGTCTGGTACGACTGCGATTTTAATGGGTGCATTGCTGATGTATAACGTACAACCGGGACCCCTCTTATTCGCTGATCATCCGCAAATTGCTTGGGGTTTAATTGCGAGTATGTTTATCGGGAATGTAATGCTGCTCGTTTTGAATATGCCCTTAGTTAAAGTATTCGCCAAAATTATTGAAACACCGTCCCATTTCCTGATTCCCCTCATTATCGCGATTTCCGTTTTCGGAGTGTACGCTGTGCAAATTAGTACGTTTGATTTGATTTTGCTTGTGATTTGTGGGGTAGCTGGCTATTACCTGACGAAAAACGACTTTCCTCTGGCACCGCTCGTCCTCGGCCTTGTGTTGGGACCGATGATTGAAAATAACATGAGAAGAGCATTGACCACCTCGAATGGTGACTTTTCCATCTTTTTGACAAAGCCGCTTTCTGCTGCTTTTCTGGTTTGTGCGCTTCTGTGGTTGCTGATCCCTATCTTCTTAAAGCGCAGAGGGAAGCAAGTCATTATCAGTGAAGAAGCGTAACCTCAAATCTTTATCTTGACAGCGTCCTCGCAAGCCCGTATCATTGGAAAAATTTCGGGGAACTGTTCTGTTTGATGATTGAAGCAGAACAGTAGAGGAGAGACAGACATGTTAACCATTGAACCTGTAATCTTGGAAGGCAAGCTGGTCCGATTGGAGCCGCTCAGAATGGCCCATGTGGACGGAATCTGGGAAGCAGGCGCATACGAAGAGATTTGGCCGCATATGTCCATTGCCATTCGAACAAGAGAGGATGCTCAGGCTTTTATCCTGCAGGCTTTAAAAAATGAACAAGCCCAAACAGAATTGCCATTCGCCATCATTCGCAAAGCAGATGAGCAAATCATCGGAAGCACGAGATTTTTAGGGATAGCGAAAAAGGATCGCGGATTGGAAATCGGGTTTACATGGCTGACCCCATCTGTCTGGAAAACGGGCGTCAATACAGAGTGTAAATGGCTTCTCTTGCGCCACTGCTTTGAACAGCTAGGATGTATTCGCGTACAGCTCAAGACAGATTCGCGCAATTTGAATTCGCAACGTGCCATTGCCCGAATAGGTGGCATTCGAGAAGGTGTCCTGCGCAATCATATGGTGATGCCAGATGGATACATTCGCGACTCGGTATACTTCAGCATACTTGACCGTGAATGGCCAGAAGCCAAGCAAAAGCTGCAATTGTTGCTGTTTGGTGAATAAAGGCTTGGATTGATTGAAGGGCGTTCAGAGCATGTGTACAATAGGGGTGAACCAAGAGGGTTTACTCTGACAAGACCCGGAAAAGAGGGTATACATGAGACAGCGTTTGTCTACGCCGGGCTATTTATTGTTGCTCGGGGATCTGATCGCCTTTGTGCTTTTTGTTTATTACGGAAAAATCATTCATAACTACCCTGTCACGACCATGGGGATTATCGAAACATTAGCCCCTTTCCTCGTGGGATGGATTATCGCGATTCTACTTTTCAAGAGCTACGGACAACGAACGTATGAATCTGCGGGCAGACAATTATTATCGGCACTGATTACTTGGACAGTAGCGGCACCAATTGGCTTACTGATCCGCTCCTTGTGGACTGGTGTACCGACTACGCTTATTTTTGCAGGTGTGACTTATTTCATTACGCTGGCATTTTTGTTCGGATGGCGTGTACCGTTTGCCATCGGCTATGCGATCTACAAACGCAAGAGACTACTCGCAACCAGCTAATAAAGTGACCCGAATTGGTTACGCTATCCTATGAACGACGTAGGAGGTGAAACAATTGGGGAAGAATAACAACAGCAAAGACCTCGGGAAAAATCGTGGTAAAACGCTGGATGAAAATGATCGCAACACAAATTTGCGACAATCGAATCATAATGATCGAAATGAAGGAACTGCAAAAGACCGCTGAGCAATCAGCGGTTTTTTACATGGATACAGGTCGTGATGTGATATAATAGATTTTGTTTTTCTAGCGAGTGGAGGGAAACGTATGACGGAACCGATGCAGAATGTACAGCCGGTGACCTTGTCGTCACAGGCGTTTTTACTTTTGTGTAGACTATATGATGGCTGCTATGACGAATTGAAGCAAAATGAGCAGGTTCGCGAACTCGTGGAGTCCATCGGTGATATTTTGCTGGCGGGCGTAGAGACGTTGGAGAAACAGGAAACCAAGCCGAAAAATCTTACTTTTCCACTTACCGTGCAACAAGCTTTTTTCTTGCGTCGACTTGTAATTGAGCTGTTGGCTCAGTCGCCGACGGACAAAGAAGACCGAACGACACAATGGCTGCAGGAATGTGTGACAGCACTCGCTGGAGGCGGTGTCCAACCTAATGTCAAGCACTCGTGAGCTGCATGTGATTACAAGCGGACGGCATTCGCTTGATGAGGTATTGCGAATGGCAGAAGCTGCTTATGCAGGTGGTATGAACTTTTTACACATACGGGAAAAACAGCGTACCGCAAAGGAATGCATGGACTGGGTAAAGGCATTGGCGAATGTCATCCCCCTTTCGTCCTTGATCGTGAATGATCGGGTGGATGTGGCTGCTGCGTCGGGTTGTGCTGGTGTTCACCTGGCATACCATAGCCTGTCTCCTGCGGACGCGAGAATGGTACTGAAGACTGGTCAAAGGATAGGGCGTTCTGTCCATTCCGTGGAAGAAGCACAGCAAGCCATTGCTGCACAAGTCGATTATTTGCTCTACGGGCATATTTTTGCGAGTGGTTCGAAGCCAGGTCTTGCACCAAGAGGAACAATCGAACTTGCGCAAATGACGGCAAGATGGCATGTGCCGATTATCGGACTCGGTGGTATCACACCGGACCGGACCGCGCAAGTTTTGGAAGCTGGGTGTGCGGGCATTGCTGTCTTATCAGGGATCACAGATGCAACTGATGCCAAGTCAGCAGCCAGCGCTTATCGAGAGGCATTGGATCGTTGGGAGGGAAAATAAAGCATGCGTGATATACAAAGACTTCGGGAAAAAATGGGTGTATACTTTGTCATTGGTACGCAGGACTGTGGGTATTCCAGCGAAAAGACCGTGCAAACCGTGGAAGCAGCATTACGCGGAGGAGTAGGCACGCTTCAGCTACGTGATAAAGGAAGCAAGCTAACTGCTCAGGAACAATATGAGTTGGGTAGAGAATTGCAACAGCTATGTCGTGACCATGATACCGTATTTTTTGTGAATGACGATGTGGATCTGGCGATTCGCTTGCAGGCAGACGGCATCCATGTCGGGCAAGATGACATGGCATTGTCAGAAGTACGAGCCAAAGTTGGCTCCGAGATGTACATCGGGGTTTCGGCAGGTACGGTCGAAGAGGCGCTCGCTGCCCAAAACGGTGGCGTCGATTGTATTGGTGTAGGAGCGATGTTCGCTACCCGTTCTAAGGCAGATGCTGGAGAGCCTATCGGACCAGTGGGGCTAGCGGAGATTCGTAAGGCAGTCGGGAATGATTTGCCTATCGTCGGTATTGGTGGCATCACACTGGAAAATGCCTCTGAAGTGCTTGCTGCGGGGGCCGATGGCGTCGCGATTATCAGTGCGATCAGCCAGGCCGAATCACCTGAAGCAGCAGCGCAAGCGTTACAGCGGATTGTACGATCTCGTTAGCACGGACAAAGCGACGATTACATATGGTAGGGTAATAGAAACAAACCAGGATGATGCAATAATGGCGATCAAAAGGAGGTGAAGCCGATGAAAAATCGGATTTACCGCATCGGATATGAATGGGTGAGCAAGCGGGAATTGCTCGAGCGGTTGTTGATGACCGACTGCATTCTTATCGAACACAAGCGAATGCAACCCCCACCGGAGGATCAAGATACGGAATTGCCACCAGAAAAAGAAGTTCACGCTGTTTTAGTTCGCAGCCAGCGCCGCCCGGGCGAATGGGTGACATTTAACGGGCTATATGAAATACAGACGAGAGAGCCTATTCCCTGGATAGATTCACCGCTGGAGTACCATCAATTCGGAGTAGAATTGATTCCTGGTAATATTCGCAGGGAAAAGGCACCTCAAGGCAGGATACCAGCGCGAACCAAGCTGCAAATCGCAGCTGTGCGACAAGATACGGTATTTGTCACGGTTCCTGGGCATCCGTCCAGACGTTACGAAATGTCGTTGGCTCACGCTCGTTTTGCCAAGGATAACCCGACAGAATTGGAAATGAAGCTACAAGTATACGCTTTTCCTCCACGCAACGATATTTTTGTGGATTGGTTATTGAAAGAAGGACGCAAAACAGGAATCATTACCCGCCCCAATCAGGAAAGGGTAGAAAAATCAGCTTTTCAGGTGTGGGAAGATCTACGCCAAGAATACGGCATTAGTGTCAGCGCGGCATTGATAGCGATTAAACAGGCACTCATTGTTCTGGATCGTGCTGGTGTCGAGACTGACTTCCCATACCCGACACAAGAGCGATCAGATATTTCTTTGTTCAGTGAATCAGAGCGAGATGCCTTTTATTCCTACCAATCCGTTCGATGTGCGATGGCTGCTGTCGCTGCCCTGTTGACGGTAGACCCGAAAGATCCGTTGCAGGATACACTCTTGATGGATATCATACTCGAGCAACAAATCAACCGCAGGCGCGAATAGCGTTTGCGGTTTTTTAGCTTTATAATGGGAATTGGTAGATGAACCTAATGAAAAGGACGTGTGACCATCATGTTTGTATCCATGAACAGACTGACTGTACCAGCAGACTATCAATCCCATTTGGAACGCGCATTTGGAAATGGGGGAGAACGGATGAAGGAGGTTCCTGGTTTTTTGGAGTTCCTTTTCCTGGCACCTACGGAAGGTGACGAATACATCGTTTTTACGAAATGGACAGATGAGGAATCGTTCAAAAATTGGACAGAAAGCGAGGCTTTCAAGCGCGCGCATACAGGAACCAACCCGAATAGCCCGGTAAAATCGGATTTGCGCAATTACGCTGTCAAATCCCATTCATAAAGCGAAAGCATTTGTCTCTGCGGGGGCAAATGCTTTTTGGATGGTTGAATAATAAACATTCTTGACCTTTTTATGCTCGATCGTGATATGATAGAAAATGTTGGAAAGCGTTTTCAGTCAAACATGTTCAGGAGGTGAGGGTGTCCGAAAAAGGCAATGTGAAAGCTCGCGATAATAGGATGCTGGCCGAGATTGTTTGTCTGTAAGGATAAGAAGAGAACCTGATTGGATGGTGTCATTCTCTGCACCATGATATCATCAAGCCGCTTTACATCTTGTCTCATTTACGTCCATAATAGAGCCTATACATACTTGGAAAAATAGCCTCAATGAAGCACGGAGAAAAGGAGCCAGAGTGTTTTGAAAAATCGAATAAGTAAGTATCTTACTCATTTGGTCCCTGCGGCGGTGGCCAAGACGTTTTCCTTTCTTTCAGATCATCATTACTCTGCTTTGCTTCTAGAAGACCGCGAAAATACAGAGGCTTTGTTTGTTCAGCAAATCACGAAATGGATTGAAGTAGTAAAAGTAGTCGACACGTATGCATTCGAGCGAGAATGGAGCGAAATTGCATACAAATTTTCGCTGCTCGGAATGAATCTTACGTATTTGCAGCAATTTTTGCGCAAGTGTCGAGACGTTATTATTGAAGAAATGAATAACAACTCATTTTCTCTAGCCACGACGGAAATGGAGCGAGTGGAGCTTTTGCAAGCACAGATTCGCCTCTATCAGTCGATGGACTGCATTTTGCATCAAATGGACGATGTATTTAACAAAAATTCGCAATCATTTCCGGTTGAGAAAACAACAACTTCTCCTACAAGTTCGGCCAAAGGAGAAGATGTTTCAATGCTCGCTGAACAGGAGCTTGTCCAATTGGTTCTGCAGTCCAGTGATATTGCCGTCTTGATGATCGACCGCCAGTTAAGAGTCATTGAAGCGAATTACGCTGTCTGTCATTTATTTGGCGTAGATCGGCATCAACTCATTGGTAAAAACATTGATCATGCTCTCCGCCCTCATGTAAGCGAGCGTTTTGTCCAGTGGGTGATTGAACGTGGGCAGTCTGGCCATTATGTTGCGGAATACAGAGGCAAATGGACGACAGTGAGTACGAGCCCCATTTACTACGGTGGAGAGATGTGGGGAGCGATCGCTGTTCTTCGGAATGTTACGGAAAGCAAAAAATATGAAGAAGAGTTGAGCAAGCGTGAAGCACTGGCAGCAGTTGGGCAACTGGCTGCTGGGATGGCACATGAGATTCGGAATCCACTGACAGCCATCAAGGGCTTCATTCAGTTGCTGCGGGAGCAAGGGGAAGCAAATCGTAGTGAATCTTATTTTTCTGTAATCTTAACGGAAATTGAACGCATTGATGGGCTATTGAACGATGTTCTTGTTTTGGCCCGGTACAGGGATGATAAAATCGTATCGGAACGTTTCTTAGTGATGGACGAGTTATATGGCGTCATTCGTTTACTGGAGCCAGAAGCGAATCGAAGAGGAATCAAGCTTGAGCTGGACATTGCACAAGGCGAGTGGTATGTGTTTGGTCATCGTTCACGAATCAAGCAAGCCATCTTGAATATCTTGAAAAATGCGCTTGAAGCATTGATGACCCAAGGAAACCTCGTTCATGTGAAAGTGTACTCATCTCTCAATCAAGTAATCATTGTTGTGGAAGACAACGGACCTGGTCTATCAGATTCTTGCCTGCAAAATTTGTTCGTTCCTTTTTATACGACCAAACAAGAGGGAACGGGGTTAGGTTTGTCTACGACACAACGCATCATCGCGGATCACGGTGGCGAACTCTATGCGGAAAACTCTCCGAAATTGAAAGGAGCTCGTTTTGAGATTCGTTTACCCCTTTCCACTTCCTAAAAAAACAAAAAAGGATTGTGACTGTAGACGGATCGAATATCCGTCTTTTTTTACGTTCACATAAGAGAAAAGTCCTATTCGCGAAAAAGTTGCAAGTCTTTCGAATCAATCTTTTTGTAAGTTGTTGTCAAGGTCTGTCGATCAGTGGAATAATTTACAAAACGGTTACAATTTGAACGGAGTTGAACAACTGTGATTCGGATGCTGAAAAAAAACGAAACGAGGTGGAGCTACTGGGAGGTTTGGTATGAGGAATCAGAGCGCCTTTATACCGTTCATTACGGAAATGTAGGGGAAATTGGCGACTATTTTGCTGTAGTGGCGGAGCAGATTGAGGGAAGGCCTGATGAGGTTTTGCAGAGCTGGGCAGAAGAGATGAAAGTACAAGGATATCAGGTCATGAAAGAGAACGATTTCCACCCGATGGTCATTCGATTTCCCCATTTGTGTGAGTCAGAGATTGAAATGCGTTATTTGATCGAACAGCTGTTGGACGAATGCTTGGGAAAGACGGGGAACGGGCACAGCGACGGTGGGGAAGACAGTGAGAGGACGTTGGCAGTGATTTGCCGGGTGATCGATACGAAGAAAGCGGCTGCTGCGGTATTTGAAGCGATGTCCAGCGCACAGATGGCAGAAGGATTTTCTATCAGCATAAAGCAGGAGGATGGAAACTTGATTCCACTTAATCCTCCTGCCTGAAATTATCTGATTTATTTCACGATTTTGTGCCGCAGTGCTTTTGCCACTGCCTGTGTACGATCCTCGACACCCATTTTTTGCAAGATCCGATGCACGTGTGTTTTTACAGTGCCTTCAGATATAAACAAGTTTTGCGCAATCTGATCATTTCGATAGCCATCTGCGATCTGTTGGAGTACATCCAACTCTCGATCCGTAAGTTCATCTAGCAAAACTGATTGGGAGGTGGTCGTCGAATCAGGTGTCTCACGTTGACCTTGCAGAGCTTCGGCAAGGGCTTTTGCAGCTGTCACGGTGTGGAAGAGGGCTTCTCCCTGGTGGGCTCTGCGAATCAGATCAAGCATTTCCTGAGAGTCAGCATCTTTTAGCATATAGCCGACAGCCCCGGCGCGAATCCCTTCCACCACATAATTGTGGTTATCAAAGGTGGTAAGAATCAATACCTTCGTGCGAGGATGCTGCAGCATGATTTCTCTTGTGGCCTCAATACCCGACTTGTTGGGCATCTGAACATCCATTAAAACGACATCAGGTGCGAGGTCGCCAATAAGTTCTACTGCTTCTACGCCATCGGAAGCTTCCCCGATTACTTCCATATCGGATTGCATTTGAATGACATAGCCTAAACCTTGGCGAATCATGGTTTGGTCATCTACTAGGACCACGCGAATGGCTCCTTCTTTTTGTTTACCGGTCATGTTCGCATGCTCCTTTCAGGTTCAGTCTGGTGAATCGGAAAGCTGAAATCGAGTTGGAATCCGTGGGGCTCTCGAATGCGATACGCGAGAGTTCCGTTCAATAATTGAATTCGCTCAGATATGCCAGTTAGGCCAAAGCCAGGTTTGATTTTTTGGTCGCTCGTGATGCTTCCATCGTCTCGGATTGACAACAAAAGGATGTCCTTCTTTTGTTCAATGATGACGAGAATTTCTTTTGCGTCAGAGTGACGGAGGGAATTGGTGATCGCTTCCTGCAAGATTCGATAAAACGTTATCGTCATTTCCTGGGAGAGCGGGATGTCCAAATCGGAGCATATCAGCTCCATTTTTATTCCTGTATGCTTTTGAGCCTGCGACAAAAGAGCTCGCAGAGGCGTAAGTCCCAAGGAGGTTTTATCCAGAGCCAGTGTATGGACAGACGTGCGAATATCCTCCAGACTTTGCTTGGCGACACCGAGCATGTTGCGCACGGCTTCTTGTGCGTTGTCAGGTCCATCCTGCAACATATACTTCAAGGCATGTAGCTGGACAATGAGTGAAGTCAAACTATGACCCAATGCATCGTGAATATCACGGGCAATTCTCGTTCGTTCCTCAAGAACAGCTACTTGAAGGGAATGAAGCGCTGCTTCTTGAAGCTGTAAGTGTGCCTCTTGCAACTCTGTATGTGCTTTTTGCAGCTGCTCCAGATGCTGTTGGTTGGTTTCATATGCTTCTGTTTGAATCCGATAGCCTCGTGCGCCGATATAGCAGCCCACATACGTAAGAATATAAGAGATGATGTGCGTGAATCTCAGGTTTTCTTCAAAATATAAAAAAAGCGTACTGCACGTACCAAAAAAAGTAGCATACGCCAACGCTCGGCGTCCATGAATGTGAAAACCGATAAAAACAGCGAGTGGGAGCATCAAGCCGAAGCCCTCTCCACCCAAGATGAGGGACTTTAGCAAGGAAACGATTCCTAGCGCGACTGCCACTAATTCGAATTGGAAAGGCTTCCATTTTTTCTTGGAAGTCCAAAATACCACAAGGTAACAAATAAATAGTACAATGGTAAGGGAAAATTGCAATGGAGTTTCCCGTTTAAATGAATCAGGAAGCAAAGCTAATACAAGTAAGATGGAAAACCACATGATCAGCAAACGTTTTTGTATGGCTTTCATCATTATCTTCAACAATGAGAAGTCCTTCTTTCTCTGCCGGATAATCACTTAACTTCATTCTAGCATGCGTTGTCGTCTATCTCCAGATAGATAAATCCTTGTCAGAAATCTACCCCTGGGTAGACTTCACTACATATAGATTTCAGTAGAATTATTTTTGGGAAATAAACGATTAGTTATGGGTGTGAAGTGGTTAAGTAAGGATGGCAAGGGAGGTTCTCATGAAAGAACTGATTCAGTTGGCAAAACTCCTGCAAGAAGCCAGTGTTTTGTTTAGCACGATTTCTGAGCAAGAGCTGGATACAAGCGATGTAACCTGGCAACAGGTCTTGATTCTGGAGCAGCTAGGAAACGGGCCAAAAACGATGGGGGACATAAGTAAGACTGTCGGTCTTTCATACAGCACAACTTCCGGTCTCATTAACCGGTTGGAGCAGGAAAACCTGGTACGAAGATTCCGCGACCAAGCAGATCGACGAGTTGTGTGGGTGTCACTGACAGAGCGTGTATACCAACAGCGAGATGTGAAATGGGGAAATTCACAAACCGTTTAAAACGGTTTCACCCCTTTATATTTCGTTAAACGAAATGTCACGACGAGATTCACCTTATTCATTTCGTTATGCGAACTATTTCTCACAAAAAATTAGCAGATATATAAAGAAGAGGTGAGTGGATTGAATCTTTCTGAACTATCGATTAAACGCCCGGTCACCATGATTATGTTGACTCTGGCCATGCTGATTTTTGGTTTCGTCTCACTGCCTCGCTTGGCGATTGATCTCATGCCGGACCTGAACTTCCCGGTTGCTGTCGTAGTTACCTCCGTTGACGGCGGATCGCCAAGTGAGGTAGAAAAACTGGTAACGAAGCCGATTGAGGACGCACTTGCAACGGTATCCGATTTAGATAGTATACAATCGGTATCGATGGAAGGCGCTTCGCAGGTTATCCTCATGTTTAACTGGGGGACAGACCTTGATCAGGCGACTCTCGACATGCGGGAGAAGGTAGATCAGGTTCGTGGCTCTTTGCCTGACTCAGCTAGAGCGCCACGTGTACTGCGCATTGACCCGAACAGTACACCGATCATAGAGTTTGCGGTGACGGGTGAGCAAGATATCAACAAATTGAAAAAGATGGCCGAGGATATGATCCAATCACGCCTGGAGCGTATTGATGGGGTCGCATCTGCTTCCATCAGCGGTGGACAAAGCCGGATCATCGATGTTACCGTCGATCCAGCCAAACTGGCGGCGTATGGATTGTCCCTTGACCAAGTTCAGCAGGCTCTACAGGGCAGCAACTTGTCAGGTTCCGGTGGAGCGGTACGCGAGGGTGATGCCAAGCTCAACATCCGTGTACAAGGTGAGTTTGCCGATGTCGATCAAATCTCGCTGACACCAATCTCTGTTGGAGGAAACTCCATCAGGCTCAGCGATATTGCCGAAGTAAAAGACACGCATCAAGATGTAACGCAATTGAGTTACGTCAACGGAACACCGAGTTTGGGTATTAAAGTGACAAAAGCTTCTGGCGGAAACACCATTGAGGTAGCAGATGATGTAAAAGCTGAGCTGGAGAAAATCAAAGGCGAGCTGCCAGAAGGCGTTAAAATCATTACGACTCTGGATACATCCACTTACATTAAGGATTCCGTTTATACGACCGCTGAACATGCCCTGTTGGGTGGCGGTATCGGTATGATCTTGCTGTTCTTCTTCTTGGGCAGCTTGCGATCCATGGTAATTGCGGTCATCGTTCTTCCTGTATCGATCGTTGCTACATTCTTGCTGATGTATATGTCTGGACAAACGATCAACCTGATTTCCCTCTCCGGTTTGACATTGGGATTGGGATCATTGATTGACTTTGCGGTTGTTATGCTCGAGAATGTTTTCCGTCATCGAGAACAGGGAAAAGGTATGATGGAAGCCGCCTTGGATGGTTCCAAAGAAGTAGGTACGGCAGTAATGGCTTCGGCTTTGGCGCAAATTTGCGTATTCTTGCCGATTGCCCTCACGGAAGGTATTGCTTCTGAGTTGTTTGGACCACTTGCATTGACGGTTGTTTACTCCCATATTGCGGCGCTGGTATTCTCTATTTTGCTCGTGCCGATGCTGAGTTCGAGAATTTTAAACAAAATTCCGTCGCATACACATCATGAGAACTATCGTGGAATTAATCCGGTTACTTGGTTCAACATTGGATTTAGCAAAGTAGAAAAAGGCTACCAAAGACTGTTAAAATGGTCATTGGGCCATCGTAAAACAGTCATGATTTCTTCGGTTGTCCTGATGGTGGGGTCTCTCGCATTAACACCGATGATCGGGGCAGAGTTTATTCCAGCCATGGACCAAGGTCAAGTAAATATCTCTATCAAAATGCCGAATGGTACTGTTCTGGCTGAAACTGAGAAAGTTACCAGACAAGTAGAAGAAATTGTCAACACGGTTCCGGAGAAGAAAATTGTAGCGACTTCGGTTGGTAGCAATGCATCACCGATAGCTAGCACATTGTCATCCAATCAGGGGACGATCACCCTGATGCTGGTAGATCTCGACAAGCGAACTCGTTCCTCCAATGAAATTGTGATGGATCTCCAGGAAAAGCTGAAACATATTGCTGGCCCGGAAATTAAGGTAAGCGCACCAGCCGGCATGTCTACCGGTTCCCCCATTCAACTGAAGGTTAGCGGGGATGACTTGGCCGTACTGAAAGACATCAGTGGTATCATTAAAGGTGAAATTGAGAAGGTACCTGGTACGAGTAACGTAACAACCAGCTTGGAAGAATCAAGACAAGAGCTGGAAGTGAAGATCGATGCTGAGAAAGCGAGCCTGTACGGATTGACGACAGGACAAATTCTCTCCAGTGTTCGCACTTCCTTCCAAGGTCAAACGGTAACGTACTATCGCACAGGGGATGATGAGATTGACGTCAACCTCAAGCTGCCCAAATCGTATCAGGAAGACATCAACTTCTTGAACAATATGCGAATTTCCGCTCCTGGTGGGGCACAGATCGCGCTTACCTCGGTTGCGACTATCAATAAGGTAGATGTGCCAGTATCGATTAACCGTGCCAACTCAAGCCGTGAAGTTCAAGTAACGAGTGATTTGGCAGGGCGTGACCTGAGCTCTGTCACACGGGAAGTGCAAGAGAAAATTTCGAAGCTGAATCTCCCGGATGGCTACACAGTCGATTTTGGCGGGCAAAGTGAAGAAATGATGGAATCATTCAGCAGCCTTGCTCTCGCGATTGTACTGTCTGTCGTGTTGCTTTATATGGTAATGGCAGCGCAGTTTGAATCGTTATACACCCCATTTATCATCATGTTCTCCGTGCCACCAACCGTTACAGGTGTTCTGCTTGGACTTTTGGCGACAGGTACAACGATCAGCGTTGGGGTTTTGATCGGGTACATCTTGTTGATCGGTTTGGTCGTGAACAACGCGATTGTATTGATCGACTACGTGAACCAATTGCGTGCTAAAGGTATGGAGCTGTATGATGCGATCCTGCATGCTGGCCCGATTCGTCTTCGTCCGATTTTGATGACGACACTTACCACTATTCTGGCGATTGGACCACTCGCATTCTCTGGCGGCGCTGGTTCTGAAACGAACGCACCAATGGCCGTGACGGTTATTTTCGGTCTTGGATTCTCTACCTTGATTACACTAGTTCTGGTTCCTGTCGTTGCTTCCTGGTTTGATGACGCAGGGAAAAAGAGACGCTTGAAGCGCCAATTGAAACTCGAAAAGAAACTTGCTAAGAAACAAAAGAAAATCAATCCCGCTTTGGAATCGTAAGACGTTTGTGGGAAGAGGAGGGACATACATGAAACTAAATAAAAAACCCGTCATTTTGGCATTGCTGGCCATCACTCTAGTGGCAGGGTGCTCCAGCCCGCAAGCGGAAACGCCGCCTACGGAAACGGTGGAAGCAGCAACCCCTGTACAGGTTGAAACGGTTGCTTTAGGCACAGTAGTATCAGATTCTGGTCTCACGGCAAAGCTGGCTCCGAGTGAAGAAGTGCAAGTTTCCCCGAAAATGGGCGGGAAAATTTCTTCCCTGCCAGTGAAACTGGGCCAATACGTGACAAAAGGTCAAGTATTGTTCAAGCTCGATGAAAAAGATCTCGTGAACGGTGTCAAGCAAGCAGAAGCAGCTTACAACGTATCAAAAGCCAGCTTAAACCAAGCAGGCAGCAGCTCTGATCAAGGCTTGGTTCAAGCAAAAAATAGCCTGAAGCAGGCAGAAACTGCCCTTCAGGATGCCAAAGTAAACCAGCAGCGGATGCAACAGCTCTTTTCTCAAGGAGCGATTTCCGCACAGCAGATGGAACAGGCAAACTCCCAACTGACAACGGCACAGACTTCTTATGATAACGCACAGCAGGCTTTACAATCTGCTGGGCAAAAAACGAGCGTGCAAGTTTCCGAAGCCTCTGTGCAGCAAGCCCAAGTGAGTCTGCAAAATGCTCGTGAGCAATTGGCGAATGCAACTGTGACGTCTCCGATCAACGGATATATTTCCAGCGTAAATGGCGCAGTTGGTCAAATGGCAGGTCAGCAGCCGGTTGTGGTTGTCGTTAACACGAATCCACTTCTGGTAAAAGCGAATCTGTCAGAAGCTGATATCACAAAAGTAAAAGTAGGGACTACTGTAAAAGTAAACGTACAATCATCAGGAAAAACGATTGATGCCAAAGTAACGGCGATGAGTCCAGTCATGGATTCACAGCTCAAGGCATACCCGGTGGAGATTACAATTCCAAACCCATCCAATGAGCTGAAGTCCGATATGGTTGTGAATGTGACCTTCCCATCGGTTGGGGAAAGCGGAGCGAAATCGATCGTTGTAACACGCGGTGCAGTTTTTGATCGCGATGGTAAACAGTATGTATTCAAGCTGGAAGGTGACATTGCAAAACAAGTCGAGGTCACTACAGGCAAATCTTCTAGTGATCAGATCGAAATTTTGACAGGCTTGTCTGCCGGCGATAAGATCGTGGTAAAAGGGCAAACACTGCTTCAAGATGGCGGTAAGGTTACGATTCAGTAAGAAAAAAAGAATAGCAGGAAAGGGGCGGAGTACATCCGCCTCTTTTTTGTGTACAATGGAAGTATTCATGAAGGGGATCTGAATGAGCTATTATACAAAGGAAAATGTCACGGATTTAAGACAAAGTGTCTTTGCTACTTTTGAAGGGGGAAAAGATTCGATACAATGAGAAGATAGTGGATAAAATACCCACCGGAGGTACATATGACTGGCGATATTACTGTCTTTTTGGCATTTGCAGCAGGTTTTCTCTCGTTTATTTCTCCTTGCTGCCTGCCGCTTTATCCGTCCTTTTTGTCTTACATAACTGGGGTAACGATTGATGAAGTAAGGAACGGGAGAGCGGTTTTTCGAAAGCAAGCCTTCTTGCATACCTTTTTCTTCATTGTCGGATTTTCGATCATTTTCGTTGCGCTTGGGTTGTCTACATCATGGATCGGAAGCTTGTTCACCGACCAGCAGGACTTGATTCGTCAATTGGGCGGTATTTTGCTTGCTGTTATTGGTTTCGTTATGCTTGGCGTGTTTAAAATGGATTGGATGATGCGTTCTTTTAAAATCGATTTAAAATCGAGACCATTGGGGTATACTGGGTCCATACTGGTGGGAATGACGTATGCAGCTGGATGGACACCTTGTGTGGGACCGATTCTTTCTGGCATTATCGTCATGGGCGTATCCAATCCTTCAAGCGCCTTGGCTTACACATTGGCGTATACACTCGGTTTCGCCATTCCGTTTTTTGTCATGACGTTCTTCATCAGTAAGGTGAAAGCGATTGTGAAGTATTCCGACCTGTTTATGAAAATCGGAGGAGCCATTATGATTTTGTTCGGTGTTCTTCTGTATACAGATAAACTGACGGATATTACACGCGTTCTCATTCAAATGTACGGAGGCTTTACGGGATTCTAACTCAGTAGGGCAGAGGTGACAAAATGAAAAAGCTGTTGCTCGCGGTGATCGTATTATTGGGCGTCGGACTTGCTGTGTGGGAAAAGCCTCAAGAAACAGCCGCAATCGTAGCAGAGGTTCAAAAACCGGAAGTTGGCTTTGCGGCTCCTCATTTTACACTGACCGGACTGGATCAGCAGACGTACAAGGTAGAAGGAAAAAGGGCGAAACCGTTGGTCTTGAATTTTTGGGCTTCCTGGTGTGGACCATGCAAGCTGGAAGCGCCTGATTTACAAAAAGTCTATGAAAAATACGGCGGACAGGTTGATATGTTTGGTGTGAACGTCACGAGCAATGACAGTCCGGAAGCAGCTATGGCCTTCGTCACCAACTACAAGCTGACATTTCCGATACCGATGGACGTAGCTGGAACTGTGTCGAACCGTTACAAGGTGATGGCATTCCCAACGACTTACTTGATTGACGCGGATGGGATCGTACGAAAGAAGATCATTGGCATGGTGGATGCTTCTACACTGGAGCTGGAACTGCGCCAGTTGTTAAGTCCAAAGCCATAATGAAGTCACATAAGTCGCTGGGAGAGAATTCTCCGGCGGCTTTTTCTATTTGTGATATGTATGACAAGGCCCATTTTGCAGGTGAATATCTTGATTTTGTATGCTTGCCTAAAGAGCGGGGGTTCTCTCCTTCATAGACTGGAGTGATCCAGGGCAAAGGGAGGAAAACAGATGGCCAAGGGCAAAAAGATCAAGAAGAAGAATACGCGACAGCACCCCAATCAAGTACAGATGAAAATCGTAACATCCCATACATGTCAAGTATGCAAGCAGCAATGTGCACGAGGTTTGGCATATATGGAGCAGATGTCCCAGCCCGGCGCGATCGGCTTTGGTGTACCATGTATCCTTACTAAGCAAAAGCCATAGTTCGTCCTTTTCCATTGTGCGGGATATTCTGTTCACGAGATAGTCCCTTCGCGTACGGTGAGCAGGGATCAAACAGCCTGACTCCATTTTGGAGCTACCTATGGGTGGCTCTTTTTTAATTTTTCATTAAGAATTGGCCTGAGCAAATGTGAAAGAGAGGATCAGTAGAGCCAACATGTTACAAAGGTTAAAGGCTCTCAAGTGCCAGGCTTGTATGCTGGCAGGTTTAACGGCTGTGTATTATACTGAAGGGACTGATAAAAGCAAGGGAAAGGAGCAAAATAACATGCGTCCATTACAAATATCACCGGAGACCGCTGTCAAGCTGGCGGAAGCGCTTCAGGTACCCTTGGAGCGTCTCATGCACATGCCGCAGCACATCTTGTTGCAAAAAATGATGGAGCTGGCGAATCAAGAAAAGGAAGCAAACGAAGCAACGGATAAAACCCAAGAATAGGCGAGCGATACAAAAGGAGGAGAAAAGATGGGGGCAAACGTAGCACATAAATTCCGTACGGGGCTTAAGCCACAGGCGTTTGTGGAAAGCATGACGAAAAATCAGGATACATACCAAAACTGGTCGGATGCATTTTCATGGGAGGATGAACAAGAACGTGCTTTTTTTGCCTCTCTCCAGCATCGTGATGACCTCAGATGTTTGATTTTGGCTGCAGATTGGTGTGGCGACGTCGTTCGCAACTTGCCAGTCGTCTTACATGCCCTGAAAGAAACGGACATGCCAGTGGAAATTATGGTGATGGAAGAACACCTCGATCTGATGGATGAGTTTCTTACGATGGGAGGTCGGGCGATCCCTGTTGTTATTTTCGCAGACACGGGTGGTCATGTTCTTGCCAAATGGGGACCGAGACCAAAGCATGTCCAAGCTGTCATGACGGCATTCAAACAAGATAACCCGGACCGAACCGCAACGGATTATGAAGACAAGATCAAGGTAGCGCGTGCCGAAATGCTTGAGCAGTATGGAGAAGGCACTGGCTATCAACAAGTGATTGTCAAAGAACTGAGAGAGCTACTTTCCTCGATCTAACGATCATATCAAAAACAGGGCGGAGTCCCGGCTCCGTCCATTTTCATGCAGAAGGGCTGAATATTCATGTATTACTACGGCAATGAAACCATTATGTCCTTGGAGCAGGTGCTTCGCTTAAAAGCATCGGAAGTTCGAATCCTGGAGTGGGTACGTACCTACGAGTTTTTAGAAAACAGTTATGGGATCGATGAAGCCGTTCCCTACTTCTTGGAGATAAAATGTGAAGAAGGGCATGTCAAGATTCGCAAAAACCGCATACTAGAATTCCCGGAATACTCCTGTGAGGGAGAAGCAACATTTCAAGAAGTAGACGAAGCATTGCGTGTCTTTCACGAGTGGGCACAGGAGATTTTGGCGCAAAAAGATAGTCAATTTAAATAAATATATTGACGTCAAACAAAGTTCATGATAAATTAATAAATGTCGCTTCTGGTTGAAGAGAGTAGACGCAGAAGATAGACAGCACATATTGTGGGGAGATAGTGAAGTGGCTAAACACGGCAGACTGTAAATCTGCTCCCTCCGGGTTCGGCGGTTCGAATCCGTCTCTCCCCACCATTGATTTTCTTTCGAAGATGTGCTAATTTATTCATAGTTTCACTTGCCGGTGTGGCGGAATGGCAGACGCGCGCGACTCAAAATCGTGAGGGAAACCGTGGGGGTTCAAGTCCCTTCACCGGCACCATATCAAAACGAATGCACACTAACCATGATGTTTACAGACACATGGAAGGTGTGCTTTTTTAATATACATACGGGAAACAATCCAAACAGCGGCGAGTCTAAGACTTGGTTTTCAGGTCTTAGGTCGCCGCTGTTCCCTTTTTGGGTAACGAAAACTCGCTAAAAATTTAATTCGGCAATCGTCTCGCCAAACAGAACCATACCATTTTTTTGAAATCCGAGTGAGGAGTAAAGGTTTTCGGCTGCGACGTTGGCTGGAGCATAACCAATGACAATTTTTTGACAATCTTCCTTTGCCTTCAAGATATCAATGACTTGCGCAATCGCAGCACGTCCGTAGCCTAGTCGTTGGTACTTCGCATCAATTAAGAGTCTGTAAATCCAGTAGTTGCCATCGTCAGGGTCAAGCCCATACATGACAAAGCCAACCATGGTGTCATCATGGTATATGGCCAAAGGAACAAATGTAGTTTGAAACTTTGATTCAGCGATGGAGTAGAGGTTCGGGGCAACAAACTCGCTCTGTTCGGGAGTAGGTTCCAGTTCAATACACTCTTCCCAGTTTTCCAAAGTTACTTCACGAAGTGTCACAGACATCTAATCACATTCATCCTTCCGAGGGCTTTTTGCCAATATATTACATTTTATCCTACGTGAAAAGACAGCCAAAATCAATAGAGTACACAAATTTTTTTCTATTTTATGCAGCGCTAGAGAAGGAGAACAAGGAATGGAATTCCCGTAATTTTCAGAAATAACAATTTATGGAAAATTCATTTGACACTACAGAAGAGTCATCTATATAGTTGAAATTGGAAGTATTTGTAATCGATTTGATTTTTTACCATGTCTGAATTGTGGTTACATCTGCACAATTCAGAAAGGGGGATATGCTTTGCGCCAGGATAAGAAGCAATGGAAGGTCGGTTATCCTTTAAGTCATCCACAAAAGCGTATCTGGTATACGGAAAAATTACATCCACAGCTTCCTATCCATACGTTAGGGGGGATGGTGAGGGTGCAAGGAAAGGTGAAGCTGGATGTACTGGAAGCCGCTATTCACCTGTTCATTCAAAAGAACGATACCTTGCGACTCAACTATCAGGAGGAAGAGACAGTCCTTCAGTTTGTTGGAGAGTACGAACCGCAGCCATTGCAGGTGTTTGATTTCAGACAGGAACAGAATGCGCCAGAGCGGTGCAGACAATTTCTGCAAGATTTGTTTACAAAGCCGTTTTCGATCGGACAAGAGCCTCTGTTCTACTTTTGTCTGATTCAACTGAGTGACGAAGAAGCGGGGTATTTTGTAAAGCTGCACCATTTGATTGCTGATGGTTGGTCTATTTCAATCATGACAGAACAAATTGCTCACTATTATGACACGTTGTTGGCAGGCGGTACCGTCCATGTAGGAGATGAACACGCTTATCAAACTCTTGTCGAAAGGGAGCATGCCTATTCTCAGACTGACAGATTTGAAAAGGACAAGCGATACTGGCGGGACAAGTTTCATAGCTTGCCCGTAATCACGACATTACAAAAGGCGACAGATACTACTGAAGGCAAGCGCAAAGTTTTTGCATTCAACCGCGAAGATTCGACAAGAATACGCCAGTTTGCAGACCAAATGAAATGCTCGCTAAATTCCTTGTTTGTGGCTCTCGTGAGTCTTTACCTGCAGCGCTGTACGAGGCAAGAAGAAATCGTGATCGGTACACCGCTGTTAAACCGTTCAGGCAAAGTGGAGCGCAAAATATTCGGGATGTTCACCAGCACTATGCCATTTCGTCTGGCAGTTCCGATGGAAATGGATGCTATCGATTATGTTAAATATGTCAACAGGGAACTCACTTCCTGTTATTTTCATCAGAAATATCCTTACGATTTGCTGGCTCAAGAGCTGGAGCTGAAGAAACATGGCTATGACAGCCTGTTTCAGATTTGTGTAAATTATTACAGCACGCAGTTGCCATTCACTCTTGGTGGCTACCCCGTGACTAATGAGGAGTTTTACAACGATCACCAGTTGTATTCGCTCCAAGTGATTATCAGAGAATGGGCAACAGATGAACAATTGACAATGGAATTGGACTATAAGATAGCCGAGTACACGGAAGAGGATATTGACCGAATAGCGGATCATCTCATAAGGCTTCTCCATCAGATGATCTCGATTCCAGAAGTACCGCTGTCCAATTTGAACTTCCTTGCTGACGAAGAGTTGGCACTACAACTCCATACGTGGAATGATACTGCTGCTTCCTATCCCAGCGAGAAGACGGTTGTCCAGTTGTTTGAAGAGCAAGTAATACGCTCACCACAGGGAGTTGCGTTGGAGTCAGAAGGGCGCACGCTGACATTTCAGGAACTACAGGATCAAGTGAATCGACTCGCTCAGTCATTGCGAAACCGAGGAGTTGGCCCTGGCGTAATTGTGGCGTTGCTGGCAGATCATTCGCCAGAGATGATCATCGGGCTGTTGGCAGTGCTAAAAGCTGGAGGGGCTTACCTTCCGATTGATCCTCAACTCCCTTCTCAGCGCATCGAATATCTGCTGTCTGATTCTGGAGCGGACCTGTTGCTTCGTCACACTTCGCGAACAGAGGATATTTCGTGGTCCAAAAAAATCCTAGAGCTTGGTGATTCGTCCCTGTATATAAAGGATGGCGCAACTCTGGAATTGGTTAGTCAGCCAGATGATTTGGCCTATGTCATTTATACATCAGGCTCTACTGGAAATCCGAAGGGAGTCATGGTTACTCATCGAGGACTGGTCAACTATATTTCGTGGGCGAAAGACCGCTATCTCTCCGGTCCTGAAGAAGCGTTCGCTTTCTATTCCTCGCTAGCATTTGACTTGACGGTTACGTCTATTTTTTGCCCGTTGGTAAAGGGAAATCGGATGGTTATCTATCCGCACTCCGATTCAGAGTTTGTATTATCGCGAATCTTTAGCGATGGACGCTCCCATGTTGTAAAGCTGACACCTGCCCATCTGTTTTTGCTGCAAGAAATCGCTTTGCCTAGTACCACGGTAAAGAGAGTGATAGTGGGCGGCGAGGACTTGAAGGTGAGTCTGGCTGAGGCAATTCATGCGAAATGGAACGGACAAATTGAAATTCTCAATGAGTATGGCCCTACCGAAACAGTAGTTGGGTGCATGATCTATCAATACGATCCAGTGATCGATACCGAAGGATCTGTACCGATTGGACATCCGATCAGTAACGTGCAGCTCTACATTTTGGATTCATATGGCAACCCAATCCCAATCGGATCGACGGGAGAGCTATTCATCTCAGGAGATAGTGTGGCACGGGGGTATCTCAACCGCGAGGAATTGACGCAAGAGCGTTTCCTACCTGATCCGTTTCAGCCAGGTAAAGTGATGTACAAGACGGGCGACCTGGTTCGCTATCGGCCTAATGGAGTCATGGAGTATCTGGGGCGGGCTGACTATCAGGTGAAGATTCATGGTTACCGTATTGAATTGGGTGAAATTGAACAACAGCTACTTGGTTATTCTTCTGTGCGTGAGGCCGTGGTGATTGATCGCATGGATACGTGGGGGCGTAAGTACCTTTGTGCTTACTTGATCACGGAAACATCTTTCCGGGAAAATGAGCTCCGCGAAGAACTGGCGAGTCGATTGCCCGCATACATGATCCCTTCGCAAATTGTGCAGCTTGAACAGTTTCCGTTGACCTCAAATGGCAAGGTAGATCGAAGACTGCTTCCCGAACCTGTCATGGAGCGAAAAGGTGTGGGGGATGAAACCAGTCCTCGTGACGAGTTTGACAAGCTATTGGTTGACGTGTATGAGGACGTGCTTGGTCATTCGCCGTTTGGTCTACATGACCCATTTTCCCAACTAGGCGGGGATTCGATCAAGGCGATTCAGGTTTCCTATCGATTGCATCAGCGAGGAATCAAGATTCCCGTAAGAGACATCTTGATTTATGACACGATTGCAGAACTAAAAGCGAGAAGTGACTGGAGCTGGGGAGTGGAACAGATCTCGCAAGAGCCGTGTACTGGCGAGTTGCCGTCATCTCCCATCGTTTCTTGGTTTTTGTCACAACAGTTCCGCAATGCTGATCATTGGAACCAGTCATTGCTCCTTGAAAGCAAGGAAAAAGTAACGCTGGAAGAGTTTGAAGCGAGTCTGTATGCACTGGTTAACCACCATGATTGTCTGCGACTCAATTACTCTGCAAAAGATGGGAAGCTCTTTTACAATGAGCGCCACCTGACCAATCGCGTGTCAGTGACTTGCGTCGATCTTTATTCCTTACCGCAAGAAGAACAGGAGAGTAGAATGCTTGAGGCGATGCGAGCTTGCGCTGTTAGCTTCAAGTTGGAAGAATCTTTGCTGTTTACCGGTTGTCTCTTTGAATTAGGTCCTGATCGACCTCAGCGATTGTTTCTGACGGCCCATCATCTTGTAGTGGACGGTGTCTCCTGGAGGATTCTCCTGGAAGATTTGATGAGTGCCTTGGCCAGTCTGAAACGTAATGAGCCGATTGTTTTGCCAGATAAAACACATTCGATGCAAGCGTGGATCAAGGAAGTCTCCGCCTTTTACCAGTCGGATCAGGCAAGCAAAGAAAAAGCATATTGGGACATGTTTTCCATCCCGGAAGACAAACTACCGACTGACTTCGATTTTGGCGAAGATTTGGTAGAATACAGCGCTACATCTACGCGCACACTTTCAGCCGAGATGACATCGCGACTGTTGACGACGGCCAACCGAATGTTCAATACGGGTCCCCAAGACTTATTGGTTGCAGCACTTACCCGGACATTATCTGATGTATTTGATAGGGAGCGTCTCTTACTGGTAATGGAGTCTCATGGGCGGGAGTCTTCTATCCATACGATGAACATAACCAGAACAGTAGGATGGTTCACCAGCATGTACCCTGTTTTGTTCGAAACGAATCTATCCAATCGGACCGATCACCTAAAAGGGGTAAAGGAGAAGTTGCGCCAGATTCCGATGGGTGGGCTTGGGTTTGGCTGGCTAAAGCCTCAGCTGCTCGCGGCTGTGGAAAAGTCCCAAGTTCGATTCAATTATCTGGGATCGGTGGATAATCAACTAAGTGATGATCTGGTACTAATGGGAGGAAACTTGGCAGTTGATGCCGGGGTGGGGAATCATTTGACTGCACTGCTTGACGTGGCTGCTCTCATTCGTCAAGGAGAACTTCAGGTTTCTGTTACGTACAGCTTGCGCAAGTATAGCGAGGAGACCATGGAGAAGATACTTGCGCTGTTTTTCAATGAATTGGAGCAGCTCATTGATCATTGTTGCCGTCAGGAGGTCCCTGAATTCACTCCATCGGATTTTGAAGATGTGGAATTGTCGCAAAAAGAGCTGGATCTGCTGTTTGGTTAGCAAGCGAATCTCATGCGTGTTTAATGAATGACAGGAGGGATTACATTGAGTGTTAAGGTATTAATGGGAAAAAAAGGATTTGAGGAGTTCGCAACAATTGTCAGGTTTACAGAAGCTGAGAGGGAAGAACGCAGTGCATTACTGGAGCAGTCTTATATGCCATTCAAGGTGACTCGCTATTATGCCGAGTTGATTGCGAGTCAATCAGAGCCTTATCGTACCCAGATGATCAATATCGTGCTTCCGCCACCGGGAATAAAGCCCTATAAAGGCCGTTTTGATCCCTATGGAAACAAGTCGTACCGTCAGGATGAAACAGCTTTTCTGCAACACAAGTATAAGAAGACGTTGTTGCTTCACATCGACGATTTTTGTATTGCCAACTGCCAGTTCTGCTATAAAGTGAATGAAATCCGCCATGAGGATATTGGATACACCAATATTATGGACAAAGCAGAAAGGGCAGTACAGTATCTGGAAGCCCACCCGTACATCGATAATGTCCTCTTTACCGGTGGAGACCCTGCTTCCTTCCGTAAAACTTCTGACTTAATCAAGCTGATCAGCACGCTATTGAGTGTGAAGAGTATTCGACTCGTTCGCTTTGCAACCAAGGCTTTGGCCTATGACCCTGCTCGTTTTCTTGATGGAGAGCTGCTGGCGTTTTTCGACCAAGTTAGACAGACGCCGGGCAAGCAGGTAAGTGTGATTTCTCAGTTTAACCATCCTGGGGAAATAAGCGACGTTTCAATTCAAGCAACGCAAGCACTGCTATCCGTCGGTGTCCAGATTCGCGGACAGCCTGCCATCATTCGTGGCGTTAACGATTCTGTCGAGACCTTGATCGACTTGCAGCGCAAGTTTTTGGATAATCGAATCATTTCGTATTATTTGACGGTATTTATGCCAGTCAGGGGAGTCGAGCAGTATGCCATTCCGTTGGACGAGGCTTTCCGGAATGTGGCCGAGTCCAAGCGCAATCTGGGTGGCTTGGAGAAAAAAGGGGTACTTCTTACTTCCCACGACTTTGGAAAATTAGAGATTTGTGGCTTTTATCCGACAGCCGAGCGCCCTGAAAAAATCGTTTTGAAATGGCATCAAGCAGTCGGACCAGACTATCTTCCAGCGCGGTTGAAGGAATTAATTCCAACTCGTTCAGAAGACCTGATGATTTTGGACTACAAACAGGGAGAGATGTACTGCCTCGACCATGTCTTCGAACACAATGGCTTGCCGTACGTGAATGCAGATGGGGAGATCGTGGAAAACCTGCCGAGTGAAGCAGTTCGGTAAGGGAGTCAGGAGAGAAAAATTGTGATGAACAAGATCGACAAAAACAATATAGCTGACATTTTGCCGTTAAGTCCGACGCAGGAGGGCATGCTGTTTTATTACCGACTCCAAAAGGACTCCAATCTGTATTTTGAACAGCATCGGCTAACCCTTCGTGGCAAGTTTCAGCTGGAGTTGTTTACGCAGGCCGTTACGATGGCGTTTGAGGCCAACGAAATGCTCCGTACGGTTTTTCGCTGGGAGGGGCTTCAGGCCCCTGTTCAGCTCATTCTCAAGCAAAAGACATTGGAGATTCCTTATTTCGATTGGAGCGAGTTACCATCTGGAGCGCGTGAAAGAAAACTGTCTGCTTTGTTGTCACAGGACAAGCAAACACCTTTCACGCTTGAGTTGGGCAATACCATTCGCATTCAAGTAGTGAGGATGGAGTTGTATCGTTATGAAGTCATATGGTCATTTCATCACATTCTCATGGACGGATGGAGTTCCGGCATTCTCCTAAGAGAGATATTTACAGCGTATGGGCAATTGTGCTCGGGACAGTCCCCTGCGATCAAGCAGAAGGCGAAATACAAGGAGTATCTGCGTTTTCTCAAAGAAGCTTCGAATGAACAATCGTTATCGTATTGGAAAGATTCCTTACAAGGAATTAGCTCTCCTACGCCGCTTCCCTATATGCGGGATCGTAACGAAGAGCAGCGTTATTCTTCTTATCATCTTCGGCTTAGTCGAACGCTTACGGATACATTGGAGGAAACATCCAAGCGTAACCGCGTGACAATCAGCACACTGTTGCAAGCCGCGTGGGGGATTTTACTGCAAAAATACAGCGATACGCGGGATGCTCTTTTTGAAGTGGCGTACGCTGGTCGTCCTGCCCATCTCACTGGAGTAGAGGAAATCGTCGGACTCTTCATCAAGACGTATCCACTCCGGGTCAAACGGACAGAAACGACAACAGTCAAAGATCTGCTGGGTGTCATGATGGAAGAACAGCACCAGATGGCCCCGCATTTGTACGTGCCATCGGTTGAGTTGAAAAACTGCTCAGAGATGGACGCACAAACCCCTTTGGCGCACAGTTTGTTCGTTTTCCAAAACTATCCCATCGACAAGACGCTGGCCGGATTGGAACTTGACTTCGAGCTGGAGAATATCACTTCACATGAAACAACCGATTATCCATTGGTGCTGGAAGTAACACCAGGCGATGAATGGACAATCCATGTCAACTACCAGGCATGGAAGTTTCAAGCGACGGAAATCGAACGCCTGGCGCTTCACTACCTGAGCCTTCTCGAGCAGATTGCGGCTGATTCGGATCAAGAGATTCGTGACCTTACCCTGCTCAGTGATCGTGAGCGGCAAGAGATGATTGAGGAACAGATGAAAGTCGTGCCAGTTCCGAGTAATTACTGCGTGCACGAGTTGATTGATCAAGCTGCAGAAAAAACACCGGATGCAGTTGCGCTTATACACGGAAAGCAGACTGTGACCTACAAGGAGTTACAAGAACAAGCGAATCGCCTGTCTTGGGCTCTGCAAAAGGAGGTGACAGATGCAGGCCGACCGATAGTTATCATGTGTGATCGTTCCCCTGAGATGATTACTGCACTGCTGGCTATCCTCAAAGCTGGGTGTTACTATGTCCCGCTTGATCCAGACTTGCCAAAAGCGCGAATTGAACAGATCGTAAGCCAGATTCAGCCTAGTCTGATTGTGACAGAAGGCAGCTATCTGGAACTCGTCGCTGACTTGCAAACAAGGGTGTTTCGACTGGATGAACCAGCATGCTGGGCACAGGAGTTAACTCCAACACCACAGCGAAAAGCAGCACCTTCAAGTACGGCTTATGCCATCTTTACTTCTGGTTCGACAGGTACGCCAAAAGGTGTGCGTGTAAAGCATGATCAATTAATCAACGCTCTTTGGTGGCATATAGAATTTGTCGGGTTCGGAGAGCAGACGAGAACGTTGCAGATCGCCACATTAACTTTTGACGCATCGGTTGTCGAGATTTTTTGCACACTGATCAGTGGCGGTACCCTTTGCTTATTGCAGCGACTCGAAAACAAGTCCCCGCAAAAATTAGCGGCTGCCATCGAGAGTCAACAGGCAAACGTGATACTCGTCGTCCCTACGATGTATCACGCTTTGCTTGACCACGTGGCTGATGGCTCGCTGAATTCGATTCAAAAAGTGTTGTGTACAGGAGAGATGCTGTCTTCTTCATTAGTGGAAAGACATGCAGCCTTGCTCCCTCAAGCGCAGATGTACAACTTGTATGGTCCGACGGAAAATAGTATCTCGGCATCGGGGTATTGTGTACCTCGACAAGGGCCTTTTGAAAACCCGCTTCCGATTGGACATCCGAGTTACAATGTTCGTGTCTTTCTTCTGGACCAAGATTTTCATCTGTTGCCCAAAGGGGTAATAGGGGAGATGTACGTAGGCGGGATGGGAGTAACGGAAGGGTACATCGCTGACGAGGAAAAAACCAGAGCGTCTTACTTACTGACCCCATATGGCAGACTTTATCGTACAGGAGACTTGGCTTGCTGGACGGATGAAGGACATCTGCAATATTTTGGTCGCAAGGATTTCCAGATCAAGATTCGTGGCAACCGCGTTGAATTGGAGGAAATAGAAGCTGTCCTGCGCCGTCAGCCTGGTGTCAGGGAAGCAGCGGTAGTGGCCATTCAGGAGTCAAAGCGCGATCCTTATCTGGTTGCATGCTTGGCTGCAACGCATCCCATTGAGGACCACGTACTGCGAGAAGCAGTGCTGACTTATTTGCCTGACTATATGCTACCTGCCTTTTTTGTCCATCTTGATGCCTTGCCTCGGACGCAGAGTGGAAAAGTAGACAAGACTGCCTTGCAACGTCTGGATTACACGAAGTATCGCGCGGGAAAGGAAGAGGCCCCGGCAGATGAACTTGAGCAGCAATTGGCCCAAATATGGCGCGAGCTTTTGGCAATCGAAAAAATAAGCGTGCACGATCATTTTTTCTCGCTGGGAGGCCACTCGCTGAAAGCCGCTCAACTCGTGACCAGATTGCAAAAAGAAAGAAAAACAGACATCACGATCAGGGATGTATTCCAGAACCCCACCATTCGACAATTAGCGGACCGCATCAGGGGGAGACAGCCGATATCCTACGAGCCGATTGATCGGGTCAGTCAAGCCGAGAGATACAGGGCTTCTTCTTCACAGAAACGAATTTTCGTGATGCACGGGATAGAAGGCGAAAGCACCAGCTACAACATGTCGGGTGTAATCTCGGTAAACGGTCATCTGGATGTAAGTCGAGTGAAACGTGTGATTAAGGAAATCATCCAAAGGCATGAAGCATTCCGTACTTCGTTTGCGGTACAGGATGGAGAAGTGTATCAGTACATCAGCGACAAAGTGCCATTTGAGATCCAAACCATGCATAGCGATGGCAGGACATTGGACGAACTGATGGAAGACTTCCGGCAATCCTTTGATTTGATGAAAGCCCCTCTCCTTCAGGTTTGCCTAGTTGAGGTCACAGCTACTCAGCATTATCTGTTGTTCAACTCTCATCATATTATTTTGGATGGTATTTCTCTGAACGTGTTAATGGAAGACTTCGCCAGGTTGTATATGGGTGAAGAGCTGCCTGCACTGCCTATTCAATACAAGGACTACGCCGACTGGCAGTGGCAGAAGCGGGGGAGCGAGCAGTGGAATCAGCAGGAAAAATACTGGGTGGACACTTTCAGCGACCGAATCCCGCTCATGTGTTTTCCACTGGATTACCCCCGTCCTTCCGTTAAGACATTCCAGGGGGATCACCATACGTTCTTCATTTCTGATTCTACGTACAGTGATTTGCATGCATTTGCTAAGCAGAACGAAGTCACAGTCCATGCTGTTTTGATGTCGGCTTATTACGTGTTGTTGATGAAATACACGTCTCAGGAAGATTTCGTTGTCGGTTCACTGGTAGCTGGTCGAAACCATCCCGATTTGGAGCGAATCGTTGGCGTCTTTATCAACTTCCTACCGATTCGCAATCGTCCACGTGCCGATCTTTTGTATACCGATTTTGTACAAGAGGTTCAGCGCAGTCTGTTACTGGCCTACGAACATCAGGATTATCCGTTTGAAGAAATCGTTGCCCGTAGCGCCGCAGGCATTCAGCAAACGCAAAATCCATTGTTTGATACGATGCTGATCTTCCATAGCCAGCGCGAGCAAGAAGTCAAATTTACCCTTGGCGACGTGCAATTTGAAGAGGTTCCGCATGAATCGAAGACGTCGAAGCTCGACTTTAAGCTGGATATTACACCACTCGCCGATCAATTCAGGTGCGTGCTTGAATACGATACCCAGTTGTTTAAAGCAGAGACAATGGAAGGCTTCGCTGGCAACTATTTGCGTGTACTCGCAGCGCTTCTGAAGAATCCAAAACAGCGATTGGATGATGTTGACATCGTGCATCACCAAACAGAAAAAGAGGGCGTGATGAACCGCCTTCATCATGTCGGAGTTGCCGTTCCAGAACTGGGTCCGGCTCAAATCATGTATGGCACTCTCGGATTTGATGCGAGCGATTCCCTCCATGATCCAGAACAAAACGTGTATCTCTCGATGTGCATGAAACCGGGCTGTGTGCCAATCGAGCTAATCGCGCCTGTAGATGAAACGTCACCTTGCGTTCGTTTGTTGGAAGAGAAGGGGACGGGTCCGTACCATCTATGTTATTCTATTTCCAATATTGCTCAATTTTTGAAAAGGTTAGTTGATTCGGATTTCAAATACGATTTGGTCAGCGCACCTAAGCCAGCGGTGCTCTTCAATCATAGACTCGTTGCCTTTCTCTTTGTGGAATCGGTAGGCTTGATTGAACTTGTAGAGAGCGAGGATATGAAGCATGACGAATGGTACAGCAGCGATCAGCAATCTGTTATCCGATTGCTTACATCAGATGCTGATCAGGCACTATCGTTCTTTACCTTCCTCGGCTACCGTGTTCACGAGAAATATCTGGATCGGCAATCGCAAGCCAGTATCATCACACTAGGCAAAGCGGAAGAGAGCAGCATTCAGTTAGTTCAGCCTCGAATGGAGCACTCGCAAGAACAACGGGAGCTCATGAAAAGTGGTTGTGGCGTCTATCAAATCGAGGACAGAGTAACGAATCTGACCGAACGGATCGACACACTGATTGCGTGTGGCATTCCCGTTACGTTTGCAGACCAGGCAGGACGTAATCTGCAACTGACAGATGCCCCCTACCTGATTTTAACGGACGGGAAATCAGCCGCACAAAGAGCTAAGCCGATTCTAGGCGAGTTTCAATCGGAAACAACGCCCATTTATTCCTTCATTCAAGAACGATTGCTGAAGCAGGAACAAGAAGAGGGGATTGTGGCTGTCAGATGTTTTGACATCGAGCTGCGGGGCAGAATCGAACTGGCGTATATGCAGCAAGCATGGCAAGCTCTCGTGCGACGTTTCCCTCAGCTGTCGCCACAAGGCCTATCGGAACCGATTCCGCTCGCGCTTTGTGATTTACAGGAGAAAAGCGAGGCAGAGGCAGCGGTATGGTTGCGAGAACGCTTGACTGCCGAGCAGAAGAGGCCGTTTGAGGACAAAGCAGGATGTTTGGCTCGATTTGAATTGGTAAAGCTGGCGGCTGATCGCTATCGGTTGATTGGAGGTCTGCACAGCTCCTTGAGTGATTGGCGAGGTCTCGGAATTCTCCTGGAAGAATGGGAGGCTCTTTATCAGGCGATTGCACAAGGGCATGAACCAACTGTGGAAGAACCGCCTCGCTACGAAGCATTCGCTGTTTGGCAGAAAAAAATGCTTTATTACGGACATCTCGAGGCCCAGCGTCACGAGTGGTTGACAGCAATAAATCCACATTCTGCTCAACCTTTTGGTACGGGTGGGGTAGCAAAACGAAAGGTCGAGCAGTATATCGACCCGACAAGTCACGCGGATTTACTGCATGTATCTGCTCATTCCAATCAGGAGCTGGGAAACATTTTGCTTGCCTCCTACCTGTTGTTGCTTCGTCAGGTCACCCAGTTGCCGAGTTTGACACTTGGGGTGGTAACGACGAACCGGACGCCAGGTGTGCTGGAACAAACGCTAGGCAACTTTGACAACATCGTACCGCTCACCATCGATATGCAGACGATTCATTCGTTTTCACAATTAGTGGATCATACGAAGCAAGTACGTGCCCGGATGCAAGCGCTCGCGTTGTATCCGTCAGAGCACTGGCAAGCGACGATGAACATGGAATGGCCGACACTTTTTGTCAACCAGACCATTCCGTTCAAAGCTCAGTCGGCAGTTTGGAAACGTGAAGTCAAGCGATCAGTCGAGCCAGAAATGGCCGGAAGTCCGTTAGTTCTTCAGGTAGCAGAAACTTCGGAAGGTATCCATGTCGTTTTTACCTATGATCCAGCTATGCTTCAGACGGCATATGTTGAATCGCTTTCAGATCGTTATGTGAAAATCTTAAAAATGTTAGCAGAAAAAACCAAAATAAAGTAAAAGGGGTAGGAGAATATGGAAATCAGATCCTCAATTAATTTTCACGACGAGCGCTTTTTGATGTTTGTACTGGACCAGATGGCAAATGAGCTTGAGAGAAACGGTGGAGAAGCGATCCGAATGACTCTTGGGAAGTCGGAAATGCCGTTGCATCCCGAAATTATCAATTCTATGCAACAGGCATTGAACAGCTTTGAAAAATATTCGCTCGTGTATCCGGGTGGCCTTCCGGAGCTGAAAGATAAGCTCTCGACTCACTATAAAACAAAATACGATGTGTCCATCAAACCGGAAAATTTCGTGATAAGTGTCGGTACCAGCACACTATTCCGCAACCTGTTCTACCTCTTGCTTAAAGAAGGCGATGAAGTGTTGCTGCCACTACCGTACTACTCGCTTTACCATTTCTGCGCGCTCTTAGTCGGTGCTAAAGTTCGTTATTACAAAATTGATTTGGATACGTTGAGACTTGATGTGGAGTCGTTTAAAGAGAATTTTACAGACAAGACGAAAGTGGTCGTGATCAACACGCCAGGCAACCCGTTGGGAAATATTCTTACAAAAGAGGAATTGTACACGATCGACAGCATCGTAGACGGCCGAGCCGCTATTATCAATGACGAGATTTATGCGAATACCTACTTCGATGACGAGTGCGAATCCGTGATGCAGCTGAAAAATACCAAGTCTACGTTCATCACAACGGATGCGTTTTCCAAAGCGTATCGGATGTATAGCAGACGTGTCGGATATGCGATCGTACCGGATGAGCTGGTGCAACCATTGACGGTCATTCAGCACCACACACTGCTCACAGCTGACCCAGTTGTACAGTTCGGAGCAATGACTGCGCTTGATTACCAGCATGAGGTTGATCATTTGGTCCAACTTTACAAAGGTCGTCGGGACTATACGATTGACGCTTTCCAAAATGTACCGGATGTCCGTGCTCTGCCAGCGCGAGGCAGCTTCTACTTCACGATTGATTGCGAACAATTTATGAAAAGAAAAGGCATCAGCACCTCACTTGAGTTGGCTACACAAATTTTCGAGGCTACACATGTGGCGACCGTACCGGGTTCTGACTTTGGCATCCCGAACACATTGCGCCTCTCATACTCTGCCGCGAAGTATAACGAGGGAATTAACCGTTTGCGGGAATTTTTCACCACCACCTAAAAAGGGGAAGAGTCGCAATGAATGGACGTATGCAGCTCGATCTGGATCTGAACGAGTTTAACCTGCTCACTGATGATGAAGCGAACTTGTTAACCAGAGTCAATCAGACAGACAAACCGTACCGCAACAAAGTAACCATCGCTGAACTGTTCGCCCGGCAAGCGGAAAAAACGCCTGATAGAGTCGCTGTGGTAGAGGCGGATCGAGAAAGAACATACGCAGAACTACACGCGGAAGCAAATCAGCTAGCCCGTATCCTACAAGATGCGGGTGTAATTCCTTCGCAACTCGTAGGAATTCTCGCAGACAGGAGCTCCCGGATGGTAGCGGCAGTTCTTGCAATCCTCCAAGCAGGTGGGGGATACGTCCCGGTTGATCCGCATTATCCCCGAGCCAGAATTCAATACCTTTTGCAGGATAGTCGCTGCAAGGTGCTTGTAACAGAATCCGTGTATCTGGATGAGATCATACCGGATCTCCCTGACAGCATCGAAACGATCATTTGTTTGGACGAGACTTCCTTCCATCACGCAGGATACAAGGTCTATACAGCGTCCGACATTCGCCGTCAAAAGGAAGAGGCGATAGCCCCGGCAGGTTCAGAGGATGATGTTGCGTATGTCATCTACACATCGGGTTCGACCGGTGCGCCAAAAGGCGTCATGATTACGCATAAACAGGTATTGAATACGTTGTTTTGGCTAGAGGAGACTTTTCCACTAAGCGAGACAGACGTGGTTGCTCAAAAAACCTCGATCTCTTTTACGGATTCGGTGTGGGAATTGTTTTGGCCGCTGATGGTTGGATCAAAGCTGTCTATTTTGAAAGAGGAAGACGGCAAAGATCCGGGAGCCTTGTATGACTGGCTGCGGGAGCAACGCATCACAGTCACCCAGTTCGTTCCTGCGATGATGAATGTGTTTCTGGCTCATGTGCACTCTCGTAATGAAGCAGATCCGTTGCCCAATTTGAAGTGGGTATTTAATGGAGGAGAAGCACTGACCGCTAATCTGGTTCGCGAATGGAATCGTTTGTTTCGTGTCGCGCGAATCGCCAATATTTACGGGATGACAGAATCGGCGATATACGCGTCCGTCTTTCTTTGCACCGAACAGCCTGCTGAAGAAACACTCAGAATCCCTATTGGTGTACCTATTGCCAATACACATATGTTCATCCTTGGCCAGACGGGGGAAATTTGTCCCCCTGATGTCAAGGGCGAGATTTGTATCGGTGGAATTGGCATCACCGACGGATATTTGGGCAAGCCTGAGTTGACCGAGAAAGCTTTTACGCATCATCCCATTACTGGAGAGCGCCTTTACCGTACGGGAGATGTCGGATTGCTCAGTGAAACGGGAGTGTTTGAATATCTGGGACGAATGGACGATCAGGTTCAAGTGCGAGGCTATCGTGTGGAACTGAAGGAAGTGGAACGCGCCGTCCTTCAGCATCCTGCCGTGAACCAGGTAGCAGTATTGGCTATGACTGATCAGATGGGCTTGACCGAACTAGCTTGCTACTATGTCGTGCAAAAGGACGGCGTTCAACCGGATGGCCTTCGTGTGCACCTGCAGGAGTGGCTCCCCGAATATATGATCCCGAGTTACTTTATGGAACTGTCCGAGATGCCGCTTACCCCGCATGGCAAGATCGATCGCAAAGCTTTGCCTGCTGTAAAGCCAAGCATTAGTAGCGAATACGTGCCTCCGGCAAACCCTATTGAACAAAAGTTGGCTGAGTTGTGGGCGGATGTTTTACAGATTCCATCCCCTGGTGTACTTGATCACTTTGTCGGACAGGGAGGACATTCGCTGAAGGCCATTCAGCTTTTATCCAGAGTAGAAAGTGACTTTCAAGTGAAGCTTTCCATGCGCGACCTGTTTGATGCTCCTACGATTCGCGGTTTGGCGGATCGGATCACAGGCAGCCTCCAAGAGATGGAGCAAAAACCGATCACTTTGCTCTCTGGTCAGGAATATTACCCTGTCACGCGTGCGCAAGAGCGGCTTTACTTGTTGTGGCAGTTGGAAGAAGATGCTACCAGCTATCATACACCGGGAGTTATGCGGATCACCGGTTCTCTTGATTCGGGGCGTCTGCAAGACGTCGCAGATCAACTCGTCGCACGACATGAGGCGCTGCGCACCTCGTTTCATCTGATGGAAGGTCAGGTCAAACAAAAAGTACACAGTGACCTTTCTGTACGGATCGAGACATGGAAAACAGACGAGGAAGCTGTGGAAAAGACAATCGAACGCTTTTTCCGGCCATTCGATTTAAAGCAAGCACCTTTGCTTCGTATCGGCTTAATTGAGCTTTCATCAGAAGAGCATCTGCTGATTTTCGATATGCACCATATCATTTCGGATGGCATATCCAAGTCTATCTTGCTTGAGGAGTTTTGTTACCTCTACCAAGGACAGGTGTTGCCGGAATTGTCGGTACAGGCCAAGGAATTTGCTTGGTGGCAAAGTGAACAAGCTGCCGAGATCGGCTGGGCCGAGCATGAAGCATACTGGTTGCAAGCATTTTCCGAGCAGCCACAACCATTGGCAATCCCGACCGACTATCCTCGCCCACAAACCATGACATTTGATGGCGACGAGTTGCTGACTGAACTGTCTGGAGAATGGCTGGAAAAACTTGACTCGTTTACCCGTCAAAGTTCTACGACGCTGTACATGCTTCTGTTGGCCGTCTATTCTGTTTTGTTATCGAAATACAGCAATCAGGAAGACATCGTCGTTGGTTGCGACATGGATGGTAGACAACGTGCGGAGTTTGCCCCTGTTGTGGGAATGTTTGTGAACACCTTGGCCTTGCGAAACTGGCCGAAGAAAGAATTGACCGTCGAAGAGTATATCGGGCAGGTACGCCAAAACGTGCTTAGCGGTTTTGAGCATGGAGATTATCCATTCGATCAACTCGTAAGCCAGATTCAATTGACTCGGGATCCAGCAAGAAACCCCTTGTTTGACGCTATGCTGACCCTGCATCATGCAGCGGAACAGCAAAAAGTCAGTCTCGATCAAATCGAGTTTGCACCGTACGAGTTCAGACGCAAATCTGCCATGCTTGATCTGGCTTTGGAAGTGGTGAAGGCTGAGGATCACATAGGCATGCACTGGCAATATAACACGAACTTGTATCACAGAAGAACAATCGAGAAGATGGCTCAAGACTTTGTCATTCTATTGGAGCAAATGGTAGCCCACCCGAACCGAACCATCGGACAACTTCAGATCGGTCATGGAGTAGTACAGGTTGCACAGGGACAAGTGGACGACGATGACTTTGCTTTTTGAGAAATACATGACGGACAGAAAAGAGGGATTGGCTTGACAACGATAACGGCACAAAACATCTTGCTGGCCAGTGGGCAGTTTGATCGCGAAAAAGACTTTTGGATGGAGAACCTCTCTCGAGAGTTTCATTCACTTGACCTTCCAACAGACTCTCGGGCCTCGTTTCAGCGTCAGTCTGAGCTTCGTGAGTTGAACATCGTGTTTCCAGACGAACTGAGCAGGGCGCTGATTCATTTGAGCAATGGCTCAGATCAACGTTTGTTCATGGCTTTGCTGAGTGGATTGGGCATCTTGTTGTCCAAATACACGGGACATCAGGACATATGCGTTGGAACGGCTATCTTTCGTCAAACAGAGCCGGGTGAGTTCTTGAATAAAGTGCTGCCTCTGCGTCATCAGGTACTCCCGGAATGGAGCATCAAGGAGCTGCTGCAAGAAGTTCGGCAGACTTTAAAGGCAGCTGTGGAACATCAGAACTACCCAATCTTGCGGTTGATCGAGGAATTGCAAGTACCGCAGCAGGGGAACAGCACACCGTTCTTTGAGGCGACTTGCTTATTGGACGTTCTTCATGAT
Organism: Brevibacillus sp. AF8; assembly: GCF_021270385.1. NCBI lineage: Bacteria > Bacillati > Bacillota > Bacilli > Caryophanales > Paenibacillaceae > Brevibacillus > Brevibacillus sp. AF8. The sequence goes on along the minus strand of NZ_JAGQDN010000001.1, from coordinate 502,686 downwards.
CAGGACAGCCTGGAACAGGTATCGAGCGAGTTGCAGCTCCTCTTTTCTAAAAAGGGGAACTCGCTCGAATTACTTGTGCGTTACGTGGGGCAAAGATACCAACTCAGCATGATGGAACGGATGATGGAGCACTTGGTCCGTATCTATCAGGTCATCGTAACCCACCCGAATCAAAAAATCGCCGAGATCGCGTGCTTATCTGAGGCTGAGGTACGTGAGTTAGTTCTTTCATTCAACGACAATCGGATTGATTTTCCGCGCGATCAGAGCTTTGATCACCTCTTTGAGGAGCAAGTAAAAAAGACGCCTCATCGCAAAGCGGTTACAGACGGAAAATCAACGTTAACCTACCAGGAATTAAACGAGAGATCCAACCGACTTGCGCGCCATTTTATCCAGCAAGGATTACGACCTGGCACAAAAATCGGTATCTATATGAAGCGTAACGTGGATACGCTAGTTGCGATTCTTGCAGTGTTCAAAGCGGGAGGAGCCTACGTACCGATTGATCCAGACTATCCGCAGCATCGGATCCTGTACATCGTGCAAAAGAGCGAGATTGCAGGGTTAATCACTCAGCCTGACTTGCTAGATGGATTGGAGCAGATTCAAGCATCCTCGCCTGAGCTGAAGTATCTCTATGTCTTTGGTTCATCCGATCAATCCGTAGAGTCACTATCGGGAGAGAACATCGGTCGGGAGAGTGCGGGAACAGACCTGGCTTACATCATCTTCACATCGGGCACGACTGGACAACCAAAAGGCGTAATGGTGCACCATCGCGGAATGATTAACCACATTTTCGCTAAAATCAACGACCTATCCCTCTGCGAAGATGATCTTGTCGCACAAACGGCTTCGCTTTGCTTCGACATTTCCGTTTGGCAATATCTGGCTGTTCTGCTGGTGGGTGGCTCTGTGCAAGTGGTCGATACAGAGACGGTAATGGATACGCAGGCTCTTCATAACGTACTCCGTTCCAACCGCGTCACCGTAGCGGAAGTGGTACCTTCTCTGCTCTCCGTGCTGCTTGATCTCGTCCAAGAATGGCCGGACTCCGAACGCAGCTTCCCTGATCTGCGATGGATGGCAGTGACAGGAGAGGAGTTGCCAGCTCCTCTGGTAAGACGCTGGTTTGCCTGCTATACGGAAATTCCATTGGTGAATATGTACGGGCCAACGGAAGCATCCGATGATATTACGCACCACATTATTCGGGGGATGCCCAGCGATCAGCAGATTGTGGTTCCTATCGGCATACCGATCCAGAACACTCATATTTACATACTCGATCAAAATCAGTGTATTTGCCCACGAGGCGTAAAAGGAGAAATTTGTGTAGCAGGTCCGGGGGTTGGATACGGCTACTACAAAGATGAGGTACGGACACAAAAAGTTTTTGTAGCAAATCCGTATGCCAACTGGGTAGAAGACCCTGACTACCAAGTACTCTACCGTACAGGTGATGTCGGACGGATCACGGAGGACGGATATATTGAGTACTTCGGGAGAATGGACAATCAAGTCAAGATTCGGGGTTACCGAATCGAATTAAGTGAAATTGAACAGGTGATGCGTAGACATCCAGCGGTTAAAGACGCAGTGGTCTTGGCGCTTTCAGAGGAAACAGGTGCAAAGTACTTATGTGCCTATGTCGTTCCCCAGGAGGAATTTTCCGCACGAGATGTGCGTGATTATCTGTTTACTGTGCTTCCGGAATACATGGTGCCGATGCACTATGTAAAACAAACCGTATTGCCACTTACCCCTAACGGAAAAGTGGACAGAGGGGCTTTGCCGAAGCCCGGCATACAGGATCGGGTCGACACATCTATTTTGGTGTCAGCGACAACCGAGACGGAAAAAGCTCTCACCCACATCTGGGCGCATGTGTTACAGCTCGATCCAAACACAATCAGTGCTCGGGACAATTTTTTCGCTCTAGGGGGGCACTCGTTAAAAATCAACGCGGTAGCTGCCCAGGTTGCACAACAATTTGGCGTTCAGCTTCCACTGCGAACCTTGTTTAATCACCCAACGATTCAGGAGCTTGGCAAGGTGATAGATGGCGCAGACAAGACCATTACGAAGAGACGATTCTCAGTCGAAGCCAGAACGTACTATCCGGTTACGGCCGCCCAGCGAAAGTTCTTTATTCTTCAGCAGGTCAATCCGGCAGACACAAGTCTTCACATTACGGCTGCCCGTTTCATCGAGGGTGAGTTGAGCCGTGAGAAGGTAGAACATGCTTTTCAAGGATTGGTTGACCGCCATGAATCTCTTCGTACCTCGTTTGATTATAGTGATGGGCAAGTGGTTCAAATTGTACATGATTCGCTGGCCTTCCATTTGGAAGTGAGCGAAGCCAGTGCAGAGCAGTTGGAGGCCAGTCTGGCAGCGTTTGTACGACCATTCGACTTGCGTCAAGCACCCTTGTTGCGTGCAGGGCTAATCAGGATTGCTCCGGAAAAGCATCTCTTGATGTTCGACATGCACCATATCGTTTCAGACGGTGTATCCATGGATATTCTCGTAGAGGACTTTGTTCGTCTCTATGCAGGTGTGACACTTCCTGCATTGGACGTCCAGCAAAAAGAGTTTGCTGTTTGGCAGGAATCTGCACTTGAGTCAGGGGAGCTTCAAGCTGACTATTGGGCAGACTTGTTTACCATCCCGGCTCCACTACTATCGATTCCGACTGATTATGAAAGGCCAGAATCTCTTACGTATCCTGGTGCGACGATTGAGTTCGATATATCGGCAGAGGAGAGGCAGCGGTTGCTGGAACTGGCAACGCAGGAACATGCGACACTTTACATGGTACTGCTGTCGGTTTACAACATGCTGCTTGCAAAATACAGCGGTCAAGAGGATGTCGTTGTCGGAACTCCAGTAGCTGGCCGTAAATTTGCAGAGTTTGATGAAGTGATTGGGATGTTTATCAACACGATTCCTTTACGAAATTATCCAAAAGGCGAGAAAACCTATCGCGAGTTTCTTGCGGAGGTCCGCGAGCATACGCTTGCCTCTTTTGAACAAGCGGATTACCCGATTGATCTGTTTGTCCAGACTCTTGGTCTTGAACCAAATACAGGTCGTCAGCCTCTTTTTGATACGATTTTCGTCCTGCAAAACATGGACAATCCAGAAGGGGAACTGGAGCTTCAGGGAATGATCGTCAAAAACTATCCCCTGCAAAACAAGACGGCTAAGCTTGACCTTCATCTGTCGGCTTATCCGGTTTTCGACAGACTTACATGTAAGCTGGATTACCGCAGTGACCTGTTCCGCAGAGAGACGATGGAGCAGTTTGTGAGTGACTTCAAAAGCTTGTTGCAGCAGGTGATGGAAGATCCCCAGCGCCTCCTGCAAGACTTTGAATTGACCCGTGAGGTAGCCCTTATTCAAGCACAGGGCGTCGATTGGGATTTTGAATTTTAGAGCAAGCGGTGAGTAAGAGGGGGAGGGCATATGGAGAATACTATTTCGCAAAACATTCTGCTAACCAGTCGGAAATTTAGCCGGGAGGAGCAGTACTGGCAAGAGAAGTTACAGGGGGAGTGGACGCTCTCCCTCCTTCCAACCGAAGGGACGGAGAAGGAAGGCGTTGGGGAGGAGGAGACAAAAGAAATATCGTTTGTCTTTCCAGATGATTTGAACGCTGCCATTGCGGCCCATTGCGGTCATCATCCGATGAAGCTCTACCTGTTCCTTCTGTCGACATTTCAAATCATGCTGAATCGGTATAAGCAGACAGACGACATGATCATTCTCACGCCCGTCTTTCAGAATCCGCTTCCCCCTAATGCTTGGAATCGGGTGCTGCCGCTGCGTGTACGGATGCATCAAGAAGCTACTTTTGCAGAAGTGGCGAAAGAGGGTAAGCAGCTAGTCAAAGAGGCAATGGAGCATCAGAACTATCCGTTTTCGCAAATGATGCAATGGCTTGATCTATCCAACACAGATAGGAAGACACTGCTGGATACAGCCTTCGTACTCGAAAACGTGCAAGATATTGCTGCTTTAGAAGGCTTGTCTCTGCAAGTGGTATTTGCATGCAAGCAAACAGAAGATGGAATGACCGGACGCGTGCGATATGCGGGCGAGCAGTTCCAAGAGGCTGTCATCGAACGGATGATTGGGCATTATCAACAAATTCTTCGTGAAGTCGTCGTCGATCCTAAACGGTCCGTCCAGACAATCGATATGTTGACAGAGGCGGAGCGGACGGATCTGTTGTATACCCGCAATCAGACGGACGTTCCTCATTCTGCTTCCAAGCCGATTCATCAACTGATCGAGGAACAGGCAGCGCGGACGCCGCATCTAACGGCCGCTGTATTTGGCAACAAAACCCTTACTTACGCTCAACTTAATGGCAAAGCCAATTGCCTTGCGCGGATGTTGAAGGAGAGTGGCATTGGGAGAGGAAGCTATGTTCCGGTCTTGATGAATCGTAGCTTGAATTTGGTCATTTCCCTGCTAGCTGTGATGAAAACAGGTGCGGCCTTTGTCCCGCTAGACGTGCAGAGTCCGAGCGAACGGAAAAAGCAGCTACTGGATGAATTGGATTGTCCGGTGACGCTAATCGGGCCAGAAATACGCCAGGAACCGTCATTCGTGGAATGGACACGCGCTGTAATCGTCGATGCGGACGATATCCGGGAAGAACGAGACTTGAATGTCCAGGTAGATGTGGACGACCCGATCTATGTGATCTATACATCTGGTTCCACTGGCAAACCAAAAGGAGCTGTCGTCCCTCATATCGGTATTTTCAACCGGTTTCGCTGGATGGATGAACATTACGGTTGTACGGAACAGGATGCCATTTTCCAGACGACGCCCCACCACTACGATAGTTCGGTCTGGCAACTATTCTGGCCGCTCTTGCATGGTGGCCGTACGGTATTGCCGATTCCGGAGTTCGAGATGACGCTCGATCAAGTGTTACACGCCATTTCAACCTATCAGATTACGATTACGGACTTTGTGCCGTCGGTGTTCAATCTGCTGGTGGATCAAATGGAAACACGGTTGGACATACACGATTCACTTTCTTCGATTCGCCACCTGATCTTGGGCGGAGAGGAAATCACGGCTCACACTGTGCATCTGTTTCTTCAGCGATTTCCCCACGTTCGTATCACGAATCTGTATGGACCGACAGAGACGTCTATTGGTGTCATCTACTTTGAGATCGACCATACCCATCAGGGGCCGATCCCGATTGGAAAGCCGATAGCCAATACGAAAATCTTGCTGCTGGATTCAAATCGCAAACTTGTTCCGGCGGGACATCAAGGGGAGATTTATATAACAGGCTTGTGCTTGGGGCATGGGTACTTGCACGATCCCGAGAAAACTGCTACCAGCTTTGTTGACAACCCTTATCCGGAAATTGGCTATCAAAAGCTTTATCGGACAGGTGACCTTGGGCGTTATCTGCCGAATGGCAATATCAAGTTCTGCGGTCGCATCGATCATCAAGTAAAAGTACGCGGGCACCGAATTGAATTGGGCGAGATTGATGAAGTTCTATTGTCCCACCCGCTAGTAAAAGAATGTGCCGTGCTATTTCAAGAAGAGAAGGCTCGATTGTGCGCGTACTACGTAACGAATGCTCAGGAATTAACCGCAAGTGACCTGCGTGGTTATCTCAGCGAGCGGCTTCCCGATCACATGATCCCTTCCTTTTTTGTCAGCATTGAAAAAATGCCTTTGACAGCAGGGGGCAAGATCAATCGCAAGCTATTGCCTGAAGTGGATGAACAGCAGGCGTCCGATGCTGAATATGTAGCCCCACGAAACGAGAAGGAAGAACAGCTGGTTACCATCTGGAAAGAAATCTTGGGAATCGAAAAAGTGGGGGTACACGACAGCTTTTTCCAGCTGGGAGGGAATTCCCTGCTGTTGCTTAAAATGCATGCGCAAATTGTAAAACAAGTGGATAGCGAGATTAGTGTCGCGCATTTGTTTTCCTACTATACGATTGCCATGTTTGTGGATTTTCTCGAACAAAGAAAACAGGATCAGTTTGCATCTATGGAAGATCAAAGCGATGATGATGAATCCCTTCTGGAATTGCTGAGGGAGGTCAAGGAGGGAGTTCTCTCCGTAGACAAGGGTGCCGAGCTGATCGACAAAAGAAAGGGGAATTAGGATGAGTTTGCTAAAAAAATACATCTTGGAGCAAGTGGCAGCTCATCGGCTGCAAGAGAAGGAAGCACTCCCCTTGCTGAAAGAACTGTCCTCTGCCAACGTGAATACGCGCCAAGATATCGCGATCATCGGTATGGCTTGTCGTTTTCCCGGAGCCAACAGCCTCGAAGAATACTGGAACAATTTGAAACAGGGGCATGATTCAATTGGTGATATCCCTGCTGCAAGGCGTCCAGACGTCGAGAGGGTAGCGAGAGAATTTTTTAACGGCAAAGATTTTAAGTATGAGCGGATGGGATATCTCGATCACGTGGATTTGTTTGATCATGCGTTTTTCGAGATCTCACCTGCAGAGGCTCGAACCATGGATCCTTATCAGCGGATGTTTCTGGAGTTGGCATGGGAAACATTTGAACATGCCGGGTATAGCGAGAAGATGATCAGCGGTTCACCTACCGGCGTATTTCTGGGATATTGTGACAATGAATCCCAATACCAGCGTGTGTTGAAAAACGTTGATTCGTCTTCGCTGGCTGGCAACGTTGCAGCAATTATCGCTTCACGAATTTCCTATTTGCTGAATTTGTCAGGTCCGAGCCAATTGATTAATACATCTTGCTCTTCCTCCTTGGTCGCTCTGCACCAAGCATGTCAGGCCATTGGAAATAACGATTGTCGAATGGCTCTCGTAGGTGGAGTTAACCTTTCCCTGTTTCCGATTCAACAAGATACTGACTTTGGCATCGTTTCTGTAGACCGAAAAACCAAAGCATTTGATGATTTTGCTGATGGAACAGTATGGGGAGAAGGTCTTGGCGCTGTTCTTTTGAAGTCATACGAACAAGCAGTCAAGGATAACGATTACATCCATGCGGTAATCAAAAGCACGGCGGTCAATTGTGATGGACGTTCTACCAGCATTACAGCGCCCAATGCGATTTCTCAGTCTGCTTTGTTGCGAACAACCTGGGAGCGGGCGCGAATCAATCCGGAGAGCATCTCTTATATTGAGGCACATGGGACCGGGACCAGATTAGGTGATCCTGTCGAGATTGAAGGGATCATGCATGCCTTTCAGAAGGTTTCAAAACGAAAGCAATTTTGCGCAATAGGCTCGGTCAAAAGCAATATCGGGCACACGATAGCGGCATCAGGTGTAGCTGGGATCATTAAAACGGTTCTGATGATGAAACATCGTCAGATTCCGCCGACGCTGCATGTGAAACGGCCGAATACCTTAATTCCTTTTATTGATTCGCCTGTTTATATCAATGATGTACTAAAGGCTTGGGATGTCGAGGCGGACCAACCTGTGAGGAGAGCCGGGGTAAGTGCATTCGGCCTGAGCGGGACAAACGCCCACGTCCTATTGGAAGAGCCTCCTGGGCGCGAGGCGACAGCCGTCACTGGAGCTGGTGATTACCTCATTACGTTATCTGCCAAAACAAGTGACTCACTATGGGATTTGCTCGAGAAATACCAAGCATTTTTATCGGGGCCTTCTGAGCATTCCCTTTTGGATATGTGCGCTACTGCCAATATTGGGCGCGGACACTATCGATATCGCCTTGCCTTCATTATCAACAGCAAAGAGGACTTTTTGCAGAAGATCCATCGCCTGTGCGCGGGAGATCGGACAGAGGACGGTGCTCCGATTGTTGATGGGAACGAGGTATTCTACGGAGTACTGAATTCACGTGGTGAAAGTGCATTGCCGATCAGCGTGCAAATAGACAGCGCTAACCCAGTAGAAACGGCAAAACAGTACGTGACCGGGGTGCCTATCAATTGGATTGAATATTACCGTCCTGTCAAATGGAAGAAGGTACCTTTGCCAACCTATTCCTTTGCCAAAACCCGTCACTGGGTGGAATCTGATCAATCTGCAAACGACATGGCAGAGCGGTCCACTGCTGGAGCATCTGAGGCGATTCATAAGAACGAAATAGCAGATGTGCATAAAATTGCTGCCACCTTCTTTACTTTTGGGGAAACCTTACTGAAGCAAGTGAATGCCCGAAAGCAAACAGATTTGGAAGAGGATGAGACTTTTTATTCCGGCTTGTCATCGCTTGCGTGCTTCAAGCAACTGGGTGTTTTCCACAAGCAGGATCAAACATACACGCTGGAAGAATTGCGTGAAGCTGTAGGGATTGATGGAAGAAATGAACATCTCTTCCAACTCATGCTTGGGCTTGTCGTTAAGGCGTCTCTGGTTGAACACGTTGAAGGAACATACCGTCTATCTGCACATGCAGTAGGCCTTGATACGGAAACGTTTTATCAGGATTGTCTGGATCGCTATCCGAATGAGCGGGATACGTTCTCTCAACTGAAAGCGTGTTTTGCTCATTACACAACGATCATGACGGGGCAGAACGTTCGCGTGTCGACCGACAGTACTACTGACTTATTTAAGCCATATGCGGATCGCATTACTCTTGGAAACCCTTCTGGACTTATGGCAGTGGAAACCATTGCTCAATACATCCATTCGTTTAGCCGTCCCGTCCGTATTTTGGAGCTCGGGGGCGGTTCCAGTAGTCTGACTCGCTTATTGCTGCCGAAGATTGAGAAACAAGATGTCATCTACTCGTTTACGGATCGTGCGCAATCGTCTCTCGCAGAGGCAGAAAAAGAGTTCCAAGAGGTGTACCCGTTTGTGCAGTTCCATTCGTTCGACATGGAGCAGGACCCAGCCGGACAAGGCTTCGAACTACACGCGTACGATGTGATTATCGCTAATAACGCTATACACAGGACGAAGGATGTTCGGGCATCCTTATCGATATTGCATCAGTTGCTTGCAGAGAAAGGCGTGCTGTTTGCGATCGAGCTCGTGAAAAATCGTTCAACGGCAAATGTGATCGGGGGGCTTGCCGCAGACTGGTGGCAGCACAAAGACACCGATCTGCGACCGCAAAACAGACTGATGGATGCGCTACGTTGGGAAAAGGCGCTTCGAGATACGAACTATCAATCGGTTGCCATTTATCCGTCGTCAACAGCGCTGGGTGATCTGTCTGATTCAGCGTTATTGATCGGACATTCAGCGTATACGCCACAAGAGTATCGGGAGTGGCTCTACCAGATCAACTGGCAAACAAAAGAGCTGACAACCAATTCTCAGACCCAGCGTTCAGGAATCTGGCTGGTGCTTCAAGATGAAGGCGGTGTTGGAGAAACGCTGGCTGATGCGATGTCATCGGAAGGACATGAAGTGTTCAGACTCCGCAGCGGTGAGGCTTTTGCCTCCGTTTCTTCCCACGAGTTTATCCTAGATCCCAGCCAGCCAGAAGATCTGCGGCGTGTGTTCGAGAGACTTGGAGACAAAAAGGAAAAGCTGACTGGAATTATCCATTTATGGAGCTTGACCTCGGGCGCCCAGCAGCCAAATGATCTCGAACAGCTTGAGGCTCTTGAATCAGCGCAACACCTGGGAGTTTACAGTCTGTTTCATTTGACACAAGTGTTGCTGGAGCTGGATCTGAAGCAGGTGCTTGATTTACGGATCGTTTCGAACTACGCACAAGCAGTGGATGACAACGGACCTGTTTTCTCAGAAAAAGCTCCCTTGTTCGGTCTTGCCAAGGTTATCTCTCAGGAAAATCCAAAACTGCAATGCTTTAGCCTGGATCTAGCAACTGAGGGGCTGTCCGTATCGCAGTTAGCAGGCCAGCTTCTAGCGGAAATTCGCTGCAATCGGGATGACACATTGGTTGCTTATAGAGGAAATCGTATCGTCCCAGAAATGAATCGCTGCGATATCGATCAAATCCCGAAGCGGCCCGTAGAGATACGCGAAAATGGCGTTTACTTGATCGCTGGAGGTACAGGAAAACTGGGACTGGCATTTAGTAAGCATCTGGCCGCGCAAAAAAATGTCACGCTCGTGCTGATTAATCGTTCACCACTTCCACCTAACCACGAATGGCGTGAGCGTTTACAGCATCCAGACTGCAGTGCTGCTGAAGCACGAAAGCTGAAAGCGCTGCTTGAGCTGAAGGAAATGGGAGCGCAGGTAGTCTGCTATGCAGCCGACGTGTCTAACCGTCAGCAGATGGAGGATATTTCGGAGCAAGTCCGAGCCCGTTACGGACCGATCAACGGGATTATTCAATCCGCGGCGCATATCACCTTCGAGACGATTCAGACGAAGAAGTTTTCCGATTTTCAAAATGGTTTGAAAGCGAAGATGGCAGGCACAGTCATACTCGATCAGATAGCTGAACCGGAGCATTTGGATTTCTTTGTCATCTTCTCATCACTTGCTTCGATTTGGGGTGGAGCGACTGGAAGTGACTATGTCTCCTCCAACTGCTTCCTGGATGCCTATAGTGCCGCTCGCAGTCGAACGGGAAAACCAACGATAGCTTTGAACTGGTATGCGTTTGAAGGAATAACAGGTCCTGGTTTTATCGGATACATGCCGATGGATGGAGCCATTCAAGCCTTCGATGCATCGCTGTCTTGCCAAACTGAGCACCTGATCATTGGACAGTTTGATTTGAAAGTGCTGAAGGAATGGTCACCGTCTTTGAAAGTAAAGCTAGGAGATTCGATATTTGCAAGCAGAAAGTCTCATGAAGAACGCGAAGCACTACCCGCAGTGATTATGCAAAATCGTGTTGTTTTGTCTGGCAGGGAGGAAGGCGATCACTACACGTCGTTGGAGCTTGCCTTAGGTCAGATTTGGTCTGATGTGCTGGGTTACACCGAATTGAGTATCGACGACGACTTTTTCAGACTGGGTGGCGATTCTCTTTTGGCAATCGGTATCGTTTCCCGTGTCACCAAGCAGTTGCAAAAAGAGATGACGATCACCGACCTGTTTCAGACACCGACGATTCGTCAATTGGCTATGTTGATGGCTCCGAACGAAGAAACATCTGTGTCAGCGATTCCTGTAGCAGAGCATCGGGATGCTTACCCCGCCACCTCGTCTCAGCAAAGAATTTATGTGCTGGAACAAATGCAGGAAGGGGCAGTTGCCTATAACATCCCAACTGTCATGATGCTTGAAGGAGAGCTAGATAGAGAGGCTTTCGAACGTGCATTTGTCTCGTTGGTTCAGCGTCATGAGTCGTTGCGAACCTCATTTACCATCGTGGATGGAGCTTTGATGCAAACCGTTCACCCGAGCGTAGATTTTACGTTGGCGTATAGCGAAGTCGACGAGAACGAGGCCAAGAAAACGGTCGAACAATTCATCCAACCATTTGACTTGTCAAAAGCGCCGCTTGTTCGCGGGATGCTCATTCGCATTGATGTCAACAAACACTTGTTGCTGTTCGACATGCATCACATTGTTTCCGATGGTGTGTCCATCAACATTTTGATCCGCGAGTTCTTCCAATTGTATCAGGGACTCGAGTTGCCCGAGCTGCGGATTCAATATAAAGACTACAGCGTGTGGCAAACCGAACAACTTGGCAATGGGGTATTGGCTGCTCAGGAGAAATTCTGGCAGGGAGAGCTGGATGGAGAACTTCCTGTGCTTAATCTGCCTACAGACCACCCTCGGCCGTCCGTTCAGAGCTTCGAGGGAGATGTCCTGACCTTTGAGATTCCTCAAGAGATGACAGAGAAGGTACTTGGACTGGCAAAAAACAATGGGGCAACCTTGTACATGACGTTGCTGGGAGCGCTCACCATTATGTTGTCGAAATACGCTGGCGAAGAAGACATTATCATTGGATCGCCAGTGGCTGGCCGTCACCATGCAGACCTGGAAAACATCGTGGGTGTCTTTCTGAACACACTGGCGATGAGAAACTTCCCGCGAAGCGACCGAACCGTAGCGGATTTCCTTCAGGAAGTAAAGGAACGGGCATTGGCTGCGCTCTCTCATGCCGACTATCCGTTCGAAATGCTGGTGGATCGTCTGATGCTGCCAAAAGATACGGCGCGCAACCCGCTGTTTGATGTGATGTTCATTTTGCAAAATACCGGCGACGCGAAGGGAAGCATGAGTGCAAATGGCCTTACGCTCTCTCCTTATCCATTTGAACAACGCTCTGCCCAGTTTGATCTGACCTTTGACATCATCGAGCGAGAACAGCGCCTGATTGTCGATATCGAATACAGCAACAAGCTGTTCAGCAAAGAGACGATCACGTCGATGTCCACACACTTCCAGAAGATACTGGAGCAGATGGTGGAAAATCCTGAACAGTTGATCGGTAAGATATCCATGCTAGCAGAAGAAGAACGTTTGCTGCTGATTGAGCAATGGAATGACACAAGCTTGGAATACTCACGTGAAAAAACAGTCATCCAGCTTTTTGAAGAAGTAGCGGCAACACAGCCAAACGCGCTAGCTGTATCGTGCGGAGATAAGAAAGTTACTTATTCAGATTTAAATAAGCGTGCAAATCAAGTTGCTCGTGTGATCAAGGAACACGGCGTCACTGCTGATACTTGCGTTGGCCTTTTGACGAATCGTTCCGTGGAAATGATGGTCGGACTCTTGGCGATCTTGAAAGCAGGAGCTGCGTTTGTTCCGATTGATCCGGACTATCCAGAAGAACGTATCTCCTATGTTCTGGAAAATAGCATGACTCGCCTCGTCTTAACCCATGATTCTCTTGCAGAGAAGCAGTGGGGAAGTGTTGACCGAGTGGACGTAAACGATTCCCGGATAGAGACGGCAGAAGACTCGAATCTTCCAACACAGTCTGCACCTGGCGATCTCGCCTATGTCATTTACACATCGGGATCTACAGGCAAGCCTAAGGGCGTCATGGTTGAGCACCGCAATTTGATGAACTTCTGCTCGGGGATCGGGGAACACATCGATTTTGCCAGTGCAGACAAAATGCTGGCTGTGACGACGATTTCGTTTGATATTTTTCTGCTTGAAACGATTGTACCGCTGACGAAAGGGATGACCGTAGTCATTGCAACCGAACAGCAGCAAGCAGACCCGCAGGTGCTCAAGGAGTTGATTTTGCAGGAAGAGATCACGTTCCTTCAACTGACTCCATCCCGACTGCAGCTCATGCTGGAAGAGAAGAGCAACTTGCACGCACTTGACTGCCTGAAAGCAATCCTGATTGGAGGAGAAGCTCTTTCAGCGTCTTTGTTCCAACGGCTTCGTAGGCAGACCAAGGCGAGACTTTACAATCTGTACGGTCCGACTGAAACAACGATCTGGTCTACGGTGCAGGACTTGACCGACGCAGAGGAAGTAACGATTGGAGCGCCGTTGCCCAATACACAAGTCTACATCCTCGATGAGCATCTGCAAGTGCAGCCGATGAAGATCAATGGTGATCTTTACATTGCAGGGGATGGGGTAACGAGAGGCTACTTTGGTCAGCCAACACTGACGGCTGAGCGCTTTATCCCTAATCCGTTTCAACCTGGTCAACGCATGTACAAAACAGGTGATCTCGCGAGATGGCTGCCGGATGGGCGTATTGAATACGTGGGACGATCTGACTTTCAGTGCAAAGTGCGTGGTTATCGAATCGAATTGGGTGAGATTGAATCGGCCCTTTCTCAGCATCCGGATATTACGGAAGCGGTGGTCAGTGTGCGAGATACCGCCAGCAATCCTTACCTGGCTGCCTACTATATGGGTCCGCAAATATTGGACAGTGATGAATTGCGAGCGATGCTGAGCAAAAGTTTACCCGATTACATGATTCCACATTTCTATACGCATATGAGTATGTGGCCGCTGACACCAAACGGAAAACTGGATCGCAAATCATTGCCAGAGCCAGATGCAATCCAACACAGCAGTCACACCGAATATCAAGCACCGGCTACCAGACTGGAAGAACAGGTGGCAGGCATCTGGCAGGAAGTGCTGAAACGTGAAACGGTCGGTATGCAGGATAATTTCTTCCAAATAGGCGGTACTTCGCTTTTACTAGTGCAAGTGCATGCCAAGCTTGAACAGCTTTACCCTGGACTGGTTCGAATTGCCGATTTGTTCGCACATCCTACGCTGTCAAGCCTAACCAACTTTTTGAAGAATGCGGCTTTAGACCTGACAGATGAACATGAGGAAACCGATACGGCCACCTATTGGTTGAAGGAGCTGGATCGTGTCTCGTTGATAGAGCTGCCTCCTCAGTATTGGGCTAGTGGAGAAGCGAATGCGGACACAAACCGGGTCCAATTCTCACTTACTGGTGAGCTGTTTGAAAATGTGCAGCAGGTAAGTCAAATGGAGGCTGTTGAGGTGAGAGACGTCCTGCTTTCGATGTATCTATACCTCATGGCGGAATTGACTGGACAGCAGGATCTCTATATGGAAGTGGCTGCCGCCAAGGAACTGCAGACGAATGCCTATCCATTCCGGGTGAACATGTCGGAGGTCAACACCTTCTTCGATCTATTCAAGCAGGTGCAACAGAAACGACAGATCATCGAGAAAATGACGGGAGAAGCCTCGTTGTGGCTAAAAAAATTGCGGACAAATCGCAATGAAGGAACCGTTATTCCATTCTTTGGCAGTGTGAATGCATTTACAGATGCAATGTTCACACATCATGAACATGAGCTTACCTTCTGGATCAAGGAAGGAAAAGACGTGATAGATATCGTGTGTGTGTTCGACCCTGATTGCCTACGGGCAGAAAAAGTCACGGAGATGACGCAAGATTACCAGCAATTGCTCAGGATGCTAGTGAATGAATACATGACGTAGAGAAGGGTGATCAAAAATGGACAAAATCGCACTCTTATTCCCGGGACAAGGTTCGCAATATGTTGGAATGGGCCAAGCATTATGTGAGGCCCATCCCATTGCGGCTCGCACCTTTGAAGAAGCAAGTGATGCGCTTGGATTTAACCTGCAAACACTTTGTTTTGCAGGGGATGTACAAGAACTGACCAAAACAGAGCACGCTCAGCCGGCAATCCTGACGGCAAGTGTCGCAGCCTTCCGCGTTTATTCACAGGAAATGGACATCGAGCCACAGTGGGTGGCTGGTCACAGTCTGGGCGAGTTTACGGCCCTGACTTGCGCCGGTGCCATCCAGTTTGCAGATGCCGTCCGCCTTGTCTATCGGCGCGGTCAGTTCATGCAGGCGGCTACGCCGCAGGGTGTCGGTGCCATGTCAGCAATTTTCGGGTTGAATGCTCAACTTGTCGAGGAGATTTGTCGGGAACATTCTCGTGACGGTGCGATCGTCGTGGTCGCCAACCATAACTCCTTAGATCAGATTGTCATCTCCGGACATGCACATGCGGTGCGACAAGTAGAAGAAGCGTGCAAGCAGCATGGCTCGACTTCCGTTGTCAGCCTCAAGGTGAGTGCGCCTTTCCATTCGCCACTCATGGTGCAAGCAGCCGAGCAACTAAATGAAGAATTAAAGCGGTACACGTATTGCGATCCCAAGTGGCCTGTCATTTCCAATGTGACAGCACAACCTTATGTCCATGCAGATCAACTTGTCGATTTGCTCACAGCCCAGACAACCAGCCCTGTTCGCTGGCAGTCCACGATGGATTACTTGGTAAAACAGGGAGCGAATACCGTAATTGAGCTCGGACCGAAAAGTGTACTGACAAATTTGGCCAAAGGATATCCCCTACGCGCCTTTGCTTTTGACAAGCAGGGGGAGATCAATCGTTATCAGCAAGAGCTTCTGGATGCTAAAACGCGTAATCAAGCAGCCATTGCCCAATTGGTTGATTCTTGCATTGCGATTGCCGTTTGCACAAAAAACCGCGGTCTCGATGAAGAAGCGTATCAGCAAGGAGTGATCGCTCCCTATCAAGCGCTACAACAACTGAGGCTACAGCTGGAACAAGGGGAAAAAGAGGGGAGCTATGGGGATGTACGCGAAGCTTTTTCTCTGCTTCGTATGATCCTGCAAACAAAAAAAGCTCCTGACACGGAACAAGCCATGCGCTTTGAACAGCTGACTAGCAAACCGGACTTGCAACAGCGATTTCCTGAGATCAGCAACGAATGGCAAGCAAGCTAAGCCGAACCAGGTGAGCAGAGGACCCAAGGAGGAAGAATGCAGTGAGCAAGCCATTAGGACTGAACCGAATCAAACTGAATAAACAGCAGACGGATGCTCATTCAACAGACAGCAAACCCAATCAACACGATATCGCGGTGATTGGTGCTGCTTGCCGATTCGGAAGCGCAGAAAACCCGGCAGAATTTTGGCGTCTGTTGCAAGCTGGTCAAGATTGCGTGCGTGAGCTTCCCAAAGAGCGCCAGAACGATTTGATTCCATTGTTACTCGCCAAAGGTATGACGATGGAGCAAATTCAATTTCGAGAAGCTGCCTACC
Source organism: Brevibacillus sp. AF8 (assembly GCF_021270385.1). Taxonomy (NCBI): domain Bacteria; kingdom Bacillati; phylum Bacillota; class Bacilli; order Caryophanales; family Paenibacillaceae; genus Brevibacillus; species Brevibacillus sp. AF8. Next base: position 486,259 of record NZ_JAGQDN010000001.1, on the reverse strand, counting down.
TGAATGAAATTGATAAATTCGATCCGCAATTTTTCGGTCTTTCTCCGAAGGAAGCCAGTCAGATGGACCCAAATCAACGCTTATTTTTGCTGACATGCTGGGAGGCGATTGAGGACGCTGGATATGGTGGAACGATGCTCGCAGGCAGCCGTACGGGTGTATATCTGGGGTTTAGCAGTGATTTTGGTGAAGAGTATAGACGAATGATTCGAGAGCTGGAACCAGATGCGCTGTCCACCTCAATCATTGGCAATATGAAATCGGTGATCGCTTCTCGCATCTCCTACCTGTTGGATCTCAAAGGTCCGAGCATGCTTGTGGATACTTCCTGCTCCTCTTCGCTGATGGCTGTTCATCTGGCATGCCAGGCGATTCGTCGAGGAGAATGTGAGATGGCGCTTGCTGGCGGTGTCAAGCTCATCCTGCTGTCTTTACAAGATGGAAGCAATGATTTGGGGATTTTATCTCAATCTGGTCGTACTCGCCCTTTTGACAATGATTCAGACGGTACAGGTGTCGGTGAAGGTGTTGGCGCCGTTTTGCTGAAGCCGTTGGCAAAAGCTCTTGCAGACGGCGATTCGATTTATGCGGTGATCAAGGGAAGCGCGGCCAATCAAGACGGTCATTCTTTTGGTCTTACGGCGCCAAATTCACTGGCACAAGCCGAAGTGATCCAGCAGGCATGGAAAGATGCGCAGATTGATCCCCAAACCCTTTCCTATATCGAGGTGCACAGCATAGGTACCAAGCTGGGTGATCCGATGGAGATGGACGGCCTAGAGAGAGCGTTTCGCCCATACACAAGCCGACGCCAATTTTGTGGGATCGGCTCCGTAAAGACGAACATCGGTCACACCGACCATGTAGCGGGCATGGCTGGTCTTTTCAAGGTAATCCTGTCTCTTAAACAAAAGCAGATACCTCCGCATTTGCACTTCCAGCGGGCGAATCGGATGATTCCTTTTGAGCAATCTCCCATTTACATCCATGACACATTGACAGATTGGGAACCAGAACAAAGTGTACGCCGGGCAGGAATCAGTTCCTTTGGGATGAGTGGAACGAATGTGCATCTGGTTGTTGAGGAAGCGCCATCCATACAGCCCCCAAAGCAAGACGAAGGGATTCAGACTATCGCTTTATCAGCTAAAAGCAAGGAGAGCTTGCTCGACCTGTTGCTCCGCTTTCAGAAGTGGACCAGCAAGCCTGTGGAGGAACTGCCGACATTGGAAAGTCTCAGCTTTACGGCAAATACGGGCCGTAGTCACTACGGCTACCGTTTGCTGCTGATTTGCAAGGACATGGACGATTTTGCCGCAAAAATCTCCAAGCTGTGTGCGAGCGACTGGACAACACTTTCTGACCCGGATATTTTCTTCGGCTGGCACAAGGTTATTTCGCAGGAAAAAGCTGATAGAGAACCAGGGATTCTGACTGAGGCAGAACAACAAGCGATGAATAAGGCTGCTGATTCTCTTTTGCAAAAGCTTTTATTGGCGCAAAGCAAAGAGTTGTCTGATCTGAAAGAGCTCGGCGAATTGTATGTGAGCGGGGCAGATGTACGCTGGAGTGCCATGTATACGTTTAAAAAGCCGCGGCGCGTGCACCTCCCTGTTTATCCGTTTGAGCGTAAACGTTGTTGGCTGGACATTTCTTCTCTTCATTCTCTTGCTCTTGGCAAGGATGCCGGGAGAGAAAATGACAAGGTTGCACCGCAAAAATCTGGTGAAGTGAAGCTGCCAAACGTGGTGGTACGTGGGAGAAAACATGATACCTACACCGCTTTAGAGCAAGAGCTGGCTCGCATTTGGGGATATGTCCTGGGGCTTGAAGAAGTAGATGTCCATGACAATTTTTACGAGCTGGGCGGGGACTCGATCATTGCGATTAAAATGGTCAGCGAAATTTCCAAGCGGATGAACCGAGAAGTAGAAGTACAAGACCTGCTTACCCATTTGACGATTTCCGACTTTGCTGCCTATCTTGATGCGGCTGGGCATGAGGTTGAACAGGTTGCGAAAGCAGAGGCAGCTGCTACTGCCGTCCAAACTGTTCAACAACGAAACACAAAATCATCGCATGGTACGCAAATCAAGCGCAGCTCGTATGCTGATGTCAGTCATTTATCCTGGCGTCAATGGAATTGTTATGATCGCGGTCTCGCTTTATTAATGGAGGAGCAGGATGCCCATCTGATTCCGTATTTTAAGCTTTTTCTCGGGTTGAAGCGCGGCTATCAGCTTGATGCCGAGGGGTACCCCTATTCGTATCGGGAACATGCTGAGGTTATGGGATATTTGTCGGATGAGGAGATGCTTTACAAATTTGGCTATCGGGTCAAACTCGTACCTGTCGCTCGTCTGGATGAATTGCATGAGTCGATCATTCGCCAATTGGATCAAGGCAAGCCAGTAATGGTTGCATTTGACGAGTACTACACCTTTTACACACCGCAATACCAGAAGGAACATACCGATCATCTCACCGTCATCACTGGCTATGACCATGAAAAGCAGGTCTATACAATCATCAATCACAATCATTTGACTCGCGGGCAAGCTCAGCGAATCCAGTACGATAAATTCTCCACAACCTATCAAACGCTTGAGGAGATTTATGCAAATATTGAGCCGCATTCTCGGCTGATCATGGTGCTCGATCGCATTTCAGATGACGAGGCAAGCTTGCGTGCGAGCGCAGAGCAGGAATTGCTGCGTTTACTAAAAGCGGTCGAGAGTAAACAACAATCTGGCCGTGAGCTTACGCTGTTGTTATCGCTTACGGAGCAGCCAGACACCTATTTTCATGAAGCCAATTTAAACGAGCTCTACGTTCAATTAGGCGGAAAAGAACTGTGCGTGGAAACATTATTGGACTGGTACATTCCACACGCAGATCAGTCTGTACGAGAATTGGCAGAGGAGATTTTACAGACATCGAATAACGCGGTGAATCGCTATGCCCTTAGCTTATACAAAGAAAAAATGTTGAAGCGATCTGATGTGGAAGCTGCTGCCGACAAGTTGAGTTCTCTCACTCGTCAATTTCTGCAACAAGTATTCGCCTTGCGTGAACGTGATTCGGATATCCGCTAGTCGCATGTGTTTACCATTACGATAGACAGGGAGGAGAGTGCTCATGTCACTCGCCGAGATTCAACCGAGCAAGCATCCGAACCTGGATTGCATCGGCGCTTCTATCTTCACGGTTCTGAAATACCTGAATTTTTCCGCCTTGGAAACAGCTTGGAAGCAGTGCGGTGCCATCTATCTTAAAACGCAGGATTCTCCTTATGGAGATGTAAACGGTCAATACATGAGAACAGTCAGTGAGCTTATGTGGATACACAATATCCGCGTAGAAGGACGGGCTGAACCAGAAGACGACTTGTTTTTGGCAAATATACAAGAACGTCTGGAACGGGAGGTACCGACAATCGTCCTCTGCAACATGGCAGAACTCCCGTACAACCCTTATTATCAGGACCTGCCTGAAATGCATAGCATCATTGTCACCGGAAGAGAAGGTAACCAGCTGCTGATCGTCGATGATTACTACCGCTACAAAGGTCTGTTGTCCATCGAGCAATTTTTACAGGCGAGTAACTCTTCCTATCGGGATGCAGGTACAGGTGAATGGTATCCACTCCACAATCGTTCATTTGAATTGGTACTTTCAGATTCCCAGCATCCGACGCCTGATCAGTTACTAGAAGCGGTCAGGAGCAATCTCAGCGTACTAGAGGGACGGTGCGACATAAGTCACATCAAGCGGGAGTTGGATGTGCCCGACGATGTCAACATCGAGGTAGGGCTGAAATCCCTTGATCCTTTTCTCAAAGATGTAGAGGCTTTTCTCGCTAGCGGAGTGGAGATTACAGACGATCATCTCGATATCCTTAACCACAGCTTGATCAGCATGGCACAAACACGAGCGATGTATGCCAATGTGCTGCAAGCGATCAGTGAGAAGTACGAAAACTTTGCAAATCTTGCCGAGCTGTATCGCAGTATCGGACATCAATGGAAAATTACGACCAATATGATTCTCAAGGCTTTTGACAGTAATCGCAGTGATATGGTTCATCGCGTTCTGCAAAAAATCAGCAGCATTAAAACGCAGGAATTCGAGGCAGTCACCAAAACAAGAGAAGTGCTGGAACGGGTTGACGTTGTTGTGTAAGCATTTACCACATGGAGGGACTCATATGGAAAAGGAAAACGAAGTATACGAGACGCTCCTGCAGTTGTTTTCTGAGTACGTGAACGAAAGCGGAGAACTTACGGAGTACATTGATTCACTAACCTTTATCAAGTCGGTTGTAAAGGTTGAAAAAGAGTTTGGGATTGAATTCGATGATGACATGCTCCATTTAGAAAACTTTCAAGATATGAAAATGTTGGCAGGTTACATCCAGCAAAAAATGGATGCAAAATCCGCTTGATTCAAGGGACCAAGATAGATTCAGCCGATTGGACGAAGACGGGAAAAAACGGGAGAGAGGGCTCAACATGCTAACGAAAATGATGGCCATAAGTCACATGATTGGCAATACGCCTTTAATCAAACTTGAGCATGAGCACATCAATCTGTTTTGCAAGCTGGAGTACAACAACCTCATGGGAAGTGTAAAAGTGAGGCCGGCCTTTTACATATTACAGGAGGCGATCAAAAGAGGAGAGATTACGCCGGATACTACCGTAGTCGAGTCTTCTTCGGGAAATTTTGCGATCGCTTTGGCGACTTTATGCAAGCGAATCGGAATTAAATTTATTCCAGTCATTGACCCCAATATTAATCCTGTATATGAGAATTTGCTCAGGGCGTTTTCCCATGAGGTCGTAAAAGTAACGGACCGTGACGAGACAGGAGGATTTCTCCTAACGCGCATCCAAACGGTCAATCGTCTGCTTAATGAGACGAAGAACTCGTTTTGGACCAACCAGTATGGAAATCCGGATAGCGCTCGAGCCCATTACTTCGGACTGGGAGCCGAGATCGCAGACAGCTTCGAGACATTGGACTATGCGTTTATCGGCGTTAGCTCTGGCGGCACGATTACGGGAATCTCGCAACGATTGAAGGAACGTTTTCCGAACATAAAGATCATTGCTGTCGACACGGTAGGATCAGTGATTTTTGGACAAGAGCCACAAAAACGTTACATCCCTGGAATTGGATCGAGCATGCGACCTGACATACTCAAGGGCGCGATTATTGATGAGGTCGTTCATGTTTCGGAGGAGGACACAGTCGAGGCGTGCTATCAGCTGTACACGGAGCATGGCATTTTTGCTGGAGGATCTTCTGGGACTTCCTACTGGGCGATTAAAAATTATTTCAAAGATCAAAAGCATGCAGTCAAGCCTAATGTCGTCTTTTTATGCCCAGACGGTGGCATGCCATATGTCAATACCGTATACAACCAGGAATGGGTCCAGTGGTTGCATCAGCAAAAGCATTCTTTCGTCGGCAATTAAGCAGTGTCCAATAAATCTACTACGATAAGCAGGGTGGAATGTACGATGTTATATTTAAACACGAGTGATATTGAAAAGGTCGGCAAGAATTGGAAAGAAACCATTGATGTCATTGAACATGCCGTGAATTCCTTATATAAGGAAGATTATGCACAGCCGATTAAACCTTACTTGCGATATCATGACATGTCAAACCGCATTATTGCCATGCCAGCATTTGTAGGCGGAGATACTTATATGGCGGGAATCAAGTGGATTGCCAGTTTCCCGAAAAACCTCCAAGAGGGTATCCAACGCGCGCATTCGATTACCATCCTGAACGAAGCCAGAACGGGTAAGCCTGTGGCAACGATTAATACCGCTCTGGTCAGCGGCATTCGAACTGCTTCTGTTTCTGGTCTTCTCCTCAAGCATTACGAACAAGTACGTCCCCTGCAAAATGTAACGGTCGGAATAATCGGATTTGGTCCGATTGGCAGACTTCATCTGCAAATGGTTACGGCCTTGTTAGGAGAAAAGATCGACAAGGTGGTTCTCTATGACATTGCGGGTATCCAGCAGGAGCATATTCCAGCTGAGATAAAAGAGAAAACGGTTATCGCGCAAACGTGGGAAGAAGCATACTGCGAGGCAGATGTGTTCATTACGTGCACGGTGTCACCGCATGGTTTTATTGACAAGCAACCCAAACGTCATTCTTTGTTGTTAAATGTGTCGTTACGCGATTTTACACCAAAAATTCTCGACTATACCCGCTCCATTATCGTAGATGACTGGACTGAAGTTTGCCGTGAGAACACGGACATCGAGATCATGCATCTGGAGAGAGGATTGCAAAAAGAAGATACCAAATCGATCACAGATATCGTCTGCCTTGACCAGATGAAAGAATTTCCGCAAGATGAGCCCATCATGTTTAATCCGATGGGGATGGCGATTTTTGATATCGCCATTGCTGCCTACTATTACAAACAAGCACTCTCGCAGGGGATCGGAACTCACTTGCAAGACTAACTGGAGGTTACCATTTTGTACGATGTGCTAGCAAATCTAAAACTGGTAGAGTCATCTCGTATTTGTTTGCACGAGTCACATGAAAACAAGCGACTACACAAGACCAGACAGATCATTGAGGAGGAAGGGATTTTGCGCCATCCTCCACTGGCGATTCTCATGCAAAACGGCCAGTATTTGATCATTGATGGTGCACATCGGACCTTTGCTCTTCAAGCGCTTGGGTGCAAACATATCCCCGTACAGGTAGTGGAACATGAGGATTTTCACTTGGATATGTGGGATCATATTGTGCCAGTCGCTGCATGGTTGCAATCAGTGGAGCAAGATTCTGTGTTTCGATGGGAAACAGAGCGTTTACGAGAAACACCTGTGGCAGAAATGATGATAGGGAACAAGGAACGTTTCTATCTGTATCCAAATGAGAAGCGGCAGGATGATGAGTGGCGAATGACACTATGGCGTCAATTAGTGGACAGTTACAACTATAGCCACCCGGTGCATCGTCTGCCCACGGGGATGCTCGAATGTCCGGAGGCTGGAGCAGCCTTGATACGGTTCCCGCCAATCAGTTTGTCGGAATTAGAGCGTATCGTATCGGAAGGGCATGTTTTGCCTGCGGGTGTTACCCGTTTTGAAATAGACGGGCGTCTATTAAACTTGTGTATCCCGATTAGCCTATTGAAACAAGAGCAAATCGAACAAGAACAGTGGGAGCGATTGGTTAAAAAATGGAGAGAAACCTTGCGCCTCTACTCGAAACCCGTGTATATGTGCGATGCCTAATAAAGAAACCGTGGCGAGTTTGATTCGCCACGGTTTCTATCCAATCCCAATTTACATCACGTACTCGTTTACTTCCGGTTGCGGTCTTTCCCACAGACGCAGTGCCTAAAAAGGAGTGGATCAATCTGCAAAAGATCATAGATGAGTCGAGACGAAAACTGACGTTCTTGCTGATGTGTCTGGTTCTCGTACTATCCGGCAGTATGACCGTGTACGCCGAAACGAGCGTACAACAGGATTCGGAAATCGCAACGGCAATTGAACAGCTGGTCAATAAAACGATGGAGTCGGAGAAAATCCCGGGTGCAGCCGTAGTGGTCGTCAAAGAGGGGAAAACCATTTACAAGCAATCGTTTGGCTACTCTGACATCCAGAAGCAAGAGCCAGTAACTGCTGATACATTGTTTGAAATCGGATCGAACTCCAAAGCCTTTACGGCGCTAGCCGTTCATCAGCTTGTCGAGCAAAAACGACTTTCACTGGACGACCCGGTTCAGAACTATATCCCGTGGTTTGGTGTTACCTATAAGGGACAGCAGGAAACGATCCTGATTAAGCATTTGCTTTACCATACCAGCGGGATTCCGTTTGAAAGCATTGGCGCCATCCCTATTTCTTCCAGCGAAAATGCAATTGAAGAAACTGTGCGAGCGATCAATCATACTGAACTGGTCCGCAAGCCGGGGACCGAGTATGAATACGCGACAATTAACTACGATATCCTGGGCTATGTGGTTGAAAAAGTCACCGGAGAGACCTATGAGCAGTATGTGCAGCAACAAGTCATTGCCAAATTGGGACTAACCCATACCTTTTTGAAGGCACAGGCACCCGCTGAGGAGATGGCAAGAGGGCACAAAATCGAGTTCTTTTCCCCGAAAGTGTACGATGCGCCGGAATATCGCGGAAATACGCCAGCCGGTTATGTCGTTTCCAATTTAAACGATATGGAGCGATGGTTGCAGCTTCAGTTGGGGATGGAGGTATCTGCGTTTCGTTCCGAGCTGGTGAGTGCTTCCCATCTTCCTGATCGTTCGGTAGCCCCTGCTGCAGACGGTTTCTCGTATGCGTCAGGCTGGATGATTTATCAGGATGGTGGAGGGCAAATTTCGCACGGTGGCAACAACCCTGCATTTTCTTCGTACATGGTATTTCGTCCAGAAGAAAAGCTGGGCGCCGTCGTTTTGACCAATATCAACTCGTTGAACGCATCTGTTATCGCAGAAGGGGCCGTCAATCTCGTACTCGGCGAAGAACCTCCCGTAGTCGTGTCTGACACCAATCTTCAAGCGGATCGACTGGCGAGCATTTCTCTCGTAATCCTTGGGATCCTCTTGTTGCTACTTGGTGGGGGAATCGTGCAGATTTTCGTGCAAGTCTATCGAGGTGAACGCAAACTCGCCGTGAATGCGGGGCGAATCTGTTTTGCATCCTTCGTTGCATTTGTTGTCATGGGCAGTGTTTTGACCGCCGCCTTATACTATTTGCCGGATGTATTTTTTATGGGCTTACCATGGCCGTTCATCGAGGTCTGGCTTCCCATCACCATTTTTTACGCCATGTACGCATTGGTGACAGGACTCGCTCTGTTTAATGTCTACATCACGCTCATCCGCTTGTTCCCGAAATCGCAAGAAACATCCATGACGTCTATTGTCATCCAGGGGCTTATCAGCGGATTTGGGAATGCGCTGATCATTTTTATGATCAATCTGGCGCTCACTTCTACGAACAAGTTTCATGCAGCGATTTTCCTGTATTTTCTCCTGGGTATCTTGTTGTATATCGTCGGGGAGAAAATGATGCGTAGCCGACTGATCGTGATTACAAATGAAATCGTATACGAAAAAAGAATGGAACTGATCCGCAAAATTTTTCGGACCCCTTATCAAAAGTACGAGACACTTGATAACGGTGAAATATATGCGGGGTTAAATAACGATACGGAAACGATCAGTACCTTTGCCAATAGTGTCGTTGTGGCACTGACGAGTGCGGTTACACTAGTGTTTTGCTTCATTTATCTGGGATCCCTGGATCTATACGGATTTTTGTTTTGTCTGGCTGTCATTTTTGTGGCTGTAGGTTTGTACACGCTGGCAGGTCGCTTTGCAAATAAAGTATGGGAGGAAACCAGAGACATCCAAAATGTGTTTTTCTCCTATATTACCGATATGATCGGAGGCTTCAAGGAGCTGTATCTGACGCAGTCGCAACGAAAAGAATTCGAAGCAGACATGGAAAGAAGCTGCTCTGACTACCGACATAAGAAATCAGCGGGCCAATTTAAGTTTGTGAACGTGTATTTGATTGGGGAATTGCTTTTCGTTGTGGTAATCGGCACAGTTGCCTTTTTATTCCCGGTTCTATTCCCTTCGCTTCAAAAAGAGATGCTGATTAGTTATGTGTTTGTCTTTTTGTATATGACAGGACCCGTTCACGGTATTTTGAATGCAGTACCGGAGCTCATTCGCATCAAGATCAGCTGGCAGCGATTGAATGCGTTGCTTGATTCGTTATCAGTGGAAACGAGAAGAGAAGAGGAAACCTTGGCTGAGCGGAACGCGCAAGATTTTGAGTCTTTTTCAACGGAACAAGTGCGTTTCCGATACAAGAACAAGGAGGGCGAAGAGTTTTCCGTAGGGCCGCTGGATTTCTCCTGCCAAAAAGGGGAAATCGTCTTCATTGTTGGCGGGAACGGTAGTGGGAAGTCAACGTTTGCCAAGCTGATTACCGGATTGTATGAGCAGGATGAGGGCGAGTTTTTCATGAATGGCCAAAAAGTGAATGCTGATCAACGGTGCGAATTCTTCTCCGCGATCTTCAGCGATTTCTATTTGTTTGAGAAGATGTACGGCATCGACTACCAAGCAAAGCAAGAAGAAGTGAGCAAATATTTAGAGGTGCTTCGCATTGCTGACAAAGTAGAAGTGGATGAAACGGGTACATTTAGCACGACGAAGCTGTCTACGGGTCAACGTAAACGTCTTGCCTTAATGCTCAGTCTGGTAAGAGACCGGCCCATTTTCCTCTTTGATGAGTGGGCAGCGGACCAAGATCCAGAGTATCGTCAATTCTTTTACGAATCCTTGTTGCCAGAAATGAAGAGACAGGGCAAATGTGTCATTGCGATCACACACGACGATCGCTACTTCCATCTTGCTGATCAGGTTGTGAAAATGGAGAGTGGGCGAATTATTTCGCAACAAACCTATGCGCATGCCTGATGCCAAACCAAGCAGAGAAGACCGAACGGGGAATGATGCCCGGGCGGTCTTTTCTTGAATGATTGGCAAGGCTCCATTTGATTGGAGACGCTAGACAAATAATTCAGACAGCTATATAATTGGAAGCAGTTGGAATGAAATGCACGAACATCATGCGGGTGTAGTTCAATGGTAGAACTCCGGCTTCCCAAGCCTGCGGCGTGGGTTCGATTCCCATCACCCGCTCCATACAAATGGTCGAAAAGCCTTTGAATACAAAGGCTTTTCTTGTTTGTACAGCAACACCAGTAAGTTCTGGTGACCTCATGTAAGATCAGAAGGGATCGTTCATTCAAGAGACAAGTGTTCCCACATTACCAGTTGCCTTGACCGGGAACGTCGTTACGTGGAATACTCTGACCAGGGTCCTCACTGAACACTCGAATGCTAATGATGATCTATCCGTTTCTACTAAGCGCCAACAAACGTTTTAGGTTGTCATCAATAAATTTATTATCGGCACTATTGATTCCGCGACCAGCAAAATGGCCCCAGATCGACTCGATAGGTTTAAAAATAGCATGAGGTATTAGCTTAGCTTCATATTCGTTATCGTCTGCCGAGCAGAAGAGATCCGTGCTCCCTGGCATGACGCAGGCAAGTGCTTTAATGCTTTTGAGCGCCTCATCGAAATCTCCGTTATAGGTCGGGTTTGCACTAATATCTGCATGTTGTCCTGTCCATAACATGGCCAGGACATTGTGCGGATCCATTTTCATAAAGCTATCTTCCCAGACGCCAGACACAAAATCTGCCAATGAGTCAAATCCCAGCCCACGATAAAGTTCATTTCTGTAAAACGCCTGCGATACACCCCATCCTGCATAGACACGGCCAACGGCGCGCATGTCCGCAGAAGTCAACTGGTTTAGTTTACTTGAATCGAAGCGGGTCGCAGCCATAAGCGGAGCTTTCATACCGTCCAGGACCACATACGTTTGGGGCCATGTCTTTGCAACTCCGGCAAAAGGTGCAATTCGTTCAACCATGTCGGGATAACTTGCCCCCCATTGGAATGCTTGAATGCCTCCCATTGACCAGCCTACTACGAGAGCGATCTTTTGGATGCCGAATTTTTCGGTCACCAGCCGATGCTGTAGTTTCACGTTGTCATAGATCGTTATCTGCGGAAAATTAGCCCGGTCGAATGGGGGAGGCGTGTTACTGGGAGAAGAAGATAATCCGTTGCCCAGCAGATTTGGAACAACAATGAAATATTTCTGCGGGTCTAGTGCCATGCCGTTTCCAATCAACCATTCATTCTGAACATGCTGGTCGCCAAAAGCGGTTGGATAGACGATGACATTATCTGTCTTTTCATTTAATCTTCCATAAGTCTTATAAGCAATAAAAGCGCTCGGTAACGTAACCCCTGATTGCAAGGTTACGTCACCCAAATCAAAAATCTCATAATCCATCATATTGTCTCTCCCTTCAAAATGAAACCATACATTAAGGTTGTATTTCTTGTTGTTAGTATAGATCTGTGATAGTCTCAGTAAAAGTGAATAAAACTCAAAGTAATATTCAATAATCTTGAAAGTAAAAGGGGATTGTATGATGGAATTGCGCCAACTGATTACGTTCCGCACGGTTGCATCAACTTTAAATTTCAGTCGGGCTGCGGAAGTGCTGAACTACGTCCCCTCCAACGTCACGATGCAAATAAAAGCATTGGAGGATGAGCTTGGTGTTCGTCTCTTTGACCGCTTGGGCAAGCAGCTCGTTCTCACAACTGCGGGAAAACGCTTTTTAACTCATATTCAAAGCGTTTTAGACAAATTGGACGAAGCTCGCAGTGTTGTTCATGACAATGAAAATGTAAGCGGGACCCTAACTGTAAGTGCTAACGAAGTTCTTTGCGCCTATAGGCTTCCAGTTGTCTTTCACCTATTTCGTTCGCGACATCCGGGAGTTCGTCTCATCTTCCGCTCCGTTCCAAATCAACAACTCAAGCAAACGCTTTTTGAGGGAGCCGCGGATGTCGTCTTTATGTTGGACGAACCCATTCGCTCGAGCGCACTTGCAGTGGAGCCGTTGGTAGAAGAAACGTTCCGTTTTTTCGCCGCTCCAGACCACCCACTCTCGAAACTAACTGTACTGCATCTGGAAGATTTTCATGGACAAGTGTTCCTGACGAATGAGAAGGGTTGTCCCTATCGAACCATGTTTGACCGGCAATTTGAGAAAAAGGGCATTGATAGTCTTACGTATTTAGAGTTTCAAAATGCCGAAGCTATTAAACAATGTGCAATTACGGGAATCGGTATTGCCTTTCTTCCTGAAATGACAACGAAAGCGGAAGTTGAACGGGGCGAACTTGTTGCTCTTCCATGGCAAATTCCGGACTTGCACGTGTATACACAGATGTTATGGCATAAAGACAAATGGCTTTCACCAATCATATTATCTTTCATAGAAGCAGCGAGAGAGGTTATCGCTATAGAGGAGGAGAATAAAAGCCGCTTGTCACTCTTTTAGAGGGACAGGCAGGCTTTTCAGGCTTTACAAAACCGGCTGTTTTTGCTTTCTGAAATCCTTAACGTTGTAGACTCTTTTCTGATCCATGGCTATTCCATACCCGCAGGATTCTCAGTCTTGCGAATTGAATAAACCAATGAGCTCTCATGATAATTCGCTTAAACAAGCCCTGCTTTCTTTGTTTGTATCTCCATTTCAACATCGAAACCTGTCCTTTTCTTTATAGCACCAGTAGGGGGGAGTGTTGAAACGATTGTTTTGAAATGACACATGAAAAAATGGAATCGGAGGATTGACATGAGAACCATACCACTCGGCACGAGCAAGTTGAAAGTACCAGTCATCGCAATCGGTTGTATGAGGATTGGGTCACTAGACAAGCTGCAAGCGGAGCGCTTCGTACAAACGGCACTTGAAGAAGGAGCGAACTTTTTCGACCATGCAGATATTTATGGAAAAGGCAGATGTGAGGAAGTATTTGCAGAAGCGATTCAGATGAGCCCTAGCGTGCGCGAGCGTATCCTGTTGCAATCAAAATGTGGCATCCGGCCTGGCATGTTCGACTTTTCCAAAGCGCATATTTTGAATGCGGTGGATGGCATTCTCAAACGCCTAAAAACTGAATATTTGGATGTTTTGCTGCTTCATCGACCAGACACGCTTGTCGAGCCGGAAGAAGTAGCGGAAGCGTTCGATCTTCTGGAAAGTACGGGTAAAGTGCGCCACTTTGGCGTTTCCAACCAAAATCCGATGCAGATCCAGCTGTTAAACAAATTTTTGAAGCAACCAATCGTTGCTAACCAGCTGCAGCTCAGCATTATGAACGCGACGATGATCTCGCAAGGCTTCAACGTCAATATGGAGAACAACTCGGCTGTGAACCGCGATGGTAGTGTACTCGACTTCTGCAGGCTGCACGATATTACGATTCAGCCTTGGTCGCCGTTCCAGTATGGATTTTTCGAAGGATCTTTCCTTGGGAACGAGAAATTTCCTGAGTTGAACAAGAAAAGCGATGAAATTGCAGCTAGATATGAAGTGTCCAACACGACAATCGCCATCGCTTGGCTACTACGGCACCCGGCGAACATGCAACCTGTCATTGGCACGACGAACATCGACCGAATGAAAGATTGCGTGAAAGCAGCCCATATTCGCTTGACGCGAGAAGAGTGGTATGACATCTATCGCGCTGCCGGAAATGTGTTGCCATAGCTGTCATCCATTTACGAAAATACCTGATCGATCTTGGCTCTGTCATAGTCTAAAATCCAATGCGAATAGCTTTCGTAAATCCCTCTGATGGTTTCAGGAGAAGTGGCTAATAAATCACAGCCTCGATCGTCATAGATGTGAAAGATAGTTTGTTTAGTCGTATTGATAAAGTAGACCCGATGAAAAATACGTGGTTGTAATCCCATATCCTGACGGCAGATCGCTTTTATCATCGGAACAAATGAAAAGTCCGATGTCTTACACTTCAAGGCGAATCGATGCGTTCGATAGGTTTCATTTTCATCGTCTTCTGGAAAAACATAAGGGATAGTGTGTTGTTGCAGCTTATACAAAAGGGATTTGTTCTTCACATACTTGGAAAAGGCATTCAATTTACGCTTGAAAGCCCCACCGTCCCCAAAATCGTTTACATCCACGACGATAAAAATGTCATCATGAGGTGCATGCAAAGACTTGAATAAAGTAATCGCTCGGCCATAAACCCCCTGTAAATAGGGACAATTTTCATAAACGTTATGGTAATCGTAGTTCACACCCAGCTCAAAACGAATTCCAATATCCCAGCTATAAAACAAGGGCGGTCTAAGCATTAACGCTGGAAATGTATGATGTAAATACTTGTGTAACGTCATCAAATCACCTCGCTCTACTCGAATGTATTTTTCCTATTCCTGTAAAAACCTCTTTTGTTTCCATTCTTTGTATAGAGTAAGGTCGCTGCTCACTTGTCGAAACACCAATCCAATGATTGTCGCGTCATCTAGTAAACCAGCAAAAGGAATAAAATCTGTGATGGCGTCTATGGGTGAAACAAAGTACAAAATCCCGCCAATAATCATCAAGATGGATTTAACAGGGATCGTTCGATATTTTCCGCTCGTCCAATCACCGAAAATACTAAAGAGTAGCTGTAAATTCTCCCAAACATCTCCGATCGCTTTTTGGTCAGCTTTTTTCATTGCTTTTTTTAAGAGATGAGATGCTTTTTCTTTATCGTTCAGATATTCCGAGGCTTTTGATTCATAATTTTTAAGAAACCTCTTTTCATGTCTAGCCATAGGACCTCCTATGTTTCGCCGAAGCCAAAAAGGGCGAGAAGACGCTCATTTTTGGCTTTGGTGTTATTGAAACCACTTGTACATGACCGTTCCTAGCGTCTTTTTCTGGTGTTTACACCAAGATGACTTTCCCCGTACGATGACGGCTCTCCGCAAATCGCACGGCCTCTTTTACATCATGCAGTGCAAATTTTTCTCCAGGCTCTGCCAAAAGGAGTTTCCCATTATCAACAAGCTCGATGACTTTCTCAAATGTATCGTGCCAGGTAGACACAGATATGCGTTGATTCCAGTGGCGCAATAAAAACAGTTGTGGGAGAACGCCAAGCTCTTTCGAGATGATCGACCAATCCACTTGAACTCCCGATAGAAGGCCTAACGACAAGAAAATCCCGCCGGCACGTGTAGACTTCGCCAGCTCTAAACCGTCTGGGCCGCCAATCGAATCAATAGACGCATGTGCACCTTGTCCGTGCGTTACACTCATGATGGCATCATAAGTCGACACACGTGAACTGTCGATGACATGCCACGCTCCGAGTTGTATCAACTCCTCGGTGTATCTTGCGTTTCGGACAATGGCGATCACCCGAAAATCGAAAAGAGCGGATAGCTGAATAAACAAACGGCCAATGGCTGAGTTGGCTGCATTGACTAACAAAACCTGCTGAGAAGACAGTTGAAGGGTCTCATTGCATATGACCCACGCAGTGATGGGGTTTATGTACAACCGACAGGCGATATCATCTGGGATCGAATCAGGAACCCCAATGGCTAGCTCTGCTGTCGTTTTTACGTATTCTTGCCACGTACCCTCACCGCGCAAAGGCAGAACACGTTTCCCGATAAGAGAGCGGGGAGCAAAAGGACCTGTATCCATTACGGTACCAACTCCCTCATACCCGGGAATGGCGGGAAGGTTGATACGATGCTTGTAAGCACCACGAATTGGAATGACATCAGAAGGATTAATGGGACGTGCGCTCATTTTTACTAAAATTTCATCTTGCTTCAAAGGTTCAATCAGCCGTTGTTCGACCTCCAATACTTCATGGGGCTCGCCAAATTGATTGTAACGTACAACTTGTGCATACATGGTTGGGGACTCCTAACTTTGTCAGCCATAACTGACGAAGGAAAGTTCTTCGCCATTGCGTATGGGATCGGAATGTCTTTATCATAGGCGTTTCGCTTTCAGAATGCTTTTCAAAATTATACCAATAGTTCGAGGAGGAAACAATTTGACATAAAAAGCGATGGATAAAAGAAAAAGAGCGCATCTGCGCTCTTTCGGATCATGCTTTTGCTCGTGGTGCACTTTCAAAGCCTACTTTTTTATGCGTGCCATCACAGAACGGTTTTTTCTCGGATTGACCGCATCGACAGAGTGAAAAAGATGAACCGACATCATACTTGTCACCTGCGCCATCCAGCAACTCAACTTCACCGGTAACACGAATTGATCCATTGTCGTTAATCTTGATGGTTACTTTTTCTTGATCCACATGTCATCCCTCCTTTTTTACTATCTTTACCTACTATGATCCCGGGCAGAAGGGTATGTGGAAATATTTGCATCTCTACATAGGAAGAGCCTGCCACAGCGAAAGTGAACTTGCTGGCAGAACATGACGAATTCGTGTTAAAATAAGGACAAGGTACGGTTATTTTTAGCAGGGAAAGGGTTATGCCTCATGACGATTTCGATGGATGACTTAGAGCAATCCTGCTGGGAATGCGAAGGCAAGGGGATTCTTGTGAATGAAAACAAGCAAGAGGAATCATGCCCAAAATGCCAAGGTAAGGGAGCAATTCTTACCGCACAAGGTCAGACCCTACTACACTTTATAAAAAAGCATTTGTAAACGAACGAGCTCGAAGAAAAAACGGGAGGCCGTCAGATCCTCATTTGGTAAAGGAGGGGGAACTGGCGGCCTTTTTAGTGAGTCATAAAATTAAATTGACGAAGCACGATTCGGCTGTTTTTTGCTACCACTCTGGCGACCGATCAGCAAGAAAACAAGGAATAAGACAAGCGGAATCGCTACAGTAGATGTGTCACCATGTAAAAGAAGCGTGATTGTAGCACCCAGCATAATCACTGCGAGCACGTAGGCGGCGTAACGTGTATACTTTTTCATCAGTAACCCTAGTCCGCCGAGCACTTCTCCTAAACCGATCACAACTTGAAACCAAGAGGGAAACCCGAGTGCTTGGAAAGCAAGTGTTGCCTCTGGATGTCCTATCAGCTTGTAAATACCAGATGAAACGAACATCAAGCACAACCCTACGATCACTACCCATTTTGCAAAAATACGCAGACCTGTCATACTGAAATCCTCCAATCGTTTCGTTGATGGACTCAGTATAAATCGTTCATTATGACATCTTTTGTCATATAGCTAACGGAACGTTCTGCAAAGGATCGGCTATCATCGGGCTCCTTTTTAAAAGTGCCTGCTCCCATCACTTGTATTTTTCAGTGTACTCGGCGTAGTTTACTACTTCAATGACACTCGACCAACGGAGAACGGTACCTACAAACCGGTTAATGTCTAAACCTTGCATGCCGTATGTTTCGGCGGTATTTGTTGTTCCAGTTGCGTCTTTAATGAATGTCACTTTATATCCGCGATCATAGGCAGCGATCGCCGTAAACATACAACAAAATTCCGTCTCAAAACCGATGATAAAAAGATGATCGACCCCTAACTTTTCTAAAGTGTGTGAGAGCTCCGTTTGGAAGAAGGAGCTAGGAGTATGCTTCTCGATTAAGTAGTCGGAATAGTCTTTTAACGAAGGGTGTATTTCAGAGCCGATAGAGCTTCTATTCAGTGGACTTTCTTCTGCATCATCGATATGTCTGATAAAAATGACAGGGCGATTGCTCTCTTTAAAATCTTTTATTACCTGTTCCATCAAAAAAAGTTCCTCTTTGTAATCCCCACAACTCACAATTCCGTTTTGCACATCAATCACTAAAAGTGCGTTCATTGCTACACCTTCCTTTTACCTTGTTGAGAGATAATATACCATGAGATAATGAAGGGAAGGAAATAATAGGAAAGGTTGATTTACATGAGAGTTTCATTTTCTTATGCATTCATACTTGTTGCCTTTATTCTTGCTACAGGATGTGGTTCAACCAATTCAAGTGCTTCATCCGCGTTTTCCAATTTAGCCACACAAGGCTCTTCTTCCACGAGTGAAGCTAAAGGGGGAGTGGTGGAATCAGAAAATAATAATGTCGCTACGTATCTTTCGATGGCTGTACTCGCCCTACATGAAGTGAATGGCTTTAAAGCTGGAGAAGAATTTCCACCGGAATCCAAAGCGTTTTTGGCGAAGTATGCTCATCTGTTCCCGGCAACCGGGGAGAAAGTGAAGGAAGCCAAGCAATTAGTTGATCAAAATGTGCAACCGAAACATATCAATAAAAATATTTCCAAGTATCATGCCTCGATGATTCAAGATAAAGGAACAGTGCTAAGCATCGAAGAGGAAGAAATACCGGAAATGGGAACCGTTTCTGTCTTGCATGTCGTCAATGACGAGGAGCATAGCTACCAAGTCGTTTATCTAGGTGGATTAGATATCTACGAAGAAGATACAGTTGAATTTCTGGGGGTTCCAACCTTACTCTCAGGTTTCGATAATGTAAGTGGCGGATATACCAATTCGATCATTATTGCAGGGAGCTATGTTGGAAAAAGTGTGAACTAAGCTAGGGTAGTATGGATTTTCGTAGAAAACAAGCTGTTGACCAGTTCGCCTCCTTGTCTGCCTGAATATAGTGGGAGTAAGCCAAGGGTGGAAGGATGGAAGTAATGGCGAAAAAGAATAGGATGAAATGGAAGTTAAAACGAAAAAGTACAACGCGGCTTCAAAGACATGTTCATGAGTTTTTAGGTAGTACGCAGCTTGCAGAACAAGGAGCAGATCGGCATAACCACCGTTTTGCTGGTGTCACTGGTCAAGCCATCCCGAGAGGAAACAGCCACGTTCATGTCATTCGATCCAGCACAGATTTCTTTAATCATCTGCATGGTGTGAGAATTGTTACTGGACCTGCCATCCCGGTTGGGAATGGGAAACATGTTCATTTCGTAAGTGGATCGACCACATTCAACGATGGTCATGTTCATCGGTTCAAATTCGCGACGTTGATCCAGAAGCCGCTCCTCTAAAATAGCTTTCTTGGCCTCGAATGATACAGTTCGAGGCTTTTTGTATGCAGTTTGGCCTTCTATTTTTGATATGATAGAAAGGTGTTAGTTTGTACGAATACTTGATCAGTAAAGATTTCTGGAGGTTGCCATGCGCTATCAAGTCATCTTATTCGATGTAGATGATACACTTCTTGACTTCAAAACGACAGAAGAAAATGCTTTGCAAAAGACGTTTTCCCAGTTTGGACTCGCTACGGGATCGTCTGATTATGGAGCGACCTACAAAGAGATCAGTAAAGGATTGTGGGAGGATTTAGAAAAGGGGCGGATCACTCTAGCAGAGCTGGGTGTAGAGAGATTTCGTAGACTTTTCAAAGCTGTTCAGCTAGACGTCGATGCAGAGGCGTTCGGCAGCACCTATCTTGAATCCTTGGGCAAAGAAGTGCATTTGGTACCTGGAGCGGTTGAATTGTGCAACAGTTTGGAGGATTGCCGCTTGGCGATCATTACGAATGGGTTCGCCTCTGTGCAAACGGCAAGAATTGCCGCTTCACCGCTTTGCGACTCTTTTGAGCATCTGATTATTTCCGAAGAGGTCGGCTATAAGAAGCCGGATCGGGAAATTTTTGACTACGCGTTTTCCAAATTGCAATGGACGGAGAAGGCGAACGTATTGATGGTGGGAGATTCGTTGACCTCTGATATACAAGGGGGAGCGCATTACGGGATCGATACGTGCTGGTTCAATCCGCTGGGCAAGCAAAATCAGACGAGCATTCAGCCGACGTACGAAATCAGAGAGCTGAGCGAGCTTCAAGAAATTGTGCGGAAGGGTATCGTGAATTTGTAGGATCTTTCCTGTATGATGAGAAGGTATTGATCTACAGGTAAATCTAGAATCTAGTGATTGGAGCCCTATAGATATGTATCAGAATTTAGAAGAGTGCATCCTTGACTTGGAAAGGCACGGACATTTGGTCCGTATTCGCGAAGAAGTAGATCCCTATCTGGAAATGGCCGCCATTCATTTGAAGGTGTATGAAGCAGGCGGACCAGCTTTGTTGTTTGAAAATGTAAAAGGCTCAAAATTTCGCGCGGTATCCAATCTATTTGGTACAATTGAGCGCAGCAAGTTTATTTTCAGAAGCACCTGGAAAGCCGCTGAAAATATCATCGCCATGCGCAATGATCCGATGAAAGCGCTAAAGCAGCCATTTAAAAATATCGAGAACGGCTTTGCTGCTCTGAAAGCATTGCCTGCAAAAAAATCCACTAGCATGCCGGTAACTGCACAGGAAATCAGCATAACGGACCTTCCACTTATCCAAAGCTGGCCGATGGATGGTGGAGCTTTTGTGACGCTGCCCCAAATCTATTCGGAGGATCCGGACAAGCCGGGAATCATGAATTCCAATTTGGGTATGTACCGTGTGCAGCTTACTGGTAATGAGTATGAAGTAAACAAAGAAATTGGCTTGCACTATCAAATCCATCGTGGAATCGGAGTCCACCAAGCCAAAGCGACCAAAATGGGGATGCCGCTGAAAGTAAGCTGTTTCGTAGGCGGGCCACCTGCACATACTTTGTCGGCTGTAATGCCGCTGCCAGAAGGCTTGAGCGAAATTACTTTTGCAGGTTTGCTCTCTGGGCGTCGTTTTCACTACAGCTATATCGATGGTTACTGCATAAGCAATGATGCGGATTTTGTCATCACAGGAGATATTTATCCTGGAGATACGAAACCAGAAGGACCATTCGGTGACCATCTGGGCTATTACAGTCTGATCCATCCATTCCCTGTGATGAAGGTAAAGAAAGTGTATGCCAAGCCGAATGCCATTTGGCCATTCACAGTTGTGGGCCGTCCGCCACAAGAGGATACATCGTTCGGTCAGTTGATTCACGAGTTAACGGGTGATGCGATCAAACAAGAAATCCCGGGTGTTAAAGAAGTCCACGCAGTAGATGCCGCCGGTGTACATCCGCTGCTGTTTGCCATCGGAAGCGAGCGGTATACGCCATATCAGCAAGTCAAACAGCCGACGGAGATGCTCACCATTGCCAACCGCATTTTAGGGACGGGACAATTGAGCTTAGCCAAGTATTTATTCATTACCGCCGAAGAAAACCGACCATTGACGACGCATGATGAAGTTGATTTTATGACCTATATTCTGGAGAGAATCGATTTGCATCGCGATGTTCATTTTTATACAAACACGACTATTGATACGCTGGATTATTCGGGAACGGGCTTAAACAGTGGCAGTAAGGTTGTCCTCGCAGCTTACGGCGATCAAAAACGAGAGCTGTGCAAAGAGGTACCGGATGAACTGAAGGATTTGCGAGAGTTTGAGAATGCCCGCCTGATTATGCCAGGTGTGGTGTCGATCCAGGGTCCTGCATTTACCGATTACGCGAGCGCCCAGCAGCAATTACAGAATCTGTGTGATGCGATTCAGGCGAGGGGGCCGATCCCGTCTTGCCCGATGATCATCCTTTGTGATGATAGTACCTTCCTGAGCGCGTCGCTACAAAACTTCCTGTGGGCAACCTTCACACGAAGCAATCCATCCCACGACATGTACGGTGTGAACAGCTACTATGAGAACAAGCATTGGGGTTGCGATAATCTGATTATTGATGCCCGCACCAAACCACATCAAGCACCCCCATTGGTACCAGATCCAACGGTCGAGAAAAATATCGAACGACTGTTTGTCAAAGGTGCGAGCTTGGGTGGAATTCTGTAAGCACCTCCTACAAGTAGAGGTATTGGTAGAGGTCCGTAACCTTTCGTTGCGGACCTTTTTTGTGTAATGATACTATTTGGATGGAGGTTTTCACCAAAAAATGGTTGGAGGGGTACGGAATGCTTTTCATGAAGCGAAAGCAGTCTTCGTGGATTTATTTCCTCATGAGCTGGATGGTTGCATCAGCCTTGCTTGTTACATCGTCACCAACAGTCACCTTGGCATCTGAAGAAATGGAAGAGTCAATACCGGTTGAACTAAATATAAGTCCAGACAAAGACAGGTATGCTCCCGGTACGAAGATTCAGGTGGAGGCCGTTACGAAAAAAGAGGGAAAATCATTCGAAGCGAAAATCGTGGTTAAGGCAAAAATGGATAAAGAGCAGACGATAACCATTGAGCCAGACACGAAAATAAAGGGAAAGAACTATGTGTCAAAGGCGACATTTACACCGGAGGATATTATCGGCGACAGAGTGGGAAGTTTGGGTATCGAGTTTGAGATCATTATGAGTGATACAGATAAAATATGGGTAGGAAGAGCGAATAAAAGGATCTTTGTAGACAACATGCCGGTAACGGTGCCTTCTGTAGATTCAGAATTTTTTATTTCACCTGAACAAAAACTTAAAGTTGGTGAAAAAATAAAATTCACTGTACATACTCCGTATAAGGGAATGATTCGAGAAGACGCGAAGTTTTTATTTTTCTCGTTTAATTCAGTAGATACGACTCAAAAGGTAGAAAAAGTAAGAACCACACATGATCGCAAGAAAGGGGTATACGTAACAACAGGCTACTTTACTCCACGTAAAGAGGGAACCTATACTCCTTTCTTTTTCTTGAAAATGTATGATAAAGAAAAAGATGAGGAGATAAGTGGAAGCGGAGTGATAAAGTTTGACGTGACCGAAATCAATGAAGAATATGATGATGAAAATAAAACGCATAAAGTACTGCTAAAGTTCAAGCCAGAGCAAAAAAAGACACATAAGTTTGAGGCAACAGTGAAAAACTTCGAAACGGATACAAAGGCAACTGCAAAAACGACGATCTATGTCAAATAGGTTATACAGAGAGGATGGTCCCAGTTTTAACCGGGGTCATCTTTTTCATTGCTGTCGGATCAAACTGATAATTGCAAAAATTGCACGATTGATGGGGAAAGGAATCGTTCTTTACCACCGAGAAAGCGTTTTCTATAATGAATCTCAAGCAAGGACACAGCTTTTTATGGAAAGGAGAAAGGAATGGTCTTTTTAACCACACGTTCCCATTCATTACTGAAGGTGATACTCGACAGCTACTATCCGCTGAAAATTAAGGATGTAGCGCGCGATTTCCAAGTTAGCGAGCGAACCGTCAAGTACGATCTGGAGAACGTCAGGCAATGGCTAAAGGAACGAAATGTCATCCTCCATTCTCAACCGAATAAAGGGCTGTGGATCACGGAAGAACAAGAGCATCGAAATGCTTTGAAGGAAAATTTGCAAAGGGATGACAGCAAGACACTCATTCTGCCGCAAAAGGATCGGGTCAAGCATTTTTTGTTCATTCTTCTGTTGTCAGATGGGTATCAGAGGATGAACGATTTGGCCGACCACATGGGAGTCAGTCGCAATACCGTCGTTGCCGATGTTAAGGAAGCGGAAAAGCTGCTCGATGGCTGGCGTCTTGAGCTCGTCACGAAGCAGAGGTACGGTGTACGTGTGGACGGGAGTGAGCGGCACAAGCGGTATGCTCTCGAAAACTTGATTCACGATCTGTTGGATGGAAACGACATGTATCGGATGGTACAGGGGATGTTTTTAGAAAATGGACATGAGGCGAGAACGGGTCCGTTATTGGAGAAGTGGTTGATCAGCCGGGCAGAATTAGGGGAGATTATTCACAGCATCAAAGCATGGTTGAATACTGCTGCGGAGACGCTGACAGACCGAGCGCTGATTAGTTTGCTGATTCGCTTATGCATTGTCGTCCATCGCGTACAGCGGGGTCAATTGGTCACTGCGGATGATGCCGAGATGGGAGAAGCGAGGCATTGGATCGGGTACGAGCTGTTTTCACACGAGGTTCGAGCATTATGTCAGCGATTGAACGTCGTTATTCCCGAACACGAGATTGCGTATGCGTGCCTTCCTCTGTTAGGGACCGAACAGGTGCCACGAGAGGCGCGAGCAGAGAGGATTGTTTTGGACGTTTTCCAGGCCACCAAAGAGCTGACGGAAGCGGTTAGTAACCGGATGCTGGCACCGTTGTACGAGGATCAGGAACTGGTCAGACTGCTATTTGCTCACCTGGATGACAGTTTGAACCGTTATCGTCAGGGAGTTCTTTTTGCGAATCCTCTGACGGAGGAGATTCGCCGTTCCTACGCACGCATGTTTGATGCAGTCAAGCGCTCATGCGAAGAAGTGTTTTGGCATCGCGGGGTG
Source organism: Brevibacillus sp. AF8 (assembly GCF_021270385.1). Taxonomy (NCBI): domain Bacteria; kingdom Bacillati; phylum Bacillota; class Bacilli; order Caryophanales; family Paenibacillaceae; genus Brevibacillus; species Brevibacillus sp. AF8. Next base: position 461,581 of record NZ_JAGQDN010000001.1, on the reverse strand, counting down.
TATTGGCTTGATGCCGACATTGCTTACTTTGTTCTGCATTTTCAAGCAGCTTATGATCGCTGGCTGGAGCAGAAAAAGGCAGATGCGCTCGTCGTGTGCGGAACAGGCAGAGGGACTTCACGGTTTTTGAAAACGTACCTGGAAAGCGAATTGCGTTCACTTCGGGTCGTAGGCCTGTGTTCCAGCACAGAGGTAGAGAAGTATTTGGCGAGTCGTCGCGTGGATGTCATCATTAGTGTCCTGCCGATCAAAGCCGAGGTGCCAGTTGTGATTGTCAGTCCTCTTCCAACCCGACAAGATATCAACCAGATTCAGAACTGTCTGGAAGCCTTGCAAGTGGAGGGAGGAATTCGAGAGCAGGCTGTGAATGCTCACAAGGAAGCTTGGTTCCCCACTCTGACTGCTGATCTTAATCCGTCAGATTTGCCGGTGGTAGAGAGGCTGTCCCAGGATGTCATTTGCAAAGGGTATGAAATCAGTCAAAAAATCGTGACTGCTTTCCGGGAGTACCTAACAGAACAAATGGCAAGCGGACTGACGCTGCACCTCCTATTGATGGTAAATCGACTGGCTTTTGGCTCACCTTATCAGGAGGAGTGGGAATCGTCGGCAGAGGCGGAATCGATAGAATGGAAGGCATGGCGTGAAAGGCTGAACCGATTGATGGCTGAGGCAAACTTCCAAGTTCCACCTAGTGAAGTGACGGCCATTATGCGCTATTTTTCAGGAAAGGGGACGGTAGAGAGTGAAAGTGGATCTACTCATACGCAACGGACGGGTCGTTGATCCTTCCCAGAACCTGAACGGGCACTATGATCTTGCCATTCGGGAAGGGCGGATCGTTGGGTTGTATGAGAAAGGGAAGACAACCGATGATCAAGGGATGAATCTGGAAAGCAAGGAGATAATCGATGCTGAGGGATATGTGGTGACACCTGGTCTGATCGATTTGCACGCTCATGTTTTTCCGACAAAGACGAGTTTGGGCGTAGCCGCGGATCGGGTCGGGATCGAGCAAGGAGTGACAACCGTAGTAGATGCTGGCAGTGTCGGACTATGGTCGTTTGATGCTTTTCTTGAAGAAGCAGTGTATCCTTCTGTTACTCGTGTTCTGGCATTTCTGAACATTTCAGGGGATGGCTTGTGCACAGGAGGCGGGGAACTCGCAGACATGTCGCGGTTAACCCCGAGAGAAGCGGCAGCCCTCATAAGAAAACAACCGATTTTACGAGGGGTAAAAGCCCGCATGAGCGGTTCTGTCGTCAAGCAAAACGGGATACAACCCTTGCTCGTAGCCAAGGAAGCAGCGAGGGGAGCGGGCGTACCTATGATGGTTCACATCGGAAACGCTCCGCCAAAACTCACGGAAATATTGCCTCTCTTAGACCGGGGAGACGTAGTGACACATGCGTTTCACGGAAAAAAAGGAGGGATGTTCGACGAACGAGGAGAGTTGATACCAGAGGCGCAAGACGCGTTGGAGCGGGGAGTCTTACTCGACATCGGGCACGGCGAAGCGAGCTTCAGCTTCCAAACATTGCGTCATGCGCAGGCCCAAGGTATTATGCCACATGTCATTAGCACGGATGTTCACCGGCGCAACATCGATGGTCCTGTGCACAGCTTGACGCACACCCTCACGAAGTTTCTCGCCATGGGTTATTCGCTCGACGGTGTGATTGCTGCGAGTACGCTTGCGCCCGCACGAATTCTCGGGCTGGAAAACGAGATCGGGACGTTGAAAGTAGGGGCATGCGCGGACGTATCCATTTTGCAGATTAAAAAAGAGCCGACAATTTTGAGCGACAGTGAACAAGAAACGGTGGAGACAATGGAAAGAGTAGTGGCTTATCAAGGGATTACTTCGGGAAGGGTACTGACATGCAAATGATTGATGACATTCTCAAGGAACTGATTGAGACAAAATCAGAACATTTATCTGAAATTTCAGAAACAAAACAAATTCTCCAAAAAATTGAGGAGGAGTTCCGCCTCATGGAGATTCAAATACCGCGAGATCGCTGGCTAGCCATCGGAGCTCATGTACTGGCATTTGTACGACGGATGACCAACGGTGAAAGGCTGCCCGTGATTGAAGCGGAGTTATTCGCCGAAATTCATCCCGATATGGTTACGCTCTCGCACAAAATTCTTTCGGAAGAGAAGAGTGCGTGGCAGGCAGATGACACAGAAGCGTTTCTGTTAGCAGTTCATTTTGAAGCCATCCGTGCCATGCAGATGGGGCCATCGTAAAACATTGCTGTGAATATAGGGAGGTTTTGGATATGTCTAAGGTAAAAATCGTGATTGGTGATCGTCTCGGAAAAGGACAGAACATTGCAAAAGGAATCGAAGCTGCTGGCGGGACCGCGATCGTCATTCCAGGTGTTGGCGCGGATATGAAGGTAGGAGATGTCATGGTCAGTGAGAGTGCAGATCTCGGGTTGTCCTTTTGCGGAAGTGGTGGGGCTGGGGCACTCACTGCCAAGACCAAGTATGGTTTTCCGGTCGAGTACGGCTTGCGCTCCGTAGATGCTGGTATTACTGCCTTGCGTAGCGGAAAAAAAGTAATTGGCTTTGGCTTCATGGATACAGAAGAGCTGGGCAGGCGCATGGTGGAAGAATACATCAAGCTGGGAGGGAAGTAATCCATGTACACGGAGACGACACAGACCTTGCGATTATCCGGCAGTGGCGATACGAAAGAAGGAGCCTTCAACAAGATTTTTTCCCAAATCAAGCATGTGGTTGCGAGACAGACGAGTGATTTGGTCGTGCGAATCGAACCTGTAGGGGTTTCCATTGTGTCGGCGACAGAAACAGTCAAGCATGAGCGATTTTTGGGATTGTTCTTCCCTCGCAAACGGACGCGGTATGACATCACCGCAGATATTCAAGTGAGGCTGGGTCTAATCCATGTAGAAAATATAACGTTTCAGCAGCAGACCGAGCAGAATGCGGGTATAGGGCAGTTGGTTCGTCAGCGATAGAAAGAGACAGGGGGTAGGTTCAGTGGTTACGTTGATGATTGTGTTGAAGTCGATTGTCATCGGGGCATTGGTCGGCTTCGGTGTTGGTGCGGGGGCAGCGAGGATGTTCCATGCACCCAATGTACAGGGGATGGGAGCATTCCGGACTTTTGGAGAGCTGAACGCGTGTGCGGGCGATCCCATTTCCCACTTTTCATTTGGTCTTGGCTTTTTGTTTAACTCGTGGGCGTCTGTTGTTGGTGCGGGTGCGTTGACGCAAGATGTGGATCATCGCGTTATCCCGAACTGGGCGGCGGCCGTGTTGCTCTGGCGCAACAAGAATGTCGCGGAGACGTTGCACAATCCGAAGCAAATGGCGATTGCCGGAGCAGCAGTTGGTGTCGTCGTGGTCACTGTGTTGAATTCCACTGCAACGGCGATTCCCGAATCGATGCAGCTCGTAGCGACGAAGGTACTGGTCCCGGCTGCGAACTGGTTGATCAACCCGATCATGCCGATTGTGTTCTGGATGGCGACGATGGATGCAGGCAAACGGACAGGGATTTGGGGAACGGTCTTGGGTGGTTTGTCTCACTTGGTCATGGGAAATGCGGTGCCTGGAATCGTCTTGGGTATTTTGATCGGGAAAGGCCTGGACGACAGTGGTTGGAACAAAATTACCAAATCCATGTTTATTGCAGTCATTCTCTTGTTTGTATTCAGTGGCTTCTTCCGCGGTTTTGATGTCGCGCTCTTGAAGAGTATGTACGTGGAAATTCCACAGTGGTTGATAGAGCTTCACGAAACATTTGGATCGGTGGTGAAAAAGTAATGGGTGAATTGCAAGCAAAAGGGTTTTGGTATTCAGAATGGGCATTTCCGCTTTTTGTGGCGTGCTTGTCTGCGGGAATCTTTGCGGGTACTCATCTTTACTATGTGTATCATGTCGGTGCTTTTAACGATATCGCCATCGTTGCGATGCTCGAGGCGGGGATCAAGGGTGGCGGTTATGGTGCAGCTGCTGCGTTTGGTGCGAGCTTTTTGTTTGCACGTGTTTTGGAGGGGCCGCTGGTTGGGATTCTCGATATTGGAGGTTCGTTGCAAACAGGTATCGGGATTGGCGTACCAGCGTTGATGTTGGGAGCGGGATTCACAGCTCCGTTGACTTCTTTTCCTTTGGCGCTGGCGACAGGTGCGCTCTTGGGCTTCATCATTGGTACCGTGATTATTTTGATTCGGAAGTATACGATCAACGCATCGAACTCCACCTTTGGTGCCGATGTCATGATGGGAGCCGGAAACGCTGCTGGGCGTTACTTAGGCCCATTGATCATCATTTCTGCGATTATGGCTTCGATTCCAGTTGGACTTGGCGCAACAGCAGGAGCAGCGATTTTCTACTATTACAACAAACCGATTGCAGGAGGTGCGATTATCGGAGCCATGATTCTTGGCGCCATTTTCCCGATTCCGACACAATGAGGATAGAAAGAAGAGTTTTCACAGGAAGGATGGGCAAACCATGGGAATCTATCAGCAGTTAGGGTTGAAGCAAGTCATAAACGCAAGCGGTAAGATGACGGCACTGGGTGCTAGTGCCGTCCATCCTTCTATCGCACAGGCCATGGGAGAAGCCGCCATGGATTATGTAGAAATCAGTGAGCTGATGATTGTGGCAGGTCATCATATCGCAGAGGCGACAGGTGCAGAAGACGGTTGTCCTACCTCAGGAGCAGCTGCCGGCATTGCTATTAGTGTAGCGGCAGTCATAGCAGGGTGCCATCTGAGTATGATCGAGCGGCTTCCTTTTTCCGAAGGGTTGAATAACAAGATCATCATCCAAAAAGGACACGCGGTGCACTTCGGCGCTTCCGTTCAACAGATGATTGCACTGGGCGGTGGGAAAGTCGTAGAGGTCGGGCATGCCAATCACGTAGAAGCAGAGCATTTGCGAGAAGCCATTGACGATCAGACCGCAGCACTGCTCTATGTCAAATCTCACCATGCGATTCAAAAAGGGATGCAATCGCTAGACGCGATGATTCAACTCGGTCGGGAGTTTGGACTTCCGGTCATTGTTGACGCGGCGGCGGAGGAGGATCTGCGGCGCTACGTGGCGATGGGTGCCGATCTTGTCATCTACAGTGGCGGAAAAGCAATCGGCGGACCAACGTCAGGCTTTATCGCAGGGCGTGCCGATCTGATTGCCGCATGCCGCGCGCAATATAAAGGCGTCGGTCGTGCCATGAAGGTAGGCAAGGAAGCCATTGCGGGTTTGCTTGCAGCGCTTGGACAGTACGACCCCGAAAAGCAAAATGCTCCCGAACAGCGCAGTCGAGTGGAGTGGCTGGCTGGAGAACTGAACAGCTTGCCCGGTGTGAAAGCAGTGATCGCACAGGATGAGGCAGGCAGGTCGATCTATCGAGTGCAAGTTCAGCTTGACGAACGAGTGGCAGGAATGACGGCTCGGGAGCTTACACGCCAACTGGAGCAAGGAAATCCAGCTATTTTTACCCGTAACCACTATGTGAATACGGGTGTGATTGCCTTTGATCCACGACCGTTTCACGAAGGGCAAGAACACATCATTGCAGCGCGAATAAAGGAACTGCTGCAAAAACAAGGAGAAGGAGAATAACAAAAGTGGGCACACCGAAAATTCGTTTAAACGTTTTAGCAAGGGATGTAGAAAACGCAAAACAAATATGTGCCGTCGCTGATGGCCGCGCTCTAATCGGGATCTTGGTCAAAGGATTTGCGTCCGTAGAAGCAGCAATAAAGGCTGTTGAACAATACCAGCAAGCAGGTGTACCCGTGTCTGTAGGGCTGGGCGCAGGTGATCCTACGCAATGGAAAAAGGTCGCAGAAGTCGCGGTGCAGACCCAACCGGATCACGTCAATCAGGTATTTCCGGCAGCAGGCTATACGCTCGGCGGGCTACAGGCAGTCGGCAACTCACATACGATCGTGAATGCATTGATTGCCCCTGGTGGTCAACCAGGAAAGGTTCACGTCACCACGGGACCAATGAGCAACAAAGTTACAGAATGGCTGTCTTGCGATGCAGCCGCCGCGATGCTGGCGGAGATTGGTGTACACTCGGTCAAATTTTATCCAGTTGACGGACTGGAAAGGCTGAATGAAATCAAGGCGATGGCAGAAGCAGCCGTACGTTACGGGATTCCCGTTTTTGAGCCGACTGGCGGGATCGATGCTGCTTCGATTCGGCCGATTGTGGAGGTATGCCTCGAAGCAGGTGCAAAGCAGGTCATACCGCATATTTATACATCCATCGTGGACAAGGAAACGGGATTGACTCGTTTGGATCAAGTAGAAGAACTGCTGACGGCTATAGAAGGCCTATAGCAATTTAATGACAAAGGGATAGGAGTGAATCGAATGAGAGAGAGACAGGTCATCGTCCAGTTGGCACAGGGATTACACGCGCGTCCGGCTTCTTTGTTTGTGAAAGTGGCAGCTTCCTTTTCCAGTGAAATCGGATTGAACAAGGATGAGAAGAAGGTGAATGCGAAGAGTATTATCGGCGTCATGTCCCTCGCGGTGTCGAAAGGACAATCGGTCGTCTTGACTGCGGATGGTGCCGATGCGGAGCAGGCGCTGGATGCGTTGGAGCGCGTGTTGGCAAGTGTGGAGTAAAGGGATGCGTGAATGCGTGTAAAAGAAAAAGGGATGTCTCAAGTGAAAGCTTTGAGATATCCCTTTCTCCATTGTTTCGCTCTTTAGCACTAAAACACGTATTTTAATTGGTTACAGAATCCTGTTCCGTGGGGTTGAAACCTCTAATGATTAGCCATATAGCCAAAACCAATTGTTGAAAGGCTATTGGAATGTTCAACATCATGTAGGTTGTATCCAGCCCGATGAAGCGAATCATAAATAATAAGCTAGCCAATATGGACGATGTTGACCCAATTAGACCCCAGACTGACAACCAACGTGGAACTAATGTAGTTCGGTAAAATATGTAGTTGAACAAGAACATAGCCAGAACAAATGCCAGTGTCGTTGCCACATGGTTTACCAAATCACGTCCTTCCCGCAACAATTCACCCAGTGTCTGAAAATACATTGCATACAAAGTTCCAACTTTTGCAAACTCTTGGCTTGCTGACAATAGCAACAGAAGAATGATTACACCAAGAATAATGAACACGCCCGCAATGATGCCAAAAGCAACAGATCCGAGAGCTAAACTTTTATGATGCTTACTTAACAACGGATACATCAAAATAGGAATACCCACATAGGCAACAATCATCAACAATTGAAAAAATGCGCCTAGTAGTACCTGATTCTCATTTGAAGAAGCCATGACAAGGTAGTCTGCTCCATCAATTACAGGAACAACACTAAATAAACCTGTAATCAATCCGGCTATTAATAACACCCCAGTCATAGTTGCAGATCTTCTACCTGCATTTGTACTCTTCCTCAACATAAATTGCCTCCTTCGGCATTTTTATCGCGTATCAAGTCTAGAGGGTGAAGACGAGTATAGTTCAATGAGGCTGTCTATAACATTACTATTCAGTTGAGATCCATGTTTTGCTTCATGCTGACGTTGAGTCTGGAACTAATTTTCAAACCAAAACCGCACATCTTATAGCTCCTTTCTTTAAAAATGCTTCCAAGTAATATCAATACTCAAATACCCAATCGCTTTCTCCTTGAAGGTCAGCGTTTCTTTCGTTGCCAATTCTGGTTTACGAAAACAGACAAGGTCTCTGTGATATCCAAAAGCGCGACACACTTCCGGTCGAACGCTATGAATGCCACACTGATCTTTTTGCATGTCGTAGAAGATACAAGTCCCAAACAGTCTCGGTTGATTTTCCAGGTCGTCACGGAGCTTTTTTGGAAACGCTTTCAATTTCTTGTATATCATTTTAAATTCCTTCTCTGTAATGGGAACAGGACCACAGCACAATCCTTTACAGCCTTGGCAAGGCAATGCTTCCATATCATCTACAACCTTTCGTCATGTGATAATTACTAGAAAGAACAAAAAAGATGATCCTCGTTGATTCAGGGGATCATCTTTAGAACTACCGCATGTAATTGTGTGGGTTATTCAGAAATTCCGTTAGAAGAGAATACTGTTCTTTTATTATAACACATGTAGGAAGATTTTGACGAAGCTTTTGAATGAATGGCTTGTTTATTTCGTCAAAACATACAACCACTCACCGTTGCAGTCCTCGTCGTCCCCGGTCAGTCCATCTAAGACGCGTTCAAACGAGAAGACGAGTTTCTCAATGATGCGCCGCGATGCTTTATTGTCTTGGTGTGCTTTTGCGTACAACCGATCGAATCCGATTACATCAAATGCGTACGCAGTAAGAGCGGAGGCAGCTTCAAAAGCGTAGCCGTTCCCCCAATAATCCCGTCCGATTAAATCATAGAGCTCTTTTTCTGGAGTCAGAAAATCGAGAACGCCAGGTAAACAACTTTGGGTTTTGCATGAGTTCAAAAGATTCCATCAAATCAACTTCTGCGTAAGGACGGATGATGAGGCGTTCGGTTTCTAAGTGCATGGTAGAGATCGTTGATTGCATATAGGATGTTCCCGTTCGATTTAGAAATGATCGTTGGATAAAAAGAGGAGAAGCGCTCACGGTAAGCGCTTCAGACCTCATGTGTGTTTAATCAGAATGAGTTCTTCCACTTCTACGCCTCGTGCTTCCGAAAATGCCCGATCTACACCGAAAGGCTGAAAACCGTTTTTTTCCAACACACGAATGGACGCGATGTTGTCATGGGCGACACGCGCATATACAGGACGTGTTCGGAGTTCCTCTAAAAAGAGAGTAAGTGCATTTGTCGCGACTCCTTTGCCCCAAAAGCTTTTGTCTATCCAGTATCCAATCGTAGGCAAGCCAAACAGTTCAAAGCACGAAACATTTCCGACAATCTGCCCATTCATGACAATGGCTTTTTTCACAATCGAATCATTGTTCAAAATCCTTGTCCAATGAGCGGTGAATCCGTCTCTATCTTCCGGGTCCTTGACAGTAAAGGCCGCCATCTCATGAGCAGATTTGTCTAATTGCTGAGTGAAAAATATGGGGAGATCTGCCTCTGTTACTTCTCGTAAAGCAAGGGACTGATCACGCAATGGTTCCAAGGAAAAGCACCTCCGAAAAACATCAGCTATTCTCTCTTCACCAACACTTTGATAATCATCGACAGTACTGTGAGAACCAAAATGACATTAGCGATGAGCATAAAGCTAGGTAAATCCAGCCTAAACAAGATGTACACACTCCTACTCGTTACTACCTCTGAAAGTGAAGAAGACTAGTTCTCCCCGGTGACAAGCATGATCGCAAAGCCATCATAGCCCTTGCTGCCAACTGTCTGTACAACGGTTCCACTGACACGTTGCTCTTCAGCAACCATATCGGTGAATTGACGTACACCGACAATATTAGGATCCGTGTTTGTTTCGTCCACAACTTGACCACTTCGTACAACATTATCTGTGATAATCACAGTGCCTTTGCGAGAGAGCTTCAATGCCCATTGGAAATAATCGGGGTTTCCTTTTTTATCTGCATCGATAAAAATAAAATCAAAAGGACCCTGATTTTCTTCGTGCAGTTGGATGAGAGAATCAAGGGCAAGTCCGATCTTCACTTCTACAATCTGATCCAGCCCTGCGCGGGTAATGTTCGATTGCGCAACTTCAGCATGCTTCTGATCATATTCGAGAGTAATGAGACGACCATCTTCAGGAAGTGCCCGGGCTAGCCAGATGGTACTGTATCCACCAAGAGTGCCAATTTCCAGGATCGAACGAGCGCCTTGAATCCGTGCTAATAGATGAAGGAATTTACCTTGATTGGGTGCTACATCAATAGCTGGAAGACCTGCAGCTGCATTCACTTGAAGAACTGTGTCCAGAACGGAATCGGCTTCCAGTAATTTATCCGTAAAATAGTGATCAACCGCTGTCCATTGCTCTCTGTTCATCATCTCAACTCCTCAAGAATTTACAGGGATATCATAACACGATTAGCAACTTTTGGCTGAATTTTTTGAAGCAATTAACACATTTCAGCGGAAGGTTCCATGGTCGATCAAGTTTTATAGGTAATATTTTCACCTGTTACCATTATTTTCGCATAGCGTGAACGAAGAGTTTTCAAGATAATAGAAAAGTAATCCAAGCTAGCTAGTATAATCCAACCTTGGGGATTCTATTCCACGCGTCCGACTAATTGATGCAGTCAAAGTCGGCGCCATTTTTTTATTCCATCCATAGGTAAATGTACCTATTATTGCTCGTTGTCAACAGAAAACAAGTCCTATATGATTATATCATTCACGTATGACATACGCGTACTACCCCGTACGCCCCAACCACTTTTTGTTGGTTGGGATTTTTTTTTGGTCCGTTTCATATCCAATTATCTCCTATCGCGTTTCGATGCGATTTTTTATATCCTTGTACATAGGACTCGAAATGTTCTTGGGGTCCGCGGTGACTCAAATTATGCAGAAGAGTCACCGCTTTTTTCTTTACATACTTCCTCCATTCAAGGTCAAGCTAGTAACAGGTGATTTTGTTCAGGAGGTGTTTTTTGTGCGTGCAACTTTCGTGGTGCTGACCCTAGCTTTTGCTTTGACCGTAACGGGGTGTACAAAGCAATCTGGTACGGAAACAAAGAAATCTGGTACAGAGACGAAGCAAAAAGCGGAAGCGGAGCCGTTGTGCATGCCTGTTCCCGTCAGACATTATCAATGGGAAGATCGGGCGAGATCAATTACAGCTAGCGTGAAGGGCATTGACAAAATAGTGGTTGTGCAAATCGATAAAGATCTCGATGTGGCTATTCAAGTAACGAATTTTAATCGGTTCAAGATGGAATCGATTCAAAAGGAAGTCGGAAAGAAATTAAAAGAGGCCTTCCCAGAAGCCAATATTCATGTGACAGCTGATAAGCGATTGATAAAAGATTTACAAAGGCTGAGTGACGAACGGTGGCCAACCGATGTAAAGGCGGCATGCCAGAAGAAGAAATCCTTAAAAGAAATTGAAAAGAAAATGAAAGGCTAGCGGATTTCTCAAACCTCACATACTACATGGGTAGAGTGAGGTTCTTGCTGTCTCTTTTTGGTGGAATAATTAAAATCGAATGAAAATTATGTGATTGAAAACGAAGAAGGACCCCCTGACTGGGAGTCTATATAAGCTAGTGGTGATCATGATCGTAATAATGCGCGCGTTCTCGATCTCGTTCTCGATCTCGATGGAGGTCGATGCCGCGTAATTCACCCTTGGCTTTTTCCACGAGGACTTGATAATCTCTTACCACTTCCGTCAAGGTCGTAACGGATTCCTTATAGTCGGGATCATTACAGATTCCATCTATCGCTCGATGGAGGTGATACATCTTATCTTCGGTTTTTCGGATAAATTCTACCCAATCCATTCCGTTCATAAAATACCTCCTTTCCGTCATAGCCTTTACTCCCATGTACGAAAGTATGCAAGGTGAAATTCGAATAAATGATGCGTAAGTAATCTAATAATGAACTTTGGTCTTGTAACAATAATCTGTTCATGATAACATACCTCACATCACTAGCATCAAAGGACGAGACTTGAGGTGTATCAAATGAACGGGTTAGCCAAACTGAATCGATCGCTTGAGAAAATCATGCCCATACTAACGCCGAGCAGTGTTGCTATTGGCGTTTTAGCCGGGACACATTTGCAACCGTTTGCTTTTTTGTCCCCTTGGGTGTTTGCCTTCATGACATTTGCGGGCAGTCTCGGTTCAGGATTTAAAGAATTTGCAAAAGTACTGACCAGACCGCTCCCCTTAATCGTCAACTTGTTGATTCTCCATGCACTAATGCCGCTTGTTGCTTGGTCGATGGCGCGGTTGTTTTATCCAGATGATATCCATGTCATCACGGGCTTCTTGTTGGCTGCCTTAATTCCCACAGGGATCACGAGCTTTTTGTGGTCATCGATTTATTTCGGGAATATCGCACTGACGCTATCCATTATTTTGTTGGATACGATGCTCTCCCCACTGATTGTTCCGTTGGGGATGTCCTTGTTTTTGGGGGCTACCGTCGAGATGGATTTGGCAGAGCTGATGAAGGGTTTATTTTATATGATCGTGTTGCCATCTCTTGTGGGAATGCTGCTCAATCATTTGTCAAAAGGGAACGTCAAAAAAACGCTGGCACCAAAATTAGCGCCATTTTCCAAGATGGGTATGGGTGTTGTCGTCGCCATCAACAGCTCGATGGTCTCATCTTACTTTCATATGATGGATGCTAAACTGGTAGGAATGGCGGTCCTCGTACTCGTAGTAGCCATTTCAGGTTATGTAATGGGATGGGGGATCGCAAGGCTATTCGGATGGGAACGTGATGTGATTGTCACGTTAACCTTCAACAGTGGAATGCGAAACATTAGTGCAGGGGCAGTTATGGCAATCACGTACTTTCCGGCGCCAGTTGCTCTTCCTGTTGTTCTCGGTATGCTTTTTCAGCAAATACTCGCTTCTACCTTCGGAAAGTTTTTGGAGCTGGTCGAGAAAAGACCGCAGCATCAACCACAGGAACTATCAAGCTAAAAGCAAGAGCCGTTTTCCAAGACCAATGGGAAAACGGCTTTTTTCTTAGAGATTCTTCCTAAATAAAGCAATTTGTGCGACTTGGCAGGACAATATTGAAAAAAGGGTTGCGAACTTATGTTCTCATTTCCTATAATGTAAATACAATTTCCCACACAGGATGGGTATCTGGATTACAAATGTTCGTAGGTAGGCGGGTGGAAAGGTGTGGCTAACGGCAATCTTGAAGTAACGAACGAAGAAAGAGAGGCATTTATGTACATGCTGCGAGATTCTGCAAGAGAGAATTACCCCTTGAATGTGAGCTGGTGTGTGTCCTTTGAGGGGGAGCGGGGGAATACCTGTAGCATGTGGGGTGTGGTCAAATGGGTAGACCCAAAGGCGAGACGTGTTCAATTAGCAAACCAAACGGGTAGTCAATGGATCGAGATGGAGAAAATTATCAATGTACATGCATAAGGGAACGTATAGAAACCTTACATGAAAATCGACTCATCGTAAGGTTTCTTTCCTTTCTTTGCACAAAGAAGAGAGTGTGTCACAAAACCTAACATTAAAACGCAGAAAATTCGAAAGTTTGGTTGACATTCGAATTTTCTATGTTAGAATATATAACATGGCATGCATTCTCTCCACTTCCTATTTTGACCCAATCATTGGGTCCTTTTTTTTGCCTATGTTTCATTCTTCAAATACGGCTTTCCATCCGCTTGAAATAACTTGCTCACCATTCCATAAAGGCGACCTGACATGTTAGGAAAAACGAAGGAGTATTCATTCGCTCCTTGATTCAGCAAGACAATCGGTGCTTCCACGATGTAGGGGATTTTCATGAGATCGAGCATCTTCTTATATTCCTCTACCTTGGAATGGTCGACCGTATAATAAAATGACTTGGAAAAATTCATGCGAACACGCTCCTTTTCCTTATTGTAGCATATCCTCAGTATGTCGTATAAATGGACATAATAAATATTATGTAAACACAATATGATTTTTTCTTTATCCTTAGAAATAGAGAAGATTCACAAAGACCCCTACCTGTGATAAGATGAAAGACCAAAATTTTACCAATAGGAGAAAATGATGATAATCAGCCAACAACTACTTTCTGTGAACGGGTTATCCTACACGATTCGCTCTGCAATGGAGACAGATGCACAACAATTGTCGGAACTGCGACTGCAAATCGATGGTGAGACTGAAAATTTGGACAGAGAAAGAGGGGAGGCTTTCATCGATGTGCAAGGATTCGAACACATCATCAAAACGGATGCAGAAAGTGCAAGAAATTTGTTTTTAGTGGCTGTTACTCAAGATCGGATTGTCGGGTTTTCCAGATGTGCAGGCGTTTACTTAAATAGATTTGCCCACAAAGTAGAGTTTGGTGTATGTGTTTTACAAGAGTTCTGGGGTTTTGGCATTGGGAAGAATCTCTTGCAAGAATCGGTTGACTGGGCAGACGCCAACCACATTACCAAAATGACGTTGAATGTAATGGAAAAGAATGAGAAGGCAATTGAGTTGTACAAACGGTTTGGTTTTGAAATCGAAGGGGTACTCAAAAACGACAAGGTCCTTTCTGATGGCAATTACTACAACACCATTATTATGGGTAGATTCAAAGGCGACATGAGAGCATAATGAAAAAACTCCGCTAGCATAAGCGGAGTTTTGCTGTCTAATCATTGGTGAAACAGTTGTTTAACTGCTGAAGAAGCTACGGCTGGAGTGCTTTCTTTTATAATGAGAGCTGCCGTAATGGGAATGTCCGTACCGATTGCTAGAGCTATACTTTCTGCGGTGTTTGTAATCGCTGCTGCTGTATTTCCGGTACTTATGCGAAGATGAGTGATTACCGAGTAAATTTTTCAAAAGCTTCTTAAGCATATCAATCACTCCTAGTTAGGTTGGAAGTCTATTTCGTATAAGTATATACGAATATGTCTGAGAACCGTTTCATTATTTTTCTACGTTTTCGTGAAAAGCTGGACCAATCAGATCGATCCGGTTCGTCCATATTCCACCTGTAAAGCTTTCTGGCACCCGATTTAAATCAGTCGGAACATCAAAGCCTTGCGACACATCTCCACTGCCTGCGACTAGGATCACGCGTGTGTCTTTTGCTTCCATTCTTGCCATGAACCGATTCGGCCAACCCCAGAGCCATGGGGCAATCTGATCGGGAATATGCAATTGGGTTTGTGCACAGGCTTCTGGTACATATCCGGACCAACCTGCTGCTATGTACGGGATCAGGCAGCTTTTCATTGTCGCCATAGACATCACACGCAGCTGGGGCAGTTGTTGTTTCAATGTCTCGATTGGCTTGTCACCGCCATAAACAGAGAGCTGTGCCAGTCGTTTTGCAGGCAACGCCGCCAAAACATCCGCCAACGCTTTCCCTTCGAGTGGGTCATTACTTTTGATATGGATAAGCAGTGATCGATTAGGGAATGTTTGTAGCACATCATCGAGAGAGGGCATCATGCCAATCCCTTTTCCACGGAAGGAGAAGGTTTTCCCTTCATCCGCAGTATAATGGTAGCCAATGTCGAGCTGTTGTAATTCGGCCAAGGTATAATCTCTCGTGACACCGGTGCCATTTGTCCGACAGTCGAGCGTCCAGTCATGAAACACGGCGAATCGATTGTCTTTGGTCCATTGTACATCCAGCTCGACGACGTCCGCACCTGCATCAAAAGCTGCCTGCATGGACGGAATCGTATTTTCCAGGTACGGATGCTCCGGTGGATAAATCCGTTTCGCCGTACAAGTTTCATTGGTGATGTTCTCCATATGAAAGGTTTGTGCCATCCCGCGGTGAGCAAGTAAAAAAGGCTCGCCTTCTGGCTCTTTTGCAAGATAAGAGCTGTTGCCTAGAAAGAGGAAAGCCATGAAAAGAAGGGGAATCCAGATGCGTTTTCGCTGGAACCATTTCTTTCGTGGTTGATTTCGTTGATTTGACATGATGGAATACCGCCCCTTCCTTAAAATTCTCTGTTCATTGTAGCAAAACGCAAGGGAGGAAGGTACATCCTTTGGGAGTAGGGCTAGGGCTAGGGGCTTGGCATCATTCGAAAAGACTGGCACAATAGACAATAGACGGAAGAGAAGATGTATCCTTGAACAGCAAGGGGAGATTCCATGAAAATAGCATTGCACCAAATCGCTTATCAGATCGGTATGCATCCAACTGAGATGGCGAAGCTTGTCTACGATGGTGAAATAACGGGTGAGGTACCTGACCGCGATCCGCAAGCAAAGGATGCCTGGGTGGATTTGCACTCTCTGCGTAACTTCGTTCAATGGCGATATGATCAGGGACGAATGGAGCAGATGTTCTATGATAAAGCTATGCGTCACCTAAACAAAGCAATGCCAAAAAAATAATCGAAACCGGAGGAGAAACATGCAAGACAATATTATTTACTGCATGGTGCCAAAAGCATACTGGGAAAAGTGGATGGACAAGGATCACTACTTGCCGCGCGATTACGAGCAGGAAGGCTTTATTCACGCGACGAAAGGGGACGAGCTGCTTGAAAAGGTAGCAAACCGCGTCTATGCACAGTTTGACGAGGAGTTGTATGTACTCGTTGTCGATGAAACAAAAACGACTTCGGAAGTCAAATACGAGGCTGCGAAGGACGGGTTGCTGTATCCACACATCTATGGACCGCTGAATCATGATGCGATTGTGGATATAAAGAAAATGAATCGGATAGACGATCAGTGGCGTCTGGGAACGTCCATCCGCTAATCTTCTACCAGCTAAACCACTTGAGTAGCGCAAGCACTTCTTGGCGCTTAGCCTCAGGGAGCTTGTCGAGTCTGCGCAAGAGAAGATCGATTCGCATGCGCTGTTCCACTTCGGATTCCGGTACCTTTTGTCCCTTCACCCATTGACGTTTCAGGCGGACTGGATCTGTATCAGAGATGATCCGAAGCAGCTTTCTTTCCAACAAATCTAAGGAAGCCATAGGTGAAACCCTCTTTTTCGTTTAATCCGTTTCTTCTATTATAACACGGGTACATAAAGAAACCATGATTGGCGCACAATGGTAAAGGTGTTGAATATAACCCTTTGTAGGAGGCGTATCGATTATGGCGAAGCCGGATGACCGTTCTGACAACGCAGAAAAACTTCAACAGATGATTTCCAATACGGAAGAGAACATTCGTGAGTCCGAAGATTACCTGACGGCTCATGCTGGAGAGATTTCTGCAGAGGAAAAATCAACCCTCGAAGCGAAAAATCAGCGTCGTGAAGAAAGCATCGAGGGATATCGCGCGGAAATCAAGGATGAATCTTCGCAGGCATAACCTTGCTATCAAACGTCTGGCGCCACCTATGCGTCAGGCGTTTTTTCATTCTATCGGGCAAAAGTGCAACAAAACATGATTTGTTTTGCGAAACATGGTAATCTGTAAGGGTACAAATTGAATAAGAGGAGAAAGACTTATGAAGCGACCAGAAGATACACGCGTCGTTGTCGGCATGTCCGGCGGAGTTGACTCCTCCGTGACGGCTTACCTGCTTAAGCAACAGGGATATGACGTCATCGGCATCTTCATGAAAAACTGGGATGATACCGATGAATTCGGCCACTGCACGGCGGAAGAAGACTTCCAGGATGTCCGGCGCGTCTGTGAACAGATCGGCATTCCATATTACACGGTAAACTTTGAAAAAGAATACATGGACAAGGTATTCCAGTATTTTTTGGATGAATATAAACGAGGACGTACACCGAATCCGGATGTCATGTGCAACCGTGAAATCAAGTTCGGTGAGCTTCTCGCCAAGGTCATGGATCTGGGGGCGGATTATATTGCTACCGGCCATTACGCGCAGGTCAAGTACATCGATGGCGAGTACAAGCTGATTCGCGGCGCTGACAACAACAAGGATCAGACTTACTTCTTGAATGTACTGGGCCAAGAACAGCTTTCCAAAACGATGTTCCCGATCGGTCATCTTCCGAAACCGCAAGTAAGGGAGATTGCAGAGAAAGCAGGACTTTATACAGCGAAAAAGAAGGACAGTACTGGGATCTGCTTTATTGGGGAGCGCAACTTCCGCGAGTTCCTGCAAAACTACTTACCTGCCAAACCAGGAAATATTGAGACCGTAGATGGAGCAGTCATCGGTACGCACGACGGACTGATGTACTATACATTGGGTCAACGACAAGGCTTAGGGATTGGCGGAGGTCATGGCACGAGCGGACAGCCTTGGTTTGTTGTAGACAAAGATCTGGAACGGAATGTCCTGATCGTTGGTGAAGGCTCTGATCATATCCGCCTGTACTCGAAGAGTCTCTTGGCGACCAACGTGAGCTGGGTCAGTGATAAGAAGCCTTCCGAAACGTTTTCTTGTACAGCCAAATTCCGTTATCGTCAGCCAGATCAGGGAGTAACCGTTCACCTGCTGGAGGATGGCAACGTAGAAGTTGTATTTGATCAGCCGCAAAAAGCAGTGACACCTGGTCAGGCTGTTGTCTTCTACGATGGAGAAGTATGCTTGGGTGGAGGGACGATTGACAAGGTACGCTTAGTCGATAAAGAGAACTAAGATAGACGGGGGAAGCACTCGGTGGATGCTACGAAAAAATCAAAAGTGATTATCGTTTCATTTTTGGCGGGAGCAGTTCTCTTGGCGATCATCTCTTATTTCGGGATGGCCTCCATGGGTAAAGAGCATATGGCGACGATCCAAAACGTCATCAAGGAGAACGGCGGGGTTGTAAGCGCGGGTGGAGTGACAGCGGTTCCGCTGGAGGAAAGTCCTTTTACCAACAGCGGAAAAGGCAATACCATTTACCGAATCCACTTTACGAAAGATGGGCAAACGTTGACGGCTTGGTATCGTGCCGATAACGAATCCTCCATCAAGAAAGAGCCGGAAGCATGGATTCTACCGTAATAACAAGGATAAACCTGACTGGGAGAGTGAAGGCATCACATGACCCAATATGCTGGACTGCGTGAGCTGGCTGAACTGATTCGAAGACTCGAGCCAGAGTTAGCGGGTGCACAATTAAGTATTCTTGCTCATGAGAATAAAGAGGAAATCGCAACACTGCTAGTGGAAGGACTCGGAATGAAGGTTCCTGTCCAACACAGCTCCGGCGAATATGCGAATCATTTGGCGATTTTGCGTGTTGGAGCGAACAAGTACACCTTTGCGCAAGACTGGAGAGAAGTGTACATCAGTGAAATCAACTACTGTGCGTGTCGCATACCTCCAGGGGCCCATGGATTGTTGGTTCACCATATCGATTATCCAGGCGTGATTTATGATGTCTCACGAAAACTGGCCGAGTATGAAATCAATGTTTCCAAGTTGAATGTATCGCGCGAGCAAAAAGGGAAGAATGCCCTGCTTGTCTCTGTGACTGATGAAGAGATTACACCGACGATTGTTTCCGCCATCGAAGAGCTGCCCCAAATCACCAGAGTGTTATCACTACAGTAAGCAAATCATGATAAACAAAAACTGCCCGTTTTTAGCGGGCAGTTTTTTTCGTAGCGAATTTGAGTCCATAGCTAATGAGGACTGGCAAAACGGACGAATGATTTTCGTCAGCAAATTCTTTAAAGGAAGCCTTGATTTGACCTTTACCCATGGAGGATAATCGTACGACCATCGCCAGGGATTTTTCTTTGACCAAGAACCGGCCATCGTTTTCCAACTCCCCAATGCTGAGGAGCGCATGGACGTCGAGATCATCTGTCAGCAGCTTCGGTAATTGACTCTCCTTCGCAAGCAGCACGCTCTCATTCCAATGAATCGAGGGACTGCCAGCTATATAACGTTGAAAAGCATGTGGTTTGGTCAAAAGTACATGCAAAACAAACAAGCCACCTAGCGAATGTCCAATAATCGCTTGCTGCGTCCGATCGATGGGGAAGTCATTTTCAATGCTAGGTTTGAGCTCCTCCTCCAAAAAGGTGAGGAACTGTTCCGCTCCCCCCATCTGAGGCCACTCTGTACCACTTGGGTTGCAAGGAAGCTCTGAGGCTGGAACTTCATATGTGTAATCAAAGAAACGGGCAGGATGGTACGGACCCTCCGTTGGATAGCCAATCCCGACGACGATAGCAGGATACACACCAGTTCGTTCAGGGTCACGTGATTGTATCCGTATCGCTTCGGTCATGGTGGCAAAAACAGAGTTGCCGTCTAGCAAATATATGACGGGAAAACCTGATTCCGGAGCGGGATCAGCAGGTATACTTACGAAAATGTGATAGTCTCGCTCTTGATAGGTCATGTTTTTACTGTATGAACGAGGAATGACGACAGGTTGATAGTCGGTGCTTTTCATGAAGGCTACTCTCCAATCTCCCCAAGGCTAACCAGCACGCACAAAATCTATTATATGAACGAGAACCAGAGATTGGCAATAGCCGAAAAAGGAGAATAGTTAGTTTTCGAAAAGAGCCCATACTGAGCTTGACTCCTACGATATATTGAGGTAAAGTAAGTTTTACCAACTACATATTGATGCGGTAAGGTGTTTGCCAGCCAGATTTGGTAGACTTAATAGGGAAGTCGGTGAGAATCCGACGCGGTCCCGCCACTGTAATGAGAGAGTTCCATTTGCGAAAAAATGCCACTGATCCTGAAGGATCGGGAAGGTGTAAATGGAGCGATGATCCAAAAGCCAGGAGACCTGCCTAACCGCTTGCACTGTTTACCCTACGGGAGATAGGGAAGTGTTCGAGCGCTCAATTCGCATTGGCGAATTGCTAGATGGAAGTCATCACGCGCATTCGGCATGTAAACGTCGGATGCGCTTTTACTTTGGCTAAATAACATACATACAGAGTAAAAATAGTAGGATAGGATGAGGGACATGCTAATCGCTTATGATTCAAAAACAGGAAACGTCCGAAGATTCGTCAACAAAATTAATTTGCCACATGTGGAAATTAATCAAGATATGGTGCTGGACGAGCCATTCATTTTGGTCACATACACGACGGGATTCGGACAAGTGCCGGAGAAGGTGGCGACGTTCCTGAAGCGAAATCATGTCCATCTGCGCGGAGTATCTGCCAGCGGCAACCGCAACTGGGGAACCAGCTTTGCCAAAAGCGCGGATACGATCGCGAGCCAATATGGCGTTCCGGTGATTTCTAAATTTGAACTGTCCGGTACCGGCCGTGACGTGGAACAATTTACGAGTGGGGTGGCAGCAATTGCGGCATATTGAACTGAACAACGAACTGATGCAGCGTGGCAACGACGGATTTTATCAACTGGAAAAGGATCGGGAAGCGGTTGCGGTCTTCATGGAAGAAGTGCAGTCCAACACGATGACTTTTAACAGTGTCAAAGAACGCATGGACTATTTGATCGAGAATGACTTCTATGAGAACGTCTATGAAACATACACGGTTGAGCAGGTTGATGAAGTTTTCCGTTTGGCCTATGACGCTGATTTTCAATTTGCTTCGTATATGGCTATCTCCAAATTTTATAAAGATTACGCCTTGAAAACGAACGATAAATCGATGTACTTGGAGCAGTATCCAGACCGGGTGGCCGTTGTGGCACTGTCCCTTGGACAAGGTGACTTTGAGCTCGCCAAGCGTTTAACAGTATCCATGATGGACCAACGTTTGCAACCAGCGACACCAACTTTCCTGAACGCAGGCAAAAGCCGCCGCGGAGAAATGGTCTCCTGCTTCTTGCTCGAAATGGATGATTCACTGAACTCTATCAACTTTATTTTGGGCACTTGTATGCAGTTATCCAAAATTGGCGGCGGGGTAGCCGTGAACCTGTCCAAGCTCCGCGGACGAGGAGAGCCGATCAAAGGCGTCGAGGGCGCGGCAAAAGGTGTCATGCCAGTCCTCAAGTTGTTGGAAGATGCATTTTCCTACGCGGATCAAATGGGCCAACGCAAAGGCTCAGGTGCAGCGTATTACAACATTTTCGGCTGGGATATCAACGAGTTTCTCGATTGCAAAAAGATCAATGCAGATGAAAAAGCGCGCATCAAAACGTTGTCCATCGGCCTGATCGTACCAAACGTTTTCTACAAGCTGGCTGAGGAAAACAAGCCACTGACTGTGTTTGCTCCGTACTCCGTGTACAAAGAATACGGCGTGCATCTGGATGATATGGACCTCGATGACATGTACGAGGAGCTCCTGGCAAACGATCGCATCAAGAAAAAGACCGTGATGAGCGCACGCGAGATGTTGACCAAAATCGCGATGATCCAAATGGAATCAGGCTATCCGTACATCATGAACAAAACGAATGCGAACAACAATCATGCCCTGAAAGATCTCGGCTCGGTGAAAATGTCCAACCTGTGCACGGAAATCTTCCAGCTGCAGGAGACTTCGACGATCACCAATTACGGCGAGATGGACATCATCCGTCGCGATATTAGCTGCAATCTGGCATCTCTCAATATTGTCAACGTGATGGAACGCAAAATGATCCGTGAATCTGTCCACGAAGGAATCGAAGCCATTACAGCCGTAAGTGACATGACGCGTGTAGAAAACGCTCCAGGCGTTCAAAAGGCTAACCGCGAGCTGCACTCAGTAGGTCTCGGTGCGATGAACCTGAACGGTTATCTGGCAAAGAACAAAATCGCTTACGAAAGTGAAGAAGCGAGAGATTTCGCCCGTACGTTTTTCATGATGATGAACTTCTACTCCTTGGAAAAAAGCATGGAAATTGCCAAGGAAACAGGCAAGACCTTCTTGGGCTTTGAACAATCGGAATATGCAAAGGGCACTTATTTTAACAAGTACGTGACGAATGACTACAGCCCACGGACGGAAAAAGCAAAGCTTCTCTTTGAAGGAATGCACATTCCGACGCCAGAGGATTGGGCGGAGCTACAGCAAAAGGTGCAAAAGCATGGCGTTTACCATGCGTATCGTTTGGCGATTGCACCGACACAGAGCATTTCCTACATTCAGAATGCGACTTCTAGCGTGATGCCAATCGTTGAGCATATCGAAACGAGAACGTATGCCAACTCTACGACGTATTACCCGATGCCGTACTTGTCGCAGGAAAACTATTTTTACTACAAATCGGCATATGTGATCGATCAATTCAAAGTAATTGATCTGATTGCCGAAATTCAAGAGCACATCGACCAAGGAATATCGACTGTGCTGCACGTGAACAGCAACATTTCAACCAGAGAACTGGCTCGCTATTACATTTACGCAGCGAAAAAAGGTCTGAAGTCACTCTACTATACGCGTACGAAGCATTTGACTGTAGAAGAGTGCATTAGCTGCGCGGTTTAGTGAACGCGATTCATAAAAGGAAAAGCATCAAGCAAAAAGAGAAGAGGAACGCCATATGAAAGCAGTCAATTGGAACAGGCCGGACGACGATTTTACGATGACGTTTTGGAATCAAAACATCATGCAGTTCTGGACGGATGATGAGATTCCGCTATCAGATGACAAGATGGCCTGGATGGAGCTCAGTGCAACTGAACGGGACACGTATAAAAAAGTATTGGGCGGTCTCACCTTGCTGGATACGGTTCAAGGTGGAGTAGGGATGCCGAAAATCATGGAGCATGTCGATGGACTGCAAAGAAAAGCGGTTCTCGCCTTCATGGGCATGATGGAGCAAATCCATGCCAAATCGTACAGCAGTATTTTTACCACGCTGGCATCGACAGAAGAGATTGACGGTATTTTTTCGTGGGTAGAAAATAATCCACATCTGCAAAAGAAAGCGGCCCTCATCTCGAAACGCTATCAAGAAATTGAGAAACCGAAAGATTTGTATATGGCGATGGTAGCGTCCGTCTTCCTGGAAAGTTATCTGTTTTACAGCGGCTTCTTCTATCCGCTCTATTTGGCGGGTCAAGGAAAGATGACAAGCAGCGGGGAAATTATCGATTTGATTGTTCGCGACGAGAGCATCCATGGACTCTATGTCGGCGTTCTCGCGCAAGAAGTCTATCAAGGTCTGAGTGTGGTCGAGCAGACCGCAGCAAAAGAGGAGCTGTATGCCCTTTTGCATGAGCTGCAAGAAAATGAAGAGGCCTATACGACTTCGTTGTATACGGAAATCGGATTGGCTGACGAGGTTCATGCCTACGTGCGCTACAACGCGAACAAGGCATTGATGAATTTGGGGCTGGACCCGCTTTTCCCGGAGGAAGAAGTGAACCCAATCGTGCTGAACGGAATTCGTACGCAGACGAAGCAGCATGACTTCTTCTCGAAAAAAGGAAATGGTTATGTCCGCACGCTAAACGTAGAACCATTGACGGACGATGATTTTAGATTTTAGTATGACAAAAAATGGAATCTGTGTTACTGTATGAACAGTATGCTGCCCTGCTCGTTTAAGGGGGCACTTCACAGAACCATGACAATTTCATAAGAGTGGGAACAGGTTCTTTGGTTATCAAGCTCGACCAAGGATGAAAAGGGAAGTCGGTGAGAATCCGACACGGTCCCGCCACTGTATGTGGGGAGTCGGCACATTTATCAGCCACTGATCCAAACGGATTGGGAAGGCATGTGCAGATGATGATCCCAAAGTCAGGAGACCTGCCTGTTTCGACGACACTGCTTAACCTACGGGAGATAGGGAGGTGTTAGGATGCTGTGATCTCAGTGCTTATTTGGCATTTCTAACGTTCTTTTTGATCGTTGGAGATGCCTTTTTTATTGGGCGGATTCAAGTCAGGATCGAATGAAGAATGGAGAGGAAGCTCATGAAAAGCAGCAATTTGGGATATCCACGGATCGGGAAGAACCGCGAGTGGAAAAAGGCATTGGAAGCATTTTGGGCTGGCACCCTCGATGAGGCAAGCCTGGTTCAGCAAATGGAGCAAATCCGTCACCAAAACCTGTTGGTTCAGCAGGAAAAAGGGGTCGAGCTGATCCCTGTAGGTGACTTTACGTACTACGATCACATGCTGGATATGGCTGTGATGTTTGGATTGGTCCCCAAGCGCTATGAATACGAGGGCGGCCCGGTTTCATTAGCGACATACTTCGCCATGGCTCGCGGTTCGAAAGAAGCTGTCGCCAGCGAAATGACGAAATGGTTTAACACGAACTACCATTATATCGTCCCGGAATTCGGGGAACGACAACCAACCATAACCGAGAACAAGCCTCTCCAGGCATATTTGGAGGCCAAAGAAAAGTATGGCATCATCGGAAAGCCCGTCATTGTAGGCCCGTATACGTTTGTCAAATTGTCCAAAGGATATGAGAAAAACGAATTGGAGATCGTCGTGGATCAACTCGTACCGCTCTACATAGACGTTCTCCAGGAGTTGGAGCTGCACGGTGTGGAATGGGTGCAAATCGATGAGCCTGCATTTGTACTGGATGTTTCGGAGCAAGAACGCGCCCTCATCAAGCGTATCTATGCGCAAATGGGTCAAGCTCTACCACATCTGCAGTGCATGCTGCAAACCTATTTTGAAGCAGTGGATTGGTATGAGGAGCTGGTTTCCTTACCGGTAAAAGGAATCGGTCTTGATTTTGTACACGGATCGAAGCGAAATCTAACCAATCTGAAAAAACACGGGTTTCCAGCAGAAAAGATTCTCGCAGCGGGAATCATCGACGGTCGAAACATATGGCGTGCATCCATTGAGGAGAAATGGGAGCTGGTCAAAGAAATTTCCGAGATTGTTCCGCTCGAAAAGCTGTGGCTGCAGCCGTCCAGTAGTTTGTTGCATGTACCGGTAACGGTTGAGGCAGAGAGCGGTTTGCCAGAGGAAGTCATGCCTGCATTGGCGTTTTCCGACGAAAAACTGGGGGAAGTACAGCTTTTAGTCCAAGGATTCCGATACGGTAAATATGTTATATCAAAAGAGATCGCCCAAAATGAAGCGGACTTGCTGAAGCTAGCATTATCCCCAGCGAGGAATCGGGGAGAAGTAAAGAATGCTTTACGTCAAATCGCTACTGCAAAACTTGAAAGAAGTGTTCCTTATCCCGAACGTCGAGAGATTCAACAAAATACGTGGAAGTTGCCACTGCTGCCAACTACCACAATCGGAAGCTTCCCGCAGACGGCAGAGGTTCGCCAAGCCCGACAACAGTTTAAAAAAGGGAGTTGGACAGTGGAGCAATACGATGCTTTCATTCAGGCGCAAATCAAGGAATGGATCAAGATCCAAGAAGAGCTCGGACTGGATGTCCTGGTCCATGGTGAGTTCGAACGAACAGATATGGTTGAGTATTTTGGCGAAAAGCTCGATGGCTTTTTGTTCACGAAAAACGGCTGGGTGCAATCATATGGCTCCCGCTGCGTCAAGCCTCCTATTATTTACGGAGATGTAGAGTTTGTGGCACCAATGACGGTCAAGGAAAGTGTGTATGCAAAATCATTGACCGACAAACCAATGAAGGGCATGTTAACGGGCCCAGCAACCATTTTGAACTGGTCGTTTGCTCGGGTAGATGTCTCCAGAGAAGAAGTGTGCGAACAAATTGCCTTGGCATTGCGAAAGGAAGTAGAAGCCTTGGAAGAAGCGGGGATTCTCATGATTCAAGTCGATGAACCAGCGCTGCGCGAAGGACTTCCGCTCAAAAAAGAAGAGCAAGCCGCTTATCTCGAATGGGCAGTCAGAGCGTTTCGTCTAGCGACCTCTACCGTTGCGCCGAGCACACAGATTCATACACATATGTGCTACTGCGAATTCCATGATTTCATGGATGTCATCAGTGAGCTCGATGCCGATGTGATTTCGATTGAGACTTCCCGCAGCCACGGAGAGCTCGTGTCAGTGTTCGAAACAGGTACATATGACAAAGGCATCGGGCTCGGCGTATACGATATCCATAGCCCCCGAGTTCCAGCTGTCTCTGAGATGGAAGATATGGTAGCCCGAGGTGTACAAGTACTTCCACCTGATCAATTTTGGATTAACCCGGATTGCGGGCTGAAGACAAGAGGGAGAGAAGAAACCGTTCAGTCATTGCGAAACATGGTTGCGGCAACCAAAGCGATTCGGAGTCGTTTGACAGCCCAGTAGGGAAGGTGCACACGATGAGAGGAGCCACACAAATGATGACAGAAGCGCGACCGATCCAACAATCGAGAACCTTTTTGACTGATCTCGTCTTGCCGCCGGATACCAATCACCACCATACCATTTTCGGCGGGAAAGTCATGGCATACGTTGACAAGATCGCCTGCATCGCAGCCATGCGGCATTGCCGTAAGCCTGTTGTCACTGCGTCCAGCGATTCCTTTGATTTTCTAGCGCCAATCAAGACGGGGGAAGCACTCAACCTGGAGGCATATGTCACCTGGACCCATAAGACATCGATGGAAGTATTCGTGAGAGTGGAAGCGGAGAACTTGTTGACCGGAGAAAAGCGGATGACAGCCCGTGCGTATCTGACGATGATTGCCCGCGACGATCAAGGAAAGCCGACGAGCGTGCCTGGTGTCATTCCTGGTACAGAAGAAGAGCGGATACAGTATGAAAAAGCGAAGGAACGCCATGTATTGAGAAGGAAGCGGAAGGAAGAGAGGTAAGGAGAAACACCGTGCTACATAGAAGCCTTCGGTTAACTTGTTTGCGACAGGTTACCGGAGGCTTCCTTATTTTATTCGCAAACATTACCCATTTCCAAAAATTCATCCCTCGCCGTACCCCTTATCCGTCCAAAGGTATGCGGTGAGCCAGTGTACAAAAGGAGACAAAACGAGACAGGTGTCCACTTTTGTTCCCCCCAAAAAGTAAAGCGGTTACAAAAAACCGCAATGTGACCTGCTTCGGCGGTTGGCATACTTTTTGCGATATCCCTTGAGTCAAAGGCTGGACCTCAATAAAACATGTTCGAGGAGGAGACACGTAAATGACGAAAGTGGATCAGCAAGTCAAAGGGATTCCGTTGTCCCGCGAAAAGGCCGCTTGGATGTACCAAAAAATGCTGGAGATCCGGAAGTTCGAGGACAAGGTGCACGACCTGTTCGGCCAAGGGAAAATACCCGGTTTCGTCCATTTATACGCGGGGGAGGAGGCCATCGCGGTCGGGCTTTGCGCGCACCTGGACGACAGCGATACCATTACCAGCACGCATCGCGGGCACGGACACTGCATCGCAAAGGGGTGCGATCTGAATGGAATGATGGCGGAGATTTACGGTAGAGCCACGGGACTTTGCAAAGGGAAGGGAGGCTCCATGCACATTGCGGATTTGGACAAAGGAATGCTCGGGGCGAACGGCATTGTCGGTGGAGGCTATCCGCTTGCTTGCGGAGCCGCTTTGACTGCCAAGTACAAGCAGACAGGCGCTGTAAGCGTATGTTTCTTTGGTGACGGAGCGAACAACCAGGGGACGTTCCATGAGGGGATCAACCTGGCAGCCATTTGGAAGCTGCCCGCCGTGTTTGTAGCAGAGAACAACGGATATGGGGAAGCCACGCCGTTTTCGTACGCCTCCAGCTGCAAAACCATTGCGGACCGTGCGATCGCCTACAATATTCCCGGCATCCGAGTGGATGGCAAGGATGTACTGGCCGTTTATCAGGCTGCACAGGAAGCGATCGAGCGTGCCCGCCGGGGAGAGGGGCCGACTCTGATCGAGTGCGTGACGTACCGCAACTACGGCCACTTTGAGGGCGACGCCCAGAAATACAAAAAAGAAGAAGACAAGAAGGCGCATTTGTCGGAAATAGATGCGATCAGGAAATTCCGGAACGATTTGCTCTCCGGAAAGCTGTTTACTGAAAACGAGTTGGATGAAATCGAAGCTGCGGTTGACAAGGCGGTCGAGGAAGCAGTCGCGTTTTCGGAAAACAGTCCGTACCCGGAGCCGTCCGAACTGCTGACAGACGTATACGTGTCGTACTGAAAAAACGATAGCAAAGGAGGAAGGAACATGACCAAAAAAATGAGCATGTCGCAGGCAATCAACGAGGCGATGAAACTGGCGATGCGCAGAGACGAAAACGTGATTTTGATGGGCGAGGATGTAGCTGGCGGGGCACAGGTCGACCATTTGCAGGATGAAGAGGCATGGGGAGGCGTTCTCGGGGTAACGAAAGGCCTCGTCCAGGAGTTCGGAAGAGAGCGGGTGCTGGATACCCCGATTACCGAAGCGGGCTATATCGGGGCGGCGATGGCTGCTGCGACCACTGGTCTTCGCCCGATTGCCGAATTGATGTTCAACGATTTCATTGGGAGTTGCCTGGACCAGGTGTTGAACCAGGGAGCCAAGTTCCGGTACATGTTTGGCGGCAAAGCACAGGTGCCGGTTACGATCCGCACGACGCACGGCGCCGGATTCCGGGCGGCGGCGCAGCATTCGCAAAGCCTTTATGCTCTGTTCACGGCCATTCCTGGCATTAAAGTGGTGGTCCCGTCCACACCTGCTGACGCGAAAGGGCTGCTGCTGGCAGCCATCGAGGACAATGACCCCGTAATCTTTTTTGAGGATAAAACGCTATACAACATGACGGGGGAGGTGCCAGACGGTTATTACACAATTCCGATTGGCAAGGCGGACATCAAGCGGGCCGGTTCGGATTTGACGATCGTCGCGGTTGGTAAACAGGTGCATACAGCCTTGGAGGCGGCGGAGCTGCTCGCCAGGAAAGGAATTGAAACGGAGGTCGTCGATCCGCGCAGCCTGTCGCCGCTCGATGAGGATGCGATCTTGGGGTCCGTTCAAAAGACGAATCGGCTGATTGTCATCGACGAGGCAAATCCACGCTGCAGCATTGCGACCGACATCGCGGCCTTGGTCGCGGATAAAGGCTTCGACAGTCTGGATGCGCCGATCAAGCGGATTACAGCACCGCATACCCCGGTTCCGTTCTCACCTGTGCTGGAGGACCTGTACTTACCGACGCCACAAACGGTGATTCAAGTGGTATCCGAACTGCTTGGCGACAAATCGCTGTTGAGTGTCTGATTCAGAACGAAAGAAAGAAAACGGAGGGAAAACCGATGGCAGTAGAGGTGCTCATGCCGAAGATGGGAATGGCGATGAAAGAGGGAACGGTTTCCCATTGGAACAAACAAGTCGGCGATCTGGTAACCAAAGGAGAAGTGATCGCTAGCATCAGCTCGGAAAAAATCGAGGCGGATCTGGAAGCACCGGCGAACGGTGTTTTGCTGAAAATCGCTGTTTCGGAATGGGAGGGTGTGCCGCCTGGAACAGTCATTGGATATATCGGTCATCCAAGCGAGCAAATCTCGGAGGAAACGGCCGCAACGGCGACGTTCGAAACGGCTGCTCCCGAGAAAAAGCCGGCGGAGCCAGAGGTTGCGGCGAAGTCAACCACAATAGCAGCAAGTCCGGCGGCTGCGAAAGAAGTGAAAATTTCCCCGGTCGCGCGCAAGTTGGCCGAGGCGGCCGGTCTCCCCTTGGAATCTCTCATCGGCACGGGACCGGTGGGCAGGGTCACAAAGGAAGACGTAGAAAAGGCGATCGCTGACCGGGAGGCGAAGCAGGCTGTAGCAGCGGAGGATGATAGACCACCTGCCGTTGTCGTGGAGGAAACGACGGAGCAATTGCCTGTCACGGGCATGCGGAAAGTGATCGCTTCCCGGATGATGGCCAGTTTGCGGGAAAGCGCCCAGCTTACGATCACCACACGGGCCGATGTCACGGACTTGATCGGTTTGCAAAAGAAAATGAACGAAGTCACTCAAAAAGAGCACGACATCAAGCTGACCCTAACCGATCTTATCGCGAGGGCGACGGTTCTCGCTCTCCTAAAGCACAAGCAAGTAAACAGCGCCTATATCGATGACCGGATTCATCGGTACGGGCACGTCCACCTGGGAATAGCCGTCGCGCTCGAACAAGGGCTGGTCGTTCCGGTCGTTCGGTACGCGGAATCAACATCGGTGCTGGACCTCTCCCGCCGGATCAAAGCGCTAGCTGCACAGGCGCGGGAAGGGACGCTTGGCATGGAAGAGATGCAAGGGTCTACCTTCTCCATTACGAATCTTGGAGCTTACGAAATTGAATTCTTTACGCCGGTGCTGAATCCACCGGAGGCAGGCATTCTCGGCGTAGGGGCCGTGCAGGAAACGCCTGTCTTCATCGATGAGGAAGTGCAGCGGCGGAGCATTCTCCCGCTCAGCCTGACGTTCGACCATCGCGTACTGGACGGAGCACCGGCAGCCGAATTTTTATACACGCTGAGAAAATACCTGGAAGAGCCGTACCGGATGCTCTTGTGAAGGACGTGATGGGATGAGTACGATTGCAGTGATCGGAGGGGGACCTGCCGGCTACGTTGCAGCGATTGCCGCCGCAAAAAAGGGCAAACAGGTCACCCTGATCGAGCAGCGGGTGTTGGGTGGGACCTGTCTGAACGAAGGATGTATGCCAACCAAATCGCTCCTGGAGTCCGCGGAGATGGCAGAGAAAATAAAGCATGCCGGCCGTTTCGGAATTCGCGTGCCCGAGCGGGAAGTATCGATTGACTGGCCGGGAGTGCAGAGCTACAAAAACAACATCGTACAGCAACTCGTCATGGGAATCGGATTTCTCATGAGAAAAAACAAAATCAAGGTGCTGACGGGCAAGGCTCGTTTTGTCAGCCAACGCCAAATAGCGGTAGAGAATGATCAAGGAGAAGAAATTGTTGAAGCCGATAAAATCATCATCGCTTCGGGATCGGAGCCGATTGAGCTACCGTTTGCGCCGTTTGACGGTCGCTGGATCATCCACAGCGGACACGCGATGTCGCTTTCAGCGGTTCCCGAGACATTGCTGATTATCGGCGGAGGTGTCATCGGATGCGAGTTTGCTAGCATATACAGTCGCATGGGGTGCGACGTGACAGTGATTGAAATGGCGGATCAGCTTCTCCCCGGCGAAGATGCGGATATTGCGGGTGTTCTGCATGATCAGCTGGAACGAACCGGGGTGAAGATCTTGACCTCCACGTCGTTGACCTCGGTCGATCAGCAGACGAAAACCGTTCGTTTCAAGAACCCGGATGGTAGCGGGGAAGTCGCAGCAGAGATTGTGCTGGTTGCCGTCGGAAGGATACCACGGACGGCTGAACTGCAACTTGATCGGGCGGGTGTAGCATTCGGCAAGCAAGGTATTTTCGTAAACGGGCATATGCAAACGAACGTGCCACATATTTACGCATGCGGGGATGTTGTCGGAGGCATCCAGCTCGCCCATGTCGCTTTTCATGAGGGAACGGTAGCAGCCTTGCACGCGTGCGGTCTGGACGCCAAAGCCAATTATCGGGCCGTACCGAGGTGCATCTACACGTCGCCGGAAATCGCTGGTGTCGGCCTCACTGAGAAGCAAGCCAGGTCGCAATACGGAGACGTGCGAATCGGAGAATTCTCGTTCTCTGTTAATGGCAAGGCAATGATTCTCGGTGAAGCGATCGGAAAGGTGAAGGTCATCACGGAACCGGAATACAACGAAATACTGGGTGTGTCCATCGTAGGTCCGCGTGCGACGGAGTTGATCGGACAAGGAACGGTCATGATCCACGGAGAAATGACGGCGGATATGATGGAAACGTTCATTTCTGCCCACCCGACGTTGTCTGAAGCTGTTCACGAAGCTCTGCTGTCTGCCATCGGTCATGCCTTGCACGCCTGAAGCATCGGTGCAACCAAAAGCCCCCTGTAACCCAGGGGGAATTTTGCTTTGGGCCATTGTAAGCGCTGCGATTTTTGATTAGAATTTAGACAAAGAGAGACGACCTTGCATACATTCTGGCAGGAGTTACTTCAGGCGAGTTACTGAGGGAGGGAATGTATCTTGTTTGAATTCGCATTAAGTTCGCAGATGTGGAAGCGGTTCGTTCAGGAAGGTGTATTGGATTCTTCCCGGATTCACCAATCCATCATCGAATCTTGGTATCGCTCCCGGAACGCCCAAGTCAGCCCGTACTTGGACCGGGGAAGGCACATTCTGAGCGGGGAATCTCTTAGGCACCAACAGCAAAAGAATGCTTTGCTTATGGACGTCGCTGCCCCTTTTCTCGAAAAAATGGATCGAATCGCGAGCGAGATGGGAATGATCGCGCTTTTAATCGATCCGGAAGGCTACGTGCTCTGGATGAAGGGAAACAAAAATGTCCGGGAGGTAGCCGAAAAAATACGATTCGTAGAGGGCGTGCGCTGGACCGAAGCCGAAATGGGGACAAATGCAATTGGGACGGCGTTGTCACTGGGGCAGCCGATTATGGTAACCGGCTCGGAGCATTATTCCATAGCTTCCCATGGCTGGAGCTGTGCTGCCGCTCCAATACGCAGCGATGACGGGGAGGTCCTGGGTATCCTCGACGTTTCGTGCCCGGTCGACCGGGCGCATCCATACATGCTGGGGATTGTTACCCAAGCCGCTTATACGCTGGAAAAAGAAGTGAAAATCCGCTCTCATCGCGATGAGATGGAATTGATTCAGGGATCGATGGAAGTACTGGAAAAGGAACAGCCGCTCATTATTTGCACCCCACGTCAAAACGTCGTCGCGGCGAGTAGGTCGATTCGTCAGAACATTCCGAACTGGAGTGGGATGCGTGCCGATGAAATATACATACGCGGGTACCAAAATCGGATGGAAGTGCCGATTTGCTCTGCGGAGCACGGTGGTTTCATCGGCAAATGTATCTACCTTCGGAATGCAGAGGAGCAACAGGTAAGGCAGGCCGTCTATCAGGACAAGGGTTCCGCCAAGCCGTTTCGGTTCCTTGGCGAAGCTGGCACAAGCCGTGTATTTCGAAAGATGCTGGAAGAGCTTGGACGGGTTGCTTCCACGGACATCAATGTCTTTATCCTGGGCGAGACAGGCACCGGAAAAGAAGTGATCGCACGTTCGATTCATGAAAACAGCAAGTGGGCAAGCGGGCCGTACGTTGCGGTAAACTGCGGCGCGATCCCGAGAGAGCTGCTGGAAAGCGAACTATTCGGCTATGTGGAAGGGGCGTTCAGCGGGGCGAAGCGAACCGGAGCGAAGGGGAAATTCCAACTTGCCCACCAAGGAACTATTTTCTTGGACGAAATTGGGGAAATCCCCCACTCCATGCAGGTGGCGCTTCTCCGTGTCTTGCAGGAACGGAAAATTACTCCGCTAGGCGGCAGTCAAGAGATACCCGTCGATTTTCGCGTGATTGCGGCCACGCACCGCAATATCCATCAACTGGTCAAAGAAGGTAAGTTCCGAGAAGACCTTTTTTATCGTCTGTACGTATATCCGGTGCATGTTCCGGTACTCAGGCAGAGGGCAGAAGACATCCCGCACCTCGTTCACCATTACTGCGAAAAGCATGACTGGGATGCTGTTTTCCCTCCGGAATTCTTTGCCGCGCTGATGGCTTACACCTGGCCAGGAAACATTCGCGAGCTTATGAATGTACTGGATAAATTGCGGATTCTCTCTATGAACAGCTGCGACGACCTCTTGCATCTGCTGCATTCCTTGCTCTATCAAAACGCAGAGTTGAGCAAAAGCGTCTCCTCCAGCCTTAGCTTTTCTGAGCAGAGGATGGAGGAACATGGGGCTTCTCTTTCGTTTCGCGATAAGATATTGCAGCAGCAAATGGTCGAGGCGCTGCAAAAGACGAACGGGAATGTGTCGAAAGCGGCAAAACTTCTGGGAATCCCCAGAAGTACATTCTACAAACGAATGCATCGGTTTGAAGAAACGACAAATTCCCCTCGGAGTTGACGGTGTCAGAGGGGAGCACTACAGGATAAGTCTTCCTCTCTGCCAACTGAGAAAATGGAAGAGAAGGTACGCGAGCGAGTTGAAAGGGTATAGGTTAATTAATAAACATTATAAGGAAGACAGCTTTCGCCGTTATCCTGCACCGATCTGGAGCTTGCACTTCACCAACATGCCAAAAACAGCTAAAAAAGAAGAGTATGACGCATACTCATCCGTTAGGCTTGAGCTGGATGCGCATACGGGCCGACTGCTTTTCATGAATATCCGAAATCCAGCATGGGCTTCAGCTGATTACCCGGAAGAAAAGCTTGCCAGAGACAAGGCTGCAACTTTTATCGAGGACTTATTCGGTACGGAAGCAAAACAGCTGAAAGCCGAACAAAATCTCGGCAGAGGAAAAGCAGGATCTGGTGACGGGAAAGGCAACAAGCTGGAATGGGCTCACACCACCGTCGACTATCACTCTCTCATCAATAACCTCCCTCTGTCCAGCAACTCTCTCTCTGTATCCGTTGATCATGCTGGTCATATTATTCGCTATGAAGCGTATGATTTCATCGATCCTAGCAAAGTGAACTGGCCTGATCCGAAAAAAGCGATAACACTTGAGGAAGCGAGCAAAATCTATAAGGACAAGCTTAAGATGGACCTGGTATACGTATCGGAGCAGCCGATTTCCTATGCAAAAAATGGAAAATCGGCAGAAATGAAACCGATGCTCATTTATCAATTGAATACCAGTGGTTGGATCGACGCTCTAACCGGCAAAGTCATAAGGGAAGAAACCGAAATGTCAGGAGAGAGTGTTCATGTAAAAGGAGAAGGGAAAAGCATCAAAATAGCTTCCCGCGAACAAGGAGAGAAATGGCTGAAAACTCAGTTTGGTATTGATGTGTCTGGTGCGACCTTTGAATACGATGATCACAAGGACAATCTTTTAGATGGACTTCAGACAATCGAATCCTATCGTTGGATGAACGATTCAAATAAAGGTACGCCTGCATTTGAGCTGGTTAGCATCACGACAGATGAACAGAGTGATCGGCTCATCGACTTCGATCTGATTTTGCCAGACGAACGAAAAACAGAGCAGAAAATCAGTGTAGAGGAAGCGAAGAAAAAAGCGATCGCAGCACTCGTACCTTATCTTGACCCGGCGTTAACGGAGCTATCGCTTATCATAGAGACTCCTGAAGAGGATATTCCGGAGTGGGTAGACAAGAACAAGCTGGATAAGGAAGAGGATAAAGCGTATTCATTCACTTTCCTCGGAAAACGCAACGGGATCGAAGTATATGACGAGTCTTATATGGTGAGGGTAGACAAGGCAACGGGGACGATTACAAAGTTAAACCTCCACCCTCTCAACCCGGGCATTACCCTTCCAGATTCCAAGAAGATTGTAAGTGCAGCAGAAGCAAAAGAAACGATCCAACAAGAAATTGACCTGGAACTGGTCTACGTGTGGGAGCAGTATGATGGTCAAAGAGCTCCCGAACCGCAGTTGGTCTACCAGCGCAAATGGAAGAATGGCTATAGCTTTATCGATGCTTCGACAGGGGAGCTCGTCAAGGTGTCCCGCCAATAAATGACGACAGCCGATTTGCTCTCGCAGCATTATCGGCTTTTTTGGTGCGCCTAGACTGGGCGTCGTCTCAAAGGTGAAAGTCGGCAACCACGCAAAAAAATATCCATGAGACATGAGTTCAGATATAATGAGAATATATGTTCCTATTCTTGTGAGGTGTTTCACGTGACGAAGAAAAATGAGGTCGTAATCAAAAATCATCGCTCCAATTATCCGAATCCGATCACGCTTGTAGAAGGGCAAAGAGTTAGAATAGGCAAGTTGTATGATGGACCGGAAAATTGGCAAAATTGGCGGTATTGCTACACCTTGGATGAACAGCAGCTGGAGGGCTGGGTACCTGAGCAAATCATTGAAAAAGATGGGGAGATTGGGATTTTGACCACCACCTATACGGCAAAAGAGCTAAATGTGGACGCTGGTGATCGCGTAGTCTTTATGCATGAGTTGAATGGCTGGAGCTGGTGCGAATTAGAGAGCACCGGGGAATGTGGATGGATTCCAAATGAATGTCTCAGTACGGAACGATAAAGAAAAGAGAAGGGGGCATCCGACTACGGAGGCTCCTTTTCGTTATCCACCAAAATGAAGCATAAACTACATTTTCCAAGAAGTATTGAAGTGATTTACTGCAAAAGATATACTATTCTCAAAATTAAAACAAATCAGCATGATAAAGGAGCTTCAGGCATGGCACAACTCGTAAAAGAACGGATTCGGAAGCAGTATGGAAAGCTGACAGCAAGCCAAAAAATCATCTGTAAGATCGCGATTGAAAAGCCAAGCTTACTTGCGATCCATACCGCCAAAAAAATCGCGGAGTTTACGAATACCAGTGAAGCGACCGTCATTCGCTTTTGTTATGCATTGGGTTACTCCGGATACACAGAGCTTCAGGAAGAAATCAAAAAGTCTCTATTGATAGGAGACCAAAGGAAGGGGCCGATTCAGAAATATCGAGACACGGAGGTTACTCTGGATCTGAGCAATTACGCTCATCAAGTGATGGAAAGTGATATTGCGTATCTCCAACAAGGCTTGCAGCAAATTGATTACACGTTGCTCCAAGAGGTGGTTAAAAGCATCGTACAGGCAAACCGAATCGTAGTGGTAGGGTTTCGCTGGTGCCATATTCCTGCAAAATGGTTGTTCCAGGCGTTGAATGCGATCAAAGGAAACACACATCTGTATACGGGAGCCGTTGATAACGCAGATTATTTTCTCACCGAACGGGATCAAGAATGGCTAGTCATTGCGATTTCATTTCCTCGTCATCCTGGCGAGACGGTCGCAATGGTCCATTCAGCAAAAGAGTTGGGAGCGAAGATTTTGGCGATTACGGAAGGCGAGTTCTCCCCCATTAGCCAAGTCGCAGATTATCTTCTGAAAATCACCACACCCCAACCCGTTGCCACTAGCGGTATGCCCACACTATTTTCCATGCTAAATGTTCTAATCAAAGGCGTCATGCTCCATGACGCGGAAAATGTCCAGAAACGATTGCACCACTATGATGAAATCAGTTCGAAACTATACTCGTTTGTCGGAGAGGAAGAGGAAGACTTCTCGATCTTTTGAAAGCAGAAAAAAGGAGAAAAGGGAAAGGGGAATCCTGCCAATGACCAAGCCGATTTGGTTCACAGCGACTGGCGACAGCTTCATTACTCGCAATCTTCCATACAGGGACCAAGCTTTTGAAGAGATAGCCAGCTTGCTGCACCGTGCGGACGTACGCATTGCGAATCTGGAGACGACCGTACACGATAATGAGGGCTATCCCAGCGCACAAAGTGGAGGCACGTGGGCAATGTCACCACCTTCCGTTTTGCAAGTCATGAAAGATTATGGCTTTAACATGATTGGCTGGGCGAATAACCATGCGCTCGATTATTTGTATGGGGGGCTAGAAGCAACGGAACGATATCTCAATGAGTATGGCTTCGTCCATGCTGGCGCAGGCAAAAATCTCGCTGAAGCGGGAGCTCCGCGTTATCTTGAATGCGAAGGCGCCAGGGTAGCCCTGATCGCTGCGACATCGACTTTTCATCCATGGTGGGCGGCCGGAGATCAGCGTTCGGATAGTATCGGGAGGCCAGGTATCAACCCGATGCGCTATGTGATGACTCACCACATTACTGAAGAAAAGCTCGCTGATCTGCAAGCCATTGCGGAGTCGACGGACATTAACGCCTTCAACAAGCTTCTCATCGAGGAAGGCTTCATGAACGATCCGGGCAAGGAGATCTTTCTCTTCGGAAATGCACGTTTCATGGTAAGCGAAGAAGAAGGGACGACTACTCAGCCGCATCCGCGTGATCTGAACAGAATCGTCAAAACGATTGAGCAGGCAAACAGGCGGGCTGATTACGTCATCGTGAGTATTCACGCTCATGAGATGAAGGGGGAAGCGAAAGAGGTTGCGGCTGATTTCTTGCCTGTATTCGCAAAAGCGTGCATCGATGCGGGTGCACACGCAGTGGTGGGACATGGCCCCCATTTATTGCGAGGCATTGAAATCTACAACAACCGACCGATCTTTTACAGCCTGGGAGATTTTATTTTTCAGACAGAAGCCGTTACGAGTCAGCCCGCAGATTTCTACGAGCACTATGGTTTAGACCACACCCATAATGTGGCAGATGCGTTGGAAGCGATGAGTGCCAACTATACACGCGGACTCTGTGTGCACAAAG
Organism: Brevibacillus sp. AF8; assembly: GCF_021270385.1. Classification (NCBI taxonomy): domain Bacteria; kingdom Bacillati; phylum Bacillota; class Bacilli; order Caryophanales; family Paenibacillaceae; genus Brevibacillus; species Brevibacillus sp. AF8. The sequence continues at coordinate 423,060 of NZ_JAGQDN010000001.1, read as the reverse complement.
AAGTGTGGGAGTCGGTTATTCCCTTGTGGAAAATGCAAGATGGTGAACTTCTCGAACTGGAGCTGCATCCGATTGAACTAGGTTTTGATCTGCCTGTACATCGTATGGGGTGGCCGAAATTAAGCGGGGATACCACCATTTTAGAGGGGCTTAAAGCGTTGAGTGAACCATATGGCACAGTGATTGAGATCACGGATGGAATTGGGCGCGTGAGACTTACAAAATAGCGGGAAACAGCGGTAGTCTATTTCCTGTACAAACGGAGTGATTCACATGATGGCCAGAATCACAATGATTATGTTGTTTTTGCTATACATGATCAATTATGCGGATAAAACGATTGCGGGATATTCTGCCGTGCCGATCATGACTGAATTTTCATTGAACGAAAAAGACTGGGGACTTGTTGGAAGCAGTTTCTTCTGGTTTTTCTCCATAGCCGGGATTGTAGGCGCGGCATTGTCGGATCGCATCGGGACGAAAAAAATGCTGGCGATCATGGCACTTTCCTGGACTGTCATTCAATTCGGCGCTTATGCGATCGCGGGTTTGCCGATGCTTGTCGTAGCGCGGGTATTGCTTGGAATAGGCGAAGGGCCGTTTTGGGCAACAGTTGTCAGCCATTTAAACAAATGGTTTTCCGAAGAAAAGCGTGGATTGGTTTATTCCACCGTGAACTTCGGTGCTTTCGTCGGTGCGGTTGCTTCCGCACCGGTGATCGTCGCGCTGATTGATAGCTATGGATGGAGATTTTCCTGGGCGTTTATGGGCGCACTCAGTCTGATGTGGCTCTTGGTCTGGCTGTGGATCGGAAAAGAAAAACCACTTGTCAGCGTCGCACCTGCAAAAGTCGAACCTCCGACCTTGCCAAAAGCGAAATGGTCGGATATATCCGGTGTCTTGCTCTCATCCACGTTTCTATTCTGTTTTTTAATCTATTTTGCTCAAATATGGGGGACGACCTTCGCATCCGTATGGGAGCCTGTCTATCTCGTCAAGGTCTTCCAGTTTACGAATCAGGAAATGGCCTATGCGATTGCTGGCACGGGACTTTTAGCTGGACTGATGACCATACTGATTTCTTCCATTGGTGATCGTTTCTTTAAAAAGCATCGCAGCTATCGCAAATCATACGTTCTGGTTGGAGGTGTTTCGATTATACTAGGGGGACTGTGCTTTTACAGTGTTACTCTTTTTCAATCTACGGTACTTGTTTTGATCTTTCTGTGTCTAGGAAAAGGGTTTGCTTTTTCTGTTGGAACAGCTGCCTCAGTCATTGTCAGCAGCTTGTGGCCAGAACGCACGGGACTTTTGGTAGGCGTGTTGTCCAGCCTGGTTACGTTGGCAGGGATCATCTCGCCGCTAGTAACAGGCTCTATCGTTCAGTCTGCTGGAGATATTGGCACTGGTTTTGGCAACGCCATGATCGTCAACGGGTTGCTCTTTATCATTTGCGGCGTGCTTTTCCTGCTCTTTGTGAAGCGCAATGAACAAGTCAATCAATCAGCACCGCCAATCCCTCATGTTTCCTAAAAGTAATACTTTATAGGCTTGGTTCCAGATGTTAAAATTTTCTGAAAAGGGGGTAGGTGTGTGATGTATCATTTGAGTGAAGGTCTCATGCAGAGCGCGAAACAGTTTGCGGATTGTCCAGCCTTTGTCTTTATGGGAGAAACGACGACGTATGCACAATTCAATCAACAGGTCGAACATCTCGCAGCAGGACTCGCCCAGCACGGGATTGGAAAAGGGGATGCTGTCGCCCTGCTCATGGATAATCGGCCGCATTTTGTTAGCGCTTACTATGCGATACTCCGCGTAGGAGCTGTTGTTGTTCCCATGAACCCCATCTATACGGCTCGCGAAATTAGCTTCATTCTATCAAATAGTAAAGCAAAGGCAGCCATTGCCTTATCCACATTGCAGCCGGTACTAACCCCGATGAAGGACCAAATAGAAGATTTGCAGCTTCTCATCTACACGGAATCTATTGAAAATGAAATAACGATCGATCAGCTTGTACAGGAAGGGCAAGAGTCAGAGGAAGGATACGTGGAGCCGGAACGAAACGAAGATGACCTCGCTGTAATTCTGTATACATCAGGCACGACTGGCCAGCCAAAAGGAGCGATGCTCTCCCACCGTAATATGGCATCGAATGCGGATGCGATGGGGATATTGTTCGAGTTGGTGCCAGAAGATCGCATGGTCGCGGTACTCCCGATGTTTCATGTCTTCTGCATGACGGTGTGCATGAATGGCCCGATTCGCACGGGAGCAGCCATCATTATCGTGCCAAAATTTCATCCAGTAGACGTCCTTCAAACGATTCGTGAGCAAAAAGCCACATGTTTTGCAGGGGTTCCGACCATGTACAACTATCTGCTACAGGTGCCGACTGCGACAAAAGAAGATGTCTCCTCCATACGGATATACTGTTCGGGAGGTGCATCCATGCCCGTAGAGCTCCTGCACAAGTTCGAAGCGAAATACGATGCCAAGGTACTGGAGGGCTACGGTTTGTCCGAGGCAGCACCAGCTACAACATTTAACCCACTGCACGGGACCAGAAAGCCAGGATCGGTAGGAGTCGATATCCCGCTTGTGAAGAACAAGGTCGTCGATCCGGAAGGAAACGAAGTGGCACGTGGAGAAGTGGGCGAGCTGGTGGTGCAAGGGCCGAACGTTATGATAGGGTACCTTGGTTTGCCAGATGATACGGCAGCGGCGCTTCGAGATGGTTGGTTGTATACGGGAGACATGGCGCGTATGGATGAAGAAGGATATGTGTACATCGTTGACCGCAAAAAAGACATGATTCTCGTTGACGGCTATAACGTGTATCCGCGTGAGGTAGAAGAAGTGCTTTATCAGCACCCTGCGGTTATCGAGGCGGCTGTGATCGGGATTCCTGACGAGGTGCATGGTGAAGCAGTCAAGGCATTTGTGGCTTTGAAGGAAATAGCGGTTTCTCAAGAGGATATTATGGCATTTTGTCGTGACAAGCTGGCGAAATACAAAGTTCCTCGTCAGGTCGAATTCGTAGCAGAGCTTCCCAAAAACACTACAGGGAAAATCTTGCGTCGCTCGTTGCGCACCTCTTAAATGATCGTATGACGAGATGTGGAGGTGTTTGGATTGCTGCGTTTGATTCATGCAACAGAAGGAAATCAATACGAACAAGCACGTGAACTTTTCATGGAGTACGTAGATTCATTAGGAGTTGATTTGAGCTTTCAAAATATTGCGACCGAAATGCAAAATATACCGGGCGAATACGCACCCCCAGACGGTTGTATTTTGTTGGCGTTAGATGATGAACAGCCAGCAGGATGTGTTGCCTTACGAAAAATAGATGAACAAGTTTGCGAAATGAAGAGGTTGTATGTGAAACCTGAATGGAAAGGAAGGGGCGTTGGGAAAAAATTAGCCTTGGCGATCATGGACGATGCGAAATTACGAGGCTATTCCTTCATCCGTTTAGATACGCTTCCTACGATGGAACAAGCAATTCAGCTATACCGCTCGTTGGGATTCTATCCAATTGAGCCCTATCGTTTCAATCCGATTGAAGGCACGCTGTATATGGAGAAAAAGCTCTTCTAAAACATTGGCAAAGAGGCCTCCCAACGATACGAACCTAGATGCATTAGGTCGCGGGGAGGCTTTTTTCTGTTCTTTACACTCACCTTTATGTAAGTAACTGAACAAAATGTGCATACTTACAAATTTGCAGAGAGCATTTTATACTCATAAAACAACAAACTTCAAGGAGGAACTTACTTTGAAAACCCTTGTAATTGTCACACATCCAAGCATCGAAACATCCGTCATCAACAAGCGATGGGTAGAAGAACTCAAAAAATATCCAGAAAAGTATACCGTACACGAATTGCATAAGGCATACCCAGATGGAAACATTGATGTGGAAAAAGAACAGCAATTGATTGAATCGCATGGGAATCTTGTTTTACAGTTCCCGGTTTACTGGTTTAATTGTCCGCCTCTCCTGAAAAAATGGCTTGACGATGTTTTTGCATATGGGTGGGCGTACGGTTCAAAAGGAGGCGATAAATTAAAGAATCGCAAAGCTGCATTAGCCGTATCTGCGGGAATAAGGAAAGAGGATTATCAGGAAGAGGGAAGGTATCGGTATACACTTGCGCAAATATTGACCCCTTTTGAAACAACCTTCCGCTACTGCCACGCGGATTATCGTTCATTCTTTGCGTATTATGGTACGGAGACAGAGTCCGGGGAAAATGTACCTGGTCAAGAGCTTGAACCGACCGGCAGCGTATTGGATAAGAGCGCGCAAGATTATTTGAAATTCATTGATAACCTGTAAGAAGTCGGAAAGAAAAAAGAAGTATTTCCTCGTTCGGGAGATACTTCTTTTCCTGTTAGAAACAATCTATGCTTGCTGCCTTACTTCCTCCCGAGGGGGCACGCTGTTTTTCTCTCCCCAGTCGCACATCATATTTAATAAGGGAATCAGAGAAAGCCCACGTTCTGTTAAGGAATATTCCACTTTGGGAGGGACTTGGGGAAATTCCTTGCGGATGATCAGGTCATCTGCCTCCAGCTCTTTTAACATCAAGCTTAGCGTTTTAAAAGAAATGGTACCGATACTTCGCTTTAGCTCATTATGCCGCATTACCTTCTTTTCAGCTAGCCAATACAAAATGATCATTTTATATTTACCGCCTATTAGAGACAATGTATATCCAAAGCCAGTGTCTTTCAGCTCCACACCAGTCGGAACACAGGTTTCACGCACGAAGTACACTCTCCTTTGGGAAGTATAGTTTGCAAATGCATATACTTCACCATACATCATGCTGCCATTTTTGGAAAGCGATGCGAGCAAGAAACCCTTGGATCTTTATGATTCGACACTCTTTTGCTGGCGCTCAAGCTTGCTGGGGCCTGCGTATAGTACAGAAAAGAAACCAATAACGGCGAAAATCAATCCCACGGTATAACCATGATTGATGGCGCTTCCTAGAGAGTGACTCAGAAAAGAATGAACACTCGGCTCAATTGTTAAAGGCTCACGCATGAGAACTTCAGGATTAAGCAGATCAGCTACTTTCTCCAAGGAAATGCCATGTAATGACGCCCCTGTGGATACGATACTCGCATAATTTTGGTTCACAACAGCAGCCGTGATCGATGCGCCGAGTACGCCTCCCATGTTTCGACAAAAACCAACGATCGAGGAAGAAATACCGATATATTTTTTATCAACCGAATGCACGATCGCGTTTTGTGCAACGCTCATTAACGGCCCGATTGCAGCAAACCCGAACAGAATCATCAAGAGTGTTAAGAAAAAGAAGGAAATGCCAGTTGAAACGTACATAAGAAAAATAGAACTAACTACACAAGCGAGCATAGAGAACGCCATGAGAGATCGAAAGGAAAATTTTGTTTGCAACATTCCGAATACCACGGCACCTCCCGTCAAAGAGAGCATCAACGGGGTCAAAACACTATTGGAGTTCGGATATCCAAGTACGGCCACAGCGAAAATAGGCAAATAAGTAATAGCAGCAAACATGATGGCACCTTGAGAAAGACAGGCGATACAAGTCGCGACCACCATTCGGTTTTGGAAAATCTGGAAAGGAAGGATCGGTTCCTGTACATGACGTTCTACCATAATAAAAGCGATCCCCACTATTCCGGCCAGTGCAAACAGTGAGATGATTTGCCAAGAAGACCACTCATATTCTTTTCCTCCCCATTCAAGCGCCAGCATGACAGCTACACAAGCGACGATTAATGTAACGGTACCCCAATAGTCAATCGTTGGCTTTGTATGAGAACGGGATTCTTTTAGGGAAAACAGAAGCGTTAAGAGAGACAACAAACCGATCGGAACATTGACATAAAAGCACCAACGCCACCCCAAGTAATCAGAGAGCAAGGTCCCGACTTGAGGGCCGGCGATAGAGGAGAGCCCAAAGATTCCGGCAAACACGCCAGAGATTCGTGCCGTATATTTCGGATCAGAGGATAGCGTAAACAGGATTGTGAAAGTAATCGGAAAGAGCGCCCCTGAACCAATTCCTTGAAGGGCACGAAAAGCAATTAGCTGTTCGATGCTTTGGGCAACGCCACACAGTGCCGAGCCAATGAGAAAAATCGTAATCCCTAGTAAGTAAAACAACTTGCGCCCAAAAAGATCGGACATTTTCCCGAAGATGAGCATCGTACTGGTCGCGGCTAAGACGTATGAGGTGAAAACCCAGCTCATGCTTTCAAAGCCACCAATATCTTTAATAATGTGACTAATAGCCGCCGAGGTGATGGTATTGTCGAGGGAAGACATCAGTAAGCCCAGTGCCATTGCAATGATAATAAAGCGATTACGTGTATCGGATCGTGACATAAAAAGCGAACTCCTATCTCTTTTTTCTATTTATCTAGCAAACTTCGCTACAAGACTATTATTTGTGCATTCGTTGCCAATAAATAGGGAAAGAACAGTTGCAAATCAAACTTTACCTCGTCGATGAATTGTACAGAAAGTGCAGTCAATCTTACCATCTACCCTTACCAATCAAAACAGCGGTAGCCATGGACCAGAAATAAAGTCCTTGTCTACCGCGATTCATTGAACGATCATTCCGATAGTTGAAAAGTGCTGAGGATTACTTTTTAATCAAGCATGAGATACCAGTAAATTGCTACCTCATCACTGTCTTTGTCAAGCCCCCTGTAGACGTAGGAATCGAAACCTCCGATGACAAAACCACAACTTTCGTAGAATTTACATGCGCGGACATTATTACTTTGTGTCTCCAGCATGATTCCCGTCATCCCGCCATCCTTCGTCCAACGTATAGCCTGTTCGATTAGTTTTTTACCGAGACCGTATCCTCTATATTGCTTATCAACTTTAATATCTTCCACATAGGCAAATTTGTTCCAATTTCTTTTCAAAACAATTTGACCCACAACTTGATTATTCACGAGCGCTACATAAATGATTTGATGGGGATTGCCGATATAGTTCGAATAATCCTCAACAGTATCTTCCTCAAGCTGTTCATCATCGTAGCTTTTATTCCTAAGAGGGACCTCCTTCACCGTATATCCGATTCGCTGTCCCATAAGTTGTAAGACAAGGGTAGAGTCTACGATAAAGCTCCCATCAATGTTTGAACCACAATCATCGTCCCCAGCACGCATTTCCCTAATGAAAATATCCATATTCGTCCTCCTCTATTTTTATAGGGTGAGAATAGAGATATTAGGGGGACCACGGACTTAACGGAATACATATTGCTCCGTCATTTTCAGAACCTCCTGGTTTTATTTAGCATTTACGATTCACTAGATCATTGTACAATCATTGCTTAGCAGGTGCTAGCAGTTTGAGAACAAAGTCAGATTCGAGCAGGTTGCCGGAGAACGGCTCTTGCAGTTGACTTTGCCCTAAGGGGAAGGGGTATAAGTAGAATATCGATACAGATTGAGCAATGGAGGTGAGCCTGTGCTAGCAATCGGAGAGTTCTCAAAGATATGCGGAGTGTCAACGAAAACGCTTCGTTATTATGCCGAAATTGGACTAATGAACCCAGACGAGATTAATCCTGAAAATGGCTATCGGTATTATTCTATCAAGCAACTGACAAAGATGCTCTTCATCAACCGTTTGAAATCGTACCATTTTTCGCTGGACGAAATCAAAGCCATTCTGGAAGTGGAAGATGATCAATCGGAAGAAAAGCTTGTCTCCACGCTTCTTCGCAAACAAAAGGAAATGTATGAAAAACGAAACGCTTTGGACTATACCATAAAACAACTGAACCATGATCTTTTGAAAATGGCGCAGGGGATCCCCATGATGGCATACCTTGACAACATAGAAGTACAGCTTGTGGAGACCCAGCCAATCCATATTCTCTCGTTACGCCAGATACTGACGAGTGCTGATTATGTAACAGGATATGGAAAGTACTTTGGTAAGCTGTATGAAAGGGTTGCGACTGAAAAGCTTAACTTGCTCGGTACACCAATGACGATTTATCACAGCCCTGAATACAATCCCTCTGGAAACGATACAGAGTTTGCGCTCCCGGTCGAGGAGGCTGTAAAGGGAACAAGAGATTTTCCAGGGGGACTTTGTGCAAAGTCTGTCTGTCAGGGTCCTTACTCAGAATTGACATCGGTATATGCCAGGTTGAGGGAATGGGTAGAAAATGAAGGCTATGAATTGGTGAGATCACCTTACGAAGTCTATGTAACCGCACCCGATCATGCCAGTGTTGTTACAGAAGTGTATTTTCCAGTCAGAAAAAATTGACATTCTCCGTGCATAGGAGGGAATTATCATGCAAAGAAGCGATTGGCCTACTACAGAATGGCAAGCAGGAGACCCGGCCGTGTTGAGCATAGACGCTGAAAAACTAGCAGAGCTAGACCCTATCATTAAAGCCTCGTACAGCAACATAAACGGAATCGTTGTTGTGAGAAATGGTTATCTCGTCTATGAAAGCTATTTTCATGGCTATGGACCGAAAGATAGGCACCATGTAGCGTCTGTAACGAAAAGTATTCTATCCGCTCTCATTGGTATTGCTATAGAGGAGCGGTTTATCAAAAATGTCGACCAAAAGGTGCTGGATTTTTTCCCAGACTATGCACCCAATCATACCGATACACAAAAACAAGCAATCTCCATACGCCATCTCCTCACGATGACAGCCCCCTATCTTTTTGAGGACTGGCACGAACCACTGGACAAGATGTGTATGCAGTCCGATTGGGTAACATATACCCTGGATATGCTCGGGCAAAAGGGAGAGATTGGAGCGTTTAAGTATTCGACCGCTGGAGCGCATCTGCTTTCAGCCATCCTTACACGCAGCACAGGTAAAAGTGCCAGAGAATTTGCCAACGAACACTTGTTTAAACCCATCGGTATAGAAGAAATCCCTGATTATGATATGAAAGCGTTTGGGTTTGAAGATTTATTCGGGAATGATGTGAGAGGGTGGGTAAAGGATCCTGACAACAACTCCACAGGAGGATGGGGGCTCACGTTAACTCCCCGTGATATGGCACGTATTGGCTTGCTCTATCTGAATCGCGGCTGTTGGGACAATCATCAGATCATTCCAGAGGCTTGGATAGATGAATCAACCGCAATGAATCCCAATCAATACGGCTATTTATGGTGGTTGCGTGAAGAGGACGGTGTTTTTTCATATGCTGCACTGGGCGATGGCGGTAATGTTATCTGCTGTATCCCGGAAAAAAACCTCGTCGTAGCCATTGCTTCAGCATTCATGCCGAATTCTCGTGATCGATGGACGCTGATCAAGGAGCATATTAGCGGGGCGGTAAACTAAGGCATCAGATAGGAATGGAAACAATGAACCGGGGAGTTGCAGCTCACCCGGTTTCACTGTTAAACGATCGTTTAACTACACTTTACTTGGAAGCGTAATTTTCGGCAGCAATGCAAATGTAGTAGCTTAATCCCGTTTGCTGTTCTTCCAACATCGCGCGGTGGAACTCATCTGATAGGAAAAATCTTGCCTGCTCGGCAAATGCTCTCGCATCAATCGGATGGTCTTTTTGTAAAAAAGCAAGATGGTTTTCGATCGCAGAAACAACAGCTTCGTCGTCGACACTTTTGTTGTTTTTCAACGCCTCTGCCATAAACGTCATGAAAGCCTTCGCTTCTGCAGCTTTTTCATTCAGGGAAACCACGTCGAGATTCTCTGTATCCAATTGAAAATCGTACGCTTTCTGCAAATGCTCATTTTGTTGAGTGAATGCCTGCTTCCATTCTTCTTCATTCAATCCATCAAACATGTTCGCTGTGGACATATTTCCTCGCTTCCTTTCGTGTCGAATCGTTTCTTCGAGAGTATTCAAGAGGCGCTCCAAGCGTAGCTGGCGTGCCTTTAACAGCGTTTGCTGCTCACATAAACACCGAAGTCTGTCTGGCTCGTGATCAAGTGCAGCTTTAATGCTGTCCAACGAAAAATCAAGCTCACGATAAAACAAGATTTGTTGTAACCGCTTGAGTTCATTCTCACCGTAATAGCGGTACCCATTTTCTGAAACGGTTTCTGGCATCAGCAAACCAATCTTTTGATAGTGATACAGAGTCTTGATTGTGGTACCAGACAGTTTGGCTACATCGTTAACGGTATACAACATGGCGATTCACCTCCTGAAATCGAGTTTGCAGTCTGACCTTAGGTTGGAGTCAAGCGAAAAAATGAAAAGAGGAGGATGGCGAAAATCAAACGAATGTCAGCGTATGATCCATTTATTGGGTGGAGGGATTCGCATGACGAAGTTGTTTCACTTGGATTCTGAAAATGACATCGAGAAGGTAGTGGCCCAGTCACAGCAAATCGCACAAAAAGCGATGCACGAATACGACTTGGATTGGCAACACATTCGATTCAACCAACTGTCCGACACTTGCACGTTTGTCATTGAAACGGAGAAGGATGGGAATTATTTACTCCGCATTCACGGGACCACGAACAGAAAGGAAATAGATTCCGAGCTTGCTTGGCTCAGTTATTTGCATGAAAAAATAGAGGTCGAGATTCCAACGGGAATAGATGGCCGCAATGGTTCCAAGACTGTGAGCATCAAGCTCGCAAATGGTGAATGTGTCTTCGTATCCGTCATGCGTTGGGTCAAAGGGGAGCATACAGATAAAGAACTGACCGAAGAACAAGTTTACAAAGAGGGTGTCTTATTAGCAAAGCTTCATACAGTATCTCAGCATTTCCAATTGACCCCTGAATTTGCTCGTCCGATCTGGGGAGTGGATAGCTTCAAGCACGCTATGACTCGTTTGACAGAGCATTACCATCGGTTTCTGACAGATGAAGAATTCGAGCTATATCAATTGGCAGCGGATAAGGTACTCACTTGTCTTGGAAAATTGGACAAAAATAGCAGCCACTATGGAATGATTCATGGCGATTTGCACCAAGGTAACATCGTTTTTCACAACGGAGATCCTCGGCCGATTGATTTTGGAAGATGTGGGTTTGGATACTATCTTTATGATATCGCCCATACCATTTTGGGTCTATATCCTGCCCAAAGAGAGCTAGTCGTAAAAGGCTACGAGAGTTTGCGGAAGCTAGAAGGCGACTGGCTCCCTACACTCGAGAGCTTCACGGTGATGGTCATGATCGAGAATTATAGTCATCATGCTCCTGACCCCAGGGAAACCGAGGGGCTAAAAGAGGAACAGCCCTATGCAATACCGATCATCCAAAACTATATGAACGGTAAGCCGTTTCTTTTTCCTTCATCGCACTAGCAAAAAAGGCGACGGAAGCTATTCGGGTTAACTACACGAATATCAAGCCACTATTTGAAATGGTTTTATGTGTTGGAATTGAGAAATTTAATAGGAAACAGTTAAAAGTTATGAAAAAAACAAATAATTACAATAATGCGTTGACAGATAAAATGCTTGGGGGTAAATTTTGGTAAAGAATTTTTTAAAGTAATTTAAAAAATCGTAATCCAGAAGAATAAACGGAGGCAAAGAAATGATAGTAAGGGGTAGTGTTTTTTCTAGTATGCTAGAAATGGAAACCGGAATAACGGTTATTATTCCAAACAAATTTAATATGGAGCAAAATTATCAAGTGGTATATCTGCTTCACGGTCTTTGCGGAAGTAATGGTGATTGGGCAAATTATACGATGTTGCCTGTTTACGCAAATGACTATAATGCAATATTTGTAATGCCGGAAATTTCCAGAAGTTTTTGTTCGGATATGAAATTTGGATTTAAATATTTTAGTTACATTTCCGAAGAATTGCCAATCATATGCAAAAGTGTCTTTAACATATCTTCAGAAAGAGAGGATACGATAATTATTGGTGATTCAATGGGAGGATATGGAGCTTTGAAATGTGCATTGTCAAAACCAGAGCAATATGGTTATTGTTGTGCATTTTCATCACCGTGCTTGTTTTTAAAGGAGGATTTAGATGAGCATGGAGAGATTGAAAAATTCAGAATGGTTTATGGAGAACAGATGCTCAAGGATTTTCAAGGGATTTTAGGAGGGGACTTGGAGTGGAGTGAAGAGCATGAGATATTGGACTTAGCTAACAAGATCAAAGATCAGTCAGTCAGACCTGAAATATATATCGCATGTGGAACTGAAGATTTTTTGCGTGATAGTAATGTAAGATTCAGCAATGAAATGCGGAATCTTAACTTTGACATTGAATATGAAGAATGGTCTGGCAATCATGACTGGTATTTTTTCAATGAAGCGTTACAAAAAGCATTAAAGAAAGTTTTGAAATAATTTGAAGTGTTATTCTCATCAAAGCCTCGGCACTTTAATAAAGAAATTTACATAAGATAATTATGGTAAACAAATATTCAAGGACACGTAAGCAGACTTTGCTAACAAAAAAGGCAGCGGTAGTCTAGGACTTTTTCTCGTCCGAAGCTACTCCTGCCTATTTGAGTTTATCCTTCCTGTCGCAAATGACAAGCGAGCTGTAATTTCAGCAAGTCTTCGGGATTTCGCAAATCAATATGAAGAAGCTCCTCAACTTTGCGCAATCGCTGATACAGCGTATTGACGTGAATGTGCAGCTCTTTGGCGGTCAGTTGAGGGGATTGACTGCATTTCATATACGTTATGATTGTCTGTTCCCATTCCTCATATTTTTCCGGGTCTTCCCAGAAAGGGGCAAAGACATCTTGAATGAATGCATCAATATCGGCCTGACTCTGGTTCAGCATGAGGCGATTGACACCAAGGTCTTTGTAGTGCACCACACCAGAACGGCTGCGGTTGGTCAGGTAGTGAGCGGCTTTCTTGGCTTCCTCGTAGCTTTTGCTGATTTGCTCAATCCCGCTTGCCAAACTTCCCACACCAATGGATAACGATGCTTCTTTGCCAAGATCCCATTCATAGGACGCTTGTTGCAGCCTCTCCCGGATGTCCTTTCCATCTCGAGAGCCGAAAGACCGGACGAGGAGGGTGACATGGTTATGGAATCCATAGACAAACATCTGTGTTTTACTAAACTCCCATTTCCAACGGGTAATGAGTCGGTGAATGTTTGCTTCTAGCAATGCCAGGTCTTGGCACTGCGTCAGATGGGCATAAACTAAGTAGTATTTTGCTTGCGGCTGTAACCCCATCGAACGGGCGCGGTCAACCAGTTCATTGCCTTTGCTTGCGATCAGTTCTTGAAAAAGATCGTGTGCACGTTTGTACAGCACGGAGCTGATCGATTGCTTTTTTACCAAATCGAGTATGAGCACAGCACTCCCTTGCTCGACTGTCATACGTGCGAGATCAGATAGTCCGCGTTCGTCCAAGGGAATCATGAGACATCCGAGAAAAATGCTCCCATTGATTAGTGGATACAAACAAAATAGTTGATCGTCACCCGAAGCGGGAGAGAACAAGGTGACAGAAACAGGCTGTCTTCTTTTGTTCAGCAACGTATACAGTTCATCCCAGCTAAAAAATATCATACTCTTTTCAGGATACATTTTTTGCTCAAGCCAGTCGGCAAAATGGATGGAATGTCCGGTCATTTTGCTTAGGTTTTTTACGATTGTTTCGGCCCCTTTATTTTGCAAGGACAACTGCTTGATAGATTCATGGATATGGTTGCGTTGTATCAAATCATCGTGCTTGGCTTGCAGTTGGGCTCTCATGGCAGCCATGTGGTCATACGCTTGTTTGACTTCAGCATAGAGCTCGGCATTTTGCAGGGCGATGGAAGTTTGGTCTGCGAAGCCTTGGAGGAGGTCAAGGTCGTACTCGGTGAACACATTTTCCTGATGAAACTGATGCAGGACAAGTACACCAATACGCTTTTCTCCACGTGATATTGGAACACATAACAACCCATTCAAGTCACGCAATGCTTTGGCGTGGTTCAGAGAGTGAAAGTTGTTAGCAGAGATATCCTTCATCGCATGGGCTGTTTCTTGGTTGGTTCTGTACATGCGTGGGATTCCGTCTTCGAACACTTTGCCCGCGATGGATTCTCCCACCCGCATTTTGAGATCCTTGAACACCGTATCGTGAAAACCGACGGCCTCTTTCGGAATCAATCGGTCGATCGTGGGATCGTACAAGTGCAGGAGGCCTGCGTCTGCAGCCGGGATAACAGCCAGTGCATTACCAATGATGCCACGGATGATTTGGTGAACGTCGAGGGTAGCAGATATCGAACGAATTCCTTCAAAAAGCTTCTTGCTTTCCTTTGCTTTGGCTGTCATTTTTTCTTCTGCCATCAACAGGCGAATGCCGAACCACAATAGTTCCCATTGGTCAGCGGTAAGAATGATAGGTTCGTTTGTTGTATGTGCAAGGCAAATGACGGCTTGTCCCTCGTTTTCGTAGAAAAAACGGTATTTCTGTTGGGCATAGGTATAACGCATGTGGACAGCAACGTTGTCACAGGGAGGTACTGTCAGAGGGGGAATATTCGTGGTGGCGTTTTCATGAAAAGAGGAGAAAACAAGCCGAAAATGTCGATCACGCGAAAATTGGAACCAGATCGAAAAGGGCTGATCGCCAAACCATTCATGTAGTTTTTTAAGCAGGAGCGAAAAAGAATTCATCCACGTGTCCTCCATGTAGAGAAATACACATTTATAGTTGGAAATAAGTGTCTGTATATACATTGTATTCATAATTTTTGCTATATACAATACTTCTATAAGACGCGGAAGGTGGGAGACGATTTGACAGCAACCTACAATAACTACATCGCTGGAGCTTGGGTGACGAGCCATACTGGACAGGTTTTCCCTAGCACGAACCCTGCCAATACGAATGAGATTCTCGGTTATTTTCAAAAATCGGACGGGCTGGATGCACGTTCTGCGATTGAAGCTGCTGCCAATGCTTTTGGTGAATGGTCGCAAAAATCGGCTCCCACACGTGGAGAGTTCTTGTTTTCCCTCATTCACTTATTGGAAAAACACAAAGAAGAGCTCGCAGAAACGATCACCCGTGAAGTAGGAAAAACATTGCGCGAAGCGAGAGGCGAAGTTGCCAAGACAATCACTTCCATGAAGCAGTTGACCGGGGAAGCCACACGCTTGACGGGTCAAACGGTGCCTTCCTTTGATGAACGGGTAATTGGTTACACGGTGCGAGAGCCAATCGGGGTTTTCGCGATCATTGCCCCGTGGAATTTTCCGCTGGGGATTGGCTTGTGGAAGATCGTCCCAGCCATCCTCGCGGGCAATACGGTTGTATTCAAACCAGCGAGCAACACCTCCTTGATTAGCGTAAAGCTGGTACAGCTCCTGATTGAAAGCGGCGTTCCCAGTGGCGTTGTGAATTTGGTAACAGGACCGGGTGCGGTAATCGGGGATGAATTAGCGAATCATCCACTGGTCAAAGGGATCTCATTTACGGGTTCTTCTGAAGTGGGACTTGCCTTGGGGAGGGCAGTTGGAGCCAGAGGAGGCAAGATTCAGGCGGAGATGGGCGGGAAAAATCCGGCGATCATACTCGCGGACGCCGATATTGACCTCGCTATCGATTCCATCGTATTGAGTGGATTCTTCGATAATGGCCAACGCTGTACGGGGACAAGTCGTGTATTGGTTGTTCCCGAAGTAGCCGAACAAGTAAAAGCAAAACTGATCGAGCGGGCGAAGGGCTTGAAAATCGGGAATGGTTTCGATCCAGACAATCATAACGGTCCAGTAGTGGACGAGCATCAGCTCAATTTGTATCTTCATTATGTACAGAAGGGCATCGAAGAAGGCGGCGTACTGGAATGCGGGGGTAAGCGCCTTGTAGATGGTGATCTCGCCCAGGGCTATTTCGTTGCTCCGACGGTGTTTACCGGCATCACGCAGGAGATGACGATTGCCAACGAAGAAATTTTTGGCCCTGTGATCGCCGTGATCGATGTGGATTCTTTCGAACATGCTATGCGAGTGGCTAACCAGGTGGAATTCGGCTTGTCCTCCACGATTTTTACGAACGATTTGCAAAAAGCGTTCCAATTTGTCAAAGGCATTCAGTCAGGTGTCACGCATGTCAATATGCCGTCGACTCATTTTGAATCACAGTTTCCGTTTGGCGGCAAAAAAATATCTGGGTTGGGTCCGAGAGAGCAAGGGGAGTCAGCGCTCGATTTTTACGTCGAGACAAAAACAGTTTATATTCGGCCATAAGTATAGGGAAAGCAGGAGGAGCGAAGATGGAAGCGATTGGCGTTATCGGCATTGGTGCAATGGGCAAAGGGATGGTCTGCAATCTGCTGCAAAAAGGCTACCACGTGTATGCCTATGATCCAAGTCCGGCAGCAAAAGCCTGGGCGAAGGAAAAAGGAGCGACGGTCGTAGAGTCTCCACTGGCAGTGGGTAGCGTAGCGCGTGTCGTTTTCACTTCGCTTCCAGGTCCTGCGATTGTTGAGGAAGTCATGCTGGGTGAGGACGGACTTTTCTTATCATTAGGGGCTGGTAGTTTCGTATTTGATACAAGTACGATCGATCCTGCCACGGCAAAACGTCTGAATCAGCATGGCGTAGGTAAAGGGATCTACTACTATGATTGTCCGGTGAGTGGAGGACCCGCGGGTTCTGCTGCCGGAACGTTGACCATTATGGTTGGCGGTGATGAGGCAAAGCTTCCGGAAATCATGGACTATCTCAGGGCGATTGGGAAGGAAATTTTTTATCTGGGGGAATCCGGCTCCGCACAGGTGGCGAAGCTTTGTCACAACTCTGTCGTTGCAGTCATTACAGCAGCGTTGGGCGAGGCGTTCAGTGTCGGGGCAAAAGCTGGCGTTGATCCACACAAGCTGGCAGCTGTTATGGACAAAGGCTCTGCCCACAATCGTGTGCTCTCTGTTTTTGGGCCGAACATCTTGTACGGTACGTATGAAAATACCGTCTTTTCCTTGGATCATATGCACAAGGATTTACAGCTATATGCACAAACCGCACGTGAACAGCAAGTGCCTGTTCTCGTTGGAGGCACGGTTGCGCAAATGTATGCGGCAGCCAAAGCACAAGGCAAAGGGAGCTGGGATTCGAGTGCGGTCTGTACCGTGACCGAGGAGCTGGCTCATACAACGATTGCGCGTTAAGTGTTGAGTTTGACGAAAGAGAAAGTAGACTACGGCAACTATTGCTGTAGTCTACTTTTTTATGCAGGCTCTTATTGAATGAAAGTATGGATCACTATCTGCGATCAAAAGCAAGACTCGCAGCAAGACCTGTCAAGACACTTGCCATGAGCCAACGCTGCACGCGCAGCCATGTTGGGCGTGTGCCAAACCACATAGCAACTCTGCTTGCTACCAGAACAATAAGCAGGTTAACGGTAAAGCTGACGGCTATTTGTGTGAGGCCTAAAGTAGCACTTTGCAGGAGCACCGATCCCCGCGCAGGATCTACAAACTGAGGCAAGAGTGAAACATACAAAATTGCAATTTTGGGGTTCAGTAGATTTGTCATGAATCCCATCAAAAATAACTTTTTCGGTGGTTCAATCGAAAGAGTATCAGGCTTGAGAATGGAAGCTGCACCCGGTTTGACCGCATTCCAAGCGAGCCAAAGCAGGTACACAGCTCCGACCCATTTGACTGATTCGTAAATAAACGGAACCGTTATGAAAAGAGCAGAGAGGCCGAGCATGGTTGCAATCATGTAAATCACGAATCCAAGTATGACACCAAGAAGTGAGATGACTCCAGCTTTGCGACCTTGAGAAATGGTACGAGAAATGAGGTAAATCATGTTAGGGCCCGGAGAACAAACCATGCCGAGCGAAACAAATAGAAAGGCAATAAGAGTACCAAAGCTCACCAATTTACATAACTCCTCTCCGTGGTTTTGTTCATTTTTGCACAAGAGTGCTCAATCACATACAATGCTTCGAACGGATGGATCACTGTCGGGTTGCTATAGCTATAGTACATCGTCGGGTCGAAATTAAACAGATTAAGTGTAAACGGAACGCCGTAAAAAGGACTGATTGGGGCAAGAACGGGGATGTTTTGATTCATATAAGTGAGAAAAGGCGGATTCATCGACAAGTAAAACAAGAAAAACAGGCAAACAGAAGAACCGCTCTGACATTATCTTTTCGATCATGAAACAAATAGCTGAAAACATTCAATTGGCTATCAATTTTTACGAAGCCTGTGCATCACGCTGTTGACATCCACAAACAGTGGGTCTAGCATGAATGATCATGTCCGATGAGATAGAAAGGAGTGAACGACTTGCAAGAACTATCCTCCATAGAACTGAACCAATACCTGCAAGAAAAGGAGTCGGTCGCTCTTTTTGTCTATACACCGATGTGTGGGACCTGCAAGCTTGCAGCACGTATGCTCAGCATCATGCAAGAAACATTGCCTACCGTCCCTCTGTATCAGATCAACATTAATACGGCACCAATATTGGCAGAACAATGGCAAGTAACCAGCGTACCCGCCTTGCTGATCTTTTATAAAAATCAATTGTTAGACCGCCATTATGCCATCCAGTCCGTTGGATTTTTATACGATGTATTGAAACCTCTTGCCTAGACATACACCTATTTCCTTCGCCATGAATATGACAAAGAGAGAAGAAATGCGAAGGAGGGGGCGTATGCAAATCCACGTGGTGGAAGAAGGACAAACCTTAGCGAGCATCGCCGAGACGTACGGAACGACCCCGGAAGCGATCAATAAGGCGAATGAATTGCCAGACCCCGATAAACTGGCAACCGGACAGGCGATGGTGATCCCGATTGTAGGAAGCTACTATTGGGTCAAACGAGGAGATACGTTGTATACGATCAGTCAGCGAAATCAGATCAGCGCAGCAGAGCTTGCTCGCGTCAATGGGATTTCTCCCTATAAACCGCTACAAGTCGGGCAAAAGCTATATATCCCGCCTCGCCCTAGACGAGCGGCTGATTTCAATGCGTATGTGGAACCGCGCCGTACAGTCCCACCCGCGATGGAAGCGGATGTTCGGACGGCTGCCCCTCATCTTACGTATTTGGCACCGTTCAGCTTTCGTATCAAACGGGATGGAACTCTCCAACGACCAAATCTGAACAATTTTCCGGCAATCGCAAAAGAAAACCAGGCCCTACTGATGATGGTCGTGACGAATTTGGAAAAAGGTCAGTTCAGCACGGAATTGGGCGCACTCATCCTGAACGATCAAGAGTTCCAGAACAAATTGTTGGATAATATTCTCGCGACCGCCCGTGAGCTTGGAATGGGGGATATCCATTTTGATTTGGAGGCTTTGCCTACAACAGGTGCAGAAGCGTACGCGAGCTTCTTGCGAAAAGCAAGGGATCGTATACATGCAGCGGGGTTGATGATGTCTGTTGCGCTCGCGCCGAAGACGAGTGCTGTGCAAGCAGGCAAATGGTATTCCGCCCATGATTACAAGGCGATAGGAGCGCTTGCCGATTTTGTCGTGATCATGACGTATGAATGGGGCTATAGTGGTGGTCCTCCCATGGCGGTTTCTCCGATCGGACCGGTGCGGCGTGTCTTACAGTACGCCATTACCGAAATACCAGCCGAGAAAATTTTGATGGGCCAAAATCTGTACGGATACGACTGGACCTTACCGTACGAGCGAGGGACGACAGCGCGAGCATTGAGTCCACAGGCAGCGATTGCACTGGCTTCCCAGCATAATGCCGTCATCCGGTATGACTATCGGGCGCAGGCTCCGTTTTTTACGTACACCGATAATCAAGGCAAGCAACATCAGGTGTGGTTTGAGGATGCACGGTCGATCCAAGCCAAGTTCAATCTGGTTAAACAGCTTGGTTTGCGAGGCGTCAGCTACTGGAAACTCGGTTTGCCATTTCCGCAAAATTGGCTGTTGATCGAGGAGAACTTTCGCGTCCGCAAGCGTGCATAGTCATCTGGCGTACATTCCATCACGGGTTGTACGCCTTTTTTTCGAATGAACAATCATGGTATGATGAAGATGACAGGAAGGAAAAGGGGAGAAATCATGGGAGAATGCAAATTGGATCACAGCCATGAGGACGTACTCAAGAAACTGGCAGAACAAGCGCCTCATCTGTCGGAATTGCGTGTGAGTCAATTCAAAAATCAGTTGAATAGCGAACTCAGCCAAGAGCGTCTAAACGAGCTGTTTCATTTATTGAAAAAGTATGACCTGGCAAGCCCAGAGGAGCGTCAAGAGCGCGAAAAACAAATGGATCAGTTGTTTGGCTAAGCTTTATACATACGTTTTTTCGTTTTGCCCCCAAGTGGGAGAATCAGGCTGGAACCATGGTTCCATGCAGCGAGGAGTAACGATGGACGACAGACTCTATTATCAGGATGCCTATACAAGAACCTTCTCGGCCCAGGTGACTAGGACTGGTGTCGAGCAAGATGGGACACCTTACGTGGTACTGAATCAAACGGCTTTTTACCCTACTGGAGGCGGACAGCCTTCCGACCTGGGCGTATTGGAAGAGATTCGTGTGGTAGATGTGGAAGAGGTAGATGGCGAAATTCGTCACCGACTGGAGGCTCCTTTGTCCGAAAGCACAGCGGAAGTAACGGGGCACATCGATTGGGACCGCCGCTTCGATCACATGCAGCAGCATGCTGGTCAACACATTTTATCGGCGTCTTTCCTGGAAATCTTGCAGGCGGAGACCGTCGCCTTTCACCTGGGCAAAGAGCGTGTCACCATTGATGTACGACTGGATGAGTTGACTGCAGATGTATGGGAGAAGGTAGAAAAGCGAGCGAATCAGATTGTTTTGGAAAACCACCCCATCATTGCACGGTTTGTTGATGACGAGGAATTGGCAACGCTGCCCTTGAAAAAACAACCGACTGTTACGGAAAATATTCGCGTCGTGATGATACCTGATTTTGATTACAATCCATGTGGAGGAACACATCCAGCGCGGACGGGCGAAGTCGGGATGATCAAGATCTTGGGCTGGGAGCGGCATCGCGGAAACATTCGTTTGGAATTTATCTGTGGCTGGCGAGCTTTGCGGGACTATAACCAAAAGCAAGCTGTCGTTCGTGATACGGCGAAGTTGCTCGCTACCAATGAAGGAGAACTGATCGCACAGACGGAACGTCTCCTTGCAGAACGCGACACCTTGAAGGCAAAAGTGGCAGAAGTGGATAAGCAGCTCTTGGAAGTGGAAGTCAATCAACAATTGACTGCTGCCACCAAACTCGGTCATTCTCGCCTCATAATGAGCACCTTCACAGACAAAACCATTCAACAGCTTCAGCAGTTCGCACAGCTGGCTACTGCTCTGGCGCCAGATGCAATTTGCCTCTTGGCTGCTACTGCCGAAGACAAAATGCAAGTCGTGTTTGCTCGTGGACAAGAAGTCAACATAGCCATCAATCAAGTGTTGAAAGAAACCTTGCCGATCATTAACGGAAAAGGCGGGGGAAATCCTGCCATGGCACAGGGTGGCGGGCAGTCAGTAGTGGATGCGGAAGAAGTATTGCTGCATGCACGCAATCTGCTGGAAGCCTCGCTGATGTAAATGCATTCGATTCAAGAAAAGGAGGAAACCGCGATGAACTGGAATCCGGGAGATATTGTTCGTGTTTCGCAGCGGACTGGTGAATATATTGCAGAAGTATTGGAAATCCACGACTCGAAGCTGCTGGTAAAAGTGTTGGCAGTAACCAAATACCCAACCCAAGGCGATTTGCATTCTTCCTACGAAGTAGATGTGCCGCTGTTTCACCAGCGTCCAGCACTCTCTTACATGGAAAAATTCATGACGCCTGTCCAAGGGGTCATTCACTACAATGGAGCGATTCCAGATTACAAGGAATCTGTGCGTCAGGCGATGGAGAGAGAAATGGAAAAGCTTGCAAAAATGGCAGCTTGGGCAGAGCGCTGTCTCGCTGAGCTCGAAAAGATGCACAAGGAAGCCTTTACAAACACGAAATAGAGTGGTACTGTAAAACTCGAATGTACGATAATTGCATAGCTTTACTACCAAACGGGGGCCAAGCAACGTTGGCTGAGATTGTAACGAGTGTGTTACTGACCGTTGAACCTGACCTGGGTCATGCCAGCGGAGGAAGAGGTATTTGGAATCAGGATCACATGTCGCATCCGAGCGGAACTATGCTTGTTTGCGAGCATGGATGATAAGATGACACTCAACCATCCGAGGCGGATGGTTTTTTTATGCCATTCGTCCGGGGAGATGGGATGGGTATACGGCTTCTTCTGTTTGTCTGAATCGACTCAGGCAGGTGGGAGAAGCCGTTTTTTTTCCAGTAGAAGGAGGTAATCAATGATTGTTCAACTGAATGGGAAAAAAGTAGAGTTGGCGGAAGAAATCACGACAGTGCGGGCCTTGCTCGCTTCTTATTCCCTGCAAGAGAAAATTGTCGTCGTTGAGCGAAATGGTGACATTATTAATCGCTCTGCGTACGAACAAACACCGATTGCAGACGGAGATCGCATAGAAATCGTTCATTTTGTCGGAGGAGGATGATCAGCATGATGGATAAATTGAAAATTGGACCTTACGAGTTTCGCTCCCGTTTACTTCTAGGGACAGGTAAATTCGCTGATTTGGATACACAAGGGAAAGCAGTAGAGGTGTCGGAAGCAGAAATTTTGACCTTTGCGATTCGCCGCTTGAATTTGGAAAATCCGCAAGAACCGAACTTTTTGGAACAACTCGATTTGAAAAAATTCACCCTGCTACCAAATACTGCAGGTGCCTATACAGCAGAGGAAGCAGTGCGCATTGCCCGTTTGGCTAAAGCATCTGGACTGTGTGACATGATCAAGGTCGAAGTCATTGGAGACCCGAAAACACTTCTCCCTGACCCGATTGGCACGCTCGAGGCTTCGAAAATCTTGGTGGAAGAAGGCTTTATCGTGCTGACCTACACCAATGATGACCCGATTCTGGCCAGACGTCTGCAAGAGGTTGGCGTACATGCGGTTATGCCAGGTGCGTCTCCAATTGGTTCCGGGCAAGGGATTGTCAACGAAAACAATATCCGCTTTATCATCGAAGATGCGAAAGTACCGATTATCGTAGATGCAGGGATTGGCTCGCCAGCAGACTGCGCAAAAGCGATGGAACTGGGGGCTGACGGTGTCTTGTTGAATACAGCAGTCGCTCTCGCTGACAATCCTGTCCTGATGGCAGAAGCGATGAAGCTAGGGGTCGAAGCAGGTCGCAAAGGCTTCCTGGCAGGCCGTATCGCGAAAAAGCGTTACGCATCCGCGAGCAGCCCGACCGAAGGGATGATTGAGTAACGTGCATCGACTGACAGAAGCGGTAGAATCGATTGCCAGCCGCAAAGAAGAGCTGTTCGCCTTATTGGCAGAGCTCGTTTCTCATCCGACTGTGAGTCCTCCCGCACGAAACAGCGATGTCGCACAAGGAGTAATCGCCAATAGACTGCAAGCGATGGGATTCGAAGTGGATCGCTGGACGGTATATCCGGGAGACGACAATATCGTCGGGCGGTTATCAGGGAGTGCCTCAACTCACGCAAACAGCTTGATTATCAACGGGCATATCGATGTGGCTGAAGTCGGAGATGACATCGGGTGGACGTATCCACCTTTTGCTTTGACATATGGCAAGGATGGACGCCTGTACGGTCGTGGAGTTGCGGATATGAAAGGCGGACTCGCAGCGAGCTTGTTTGCGATCCAAATGCTTCGCGAACACGGAATCGAGCTCCAAGGCGATTTGCTCTTTCAATCCGTCATCGGTGAAGAAGCGGGTGAAGCGGGGACATTGGCCGCCATCGAACGTGGCTATCAGGCTGACTACGCCGTTGTAGTGGACACGAGTAATCTCCAAATGCAAGGGCAGGGCGGGGTCATTACAGGCTGGATCACGATTGAGAGTCCGATGACGCTGCATGACGGAATGCGTGCACAGACGATTCATGCAGGCGGCCGCGTCAGGGGAGCTTCTGCCATTGAAAAAATGACGAAGGTGATTACCGCACTACAGGAGCTGGAGCGGGACTGGGCAGTAATGAAGTCCTATCCCGGCTTCCCGGCAGGCAGCAATACGATCAATCCCGCAGTCATCGAGGGAGGTCGTCACGCTGCGTTCATCGCAGACCGTTGCGCTCTCTGGATTACTGTTCATTTTTATCCGAACGAATCCTATGAAGAGATTATTCGAGAGATCGAGGATCACGTCGGGCGTGCAGCAGCCGCTGATCTTTGGCTGAGAGACAATCCTCCAACCTTCCGTTGGGGTGGACGTTCGATGATTGAGGAGCGCGGTGAAATCTTCCCATCACTGGAGTTGGATACGAAGCATCCGGGGTTGGCTACACTGCAATCCGCATATGAGAGTCTCATGCATCAAACGCCTATTGTTAACATGTCGCCTACGGTGACGGATGCAGGCTGGTTTGCGCATGCAGGCATTCCGGCTGTCCTATTCGGACCGGGTGAGCTCGCACATGCACATGCCGTAGATGAATCCATTGATCCTGACCAGCTCGTTCATTTTGCCCAGATCATGACCCGTTTCATCGCCACCTGGTGCAATACCCCAAAGGAAGCGAAGGAGTGAGTATCCGCATGACAACCTTTACTGATCGTTTGAGAAAAAGTGTAGCCCCAATCTGGGAGCGTGTTCATCAACATCCTTTCGTCACCGGACTTGGAGATGGCAGCCTGCCTGTTGGTGCCTTCAAATATTACATGAAACAAGACTACATCTATCTGATTGATTACGCGAAAATGTTCGCGATTGCCAGTGTGAAGGCGTACGATCTGGAAACAAGCTCTCGCTTTGCCGCTTTGCAAGAATCGACGCTGAACACAGAGATGGAGCTGCATCGTCAGTATGCCGAGCGCTTTGGCATCTCTCGCGCGGAGCTGGAAGCGACAGAGCCTTCCTTTGTGATGCTCGGGTACACCAGCTACATGCTGCGTGTCGCTCATCAAGGGTCGTTGGCCGACTTGGTGAGTGCACTACTCCCATGCACATGGAGCTATTGGGAAATCGGAAAGCGCTTGGCACAAGTAGAAGGAGCGCTGGATCACGAACTGTATGGCGAATGGGTACGTATGTACAGCTCTGATGAATTTGGGCAGTTGGCGATTTGGCTGATTGAGATCATGAACCAATTGGCGGAAGGTAAGAGCGAGCAAGAACTGGCCAAACTGGAGGAGTATTTCGTCAACACCTCCAAAATGGAGTACATGTTCTGGGACATGTCCTACAGAGAGGAAATGTGGCCGTGGGAGAACAACTAGCTTTCGCCGACGTCAGCTTTTCGTATGGCGACAGGCAGATTCTCGATCATTTTGATCTGCGTGTGGAAAAAGGGGAATTCGTCAGCTTGATCGGTCCGAGCGGGATCGGGAAAAGCACCTTGTTTCAGCTCATCGCAGGTCTTCTTGAGCCGGGACAAGGCGAAATCAGGCTCGGCAGTGTACCAGTCGCAAATCGTTTAGGGCAGGTCGGCTATATGCCCCAACGCGATCTGCTCATGCCATGGCGTACAATTGTCGAAAATGCAGCTTTGCCGCTGGAAATCAAAGGTATGACGAAAAAAGAAGCGCATGAGCGTGTCAGACAGCAATTGCCAAGGTACGGGCTTCAGGATTGGGCTGACAGCTATCCAGCCCAGCTTTCCGGTGGCATGCGTCAGCGGGTTTCCTTTTTGCGTGCGTTGTTTTCAGGCGCAGAGATGATGCTGTTGGATGAGCCATTTAGTGCATTGGATGGAATTACGAGAATGGATATGCAAGAGTGGCTGATGGAAAAGTGGCAGGAAACAGGCAGTACGATGCTGATGATTACGCACGATATCGACGAAGCTATTCTACTTGCAGATCGGATTATCGTCCTTTCAGGTAGTCCGATCACCAAGCCCATCGAATTAACCGTTCCGGTGAGCAGACCGCGAACGGCGAGCAGCCGCAACCAGGCCGGATTTTTGGCATTGCGTGAGCAAATTTGGGAATTGCTTCGACAGGATCGCCAATCAGCAATGAAGCCCTTGAGGAGAGAAGCATGATGGGGAGAGGCATTTGGTTTGGCATCTCCATCGCCATTTTTCTCCTGGCGTGGGAAGCTGGTTGTCGCTTCCTTGGGGTGCCGCCATTCATTTTACCACCGCCTAGCGCTGTGGTCGTATCGTTGTGGGATTTACGTACCTCTCTAGTAGGTGTACATCTTTGGGCGACGTTAAAGGAAGTGTTACTGGGGCTATCGATCTCGATTGTATTTGGAATCTCCCTTGCCTTTGCAATGATTCGCAGTCGGATTGTGGAGCGTCTGGTCTATCCGTACATCGTTATTTCCCAAACAATCCCAATCATCGCATTATCACCTGTATTTATTTTATGGTTCGGTTATGATTTATCTGGAAAAATCGCTGTAACGATTCTGTTTACTTTCTTTCCGATCGTTGTCAACACGTATGATGGACTTCGCTCGACTGACAAGGAAATGCTCCAGTTGTTAAAAACAATGGGGGCAACGAACGGACAAATTTTCACCAAGCTGCAACTCCCGTCGAGTTTACCCCATTTCTTCAGTGGTCTGAAAGTGGCAGCTACTTACAGTGTGGCTGGGGCGACGATTGGGGAATGGCTGGGAGCGAGCGAGGGACTCGGGTACTTTGGGAGACGGGCATCCGGCAATTTTCAGGCACCCGCGTTGTTTGCCTCGGTCCTGTTACTCTCCATTCTCGGCATGCTACTGTTTTGGCTAGTTGGACGAATCGAACGTCATTTTTCCCCGCATATGAAAATCAAAGGAGAACAACAATGAAACCTTTCAACAAATGGACAAAAGCATTCATGGTACTTACATTGGCAACGGGTCTTGCTGCATGCGGCAATCAGGCGAGCTCGGATGCTGGTCAGACGCAAGCCCCTGCTGATAAAGGAACGGAGCCGACTGAGTTGACGATTGCGCTCGATTGGTATCCGAATGCTGTACATTCCTTCTTGTATGCCGCAGAGGAGCAAGGGTATTTCAAAGACGAGAACCTCAAGGTGACCATGCAAATGCCTTCGGACAGCAATGATCCGTTGAAGATGGCGGCTGCGGGCAAAGTGGATTTGGCGATCAGCTATCAACCACAGCTCATCCAAGCTCGTGCAGAAGGCGTTCCTGTCGTATCTGTAGGTGCGCTCGTTCGTCATCCGTTAAACGTGATCATGACGCGCCAAGACAGTGGAATCGATACTCCGCAAAAGTTGGCTGGAAAAAATATCGGTTATCCATCACTTCCACTGGATGAATCGATCGTACGTCAAGTTGTGAAGCATAGTGGTGGCGATGATTCCGGATTGACCTTCACAGATATCGGCTTTGACATCGTCCCAGCGTTGACGGCCAAAAAGGTCGATGCAGTGGTAGGTGGCTATATCAACCATGAACAACTGATTTTGGAGAAGCACGGCATTCCAGTCAATGTGTTCAAGCCTTTTGAGTTTGGTGTTCCAGACTATTATGAGCTCGTATTGGCAACAAGTGACGAGACTTTGGGCAAAAAGCAGAAAGCTGTGGAAGGTTTCCTGCGTGCGATTGGCAAGGGCCAGGACTATGTGAAAAATAATAAGGAAAAGGCACTCGATCTGTTGCTTGCCAAACAGGCTGCCGATTTCCCGCTGGAAAAAGACATTGAGACCAAGAGCTTGGATACCCTGATTCCGTTGATGGATGCGGGGGAAAAGCCTTTCGCATACCAGACGGCCGAATCTTGGCAAACACTGATTGATTGGATGAAAAAAGAGAAGCTGATAACCACTGACGTCAAAGCAGAAGAGATCATGCGCGATCTCGTGAAGTAATTGACGCAGGAACATTAAAAGCACCTCATTTGCACGCTTGTGAGAGTCTACTCTCCATTGGCGAGTCAAGGGGTGCTTTCTCTATGCTGTCTTTCTTTTAGGAAGAGAGGGGGAAGCAAAGCTCTGCTGTCATCCCTTTTCCTGTATCGCTTGTTAACAGCAGGTGTCCATGATGAGCGGCAGCTATACGTGCAACCATTGGCAAACCGAGACCATGACCATTGTGTAACGGAGATTTTCTTTTTGACGAATACGGCAATTCCACCAAGTCAGGCAGCATGCTTTGCTCAATGCCTTTTCCGTTGTCAGTGATAGTCAGGAGAGCATTGCGCTGGTTGGGTGACAGGGTCGTTTGCACGTGGATGCGACAGCCTGATGGGTTATGCACGATGCTGTTTTGGATCAAATTCGTAATGGCGCGGACAAGGAGTTTTTCATCGCCCATCACGAAGCATTGTTCAGTCGTGACATCCAACTCGATGGTAAACGTCTCTGCCAAATCATTATTCAAAAAGTCAGTGACAATTTGCCGGGCTAGTGTCGATAGCCGAATTGGTTTGGGATGGATGGGCTGCATCTCGTATTCCAGCATGGAGACGAGATTCAAGTCGCTGACCAAAGACCGGAGCTTTTCCCCTTGCTTTCGAATAATGCTTGCTTTTTGTTGCTGTTCGTAAGGCACCACGTCGCTTTCTTCCAATTCACTGGCATACCCGAGCACCATCGATAATGGCGTGCGTATATCGTGGGAAATTCCTGCGATCCAGTTCGAGCGTGCTTCGTCTCTGGCTTTTAGCAAAGCGTTCTTCTCCTGCAGAAGCGCCGAAGCATGATTGATGCTTCGGGCAATCCCGCTGAACACTCCTTTTGCCTCAACATGTGTATGCTGATCTTCTGACAGAGCGTGAATCCCCCTAATCAGTGGACGGATTGACCGAATGAGTCGAGAGCCGATGAATAGCGAGAGAAGAGCGGCGAGCAGTATATTTCCGAAAAGTAAAGCCAGCAATCGATATGGCAAATCACTTATCCAACTGATCGGGAAATGAATCTGGTACTTGGCGAGACTGTCCTTCGGGTAGCCCACGACGACCAGCCCCATCTCATGTTCCCAAACAAAAACAGGATAGTCTTGTAAATAATTTCGTGAGAACTGCGCCACTTCTGCTAAGGAAAAGGTGCGGGGCAATTGGTCTGGTATGGCGTAGTCCCAGAGGACCTTCCCATCGTTCGCAATCAGCATGGCCCAAGCCTGGCTTTTTTGCAACCATTCTCGTGCATTTGGTTCCAACGTATAGTGGGAACCGTTTACGTGAAGACCTTCTGCGACAGTTTGTGTGACGTAAATGGGAGGAGAGCCTTCATTTATGCCTTTGAAAACAAATGTACCGAGAATGATGTAATTGACGATGAGCAAAAAGACGGCGATTAGGATAGAAGCACCTGTATAACGACGTAAAATTCGTGCGGCTCCATCCATCTACGACTCTTCCTTTACGAGTAATTTGTACCCGAGTCCTCTTACCGTCAGCAAATATACAGGAGTGGACGGACATGGCTCGATCTTTTCGCGAATGCGCCGCATATGAACCATCAGTGTGTTTTCATACCCGTAGTAATCGTCACCCCAGACGGATTGGCAAAGGGCATCACTCGTGACGATTCGTCCCCGATTTTCATAGAGTTTTCGCAAGAGGGCGTGCTCCTTGGCAGTCAACGCGTATTCTTGTTGGTCTCTCGTCACGGTTGCTGCCTCCAAATCGATTATACTGTCACCAAGCTGGAAAACGGGCAGACGTTCGATTTGGGGAGGAGCGTAAACGCGTCGTAAAATGACCAGAAGACGAAGAACGAGCTCACGCGATAAAAATGGCTTCACGATATAGTCGTCAGCGCCCAGGCCAAGTCCGAGCAATCGATCTTCATCTCCCCCTCTCGCTGACAAAAAAATGACAGGGATTTGCGAGAAACGACGGATCGAAGTCAAAAGTCCAAATCCATCTCCATCAGGCAGCATGACATCCAGAATGGCGACATCTGGCTTGTCCGAAGCGAATATCCCTAGCGCCTCTTTACAACTACCCGCATGAAAAATACGAGAGAATCTTTCCTTACGCAAAAATCCATCGATCATATTTCTGATTTCAAGCTCATCTTCCACGATGAGCACTTTTTTCTGTTTCCACTCTTCCATATTGAATCACCCGTATTCATTATACTCGCTCGATTTGTCTGTTCTACCCACTTGGAGTCGATTTAAGGTTGTCGTAAGATTCCTGTCAGCTTATTGACGGGTTGGGACTCTATGATTTCATTTGAGAGACCAACAGATAGGAGCGAGAAAACATGAATACGGTGATTCGAACGGAAAACCTTTCAAAACACTATGGAGGAGCCTATTGCGTCCAGCGTGTGAATCTTGCGGTAGGAGAAGGGGAGGTCTATGGCTTCCTCGGTCCAAATGGTGCAGGAAAATCGACGACTCTAAAAATGCTGCTAGGATTAGTCAGGCCGACGGAAGGGAGTGTATCTGTATTCGGGAAGGATTTTTGCAGAAACCGACTTGAAATTTTGAGTCAGACGGGTTCCTTGATCGAGGCTCCTTCCTATTACGGTCATCTTACCGGCCTTGAAAATATGCGTGTCATGCAGCGGCTGCGAGATGTCCCGGACAAATATGTAGAGAAGGCTTTGCAAATCGTTCGTTTGGAAAAACAAAAGAACAAAAAGGTAGATCAGTATTCGCTCGGGATGAAGCAACGACTGGGAATTGCCATGACTTTGCTGCATTTTCCAAAGCTCGTTATCCTCGACGAACCGACAAACGGTCTGGATCCTGCGGGAATCGGGGAAATTCGGGAATTGATTCAATCATTGCCACATCAGTATGGAATGACCGTGTTGATTTCCAGCCATCTGCTCTCGGAAATCGAGCAAGTAGCGACGTCCATTGGCATTATCCACGGGGGGAAACTCTTGTTTCAAGGAAGTATGGAGCAGTTGCAACGGAACAGCCAGCCTCATGTTTGGATGAAAACGCAGGATAATGAAAAAGCGAGAAGAGTTCTTCAAGAAATGGAGCTTTCTCCAAGTCTCCAAGATGGCTTTCTTGTCATGGAGGGTATGGAAGATAGGGAAGTAGCACAGACAAACCGGACGCTGATGATGGCGGGCATTGATGTTTATCGCATTGAAGTGCACAAGCAAAGTCTGGAGAGCATTTTCCTCTCTCTTACTGGTAGGGAGGGAAGTTTGTAATGCGGACGCTTTGGCTGGAGTTTTATAAAATTCGACATAAGCGTTTGTTTCTCATGCTCGCTATTCTTTTGAGTATCGAACTGGCATGGGGGTTTATGGCTGTTAGTACGTCGATGAATAAAAATCCAGATGCGCAGACGTGGAGCGCCATACTGGTTACGATTACAGCCATGAACGGATTGTTTTTGCCGATCGGTTCGGCTGTCATTGTTTCACGAATTTGTGATATGGAACACAAGGGGCGTACATGGAAGCTGCTGATGGCTGCCTCTGTTAGCCGAAAAGCGGTTTATGCGGCAAAATTCGTCTCTGCGGCTGTTTTGATGGGGAGTGCAGTCATTCTACAGGCTATGGCGATCGTGGCATTTGGCATTGGCTATGGTTTAGCAGAGCCAGTCCCGATTGGCCTTTTACTCTGCATTGTCGTAGGGACCACACTGACAAACCTCGTGGTGATTGCTCTGCAACAATGGGTCTCTCTCGCCATCAAAAATCAGGCGTTCAGCCTATGCCTCGGGATGATCGGGGGATTCATTGGCATGACAGCGAGCTTATTTCCGCCACAAGTCGGACGTCTTTTCATCTGGTCGTACTATGTAGACTTTTCGCCCGTTGCGTATCAGTACGTGAACGAAACCATGTTGTTTACCAACCGTGAAATCGGCATTCATTTGCCGATCATCGTCGTACTCATGGGCATCGCATTTTTCCTTGCTGGGAGTATTCACATATCCCGGCAGGACGTATAGGGAGGACCTTGCATGATATTCAGATGTTTGGGAGCAGAATGGGTAAAGCTTCGCCGTTCTCGTATATGGCTCGTTTTGCTTGTGCTACCTGTTTTCAGTACGCTGATCGGCTTTGCGAACTACTGGATGAACCAAGCGATCCTGCAAAATGGCTGGTACAGCCTGTGGACGCAGGTGAGTTTGTTCTACGGAGAATTTTTCTTGCCCATTCTCATCGCGATCTGCTGTTCGTTTGTGTGCAGACTGGAGCATGTAAATCGTAACTGGAATGTAATCCTGACAGCGCCAGTATCAATTCCAACGATTTTTTTCGCGAAGCTGGTGGTAGTTGGTGTTCTCCTTTTTATTGTGCAGCTTTTCTTCTTTGTGCTATATATTTGTGCAGGTTTCATGGCTGGACTGCACACACATTTTACGTTTCCTCTGGAAGTGTTCGGATGGATCATGCGAGGCTGGCTGGCTTCGCTCACCATCATCGCCTTCCAGCTTTGGCTTTCCACGCGGATACCGAGCTTTGCTGTACCTGTCGGCATTAGTGTTTGCTCTGTTTTTGTAGGGTTGGGCTTGTATGTGTCGGGGCTCGGGATGTTATTTCCTCAGTCACTTTTAACGATTGGCATGGGCGTGCTCAGTCAAGAGAGTTTGACGCTAGGAGAGCTGGGGGCGTTTGTAGTCATGTGTGTACTTTTCGTGACGAGCGGTTGTGTGCTGGGGATTCGTCGTCTTACGAGAGAAGGTCTTTAACAGTTTTCACCATAATAACGGTTTCCCTTTCCTGCCAAACAACCTTATAATAGAAGGTGAATGCTTGAATGAGGAGAAGTTTCCATGGACGACAAACACATAAACAAGACGAATAGCAAATGGGTGATCTGGGGGTTTATTCTCAGTGTACTCGCTTGTGCTGTGTCTATGGTGATTTTCATCTACGTGATGCGCAACTGACAGCACATGATGGTAACGTCAAAAAACCGCTCGTTAACGAGAGCGGTTTTTTGCTATTTCATTAGCGGGATATCGCCGTTATTTTTCGGATGACTTGTTCTTGTGATAGCTGATTCAACTCGGTAAAGCCAAGGTTGGAAAGAGCAATGGTTTTTCCTTGATAGATTGGATAAACGCCTTGCCAGAGACCTGCTGTACTGTACATCTGTGATCCGCTCACTTTTCGTAAAAATAATAAATAATTCCCTTCCGCCAGCGGCCCAGGATACTGCAGGTTGAGCGGACTGGAGGCATCGGGAAGCGGCTCTACGCCAGTGCTTAGCACAGTTACTCGTCTGGATGCTGTGCCTTTTATGGCCTTTTTTACCTGTAGTTTTTGTGTGTAGTTCACGATCTTGCCTTGGGGAATGTTGCGTCCCGTGGGATAAGCCCGATGGGTACTGTCTACCTGTGCGATGACGATTAAGTCGCACTTTTTGACGAGCTCCGCAAGGGAAGAATAGGGGGAGGGATCTACTTGTACGCGCCCGATGTCGGTTTGGGCATGGACGGGGAATGAAAAGGCGCAGAGAAGGGACAGACAGAGGAGCAATCGATAGAACATGAAACCATTTCCTCCAAACGAAAGAAGTCTTGAAGGTAGTATGAACGGAATGGCTATCCTTCATGCCTGTAGACTTTTAGTATAATGGTAATATTCCGAATAAATAGAATACGTGCTATCATGATGGCGTACTGTGATTTGTTGGTGGAAATCGCCCAGACTATGACAAGGAGGTTATCATGAATCATTTATTTGCTTTTCGACGTGTCGGTACGTGGTTTTTCGTGTTGGCTCTCTTGTTGCAGGTAGCAGCTTCGCCTGCGCTAGCCAAGGAAGAGGCCGCTTCTTCTAGTCCTCTTGCACTCAGCATAGAAAAATTCCTCGCCGATTTGAAAAACGATGAGAATAGCAAGGGAATGTACGCTGGAATCGCGGTCTACGATCTAACCGACAAAAAGTACGTATATACGCACAATGCCAAACGTAATTTTATCCCGGCCTCCAACATGAAGCTGTTTACGACAATTGCAGGTCTGGATAAACTAGGGCCAGACTATCAGTGGAAGACCGAGGTGTTTGTTTCGGGAAAGGTAAATAACGGTGGAGTTTTGCAAGGAGATCTGATTTTAAAAGGCTATGGGGACCCTAGTCTGAAGCCAGAAGATTTGCAGCAAATGGCAAAAGCCATCAAAGATTTGGGGATCAAGCGAATCAATGGAAATCTGCTTCTCGATGACAGCTATTTCGATGAGACCAGATTGGGTACGAGCTGGATGTGGGATGATGAACCGTATGGGTACAGCGCCCAGATCAGTGGATTAGCCGTAAATAAAAACGTTGCGACTCTAACCGCAATCCCTGGAAAAACGGTGAACGATGCTCCCGTCCTGACCATGAACCCAGCTACTACATACATAACAGTCACAAACCAGTTGAAAACGACAGCGGGCAAGGAGAGCAATGTGCTCATTGAGCGTCCGCGCGGAAAAAATGAAATCATCGTATCCGGTACGATTGGGATGGAAGCAGCTCCTTATGCTGAAGATGTCACGATGGAAGACCCGGCTTTGTATGTGGGCGATCTATGGAAGGATCAGTTGCTGAAACAAGGGATTGCCTTACATCCGAAGACAGAAGTGAAAAAAAACGTGCTGCAAAGCGGAGTACCGCTCTATACTCACTTGTCCAAACCGTTGGGTGAGATCACGGTGGAGCTCAACAAGGATAGTGACAACTTCTATGCGGAGATGCTTGTAAAGACACTGGGCGTTACCCAGAAAGGTGAGGGGAGCTTTGAGGCAGGCAGTGAGGCGGTAGCAGACGTTATGAAGCGAGCTGGCATTGAGTCAGGCTTCCGTCAGGTAGATGGCTCGGGGTTATCGAGATTTAATATGATCACTCCGGAACAGATAATCGAAACACTCATCTTTTTGCAGGAGCAAGAATATCGAACGGAATTGGAAAAATCACTCCCAATCGCAGGAGTAGACGGCACCTTGAAAAACCGCATGAAAGGAACCGGTGCGGAAAAGAACCTGGTAGCAAAGACAGGCTCATTAAGCGGAGTCAATACCATGTCGGGTTATGTAACGGCAAAAAATGGTCATAAGCTCGCTTTTTCGATTTTGATCAACGGCATTTATAAATCGAAGTATGCAAGGGAGCTGCAGGATCGAATCGGAATTTTGTTAACAACCTACCCGGATATCGCAGCACCGGAAGGATTCAGCCCTCCAGAGAAAAAGACGTACCCACTCTCTGCTATGATCGATCCCATCCTAGATACCCCGGAAGCAGCAGGGGTAACGGCCGGAGTTATGATCAAATCGTTGGATTCAACAGGTGACCCTGTTTTATACGAACGGGATGCGGATACACTGCTTACCCCTGCTTCGAATCTGAAGCTGCTGACGATTGCCACGGCGTTGAACCAGTTTGGCTCGGATTACGTATTCAAAACGGAAGTGTATGGAGACGCCCCGATCACCTCTACAGGCATACAACAAGGCAATCTGTATGTGAAAGGATACGGTGACCCTACCTTGCACACAGAGAATGATCTAAAAGCGCAGGAAGGTGTGTCGATTGAAAAAATAGCAGGGTGGCTCAAGCAACAAGGAATCACGCGTATCAATGGGAACCTCGTGATGGATGACAGCTACTTTGACCAACAACGGCTTGGCCTCGGCTGGGCATGGGATGACGAGAGCTACTATTACAACCCGACCATAGGGGCTCTTGCCATGAACCGTGGGACGGTCATGATCGAATTCAAGCCCGCTAACGATGCTGGAGAACCAGTGAAAATCAACGTACTTCCCAAAACGGCTTATGTGCAAGTGATCAATGAAGCCAGGACCGTACAAAAAGGCGAGGAAAATACATTTGCTATTCTGCGTGACCGTGGAACAAATACCATTCGACTGTCAGGGAACCTCCCGCTTGATCATGAAGGGGATTACGAGCGAGTCCCTGTGGAAGAGCCAGCCAAGTACGTAGGGACCGTGCTGAAAGAGACGCTGGAGCAAGAAGGAATTGCGTTTGCTCCGAAAAGCGAAGTGCTGATTCAGCCAGTTCCTCCAGCAGCAGTAAAATGGACACAATTTGAGTCACTGCCTCTAAAGGAAATCGTACAGTACCTCAATAAACGAAGTGACAATTACTACGCAGAAATGCTCCTCAAGACGCTCGGAGCTGCAAAGAAAGGGATAGGGAGTGCAGCCAATGGTGCAGAGGTCGTTCAGGAAACCGTAGCTTCGCTCGGCGGAAATACCACCTTCGACATGATGGATGGCTCAGGATTGACCCGCTACAATCTTATTTCTGCTCGGCAGATCGCATCTGTACTTGAGGGGATGACCACGGAATCGAATTTTGCCGCTTATGATGAATCTTTACCCATAGCGGGAATAGATGGGACACTGAAAAGCCGCTTGAAGGACACAGCCGCTGCGAATAATCTTCATGCGAAAACAGGTTCGATGACAGGTGTGAACACGCTGTCGGGCTATATCACGACCAAAGGCAAAGAGAAGCTCATCGTATCGATTATGTTCAATGGGTATGTCGAGGATGAAGAGCTGTTTACCAAGATGCAGGACCAGATCATTACGGTACTAGCCAATTATGAATAGGAATCACGCAAAAAAGGAGCCCCAATTCCGGGAGCTCCTTTTTCTGTTGGCGTCCCCTGAACTGGGTCAATGCCTGTAGCGGTCAATCAGCAGGCGACATATCTATATTCAGATCAGGAAGCAGGCGAAGTACAGAACAACGGTGAAGGAGGGGAAAAAGAGAAGATGCACCCTGCACTCTTTCATTGGAAGCGTTTGGAGCAAGTCGTAACAGAAGTGCTTGTTCAGGCAGGTGCCAAACATAAGCACGCAAGGCTTGTCGCAGAATCTCTCGTCCATGGTGATTTGCGCGGCATCGAATCCCATGGTTTAGCGAGGCTGCCGATCTATATCCAACGAATCGAAGCAGGCTTGATTGAATTGAATGATGAACCAGTGGTATGGAAACAGGAAGGAGCAACAGCACTGGTAGACGGCAAAAACCAACTGGGTGCGGTCGTCGGGGTTGCGGCATTGGAGGAAGCGATCAAGTTGTCGCAGCAGATGGGAATCGGGGCAGTAGGTGTTCGTCATTCCAACCACTTTGGCTCCTGTTCGTACTATGCAGAACGAGCGATAACAGAAGGGAGGATTCTTCTGGTCCTTTCCAATGCCCCCGAAGCCATGGCGCCAACAGGAGGGATTCGCCCTTTTTTCGGAACGAATCCGATTGCAGTGGGGATACCGGCAGGGAAAGAACCATCCTTTTTGCTAGATATGGCTACAAGTGTCGCTGCCAGAGGAAAAATCGCCTTAGCCGTTAAAAAAGGAGAATCCATTCCTGCGGATTGGGCCATCGACCCCAATGGGAATGAAACGACTGATCCCACACAAGCCTTGCTAGGCTCACTTTTGCCGATCGGGGGAGCAAAGGGTTATGGATTGGCGATGTTCATCGATATCTTGTGTGGGCTGCTCACGGGTGCTGCGACAGGGCCACATGTAAAAAGCCTGTATGACAATTGGGACGATCCACAAAATGTTGGACATCTATTCTTGACAGTGGATATTGAACGATTTATGCCACTCCCCGATTTTTGTGCCAATATGGATGCCTACATTCGTGAGGTGAAAAGCGTACCTACGAAAGAAGGTGTATCCGAAATTTTCATTCCTGGGGAGATCGAGAGCCGAAAAAAGCAAGAACGTTTGGAAAACGGTATCCCGTTCGATCCGAATCTGACAAAAGAACTCAGCCAATTATGCCGCACCTATGGAGTCGATTTGCGCGCCGCGTATCATACCCCCTAACTTTCCTTTCGCAGGAGGTTTCCTGGACAATCCATCGGACATAGACTAATGTCATCGGTTTGGAAAGGAGTGAACCGCTTATGCAGCGACACATGTGCAAAGGCAAAATTCACAGGGCGACAGTTACGCAGGCCGAACTGGATTACGTGGGGAGTATCACAATTGACGTTGCTCTCATGGATGCGGCAGATATCAAGCCGTATGAAATCGTGCAAATAACCAGTTTGCGGAATGCAACGCGCTGGAAAACATACGCATTACCCGGAGCGTCGGGTAGCGGAGTCATCTGTCTGAACGGTCCGCCTGCCCACTTATTCTCGCCAGGAGATCTTGTCATCATTTTGAGTATGGGCATGTACGATGAATCCGAGGTCGAACAGCTCGTTCCCAAGGTCGTGTTTGTGGACGGACAGAATCGTATCACGAAAATAGAGGAGCATCATCTGATAAAGAATGGAGAGACACTGCCATAAAACCGCCAAACGTTGGAAAATGGGGCAAGCATAAGCACTTGGTTAAAGACGAACTTTTGCAGGAGTATTTGCCCAAAACCCGCGTGTACTCTCCTGAAGAGCTATGGCAGTATGCAGAAGCGTTTACACACGTGATGCTGAAGCCTTCGGGGGGCGGCGGTGGGGCAGGAATTATTCAAGTAACGGCACGTGGAGAAGAGAAGTATTTGGTCCATAGCGGGAGTCGTCAGCGTCTCGTAGAGGGGAAGGAGGCCACGATCCGATACGTGGAATCGCTGTTTCGACCAAAAACATACCTGCTCCAGCCACGTATCCCACTCGGTAGAATCAACGGCAAGCCTTTTGATGTGCGTGTCATGATCCAGCGCAGGAACAACAAGGAGCCTTGGGTGATAACAGGGTGGTGTGCAAAGCTAGCAGGTCCGGGCTATGTCGTGACAAATGTGGCTCGCAGCCGCGGAAAAGTCTTGCCTATCCAGACGGCAATCAAGCTGTCCAATATAGAAGCAGGCCCGCACCTCTTGCGTGATATCCGCATGATAGCTACGGCGGTAGCGAATCGATTGGGAAGAGCCTATCCGACACTCCGGGAGATCGGTTTGGACTTAGGGATTGATGTGGATGGCAAACCGTGGATTATTGAGGCCAATTTCCGTCCTTCTCTTTCTCTCTTTCAAAAGCTGGAGGATAAGACCTTTTACAAACGAATTGTTTCCATGCGAAAACGATAAGAGGAAGACCACTTGTCGAGGTTGCTCAAACGGTAAGATATGGGCAGGTGGTTTCCTCTTTTTTCTATTGCGAATGAAGTGTGAAAAATCTTTCAATTACAACTATGGCGTTGCTACTAGCGAAGGAGCGCAAAAGTTGATAGAATGCCTCTCAATAAGATGGGAGGTAATATACACGTCGATGATAACCTTGTCTAAGAAAGAGATGCTGCTGGTCAGTTTTATGCTGTTTTCGATGTTTTTTGGTGCAGGAAACCTTATTTTTCCACCCTATCTGGGTCAAGAGGCTGGTTCCCTTGTTTGGCTGTCGATTGCAGGCTTTGTACTATCTGCTGTTGGTCTTCCTATTCTTGGTGTGATTGCTATCGCAAAGGCAGGGAGCTTTTACCAATTGGCAAGTCGTGTTCATCCAAGCTTTGCTCTTATTTTTCCTATTTTGATTTATGTGTCGATTGGACCCGCACTTGCCATCCCGCGTGCAGGCAGTCTCGCTTACGAGATGGGAATGGCACCGTTTTTGCCGGCACAAGCCGCTGATTCCACCTGGAGTCTTTTCCTCTATACGCTTGTATTTTTTGGCATTGTCTTTTGGTTCAGTCTGACTCCTTCCAAATTGATTGATCGTTTTGGGAAAATATTGACGCCTACACTATTGACAATGATTGCATTGATCTACATCAAGAGCTTATTCACACCACTCGGTCCAACGGGGGTACCAGCAGGAAAATATGCCACCAATCCGGTTGTGCAAGGTTTTCTGGACGGGTATTTAACGATGGATGCTTTGGCTGCACTCGTATTTGGAATCGTGATCGCCAATACACTGCGGAGCAAGGGAATCGAGGACAAGAAGCAACTGTCAGCGAATATGATCAAAGCAGGTCTCGGAGCAGGCATGTTGCTGACATTCATCTATGTCGTTTTGGGATTGCTGGGTTCATCCGGTGCCTCTTTAGGAAGACCGGAGAATGGCGGGCTACTCCTGACAGCAATCATGAGGCAGCTATTTGGGACAAGCGGTACGCTGATTCTTGGTGTCATCTTTACCGTTGCTTGCCTCTGTGTATCAATTGGACTCGTAACTTCTTGCAGCCAATACTTTCATGGACGATTCAAAGGTTTGTCTTACAAAGGATGGGCGATTATTCTCTGTGTCCTGAGTATGGGGGTTGCAAACCTGGGACTATCGGAGATTTTAAGTGTATCTGTCCCCATTCTGGGAGCTATTTACCCGATTGCTATCGTACTCATTTTGCTGGCGCTGCTAGAGCGCTGGATACCTGCGCATTCGTCTGTGTATATGACGACTGTCGCAGTTGTGACGGTTTTTGGTATCGTGGATTTGATGAATCTTACGTTTTTTAATCAGGGCTGGAACGATATTTTGGGTGTCCTTCCGTTTTATAAGGAAGGTGCCGGTTGGATCATGCCAGCGATATTTGCTGGTTTTGTCGGTGTTCTGCTCGACCTTCGGAAAAGGACAAACCGCACAGGAACAGGAACAACAACAACAACAACAACTTCCCCATCAAAATAAGGCAGCATGTAGAGAGGGCTTCGTTTTTGCGAAGCTCTCTTTGTTGTGGAAGAAGCATTTGTTACTTTTTCCGAGGTTCATCCGTATTAAAAGTGTTAAAGCTTAAGCAGCAGTTGAGGAGGTTCATTGACGTGAAAGTAGCACCTGTAGCGGAAGGTGAGCGCATTCGACAGCTAGATGGGATTAGAGGCTTTGCCCTTCTGGGGATTGTGCTGGTGAATATGCCGTCATTTTTATATCCCATCATGTTCTTGCCAGATGCAGGGATGGTCAATACCCATTCGGAAATGGATAGTTGGATACGGCTTTTGTTTAACATGTTTGTACAGGCGAAGTTCTACACCATCTTTTCGTTTTTGTTTGGGGTAGGTTTTTTTCTGTTTATGCATCGCGCCGATAGCAAACAGTTGCCTTATCGGAGTCTGTTTACTCGCAGATTATTCGTGCTGCTGATTGTGGGGATGGCCCATCTTGTTTTCCTCTGGTACGGAGACATTCTTCATACGTACGCCTTAGCTGGTTTTCTTTTGTTGCTGTTTTACCACAGGCAAGAAAGTACGATCAAGAGATGGGCGTGGACGCTTTTGGTTGGTATGCAGGCCCTCTCTGCTCTGACTCTGACCGTTCCTGAGGAGCTCGTTCCTATACCAGATCAATCACTACTCATTCAAAAAGCTATCGATGCTTATACCAATGGGTCGATGATCGAGTGGTTGCAATTCCGGGTTGGTTACGAAATTCCGCTCGTTCTTTCCTTTGAGTTTTTTGTCATTCTATCGGTATTTCCTCTCTTTTTATTCGGATTCTTGGCAGCCAAGCGGGGAGTATTCGAGAGGACGGAAGATTTTATTCCAGCCATCCGCCGCGTTTGGTGGCTCGCACTGGGCCTGAGTGTTGTGCTTGTACCAATGATTCCTCTTGTTCAGTTTGGCGTTGTAAAATTTCCTGCCTCAATCTGGATCACCGTTCAAACATTTGTTACATGGAGCGGTCTTAGTCTATGCGCTTTTTACATCACATCACTGCTGCTTCTTTATCGGAAAGAGAGCGGCAAGCGCATGCTAAAGCATTTCGAACCGGTCGGCAGAATGGCGTTAAGCAACTATTTGAGCCAAACCATCATCGCCGTGTTGGTTGTGCGTGTTGGACATTTTTACGGAACGCCTGCGTTGGCTCTCGGATTGGTGTTTAGCTTGGTAATCTTCACTGTGCAAATCTTCGTTAGTCGCTGGTGGCTTGCCAACTATCAGTTTGGTCCGGCAGAATGGCTTTGGCGCTGCTTGACATACGGTAAATTTGTACCAATGAAACGAAAAGGAGGATCTCAT
The DNA here is from genome assembly GCF_021270385.1 of Brevibacillus sp. AF8. Lineage (NCBI taxonomy): Bacteria > Bacillati > Bacillota > Bacilli > Caryophanales > Paenibacillaceae > Brevibacillus > Brevibacillus sp. AF8. The sequence continues at coordinate 381,326 of NZ_JAGQDN010000001.1, read as the reverse complement.
GCGATTTGACACTCTCATGACAATTGCTGTCGTGCTTGTGCTGACGTCCTGTTATTTTTATTTGTGGAGAAGGCTTGGCTCGAAAACGTCCAGTTAATTTGGACGTTTTTTTGTTCCTTCAGCGTCAGGGCGGCATCGGATAAAAGTGGAAGGATTGGGGCAAAATTTTCCTATCTCACAACCCGAGTAAGTAATAGCAGCGCTCTGACAGTAGGAAGGAGAAAGAGGATGGCGGGCAACTGGATTCCGTTTTTGATCGGCTCCTTTGTAGGATCAATGGTAGCACTCATCGTGGTGGGACTGCTTTTGATCTGTCTTTTTCGTCCTCTTACCCAGTGGGTGCTCGCCAAGTTTATGAAGCGCATTATGTCAGACCGCTATCCGGAAAATATTTTTGAGATGGTCTCTGCAATGACCAAAGTCAGTCCACGTTACGTCCTGGAGAACAGCTTGCGAGCAGCTGCTGGACAAGCTATCGAGCGTCCTTTCGGAAGTCCACGTAAGTTCTTGAACTTCGATAGCTTGATATTTTCGCCTGCACAGCTGGCGAAGATGCCTTCGAGTGAGGATACAGAAGTGGATATGAAAATCACGATTGGACCCATGGCAAAAAAGCCGTTAACTTTGGACATTCCGCTCATGGCAGGGGCCATGGGATACGGTATCGGTGTAAGTGAGGATGTGAAAATCGCGATTGCCAAAGGAACGGCCGCCGTAGGGAGTTTGACGAATACGGGTGAAGGTCCATTACTGCCGGAAGAAAGGAAATTCGCCAAACATCTGATTCTCCAATACAACTCGGGAAAGTGGGCAAAGGAGCCGGAAATTTTGCGACAGGCCGACGCCATCGAAATCCATTTTGGGCAGGGGGCGACTGCAGCTGCCGCGAGCTTTATCCCCGCTGAATATATCAAGGGAAGAGCTGCTGAAATCATGGGGGTTCAGGATGAAGAAATGATCGTCATTCCTTCGCGGCATCCGGAAGTAACAAAGCCGGAGGATCTAAAGAAGCTCGTAGACAAGCTGCGCACCATAACAGACGGCGTTCCGATCGGCGTCAAAATCTGTGCTAGTGCCATTCTTGAAAAAGACCTGGAGATTGTCATCCAAGCCGGTGTAGATTTTATTAGTATTGATGGCGGACAAGCGGGGACAAAAGGAGGACCTCCCATTCTGGAGGATGATTTCGGTTTGCCGACGATTTATGCGCTGACCCGCGCTGTGCGCTATTTGAAGAAAAAAGGTGTAAAAGAACGGATTACCTTATTGTCCGGGGGCGGATATAATACCCCGGGGGAGTGCTTGAAAGCGATTGCTTTGGGAGCGGACGGCATCTTTATGGGGACGGCTGTTTTGTGGGCGATGACTCATGATCAGGTGACAAAAGCCATACCGTGGGAACCACCGACAGAGCTAACCACCTATCCAGGAAGCTTGAAAAACAAATTCGACCCCGAATCAGCTGCGAAATACTTGACTAACTTTTTTCTTTCGTTTGTGGATGAGATGGAAATTGCCATCCTCGCGCTGGGGAAAACGTCTCTTCGTGAAGTGACCGCTGCGGATCTCGTCTCACTCGATGAGATGACGAGCAAAGTGACGAAAGTACCCCTTGCCTATCATTCATCCTCTTCCAGTTAGAATCGCTTGATCGACGTACGAATGGGAGGGATTCGTATCGAACAGAAGATCATCCAAATCAAGTCGCCCGCACAGTATAACGGATGGACCATGACGCAGACGTGGGAGCATCTTCTTTTTTTACATTGGGCAATTTCCCCAGCGTCTATTCGAGCACTGATTCCAGCAGGACTTGAACTCGATACCTACAATAACATGGCTTGGATCAGTATTATCCCGTTTTTGCTGAGTGGCGTGCGTCTGCGTAGGATGCCATCCGTACCATTCACGACGACTTTTCCTGAAATCAATGTTAGAACGTATGTGAAGGGGAAAGGGAAGACGGGTGTGTATTTTCTTTCTCTGGATGCGTCGAATCCTTTAGTGATCAAGATTGCAAAATTTTGGTACCGACTGCCGTATTATCGGGCCCAAATGGCTTTTCAACGCCAAGGGGATGAGATCGATTTTACCTCTCGACGACTATCTGGTCTACCTCAGTCACCCTCGTTCGAAGGCAGCTACCAGCCTCTCAGTGACAAATTTTTGGCAAAAGAGGGAACGCTGGTGCATTGGCTAACAGAGCGATACACGCTCTTTTGCAGGTGTAGCAGAACGAAGCAATTGATGTTTGCGGATGTAGTACACGAGCCGTGGCAGCTACAGGAGACAGCATTTCATATTCGTGAAAATGCGATGACCGAAAACCTGTCGATCCCACTCACGGATTCTCCACATTTAGCACTGTATTCACGTGGGGTACAAAGTCTGATTTGGCCGATTCGAAGTCTAGCGGATCTATCTTCGGATCAAGGTGGATAGTAGTGACTGATACTGCTCCAAAGGGTATCAGTCTTTTTGATTTGAGGCTTGCCAGACTGACTTTTGGTCGGTAAGATGGAAGGTAGCACTTTTTTTCGCAAGAACAGGAAGGATCTGGTATTTGGTTATGGCTCGAAAAGAACGAATTGGTGAGTTGGATCTGATCCGGGCCTTTGCATTCTTGGCTGTGGTTTATCAGCATGTCATTGGTGTGTACATCCGTGAGCCGGGTCTGACAGAGCAGGTGTCGATCATCTACGGAATGTTGTTTCATTTGCTAAAATTCGCGGTACCAGCATTCATTTTCATCACGGGTCTTGTTTTGTTTTACAACTACGCTGAAAAAGTGAACTATATTTCCTTCACGCGTAAACGGATAATCGAGATTTTGGTCCCGTATGGAATATGGTCGGTGGTCTATCTTTACTTGATGGAGAAGCCTTTGGGTGAGGGAGCAGCGTTCGTTTGGAATGTAAGCAAAAATTTCCTGACAGGTACATCCTCGTATCATCTGTGGTTCGTCGTGATGATTTTTCAGTTCTATCTTTTGTATCCGTTTTGGCAAAGAGTATTTGAACTTTTCCGCAGATTCGTGACAAGCCGCTTTCGTCTCGTTCTCGCTCTTGGTGTCACCGGATTGATTTATGGGGGCCTCATGTGGTTTTCAGCGCGGTACATCCCGGCGCACGGTTTTCGGTTCGATATGAATTGGCTTGATACGTATTTCATCAAATACCGTGATCGAAATGCGTTCTATTATTTCTATTACTTTTTGTTCGGTGGTTTGGTCGCCTTCACGTTGCCTGCGTTTCGTACCATGCTGAAAAGATACTGGTACTGGATCATCATTTCGGTTGGTGTCCTGTACGCAGTCATTGGCTATGAGCTTTTCCGTGAATCAGGGCAAGGCCAAATCAATTTAAACGAAGCGACATCCTTGAAACCGTCCATGTTCCTCTATACGATGGCTTGCTTACTGGCTGTGTACGCTCTCTGCCTATGGGTGAGCAAAAAGCAGTCCAAATGGACACATTGGCTAGGACTCCTTGGGAAGTATTCGTACGGAGCTTATTTGATTCATGCGCTGATCTTGACATACTTGATGAAGTTTTTGCGCGAGCTTCAGCTTTTTCACACGGGCGTGTGGGGGAGTATGGTAGCATTCGTCTTGTGCTCCATTCTTTCATTTGCCGTATCATATGGGCTGGGAAAACTACCGTTTGGTTCCTGGCTGGTGGGGGCAGCAGAGAAAAAGACAAAAAAGGTCCCGTCCTCTCAAAAAGAATGGCAAAACGCTGGGTAATCGCAGGCAGTTTGGCCAGATGCAGAGAATTGTTGGAGCTTGAAGGGAGAAGCGAGACGTCATGCTGTTAGCTTATATACAGTTAGCCATGGCTATGGCCTTGGTCGGAAGCAACATCTCCATCGGAAAAGAAATTGTTTCCCATGTTCCCGTGTTTTTGTTTTCGGAGCTGCGCTTTTTGCTCGCGATTGTCATCCTATTGCCGTTGCTCGCTATGCGTGGAGAATGGAAAATGTCTTGGAGCCGTGAGGAAGGCAAGGTGTTATTCTGGCAGTCGTTTTTCGGCGTTTTTTTGTTTAGTATTTGCATGCTGTACGGTGTTCAGTGGACGACTGCTACTGCAGCCGGTATCATTACGAGTACGGTACCTGCCTGCATCGCTTTGTTTTCGTTCTGGATTCTCAAGGAAAAATTACACGCCAACAGCTTAGTGGCGATCGGTCTTTCTGTGGGCGGCATCGGCTTCATTACGTTCACAGGAAGTGGAGGGGAGCAAAACTGGGTAAGCATGCTTGGAAATTTGCTCGTGTTTTTTGCGGTCGTCAGCGAAGCGCTTTTCACGATTTTCGCCAAAAGACTGTCTGGGAAAATTACGCCTTTTCAAATGACGACTGCGATTAATGTCATCAGCTTTGTCTTGTTTCTTCCGTTTGCGATCTGGGAAAGCTTGCGGTTTGATTGGAGTGCCGTACCTGCACATGTATGGTGGCTTCTTGTGTACTATGCGTTTACGGCCAGCGTCTTATCTTTCATTCTCTGGTACAAAGGAGTGGAGAAGGTGGAGGCTTCCAAAGCGGGTCTGTTCACCGGAATGATGCCGATAAGCGCTGCTCTCGTGGCTGCCTTTTTCTTGAACGAAGCATTTACTTGGATGCATGGGGTGGGGATGATCCTGGTGCTCGCTTCCATTTTTATCGGAACACAGCAGCCTCGTCGTATGCGTTCGTCGATTGAAAGCTAATAAAATAGCATGATGGAACAGGTCTCGGAAACCCTCGTATTTATACTTCTTGGGTATTCGGGGCCTTTTTGAAAGAAAACGAAAAGCGCCCAGACACGAGGTCCAGACGCTTGTTCAATAGAGCAAGCTACATTTATTTGGTCAATGCCTTTTCCAAATCTTTCACACCGCTGTAGACTAGTTCGAACAAGTCCGCAATGTTTTCTTCTTCAATGCAAGAGAAAGCGATACGCAAATCGGTTTGACCGAGAGCGATTGTACCTACGCCATACTGTTCCAGCAAGTGCTGGCGCAATGCTTCCGCTTCGACAGTCTTTAGCTTGAGGCACATGAAGTAGCCAGAGTTGAATGGATAGTAGGTCCACACGTCATCGTATTTACCGCTGTCGAGCACTTCCTTGGTGCGGTTGGCGCGGCCTTTCATGATATCGAATTTCTCTTGCTTCTGTGCTTTGTACTCCGGTGCAGTGATTGCCTGTAGGACGAACGTTTGGGAAGGATGTGATCCGCTGGAAAGAGTCGCACGGATGATTCCCATTGTCTTCTGCTCCAAAGCGCTGAGCAAGTCGCTGGATGGGGATGCATACGTAATGAAGCCAACACGGAAGCCCCATACGTAATCCTCTTTAGTAGCCCCATCTACTTTTACAGGCAGAATGCGAGGGTGAACGTCGCACAGGCTAGCGAAGAGAGATTCGTGCATCGAATCCTCGAAGAACAAGCCGAAGTACGCGTCATCCGTTACGGCAACAATGTTGATCCCAGCCTCTGCGCCTTCTTTTAGTGCAGCGACGATTTGTTTTCCTTCCTCTGGACCTGGTGTATAGCCAGTTGGGTTATTCGGGAAGTTGAGTACGACGATGGCTTTGCCTTTGTCTTTTTGTGCGAGAATGGCATCACGCAAAGCAGCAGCATTAAATTTCATCTCGTCGTTATACAATGGGTAGTAGACCATTTCCGCACCACGGCGGATCGAAAACGTAAGCTCGTAGTTTTCCCAGTTTTTGTCCGGGATGATGACGCTGTCGCCGCTGTCAGCGAACAAGTCAGATACGATGCTCAGACCATGGGTCAATGCGTTTGTAACGATTGGGTTACTAAACGTATGATTAGCCAGTGCAGGCTGTTCCTCGATCATTTTTTTACGCCATGCTGCACGCAGCTCAGGCTTTCCTGCTGGGGGAGCATATTCGTAAATGTCTTTTGGCTGGTAAGCAGATAGGTTATCCTGGATGACCTTAAGGTGCATCGGTTGACCATTTTCCAGTGCAATCCCGATGGTTGCATTGTACTTTTTCGCTTTTGCTTTCGCTTCTGCCGACTGGCTGAGAATCCCCTCTTTAGGGAAATAAATCAGCTTGGCGATATTGGATAGCATTTCATACACGTGGGGGTTTTCTCGTTGGATGGTTTCGTTCAGCGTTGATGCTAATGAATGCATGGTAGCCTCCCTTTTCATATACAAACATCTATCTTTACCAATAAAGATAGCGTATCTACATGCATTTGTCACCCTTGCCCAACGGGATATTTCAGATTTTACGAGGTTCCTTTTGACAGCGAGGACCTGATTTGCTACCTTGAAATCGAAAACTGACTAATGCGGGAGGGAGAAGCAAATGGCTGAACGCAGGATCGTTCGCCTGGGGGACCCTGTCTTGCGTGAAACTTCAAAAAGAGTACTATCCATTACTCCGCAGGTCGAAAAGATATTGGATGATATGGCCCAAACGATTTACGCTGCGAAAGGTCGAGCAGGCTTGTCTGCGATCCAGATTGGCATCCCGGAGCGTTTAGTCGTGATGGATTGCGGTAGCGGCTTGATTGAACTAATCAATCCGGTGTTGGTGGAAAAATCCGGTGAGCAGGTAGGGCTAGAAGCTTGTCTTTCGATACCAGGTGTTTTTGGAATCGTTCGTCGGGCGAATTATGTCAAAGTTCAGACGCTGAACCGCCAAGGACAAACAAAGACAATCGAAGCGGAAGATTTCCTGGCTCGGTGTATTCAGCACGAGATGGACCATTTGGAAGGAATATTGTTTATTGATCATACGGAAGAGATCTACTCAGCGAAAACAGGAAAGAAACTGAATCGCAAGGATTTGCTCCGGATACAAGATAAAAGTAGAAAAAATGGTGGAAATAAGCGACGCATAAACAGCAAGGAGATTGACTCATGAAACGTTGGAACATTATGTTAACAGGCTTCGGAACAGTAGGACAGCAGGTGGCTCGACTGCTGGAGCAGCGAAGGGAGAGGTACCGCGAGCTATATCAAGCGGATGTCAGACTCGTGGGAGTCGTTCGTTCAGCTTCCGGCCTCTACGATGAGAACGGAATCGATTCGGGAAAATGGGCAGACTATGCTCATACAAAACAAACAAGGAACCCATCTTGGAACGCGCTGGAATTTATCAAGTCAGCTCAAGCAGACGTGCTCATCGAGGCAGGTCCATCTGAAAAAGAGGGCGGACCCGGTCTTACTTTTATTCGTTATGCTTTGGAGAATGCCATGCATGCGATCGCCATTTCAAAAGGCGCACTTGTAGTCGATTATGCTGGCTTAGCCGCTCTTGCCAAAAAACATGGCGTCGCATTGAAAGGGAGTGGAGCAACAGCAGCAGCTCTGCCGACGATCGATCTGTTGCAGTATAACTTGGCAGGCTGTGAAGTAAAACGCGTCGAAGGTATTTTTACGGGAACGACAAACTTCGTGCTCACAAAAATGATGGAAGAGGGGCTCACCTGTGCAGAAGCAGTCGAGCTCGCTCAGAAGATGGGGATTGCCGAACCGGACCCTTCCTATGATATCGATGGATGGGATACAGCTTCGAAGCTCACGATCTTGGCAAACGCTGCTTTTGATGCGCAAGTAAAACTAACCGATATAACACGCGCAAGTATTCGCGAAATAACCTCGTTACAAATCGAGGCGTGGAAAAAGCACTCGAAGATTCCCAAGCTGATCGGAACGATCCAAAAGGAAGCGAATGGCACGGTATCTGTCGCAGTAGATTTATGTGCGGTGGATCTTACCCATCCATTTGCATCTGTATCTGGTACGACAAAAGCCATACGGGTAGAAACAGATGTCATGGGGGATTTATTGGTCGTTGGAGGAAAATCAGATCCTGTGGCGGCAGCGGCGGCTGCCTTAAAAGACCTTGAACATATTATAAGCAGATAGGTTCATTTGCATGTGCTTCCAGTGTTCCTTAGGAATGAGTCGTTTAGAACCGCGTGCATACTAGGGATGTACCACCAATAACGGTGAGGGGGCCATACGGATGAAACAATCGTCTGATGTCAATGCCGAGCTGCAGCAAGTATCTGCTTACCCAACGAAGCAAGAAATGAATCAAAAGGATGTTGCTTTGCTCAATGAGCAGGAAAGCTGCTGTACCCCCAAAAAACAGGCGGCAGAAGCGAAGCGAAAGTAACGCGTACACGAAAAAGCCGGGTCTCGATTACGAGACACCGGCTTTTCGTTTATCAGGCAGTGTTCTACCCGATAAATTCTTGTACCCAGTAGCCATTTGTGAAGCCTACACCAATTTTTGTGAAATCAGGGTTCATAATGTTTTGGCGGTGGCCTTCACTGTTCATCCATTGTTGCATAACTTCTTGTGGACTCTGTTGACCCATGGCGATATTCTCGCCTGCAGTCGAGTACTGAATGCCATACTGCTTCATCATGTCAAATGGAGAACCGTACGTTGGACTGTTGTGGTCAAAATAGTTGTTAGCAGACATATCTTGTGCTTTTGCCAACGCTACTTTGGACAGTGCCGCATCCATTTGAACAGGTTTGAGACCTGCTTTTGCACGTTCTTGGTTCACCAAATCCGCGACTTGTTTCGCAAAATCACCAGTTTTAGCTTCATCCGCTTGATTTACCGGAGCGGCAGGCTGAGTGACATTATTGCTAGGTTGTGCTGGTGCCGTTTGAACTGGTGCTGGTTGTGCTGGAGCTTGTTGTACGGGTGCTGGTTGGAAAGTTCCTGGTTGAATCGGGCAAGGTTGTACAGGTGTTGCTTGTCCTTGCTTAACAGGTTGCATTGGCTGTACTGCTTGTGGCTGGCCAGGAACAAAGCCTTGTTTTTGGAAAAAGTTAAAGAACTGTTGTGCATTTGGTGCTTTTTGGAATTGTCCCATATTTTGACCCGCATTGAATTGGAATTGTCCGTTCTTCAATGGGCAGTTAGATGCTGCGGAAGCAGAAGAAGCAAACCCTGTCAAAGCCAAGCCCAGACCAAGAGTCATCGCGATTGTAACAGAACCAAAACGTTTCATTAAACAAATCTCTCCTTTTTTTGGCCTACGAGGTTAGTTGTCGGATTCGGATTGAGGAAACAACCCTACGCCAGTTCGGCGATTCACCCCAATGTGGAATAACTCATCCACAAAAAAGTCCCCCGCACTTCCTTTTCAAGAGGAAGTCTCGGCTTATTTCGTTTGGCATGAACAACGATATCAGACAATCCCAATCGAAATAAAGGAGTAATATATGGCAACTAGCTAGAATCGTTGATAAATTAGGCTCATTTCGCTTTGTTTGATTGTTCCTTCCATGCAGTTAAGCCGCCTTCCAATGCATTCGCATGAAAACCATGCTCACGAAGCAGAGCCGCAGCTTTTTGAGCTTTGTTACCTGTTGTACATAAGGTAACGATCTGCACATTTTGCGCGAGTTTTTCGGTTTCTTCATCAAGTGGCTTGTCCTGTTCCTTCATAAGAAGATAAGGGACGTTTCGCGCCGACGCGTTTTCGTGAACGAGGCTGCCGGAAATAAATTTCTCGGCGTCGCGTACGTCCAATAAAAGTACAGGCACTTTCTTTTCAAGCATTTCGGATAATTGAATGGTTGTCAAAATATGATTTTCCAATGTAATCCCTCCCAATCCTATTGTAACAGAGTACCGCTTCGTCCAGAATAAGGCTGAACGGTTGCTTTTATTGGACAACCATGGTAGAATGAGGTTGCTACTTGGAAAATTGATACCTAATCATTCATCGAGGTGTTTGTATGCTGATGGATAACATTTTTGAATCCCCGATTCACACTGGCGCGGTCATCGGAGCCGCAAGGATGGAAGAGAGGAAGGGCTTTCATTGTTTTAGGTTTTCAAAAGGTTTAGTTTTTAATTTTGCAGTTCCGTCCTATGACATTCATATATTTGCTAAGTAAGTAAAATTCACATATCATGAAGGCGTATCACAGCACATGATTTGGTATTTCTTCATGATATGTGAGCTTTATTTGCTTCGGTAAATATGACTAGCATATTCAAATTGAATTTTTGGAGGTTTTTTTAGATGCAAACGAACGGAACAGTAAAATGGTTTAACGCAGAAAAAGGTTTCGGTTTCATTCAAGTAGAAGGCGGAGACGATGTATTCGTACACTTCAGCGCAATCCAAGGTGACGGTTTCAAAACTTTGGACGAAGGTCAAAAAGTTCAATTCAACATTGTTCAAGGCAACCGTGGCCCACAAGCTGAGAACGTAGTAAAACTGTAAGTCTCCTTTTAAAAGAAACTGTCCTTTCGAGGGCAGTTTTTTTGTCGTAGAACATAGAAGTAAAAAGGCGTTGGGATAGTCCCCAGCGCCTATTCGTGCATGCGAATCATTAAAAAAGGAACTATGGCGTCCCACCATAATTCCTCATTTTCTTCCTGCAAAATAGTTAAATACAAGTTTCGATATCGACAGTTTGGAATTGACTGTCAAGAACGGTAAGACCAACAACTTGACCGCCGCCGATAGAAGTACGGCCATAAGTGGTGAGAAGGACATTTCTGTTGTTTTCTGCTACGGTAAGGCGAACTTCATAGTGGAAAGAAGCGGGGACAAGCGCATTGAAAGCAGTGCGAGTATTCGCAGGGATAAATTGCGTAATGTCAAGCAAGGTGCTAACTGGATTCGTTTGCGTAACGGCGTTACCCCAGTTCAATACTTGCACACGTACTTCAACCTCTTCTGTGTTCAGGTTTACCAGGTCGAGGTGAGCAGTGACAGCTCGGGCGAGGTTATTTTGCAAAATACCAGTCGTTCTCACCGTATTTCTTCTTGGGCGTCTGTGATTTCTGCTTTCAGTATTACCTTGATCGTCGTCGTATTCGATTTCAGACATCCATGTTCACTCCATTCTTGTGTAATCTAGTGGGACAATAATACGATATTGTTTCTTGTCTTGATTTGTAACGGCGAACGTAAGGGGACGAGTAACTATTTTTGATAGAGGACGGTGGAGGGTTTGGGAGAAATGCCTGTATACAAGCAACTAGACTATACGGCTCGATTTGATTGGGGATACGAAGGGGTGGAACAGGTCGGAGCAGCATCGGATATGATCGTGATTATCGATGTACTCTCGTTCAGTACGTGTGTAGATATCGTAACGGGACGTGGGGGTATCGTCTATCCTTATCAGGTACAGGATGAGTCAGCCATTGCATTCGCCAAACAAAAAGCAGCGCTGCTCGCTGGAAAACGCGGCGAACCAATCTCCCTTTCGCCAGCCTGTCTGAAAACGGTTCCGGTGGGAAGTAGAGTGGTGTTACCCTCACCAAACGGATCGACCTGTACCGTGTTGGCAAAGAAAACAGGGGCGAGGGTGGTCGCTGCGTGCTTGCGTAATGCGCTATCCGTAGCCAGATACATACAGCAGCAGAAAGGAACGATAACGGTCATTGCTTGCGGTGAACGGTGGGGAAATGGAGCATTGCGACCCGCTATTGAGGATATGATTGCGGCAGGTGCGCTGCTTCACGAACTAGAGAGGTATCGTTTGTCACCAGAGGCTGAAATGGCGGTGGCAGCCTTTCGATCTGCTCAAGGTCTTCTTCCCGCTTACTTGCAGAAATGTGCTTCCGGCCAAGAACTGATCAGTATGGGCTACCTAGAAGATGTCTCACTGGCAGCGGAATGGAATCAGAGTGGCTCAGTTCCAGTGCTTAACGATGATTTTGCGTACGAAGCGATTTAGTCTTTTCGCATAAAGAATCCCTCATTCGGTAACCATGGTTATGAACCACACATGAGAAAAACTGGATAGGGAGGATTCATATGGATGACAGCAGAAAGTCCATCAACCAGGCAGAAGAAAATATCCTGACGAATCGTCAAGGCCATCCGATCACAGACAACCAGAACTTGCGGACAGTGGGAAATCGCGGGCCAACCGTTCTGGAGAATTACGACTTTCTTGAAAAAATCACGCATTTTGATCGAGAGAAAACACCTGAACGTGTCGTGCATAGTCGAGGTGCAGGAGCACATGGCTTTTTTGAAGCGTATGGAACCGTAGGTGATGAGCCAGTTTCTACATACACGAGGGCAAAGCTGTTTTCGGAGCGTGGGAAAAAAACGCCTGTGTTTGTGCGTTTTTCTACGGTTAATCATGGCACGCATTCGCCCGAAACATTACGCGATCCACGTGGGTTCGCGGTGAAGTTTTATACAGAGGATGGGAACTGGGATCTGGTTGGCAATAACCTCAAAGTTTTTTTCATTCGGGATGCGATGAAGTTTCCTGATCTTGTACATGCATTCAAGCCTGATCCTGTCACAAACATCCAAGACGTGGAACGGATCTTTGACTTCATCTCGAACACGCCTGAGGCTATGCATATGATTACGTTTTTGTTCTCCCCGTGGGGAATACCAGCGAACTATCGGCAAATGCAAGGCTCTGGCGTAAATACGTACAAGTGGGTAAACCATGAAGGCAATGCGGTCCTGATCAAGTACCATTGGCAGCCGTTAGCGCAAGGGATAAAGAATTTGACACAAAAACAGGCGGAAGAGATCCAAGGGAAAAACTTCAATCATGCCACACAAGACTTGTATGAAGCGATTGAGCGAGGAGAATATCCAGAGTGGGAATTGTGCGTCCAGATCATGAGTGATGACGATCATCCTGAGCTCGATTTTGATCCGCTTGATCCAACGAAAATATGGCCCGATGATCAGTTCCCGTTTCTTCCGGTAGGCAAAATGGTTTTGAACAAAAACCCGGATAACTATTTTGCAGAGGTCGAGCAAGCAGCTTTTGGGACAGGTGTTTTAGTGGATGGACTGGATTTTTCTGATGACAAGCTCCTGCAAGGAAGGACCTTTTCTTACTCCGATACGCAACGCTATCGGGTCGGCGCCAACTATTTGCAGCTTCCGATCAACGCGCCCAAAAAGCATGTCGCTACCAATCAGGAAGGCGGCCAAATGCTGTATCGAGTGGATCGGACGCAGCGGCATATTAACTATGAGCCATCAACGATTGGCGGATTGCAGGAAGCCAAGCAAGCAGCTCCTGATCATCAGCCAGAAGTGGAAGGGAAGGTCGTTCGTCAAAAAATTGATCGCACCAACGATTTCAAACAAGCGGGAGAACGTTATCGCCTCATGGAAGACTGGGAAAGAGAAGACCTCATTGCCAATCTGACGGATGCACTTCTCTCCTGTGATCCTCGTATTCAAGAGAAAATGCTTGGCTACTTCTCGCAATGTGACGAAGAGTACGGTCAGCGTTTGAAAGCTGGAGTTGCACAGGGCAATGGCGGAAATAGCAAAGAGATGGGCGGACCGATGGGGGCAACAAATCCTGGAGCGGCTGTCAAGGAAGCCGAACAACAGTCCCGTCCGTCCAAGCCTTACTGATGACCCGAGAACAACATTACCGAATGAACAGTGGAGCTTTGCTAAATCCATGGCAAAGCTCTTTTTGTATCCTGTTGCAATTTTACTTAACAATCAGTAGGCTAAAACGTATCGGATTGATTTACCAAAGGAGACGTCATTCATGTCAAAAGATAATAAAACACATCAACATATTGTAGATGCAGCCTTTCAATTGTTTGCGGAGCATGGGATTGAAAAGACAAGTCTAACGATGATTGCTACTGAAGTAGGGATCACGAAGCCTGCGATTTACTACCACTTTGCATCAAAGGAAGCACTTCTCGATTATTTGTTTGATCAACTGTTTGGATACTATACATTCTCCCATTTTTTCACCGTTACTGATTTTACAGCTGACAATTTCGCGGAACTCCTTATCGAAACTGGGTTGAAGCTATTGCCGAGCGAGGAAGAGGATTATGCGGTTTTACGTGTCTTCAATCAATTTCTGCTGTCTGTCAGTCAAAAAGAGAAGTACCGAGACAAGCTGCGTCTGATGCAAGAAGATTTTTTGCAGGGCTTTACCTCCTTACTGGAGCGAGGGATAGAGTTAGGTGTCGTCAAACCTGATCGTGTCGTAGCAAAAGCTCATATTCTAGCACTCGTCGTCGATAATATCAGTAATTACATGCTGATGGGAATTGAGCTAGATCAGAGGGAAATCTGGACTGAAACAGTGGGAAGCGTACTAAAGTAATCGAAAAACAGTGACGCAATTCGAGTTTCCAGCGTCTTACAATTGTTTACATTAGACGATGGCGAGGAGATTCATGATGGTACGAAAAAAGAAATGGGTAGCACTGTTGAGCTATACCGCGGTACTCTCCCTATTGACGACGGGTGGGGTCTTTGCTGCATCCCCTGCGAAGGTAGCTTCCCATAAAGTAGAAGCTTCGGTTGATGCGAAGGGCAATACCGAGGTGAAGCTACAGGCTTGCAGTCAAGATAATGCGAAAGCGGATCTTTCGAGCATAACGACGAAATTCTGGAAACCGTTGGAAAATAAGCTGGTACTGGAAGGGATTACTTCGATTGCAACAGGCGTCATTTTTGATGAAGCAGGCTATGGGTGGAGGCCAGGCATTTCTTATGCCTTCACCGAGGATGGGGAAGTGTGGAAATGGGGCTTTCAATCTGACAAGAAGTATGAACCGCACAAGCTAGCCGGGATCAAAGATGCTAAGCAAGTCATGACGGATTATGTCCTCACGAGCGCCGGTGAAGTATGGCAGATCGATGAGAAGAAAGCACCAGAAAAACTGGCCGGTCTGGACAAAATCAAGAACATTCAGCAGATCGACCTTCATGACGGCGTACTCTTTTTACTGAAAGAAGACGGTACTGTATCGAAATGGGAAAAAGGAGCGAAAGCAGCCGAAAAGGTGACGAAGCTCTCGAATATCCGTGAAATGTATAGCTCAGCTTTTTCCTTGTTTCTAGTAGATGACCAAGGGAAACTGCTTTATCTCGATGGCAAATCCGGAGAGCTGAACACAGAAAATCTGCAGGTCATGGATATCCCCGGGAAAGTCAAACAGGTAGCCATCGATTATACGGATCGCGCCTTGATCCAAACAGAAAAGGGCGAAATGTACAGCTACAATGCAAAAGAAAATGAAAAAGTTGTGCGTGCTGCTCATGCAGATGGTGCGATGCGGATGGCAGTTGGTGGAGAAGGATTGTATTTGATCGTAAAAGCGGACGGAACGGTTTGGGGTTGGGGACATAATACCCTTGGAATGCTCGGTGCGAATCTGGAAAATGATCTGGAGGAGCCTGTCAAAATAGCAGGTCTCTCAGATATTACAGACGTAAAAGCTGGTACCGACCATGTGATTGCTCTCGATAAAAAAGGAAACGTCTATTCATTTGGCAGCAATATGACAGGACAGCTGGGGAGAATTCCTGTTACCTTTGACAAATGGACAGAATTTGGCGAATTACGTGATGTAAAACAGGTAGTAACTGAGCTGGATCAACCGTACTTCGTTCGGAAGGATGGTTCTGTATGGAGTTTTGGCGCAGATCGAGTGCCATATGAAGTGAAAGGACCTACCAAAGTAAAAACGATGGATACTATCCTGGATTCTCCGGTTACCTTGAATGAGAACGGACAAATCCAGTTGTGGACCAGTAAATTTAGCAATTGTGAGACATTGGCATTGCCTTCTCGCATCAAGGATTTTGTTGGTGGGGAGGAGCATCTCTTATTGCGTACGGAAGATGACCAATTCCTGACAGTAGAATTCAGCTTCGATTCCGCAGAACGCGGAGGGGTATATGTCATCACGAACTTGCGCCCACAAAAAGTGGAAACCCTCCAAATCGATTCAAAAATGGCAGCGGATGTGACCAAGCTTTATGCTAATCTTTATACGTTTTTTGCTGTGACGAAAAATGGCCAGGTATTATACGCAGAACGGAAGAATGATGAGCCGTTCACTTCATTTGCACAAATAGCAGGTTTGGAAGGTATTCGTGAGCTAGCACCGGAGTATTTTGTCCGTTATACAAAGGATATCGCATCAGTTTGGGCAATCAATGATGCAGGCAAGGTTCAGGAAATTCAAGTTTACCCTGAGAGCGAAGGAAAAGATGCAGGAGCTATCAAAGTGAAGCTGGAACCCAAATCGGAAGAAGGCATTGCCATGATGAGCGGACGTTTGCGAATTACCAAGGATGGGCAAATATTCGAGCATGATTGGGAACCACTTCAAAAGCAAAAAGTGGCGGCTCCCGTTAGACTAATTTCCTCCTCGTACAACTATGGTATCGAAGGACCAGGCTCGCATTATCATGTGCTGGTTACTGAAGATGATAAGATCGTATTAATTGGCAATAATCCATACGGAAAAGGTGAGCATCAACCGGGTATGGTCAGACAATAAAAGACGGGAAGAGATGGCACAGTGGGAACATTCATTTTCCACTGTGCTTATTTTTTCCCGTTTTTAGAATGAAGGTGATCTGGCGAGATGATCCAGCGACAGCGGAGCAAATAATTGAGCGTTTAGCTGACGCATTTGAAAATCATGAAAAAGTAGCGGGAACATTCAAGTCTGTACATAAATCGTCCAGACTTTTTCCTTTTCACCGAGAGGGAGATTCATCATTGCCATGGATAAACATGGGAGGACAATGTAGAATTATGTCGAATGTATATTTGTGAATAAGCATGAGCCTATACGCACGTTGGTTCTATGGAAAAGGAGAATCTATGTAAATGCAGAAGTCATCAAATTCGTCCAAAGAAAACAGCGCTGCATGCTGCCAACCGTCGAATTCGCCGGCAAACGATTCTGCACGGATATTAATAGAAGGAAACACCGAAGTTATCGCACAAATGAACATGATTAACTTGACGGAAGAGGATTTGCAGTTAATCGCAGCGTTTCGCCCTGTCATTGAGACTGAAATTGAGCAGATTACTTCTTCTTTTTATGAATCGATTCTCCATGTGGACTCTTTGAAACAAATTGTGATGGAGCACACTACCGTTGAACGATTACGTCAAACCTTAAAAAATCATTTAATCGAGATGTTTGACGGCCGGATGGATCCTGCCTTCATTGAAAAACGCATGAAGATTGCGATGGTCCATCGAAAAATCGGGCTTCCTCCCAAATGGTACATGGGTTCTTTTCAAAACCTATTAGGTACACTCATGCGAATAATAGATGATCGGAAAGACGTTTATCCTGACTCAAAAAAATTGGTTCATGCTATTACAAAGCTGCTCAGCTTTGACCAGCAATTGGTTTTGGAGGCTTACGAAGACCAGACACGTATGCTGGAGCAGCGTGCCAAGTCGATGATCGAATATCAGGCGTTCCACGATGAACTAACCGGCTTGCCGAACAGAAGAAAGCTCCATCAAGCCTTGCAGGAGGCGATTGGCAGCAATAGCGAACAGGGTACGCGATTTGCGGTGCTGGTACTTGACATCGATCGTTTTAAAATGATCAATGATTCTTTGGGCCATACGTACGGGGATCGCTTTTTGCAAGAAGTGAGTGATCGGATCAAAAAAAGCGCGGAAGGATTCGATGTGACGATTGCCCGTATGGGTGGTGATGAGTTCACACTGATCTGCCAAAATGTCGAAGATGATTACGAGTTTTCGACGTTGGCTGAACGGGTGGTCAAGGAAATCGAGATCCCATATCTCTTGCAGGGAAAAGATTATTATGTCTCGGCGAGTATTGGTGTCGCGGTGTATCCCGATCATGGATGCAGTGAGGAGCAATTGCTCAAAAATGCTGATGCTGCCATGTACGAAGTGAAGAAAAACGGGAAGAACGGATTTCAGTTTTTTACCAATGAGCTCGATGACCAAGTGTTGATGCGTATTGAACTGGAGAGGGATTTGAGAAAAGCGGTAAAGAATGACGAGCTGGTTTTGTACTACCAGCCACAGATTCAAACGGGGATCAATCAGCTTATTGGCGTGGAAGCGCTCGTCCGATGGAATCATCCGACAAAAGGAACCCTGTCACCTGGCGTGTTTATCCCGATCGCGGAAGAAACGGGCTTGATCTTTGAGATAGGCATGTGGACATTAAAGGAAGCCTGCAAGCAAATGAAAAAATGGCATGAGGCGGGTGGACCCTTGATTCCCGTTTCAGTCAATCTGTCCTCTCGTCAGTTCCACCAACCCAATCTCGTAGGCTATATCCGACAAATCCTTGTGGAGACTGGACTCGAACCGCAGTACTTGGAATTGGAAATAACGGAAAGCATGATGATGGACGCAGAGCTTTCCACAGAAATTTTAAAGGAATTGCACGAATATGGCGTGAAAATTAGTCTGGACGACTTCGGAACAGGTTACAGCTCGCTCAGCTACCTCAAGCTGCTACCCATTCACAAACTAAAAATTGATCGTTCGTTTATTACAGATATCACGATGAATCCGAGTGATCAGGCGATCGTCGCAACGATCATTTCCATGGCGAAGCATCTAAACATGAATGTCATTGCGGAAGGAATCGAGACGCAGGGACAGTTAGATTTTCTCACAGAGAATGCTTGTAAGGAAATCCAAGGGTATTACTTTAGCCACCCACTACCCGCAGCGGAAATGGAAGAAGCACTCTTCATGCCAGTTCGCGAGCGTTTTGACCATCCTTTGTAAAGCATTTCTAAACAGTCGATGGAATCATTTTGAAATTATTGATACAATGATAAGAGTCCCTTCGGGGGCTATTTTTTTAAGGAGGGTTTTTCCGATGATGAAGAACATTACGCTCATCAAACATGTTTATGAAAAGCAACTGGGGGGTGAAATCTACTATGAACCCTAGTATTTTGAACGGCACCAGAAATCATCTGATCAACCAGCTTGTCTTTTTTGACGAGCAGTATTCACTTTTTTACGATCAATATGTACGCAATTATGGGAAAGAAAAGCAAGCCATCGATGAGATTGTCGAGCGTTACAAGCAAACACTTGAAAGCCTTTTGGCAAAAGAAGACAGCGCACTCTTTCAATCGCTTAAAGCAATTACGTTATTAGGCAGCAGCGTTAAAGTGCTATTTGAAGAAGATCAATTTGAGGAGTCATTTACTGTGGTTTATCCCACAGACATTGACCCGGATAACAACAGAATTTCATTCTTATCGCCGATAGGCAGGCAACTGCTGCTAGCGGCTCCACACGATTCTGTTGTGCTGGAGAGCCCTGTTGGCAGGCAACAGGTGCAGGTTCGGGAGATAAGCTTTACATATATGGGGGGATTCTCGTCACCTTAGGAATCTACCCTTCGCAAAGATCATGTGAGAAGACACTAACACGAGGTTAGTGTCTTTTTTGTCCATTCTAGTAAAATACAAGAAAAGGAAGCTGTGGATACAGGAGGGAAAGACGATGAAAATCATAGCCTGTCCAACATGTGAGCAAGACGTGCAATGGGATATGAATCGCCTGCAGAAGCTTGGGGAGCGATGGGTGATGGCTTGCGAAAAATGCGGTGATCAGTGTTTCAGCGTGTCAGAGGAAGAAAAGGAAATGATTCTTGGAGGCATACGATTGACGGAAGAGTATGTACCGGATATCATCAATGCTTATTCGACTGTTATTCCTCGTGAGTAAATGCCACTCGAATACTTCGAGAGTCTGATTGTTTTTAGGGATGATGATTGCTCTGGTATGTCATACAAAGAAAGAGATAGGTGTGGAGCATCGTATGGAAGAAAAAATTACTCTAATATCTACAAGAATCCATCTAATATTGAAGATGAAGAGTTAGTCAGTTGGGCTATAGATCTGGATTAATCGACAATCGGAGCATGTTTGAATACACTACCATAATCTGCACATACTACCATTCACGAAAACAATCAAAACCTGAGGTGAACAGCAATGGCACGTTCGAATTCCCTGGTGTATGGACAAGCTCGTGCAGCATTAGATCAATTAAAGTACGAGATCGCTGCTGAATTTGGAGTCGAGTTGGGAGCAGATACGTCAGCACGCCAAAATGGCTCTGTCGGCGGAGAGATGACGAAGCGTTTGGTACAATACGCGGAACAGCAAATGTTTCGACTGTAATCCCTCCTTGTGAGGGATTTTCTTTCGCTTACATTTGACCGAAATATCGCGTATAGGATTTTCTCCTACTCATGCGTATCTCATGTTGGCTGTTAACGAAAAAAGGAAAAGGTAACCCCGACTCAATTGGCGCAAATTCTTCACATGACGCCATCAACGATTACTCGTTTTGTCGATCAGGTAAAATCAGTCACACAGATGATTCACGAAACAGTCGAAATGCTGGAAGGGAGCAAGTCGGAGTCTCGATTCCAGCATTTGTAAGGTGCGGGATAGTTGACAGTGTCCTAGACTTTTGTCAATTTGTATGTACAAACCAAATTTTTGGAGGATTTCCATGGAAACTCTCGTCATCGCAGTACACCCTACCATGTCTCAATCTCGAATCAATCGAACATGGAAGGAAAGAATACAACAAGAAGAAAGTGTAACGGTTCACGATTTATACGCTGCCTATCCGGATTTTCAGATCGATGTTGAACAAGAGCAAAAGCTGATGCAAGAGCACGATCGTATCGTCTTTCAATTTCCGCTTTACTGGTACAGCACACCGGCCCTGTTGAAACAGTGGCAGGATGTTGTGTTGACGTATGGTTGGGCTTACGGATCTGAAGGAAACAAGCTGCATGGAAAAGAGCTTCTCCTCGCGATTTCTACGGGCGGACCCGAGGAAGCTTATCAACGTGATGGATACAACTACTATTCCATCAGCGAATTGATCAAACCGTTGCAAGCGATGGCAAATTTAACGGGAATGAAATTCTTGAAACCATTCTTATTCCAAGGGGTATCGGGGGTTTCGGATGAGCAAATTCAACATAGTGCAGAAGAATATGTTGCTCATGCACTGAACGCTTCCTTGGAGCCGATAGGAAAATAGTCAGACACGAGAGACGATGAGAAAGTTATCATCGTCTTTTTTGTGTTGCTTGAAGTGGTTCGGGGTACCCCAGCAAAAAACCTTGACCAACAGGTACCCCAAGTGCCAAAGCGACAGCTAAGTCCTCTGGCTCCTCGATTCCTTCCAGTACAAGCTGAATATGATCTTGGCAGTATTGGACGAAAAGCGAGACGAGCTTTTGCTTATTGGGCATGGAGGACAGTTGATTGCCGAAGTATCTGTCGAGCTTAACGATATCTGGTTCATATTCCACGATCTTTTTTAATGACGCGGCACCTGAGCCGACATCATCTAATGCGATCAGGAATCCATGCTGACGCAGCTCACGTATTTTTTTCCCCAACAATCTTAACTCCCACATCTTGTCTTCTTCATTGGTCTCATTGATTTCCAAGACAATTCGACGGTTCCACGATCCAAATAGGCCCTCGGTAACAAACGATAGGAAAGCGGGGTTCACCAACGTAGAAGGAAACACATTGATGAACAAATATGGGGCATGATCGTTGAAAGTCACATTCGTAAAGTAAGATTCAATCGCTTTTTTCATCGACATGGTATCCAATTCAAACAAGTGTCCTTCTTCACGAGCTTTTCGAAAAAGGAATTCTGGTGAGTGCTGTGTAGAGGAGCGAAGAAGTGCTTCGTACCCGAAAAAATGTCCTGTCGCCAGATGCACCAGGGGCTGAAAAACTGGATATGGCGGTTCCTTTGCCAATACGACGTTCATGGAATCATATTCCTTCCTGCACGAAATATTTTACTTGAGGAAAAATTGTTTCCTTAAGGAAAGATAATTTGTCGATATTTTACAACAGAGAGGTGTTGTTTGCAATGCAAGCCTCATGTGAAATAAATTTTGCATCAAGGAAACAAAATTGGGTGTATACAAAATATTTTTCATCTTGTAAACTAGGCTTGTAATCGACAATCAAGATTGGAGGAAATAGGAAATGGAAGCCTTTACGTTACCGGAACTGCCATATCGTTATGATGAGCTGGAACCTTACTTGGATGCGAAAACGATGGAAATTCATCACGGAAAGCATCATGCTACATATGTGGCCAACTTAAATAAAGCCTTAGAAAACCACTCGCAGTTCAGGAATGCCTCGGTCAAAGAACTAATCAGTAACTTGCAGGATATCCCGGAAGACATTCGCATGGCAGTTCGAAATCATGGGGGCGGGCATTATGGACACAGCTTGTATTGGTCGATCATGAGTCCCACTGGCGGCGGGAAACCAACAGGGGATATTGCGAAAGGAATCGACAAGTATTTCGGAAGTTTTGAGAAAATGAAGGATGAATTGACAAAAGCATCTGTCAGTCGTTTCGGATCAGGATGGGGATGGCTCGTCGTCAACGGAGACAAGTTGGAAGTGATGAGCACGCCTAATCAGGATACTCCTTTTATGGAGAAGAAAACGCCTATATTGGTCGTAGATGTGTGGGAGCACGCGTATTACTTGCAGTACCAAAATAAACGTCCTGATTTTGTCTCTTCGTGGTGGAATGTAGTCAATTGGGAGGAAGTCAATCGTTTGTATAACGAAGCAATCCGCTAAGGCAGGTCCATTAATGAACAGACACGCAGTTTATTTTCAAGAACAGGAAAAACGTCGAGAAATTTTGGTGTTGCTTAAGAAGCGCCGTTCGGTCGATGTCCAGGAACTGTCTAAATATCTCGGCATAACAAAAGTCGCAGTACGGAAGCATTTAGATGTTTTGCATAGGGAACGGTATATCGAGTCTCGATTGGTTCGTCAGCGAACAGGCAGACCAGCCTATGTGTATCATCTATCGAATACTGCTGAACAATTATTTCCGCGTCACTACAGCGAGTTGGCTACAGAGATGTTGACGGGCATTCAGGATTTGTATGGGGAAGCTTTTGTCGATCAATTATTTGAGAAGCGGATGGCACGGATGTTACAAAACTATCGGGAGGTAATGAGAGGACAAGGTTTTGACCAGCGAGTGAAAACATTGGCAAGCATACAAAATGAAGAAGGATACATGCCTCACTTGGAAAAAGTCGGGGATGGTTTGTATACGCTTGAAGAAGCGAATTGCCCTCTCTTACAGGTAGCTATTCGCTATCGCCAAGCATGTCGATGCGAGCTCTCCTTGTTTGAGTCGCTAGTAGACGCGCATGTAGAGCGTACTTCGTGTATGGCGGAAGGTCAAGTAAAATGCCGTTACCTGATTAAAGAAAAGCTCAGCAATGAAGAATCGTAGGTAGCAAGACATCCGTTACAAGGGCGGATGTCTTTTTGTTGTAAGCAAGGAGTTGATTGGTCGGTGATTCATAATTTTGCGGGTTATGCGGGATAAGGTTTGCCATGGGAAGACGAATTGTATACCCAAAGGGCAAGTGTCTATACAACCAGACGGGCGATCACGTATGGATAAAGAGAGGCGTATTTTGATGGAAAGGAGTGAGGACATGCCGATCGACAAGAAAAATCCTAAGAATAAAAGACCAATGCCAAACCAGCGAGGCTCCTTGCAAAAGTCGAGAGCATCACTCCCGCTCCTCTTTGTCGCACCGAAGGAACAGATGCGGTCTCTGGAAGGTGCTACAGATAAGCAGAAAATGTATCGCTCCAAGAAACCAAAGGGCAAGCGAAAACAAGCACCTCCACCTCCGGTCAAGCAGATGACTACCGAACAAGTGCCACCTGTTGCAGCTACGACCCCACCCCCTATGAATGCCAAGGATCGTACGCAAGAAAACAACAGTTCTCAACAAGAACTGATTCAAGCAAAAGTAGTCTACGTGGAAAACGCGGGTCAATCGTTCATGCAGGTTGCTTTTTTAGAAGAAATTTGGGACGTAGAGTGGGTACATTCCTTACGTGTCCCCTGGAAACTCGAGTGGAAGGAAGTGGAATGCCAAAGTAAGATCCATATCCAGCACGTTCGACACGATGATAGCAAAAAGATTGTCTGGCTGTCAGGTGAGTTGGAAATCAAGGGGGTGGGGGTCACTGTCCATTCGCAAAAAGTAGAGCATGAAACGATTCGCATACCCTTTACTTCTACAGTATTACGCCCTTCTTTGCCCAAAGAAAATGTAGGAACAAGCGCAATTCTTCTCACAGCACCAGCTTGTCCGACGAATAGATGGGTAGAGACAGGGGACTGGCAAATCAACCTCACAGCAGATCCTCTCACCCATTCGCAATCAGAATGGAAGGAGTTCAGCGGCTTGGCAACCATTAGCGGTCGTGTATGGTGGTATCGGAAGCAGCTGGTTCCCGTTCCGCCTCCATACATAACGAAAAAGGTAAACAGTCTTTTCTAGAAAAAAGGGCAGATAACGCTTGGCATCAGCCAAATCCATATTGTGTCTAGTCCATATAATATAAAGAGAGTAGGTGGCTGATAAAGGAGTGAGAGTAAAATGGGTATACATGGCGATGGCTGTAAATGTGGCCAAACTCAAGTGACGCAAAACAGCTGTACAGTGGAAAATGCCCGAGTGTTCGGAATGGCTTCAACCGAAACCACTTTTCCTAAAACGATTAAAGTACCTGTAACGTTGGCAGAAACGGCTGTTGTCGTATGTGTCGAGGCTAATGTCCATTTAGAGAGGCCTGCCCTTGAGATCATTCGGGTATTGAAGAGTGTCATTCTGGAACAATGTGAGCTGGTTCCCACATTTAACCCGCTGTCTGCAAAGCTGTTCGTCAGCGGTTTTATTCGAAAAAATATCGAGTACACCACAGTCGATCAAGTAACGGGAACTGCTGTTTGCGGTGATGTACGACATACAACAGCACTGATACCATTCGATTTCTGTACGGATCTGACCTTTCCTGCTACAGGACCGACTTTGCAACTGGCACCAGATTTCGAGTCACACGGAGAATATTTGAATAAATCAGGTCACGCGGCAAAGATTAACGTAGGTTTGTTTGGCAACCGAAAAGTTTACAATGAGAGACCGTATTGTGAGCTGTTATTCACGGAATTCACCGAATTAGATATCGGTTTGGAAAGTAAGCGGTGCAAGGACACAACCAAAACATTCTCGACCGTTCGTGAAAAAATCGTTCTGCGTATTGGTCTAAAAGTTTTGCAGGATCAACAAGTTCCTATTCCAACGACCCCACCACCGACACCCCCACCAAAACCGACATTTCCGCCACCTTGCAAACCGATATGTCCACCTAAGAAAAAATGGTAGTAAAGCTGTAGGAAAAGAAACATAGAAGAAGGGCAGATGAGACTTCCGGTAGCGTGATTACATGCTGACTGGTAGTCTCATTTTGTTAGGCGTGATAAAAAATGTTAAATATGAAATGAAACGCAGGAAGTAAGTGAGGTCAGCTGTGACGATGGATGGAAAGGATTTATTTAAACAAAGCGACAAACAAAATCCGTTACGGAGCATAAACTCTCCGTTCTCAGGTAGTAGCGGTCACGCATTTCTCTTACGATTTTGATGAAAAGCGTGCTCTATGGAAGGAGAAGGATGTGCGATGTTTCGAATCCGTTTTAGTATATTTTTGAGTGTATTTGTGGCGATGGTGGGATTGATGATTATTGCTCCCGTAATGCCGCCGCTTATCCGTGAATTAGGCCTCAGTGAAATTCACTCTGGCATCATTATTTCACTCGGTTCAATTGCAATGGCTGTGATGGCACCTGTCTGGGGGCGGTTAAGCGATCTGAAAGGAAGGAAAGCTGTCATTGTCATTGGTTTTTTCGGAATGTTTATGAGTTATGTCCTGTTCACAGCGACCATGTATGCAGGATTATCACAGGTAATAAGTGGCGGGCTTCTCGTTGGATTGCTCATTGTGGCACGCGGATTGATCGGTATGTTTATCCCGGCAGTTCCATCTGCTGCGCAGGCGTACATAGCGGATGTAACTAACGAAAAGGGTAGGGCGGCAGGAATGGCTTTAATCGGTGCAGCCAATGGGATGGGGCTTGTTCTGGGTCCAGCGATTGCTGCAGCCTTTGCACTGATCGGTCTGATTTGGCCGTTATACATAGGCGCACTGTTGCCGCTGGTCGCATTGGGCATCGTGTACTTCTTGATTCCGGCTCAAAAACCCATCATTCACGAAAAACCTCCCAAGGTGAGTCCTTTTCAAAAAGGCCTTCCCCTATATTTGTTTGCCGGTTTGGCAACGATGCTCAGCATTATCACCTTACAAGTCGTTGGAGGGTTTTATTTTCAGGATCAGTTGTCTTTAACAACAAAGGAAACCGCCAGAATGTTATCAGTAGGACTTATGATTTCTGGCATAGCGATGATTGTCACACAAGGACTACAAATGAAAAATCCTAAATGGCAACCAAGATCACTCATACTTTTCGGGGCGGTGCTCTTAATCATCAGCTTGTCTCTCTTTCTTTTCTTCATCCATGTGATCGTCTATGCCGCGGCATTTTTCTTGTTTGGTGTAGGAACTGGGCTCATGATGCCAGGATTTATGGCAGGAGCTTCGCTTGCCGTTGATCATGAACAGCAAGGAGGAGTTGCGGGGCTTGTGGCATCGGTCCAAGGAATTTCCGCTGTCATCGCACCGATTCTCAGCACAAGTCTTTACCAGTTGAATAAGTATCTGCCTTTTGCCGTAGTAGGTTTATTTGTGATGCTGATGGGAGCAACATTGCTTTTCGTCAAAAGCAGGTCAAAGATCAACGAAAATACAAGAATAGATTCGTAATCAAAAACGATATGGATACATTGACATTCTGGCATATAATTGGGATAGCAATTTCTTACGAGGAGGATCTATGCTCCGTGAAAATAAGTGAATTATCCCAATTAACGAATGTCAGTACCCGGTCGATCCGTCATTATGAAGAAAAGGGCTTGCTACAGGCAGAACGACTGGAAAACGATTACCGCTATTTTAATGAATCGGCAGTCAAACGTGTCAAAATGATTCAACTGTACTTGAAGCTGGGGTTGACCGCAGATGAAATCAGGACGGTCTTCAGAGGGGAAGTGGCAGCTCCCGACGATTACGAATATTGCGAGGAAATGCTGGCGATCTACGAACAAAAGCTCAGAAAAGTGAACGAACAGATGGAGGCACTCCAAGAGTGGAAGAAAACGCTGGAGAGGCAAATAGCTATTACACGTGGTAAAAAGGTTACGAGTTAGTTCATGGTCACGGCCCCGAAGCGATCAGCTGCTCCGGGGCCGTCTTTTTACAAGGAATGCAAGTTTTGCCCGATGCCACCATCCACAGTTAGCCTCGCACCAGTCGTAAAGGTAGCGTCAAAGGCGAGGAAAAGCACCGCTTTCGCCACTTCTTCTGACGAACCATGACGTTTCATGGGTGTAATCTTGTCACCAAGCTCCTGGAAGGTAACGCGTTCTGCATCCGTGAAACCGGCAACTCCCATGGAAGGCGTATCAATGAAACCGGGACTCACGACATTGACGCGAATACCCTTGTCTAGCAACTCCACCGCAAACCCGGAGGCCAAGGAACGCAATGCCGCTTTAGATGCACTGTATACGCTCATGCCAGGGTAGCCGCCTTCATCCGCTACGGAAGATGTAAATACGATGGAACCTCCTTCATGAATTAGCGGCGCCAAGCGCTGGACGGTGAAAAATGCCCCTTTCGTATTTACCTCAAAAATCCGATCGTAGGTCTCTTCAGTGACTTCCAAAAACGGTTCCAGAATAGAAGTACCTGCATTCACATGGAGAAAATCGATCTTGCCAAAATGCTTTTCAACATAGTCCCCGAATGCTTGCACATCCTTCATGCTCGATACATCAGACACCACAACATGTGCCCGTTCGCCCAGCTCACGTTTTGCTTCCTCGGCATTTTTCGGATTACGACCAGAGACGATGACCTCGGCGCCGCCTGTCAGCAAAGCTTTTGCCACAGCCAAGCCCATACCATGTGTTCCTCCAGTTACGACTGCTTTTTTCCCTGTGTAGTAGTTCATTTTTGTTCCTCCTTGAGCGAATGAGATCTCTTTCTGGATGTAGTCTAAACGTTCACGCTAATGTGAAAGTCAAGGGCTTATAGAAAAAAGAGCGGTTCATCCCTCATGAATACGGAACCGAAGTCGTAATTTTTTCTAATTTGATCCTACCTATGCTTTTCATATCTTTGTTAACGCTTGGCTGTTGGGAACAAACGTGATGAGAGAGGAGAGCTCGCACGCCAAAAGAGGTGTACCATATACAGAAGCACTGGATATTCCATTTACAGGTAATCGTCAACAGCTTTTATGATACTCCTAAGGCGGAGAAAACCTTCTAATTCAGAAAAGTAGCTTTGAGATTAATGGGAGCATGATAGAAAAGGGGGAGGCGAACCCCCACCCTTCTGGTGGTTCGGACGATGGTGGCCAGTTGAAATCCATCGGACATTCGTATGTGATTCCGTTTATCCTTTGATCTCTTCTTCAAGGATAAGTGCGTGAACAATTCCTGGACCATGAACGCCAATAGTTAAGTCGTTCTCAATATCGGCGGAACGGCTGGGACCGGAAATAAAGTGAACGCCCGCAGGCATTTTGCCGTCATTCCATTTGTTGATTTCCTGTAGAGCTTCACCCATACGTGTTTTGATATTTTCAGTTCGAATGACAGCCATAAAAATGGTGGGTAGCAAGCTGAGAGAGCGGCCTTTTGACGCTGCCGAAGTCATCACGACTGTGCCAGTATGGGCAATGGCAAAATCTGCAATAGAAATCCCAATATCAGCATGCGCCGCTTTACTCAGCAAATCAGATTCTTCCTGTTTCCGCCATATCGTCATCTCTACACCATTGAACGAGCTGTCCTGGTACATGCTTTGAAAAAGGACGTGGTCTTCGTGAATGATTCGTTTTGCTTCAAAGGTTTGGACTACTTCAGCGATATATGAGCAAAGAGCTTCTGGAGAAGAAAAGCGTTTAGCGACACCACCAAGCATCTCCCAATTTTTAATAAATAGGTCTATTCTTTCATCAGAGCTGAGATGGTACATTTTCCAAAAGTCCGGAACACCGCGAACGGGTTGTGGGGGAGGAGTGGTCATCCGGTTTCTGCCTAACCGATTTGCGATCGTGTTGAAGAATTGTGCTTCTTTTTCACTGTGACTCATGTGTGTTCCCCCGTTTTTTCAGGATGTCGGTTAGACGATCTTTCATTTCCGGACCCATTTCCTGCCATTCAAACTGAAGTTCAGTGTCAAGCGCTTTCCACGTATCCCGGAAGGAGTGTTGGGCAAGTTTTGGTGCGTAACGATAGGTATTCCAACCCTTTAAAGGTCCGATTTTGGCTGTGATCACTCCACCTTTGACAAAAGGCTTTTGTCCCAGTTGGCTGATTCGCAGAATTCGACGGAACAGTCTGTGGTTGGAAGAAATAAATTTAAAGGCTTTCATTCCCAGTTGTTCCGCTTTCTTTGTCAAAGCTTCTTCCACATTTCGTCTGCGTTGGTAGACGAGCATATCATGCAGCGGTATTTTAACGGGACAGGCTTCATAGCAGGCCCCACATAGGCTGGATGCATTCGCCAATTCCTTGTCTTCATGCAGGAGAGGAGTCAGTACGGCGCCAATCGGACCACTGTACACCCAACCATACGCATGTCCGCCTACATGTCGATAGACAGGGCAAGCATTTAGACATGCTCCGCAGCGGATGCAGTTTAAAACCTCCTGAAATTCGGGATCTCCCAGCTGCTTTGAACGGCCGTTGTCAATAATTACTACGTGTAACTCCTCTGGTCCGTCGGAGTCATCTGAGCGGCGAGGCCCATTTATCAACGACATGTATACCGTCAGCTTTTGCCCTGTAGCGGCACGCGGCAGCAAGGTAGCCATTACTTCAAGGTCTTCCAAAGAGGGAATGATTCTTTCCATGCCCATGAAGGTGATCTGTGTTTTAGGAACCGTGCTTACCATGCGGGCATTTCCTTCATTGGAAAACAATGCGATGGAGCCTGTTTCCGCGATAGCAAAGTTGCATCCGGTCATCCCAATCTCGGCTTCAAGGAATTTCTCCCGCAGCTTTGATCGGGCAAAGCCTGCCAGAACAGCAGTATCTGCTGGTAAGCGCTTTCCAGCCACGTTTGAAAATAGCTCTGCTACTTGCTCTTTGTTTTTGTGAATGGCGGGAATGATTATATGGGAGGGAGTCTCACCGGCGAGTTGAATAATATATTCTCCCAAGTCCGTTTCCACCACTTCGATTCCATGTTGTTCAAATACTTGATTAATATGCACTTCTTCAGAAAGCATCGATTTTGATTTGACAACGGATCGAGTATGTTTTTCTTTCACGATATTCATTGTGATTTCTATAGCTTCTTTGGCATCAGAGGCGAAATGTACATGCCCACCTAACGCTCGCACATTATTTACGAACAGCGACAGGTAGTAGTCTAAATGTGCAATTGTATGCAGGCGAATCTGCCGTCCTTGTTCACGCCATTCTTCCCAGTTACCCAACTCGTCAGTTGCAGTAACTTTGTTTGTTCTCAGTCTTTCTGTTGTGAATTTTACGGCATTTCGCAAAAAATTATCGTTTAGTGCAGTTTGTGCGCGTTCATTTAAAGTTGCGGTTGAGGATGCTTTTGCGCTCATACTCCTTTCACTCCTTCATACAATAGCTCTGCCAGATGCATTACGCGAATCGGATGTCCCTCATGGTGCAAACGTCCGGAGATATTTGTTAGGCAGCCCATATCAAGGCCGACCAGGACCTCTGCATTGGTTTCCAGCACATGTTCTGCTTTTTCTGTAACCATTGCACCGGAGATGTCGGAGACCTTTATGGCAAAAGTTCCTCCGAATCCGCAGCAATCCTCCGCAAAAGGAAGGGGCACAAACTCCAAACCTTTTACCTGGGAGAGCAGAATATGAGGCTCGTCTTTTACGCCAAGTAAACGGCTACCGTGGCAGGAGGGATGATAGGTGACCCGGTGGGGGAAGAGGGCACCAATATCGGTCACCCCGAGCACATGAATAAGAAACTGCGAGAACTCATAGCTTTTACCAATGAGATCATGAGCAAGTGCCAGATATTTCGGATCTTCTTTAAAAAGAGTAGGGTAGTGGTGATGAATCATCCCGATACAAGAACCGGATGGAGCAACCACAAAATCGCTGTCTGCGAATGTATGAATAATTGTTTTTGCTCCTTCTCTAGCGGTATCCCAATACCCGCTGTTAAAAGCTGGTTGGCCGCAACACACTTGCCGTTCGGGAAAATCCAGCTTGATGCCATATCTAGCGAGAAGTCGTGCCATTGCTTCGCCCACTTCAGGATATAAAGCATCCGATAGACAGGTAATAAACATTGATACTTTCATTCATCCAGCTTCCTTTCGAATTTATTAGCCATCATGATCCATCCAAATATATGATCATGATGTCATCTGATGACTTGTTTAAAAAAGAAAATGCTTGATCTTAATCAAACATTTCTTTTTCTACGCCAAGTAGGTGGTAGAGCATGGATTCTTCGGCTCTTTTGGAATTTTTGTTAGCGATAGCCTTGAAAATTTCCTTGTGTTCAGCCAGGAGCCGTTCCGGATTTCCTTTCGTTTGAAACATTTTTTCGCGGCTTGCTTTTAGTGCCTTGCTCATGGTCTCAGATATGGATTGCATGATTGATTCCAGAACCGAGTTATGGCATGCTTTGGCGATTTCGTAATGAAATTTCCAGTCGGCCTTTTCTCCTAAATCTCCATTTGAAACTGCTGCTTCCATTTCCTTCAATGCATCCTCGATACGTTGCAAATCTTCATCAGACCGTCTCTCGGCGGCTAGTTGAACGATTCCCGTCTCAATGATCTTCCGAACCTCCAAGAGTGACATGATGTCTTGTTCCGTGACAGGTTGAATCGGTTCAAATCCAGACAATACCTCTTCTGGATTTAAGCGGGTGACAAACGTACCTTCACCCTGACGAATGGTCACAAGACCCAACGTTTTGAGTGCACTGATTGCCTCTCGCATGGTTGACTGACCGACTCCAAAAAGGTCACTGAATTCGCGAAGAGAAGGCAGTCGATCTCCAGGTTTGTAAACGCCATTGATAATTTGATCTTTGATATAGTCAGATACTTCTTCGTACGTTTTGCGTACTTTGAATTGTGGCACCGCTTTCATTCTGCATTCACCCTTTACTTTCTTAGGGTCATCTGATGAGTTCATCCTACCTGAATTGTCAGTTATTTGTCAAGGCTGCATCCTTTCTGGCATAGGTTACGAGGGAAAGGGTACATAATTCAACTTTTAAAACAACTAGTTTCGAATATTCAAAAAATACTTGTCAAAAAAAACAAGGGTACATATAATGAGAACTGTCGAAAAGAAGACATCAGATGACCATATCAGATGGTGACACTTTGACTGTCTGGTAAATACAAGTTCGTAAGGGGGATATCAAGCCATTTTACATTTAAAATTCCGAAACCGCTTTCAAATAAAAAGAATAAAAAAGAGGTGGAAACCATGACATGGACGCAAGTTTTTACTCCGGTTGGGGGGAGTCTCGTAATCTCTGCGCTTGTTGCGCTTATTCCCATTCTTTATTTTTTCTGGGCGCTTGCGATCAAACGTATGAAGGGCTATATGGCAGGGCTGACCACTTTACTGATGGTGATCCTAGTTGCTGTATTGGTGTATCGCATGCCCGCGGGAATAGCGATAATGTCTTCGGTGCAAGGGGCCGTTTATGGTATTCTGCCCATCGGTTGGATCATCATTTCCTCCGTATTTTTGTACAAGCTCACGGTGAAAACAGGGCAATTTGATATTATCCGCAGCTCTGTCTTATCAATCACGGAAGACCGCCGTCTGCAGGCACTTCTTGTCGCCTTTTCTTTTGGAGCCTTTCTTGAAGGGGCAGCCGGTTTTGGCGCTCCTGTAGCGATTTCTGCTGCGCTTCTTGTCGGCTTGGGTTTTCATCCTTTGTATGCCGCGGGTCTTTGCTTAATTGCCAATACGGCACCCGTTGCTTTTGGTGCTATTGGAATTCCGATTATCGCCATGGAAGGTCCCACTGGCGTTCCAGCCATGGAAATATCCAAAATGGTCGGCCGCCAGCTGCCTATCCTATCTGTCTTTGTTCCCTTCTATCTGGTTGTAATCATGTCTGGATTTAAAAAGACTCTTGAAGTGCTTCCGGCGATCCTAGTTTCCGGCATTTCTTTCTCCTTGACACAATACTTGACATCTAATTTTATGGGGCCGGAGCTACCTGACATTTTATCTGCACTGGTTTCTTTGGTTGCGTTAACCTTGTTCTTAAAGGTTTGGAAACCGAAAACGATTTTCCGTTTTCCCTCGGAACAAGCAGCTACCGCGGAAGTAGCTGCCTCTGCACAAGCTATCAAGAACAGCAAAGCTCTCTTTACACCCGGACAAGTTTTCAAGGCATGGTCTCCCTTCCTGGTATTGACCGCCTTTATCTCTATCTGGGGAATTCCTACTGTGAAAAAAGCGCTGGTCGGCAAATATGAAGGGGCTAACCTTTTATTTAACTGGCTCAATCCGATTGGGAAAGCATTGAGCTTCACGCCTGAGGTCCCTGGTCTGCATAATCTGATTATCGATGGGAATGGAAAACCGATTGCTGCTCTTTTCAAATTAGAAGTATTGGTAGCAGCCGGAACAGCGATATTGCTTGCTGCCATTGTTACCAAATTCATCGTTAGCATCTCTTGGAAAGATTGGCTTGCCACTTTTGGCGAGACATTGATCGAGCTGAAATTTCCGCTGCTCACGATTGCGACTGTTGTCGGTTTTGCCTATGTTGCAAACGCTTCCGGAATGAGTACCACACTGGGGATGGCGTTGGCGGGCACAGGGGCGTTATTTCCGTTCTTTTCTCCGTTCCTTGGCTGGTTAGGGGTGTTTATAACTGGCTCAGATACTTCTTCCAACCTGCTGTTTGGAAACCTGCAAAAAGTCACAGCAACATCAGTGGGAATGGAACCTGTGTTGGCCCTAGCAGCTAATACGAGCGGTGGGGTAGCGGGTAAAATGATTTCGCCGCAGTCGATTGCCGTTGCCTGTGCTGCGGTAGGACTCGCCGGAAAAGAATCTGATTTATTCCGCTTTACGGTGAAACACAGTTTATTCTTGGTTGTAATAATCGGTATCATCACGTATTTACAGTCCAATTTACTGTCATGGATGGTTCCATAAAAAATAGCGGGTGCTGAAACAGCGCTCGCTGTTTTTTGATCCGTTCCAATTTAAGTTTAACCAGCCACGCGTTATTGGAATAGATTCAATTACTTTCCATTCGAAAAAATGATAGAGGCTCTAATTAAGTCTTCCAATATCAATTCCTCTGTCAATGACTACCGCCGTATGTGGACTGCATATATGGTGGTATGGGAAGAAGGGGGCTATCCGTCCTCTCTTAATCCTTGAGCGGGCTAGGATTTGCGAACAGGTAAATAGGCTTTTGTAATTTTACAGACGACACTGTAAGCGGGATTGAACACGTTGGCCACCTCATATTCGACGACTTGGCCGAGCAGCAGGCTTGCTTCATTTACCGAGAGTCCATAGTCTTCGACTAGCAAGGAGAGCATTTCAGTAGTTGCGTGCTGGAGCGCTTGTTCGAGCGGTCTGACGTTGCCGATGCAAGACAAGTGAGTGTCGGACTCCACCCTCGGCCATTTTATCGTCTTGCCCTTATGCACACGGACGGAAAAACGGACGTCTAACGATATTTCTATACCCGTGCCAACAATTTCGCCGCATCCCTGTGCCACATGTCCATCGCCAAGATGAAAAAGCGCGCCTTCCGCAAACACTGGAAAGTAGACAGAGACACCGGCAACTAACGCTTTGTAGTCCATATTCCCGCCGTAATTGCCGCTTGTCGCCGATGATATGGCCTGATCTCGGGAAGGGGCTACACCGAAACAGCCGAGAAACGGACGAATCGGCAGGTTCAGGTATTCTAAACCGGGTGTCGGCTCCTCTAACCTCGCTATACCCTGCGCAGCATCCACCTGCCAGCGGACGATTTCCAGAGTGGGCAATGTTGTAGCTGTCAGCGGATCGACTACGTTAGGCGCAAGCACATTGGCTGTCCATCCCCAGTCCCGGTTTGGCGTCATCGATTCCAGCTTAACCTCCAACACATCACCTGGTTGTGCGCCTTCCACGTAGAAGGGACCCGTCATCGGATTTCCTCTGGGGGCAACGCTTTCTCCCATGTGATCCCATCCTCTTGCATCGATGGTAGAGGTGATAACCGTGTCGCCGTCGTTTATAACCAGCGCCGGTTCATAAGAGCCGAAATTGATGTAATACCGTTGCGGTTGAAACGTATGTATGGCCATTTCATTCACTGCCTTTCCTGGAATGTTTGAAGTTAAATATCCGAATATTTGTTTATACTAATTCCTAGTATGGAGGATAAAATCCTTTTCGGTATCTTATCCAAGTTTTCTCGATGTAATATTGACTAGTGTCTAATACTTTATTTTCTTTTGACAGTAGCTATCTTGAAACACATTATCGGTTGCTCATTCCTCTCCCATTTACAAGGTGATCGTAATAATCTTTAATAAATTCGGTTTTGTATTTGGAGAGAGTAGAACTAAAACCATTGAAAAAATGATAAAACGTTACTGACATACTGTTGTCAGTAACGTTTTTATATAGTCACGTTGAGATGATATATGAAGGAACATTTATGCCAAATACTATACGTTCTTGAAATGCACAATCGTCATCTATTCTGAAGACGAAACGTTGTAATTAGCAAGAAACGTATAAATTTTAAAGAAGGAAGGGATAGGAACGATGCCGATCAAGGTAACAATCCAGAAAAGTCGCTACTGGATTGGAGTTGTATCTGCTTCACATGTAAAACGGGGGGTGCTGGGTGGATTCGCCCAGCTCTGCCATGGCAAGTCGGCACCGTTGCGTCGGATGTCTCCCGGTGATTGGTTGATATACTATTCTCCACGAACAGACTTGTCTAAGGGGGAAGTGCTTCAAGCATTTACCGCTATTGGACAAGTTGCAGATGACAAAATCTACGAATATCCGATGTCCGAATCCTTTGTGCCATATCGTCGGAATATCCGCTATATTCCGTGTCGCGAAGTGAAGATTGCCTCTCTATTGGATCAGCTTACCTTCACGCGCGGGAATCGAAATTGGGGATATCACTTCCGCTATGGTCACTTTGAAGTCGGTTTCAAAGATTTTCTGACGATTGCTGGCGCAATGCTTGGCGATGTGGAAGGTATCCACGAGTAGATAAGTGAATGGCAGCCGTTTTTTAGCGGCTGCCTCTTTCACCTCATTCCCAATCCCGAAACACTATATTTTAACAGGAACGTGTAGATACGCCTTCGCGTGGATTTTATCTTCGATGCCTGTGACATTGGACTCCAAATGAAGTAAAACAGAACGGGGCTATCGTCAACAAAGCTGCCAATACAGACTCGTAAGCTTATTTATTATTTATGATTTTCTATCCTTGGAAAAGTTATGCAACAGATCCTTTGCCTACTATCGGTAAACACAAGGTGTTTTCTTCTCCAGCTTCTAGAGGGTGCTCGAATGCCGTGAATGGGCAAAATCGTATCTCAGGGGTATCTACAAAAACACATGGTAACACTGGCGTTTTTGTTTGTGCGAGAAGGTAGTGGTGTGTGATAACATGGAAAATATTTCTGTTGGCGTATTTGGAAGGGGGAGAAGGAAATGTCCACGATCGAACAGATTACCGAACATATCTTGATTATGCATGCAAGTCATGACACAGATCGCCCGATCCTAGTAGCCATTACGGGGGCAAGAAAAACCCTCTTGATCGATGCTGGAAATTCACCGGCGCATGCCGCGTTGTTTCGTCAGGAGTTGCAAAGGCTAGGTGTTCGTCTTCCAGATCTGCTCATATTGACTCATTGGCACTGGGATCATACATTTGGAATGTCAACATGGGATCTACCTACCATCGCGCAGGCAAAAACCGCACATTCATTGAGTAAGTTGATGGGGCTGGAATGGTCGGATGAAGTCATGGAACAGCTTTGTAAGGAGAAGATCATCAATGCCAGCACGATGGCGAACATCAGAAAAGAGTACGGAATGAACCGGGACTTGATCCGAATAGTCGAGCCGGATATCCTATTCGATGAATCGATCACGATCGACCTTGGTGGCGTGACATGTCAGGTGAACCATGTCGGAGGTGATCATTCGGAAGATTCGTGCTATGTGTACGTAAAAGAAGATCAAACGCTGTTCCTAGGAGATGCCTTGGGTCCCTCTGTCTATGGAGGACCGCGCAGTTATACAGCCTCCTGTTTTCTGCGCCTGTTGAAGCAAGCGTACCAGTCTGAAGCAATCCTTTTCGTGGAATCGCATGGTCGGCCATTGGACCGAGCTGCCTTTCAAAAGGAGCTCAGTGATTGGGAGCAGCTAGCTCGACTTACAGAGCAATACGGGCAAAACAGAGAACGGATCGTAAGCGAGATGTGTACCTTTCTCCAGGTGTCAGAGCTTCCACATGAATTTTCAGAAGCTCTCGAATGGTTCATGGTAGGGGCTACCTACCAATGATGTATTTAGACGGGTTATTGACAGTATCTTGGGAATGAAAGGAGAATCTAACATGAGCATTTGGCCTAAGCCTTTCTTGGAGCCCGAAGTATTAAAACAGCGTCTGCTTATCCTGAGCGCACTGGATATTGTATTGTGTGAAGAGGAGTGGCTGCGCAGATATCAGTTCGATCCGCAATGGGATGAAAACACGACATTCGCGAGCGTTAGCAACGGTTCAGGCGACGATCTTTACATCCTGTTCACCCCTGAGGGTGTTATTGTAAAAGGATTCGATCATGAATCGGAAATGAGTCCACATACCAGGGAAGAATACGAAGTCTGGCCTGGTATCTATGAGCAAATCCCTCCTGCTTTGCTTCATCGACTCGATGACGAAGCGTTAACCAAGGAGGAAGTTACATTTTGCCTTTGGCGAGAATCTACCGATCACGTATGGAAAACGGGAGACGTACATAATCCGCAAGGGCTGGATGACGGATCAGATTTTTTGCTTGGGATGATATATGATCATCCAGAAGACTATGTAGAGTGGGCGGAGGCCTACTACGAGGTGAAGGTCCCACTTGATGTAGTTGGTCATGTATTTACGAATACTTCCATCACTAAAGAAATGATGATGGGGCTGAATCCAGAAGTTGATCTGGAAATGGCGATGAAGGAGCTTCAAGCAATCGGTTTTACCGTTACATAAAGGACGCCATGACTCATAAAACCACATTGGAAAGAAGATGACGATATGCCAAAAGGTATGTATTCTCAAGGAGTTGCCGTCTTGCTGTCAACGGCGGTTCCGATTCACAAAATAGCAGATATGCTCAAAAATCAATTCGAAATTGCGAACATCATGGAAACGTTCGACCAATGGGTGTTTAGCGGCCCTAGCTTGCTTATTCCGTATCGTCCAGAAGTAAACGGATATATTCAGGTCGATGTCGTCGATAAGCCTTGGCCGGATGCAATGGGAGACCCAGCAGAAGATACGATGCTGTTTGGCGCTTGGTCGATGGGCTTTTTCGGACCGTTTACGTTCTCGAATAGCCTGGAGCGGGCAGCTCAGCAGTCGTGGGGATATCCCGAAGGGCGGCAAGCCGCATCTGAGCACGGAGCGTTTATCCGTATTCGCTCTTCTTTCGTGCTAGGGGAGTCGGACGATCAGGCTCCTGTGCTGCCTGAAGATTATGAAGCGCTCCCGGAGTTGATGACGGTCACTGCCATCGCTGAGTCGCTGTTGAAAATGCCAGAAGCCCTTTGCTTTTTTAATCCGAATGGGGAGTGCGTCGCGTCTGCCGAGCTGATGCAAGAGCTGAATCAACGTTATGAGCAAATCCAGCTCCTTCCGCTGGAGCTATGGTCCAATGTCCGGTTGTTCAATCTTTCAGAGGGATGGCTCTTGATGGATACCGTCGGCATGCAGCAGTTGGATGTGATCGATCATGAGGCGGTATTTAATGGGGATGCCTACGATCCGAATGAGGTCGCGAGTTTCTTGCGCAATATATCGAACTATGTATACGAGAATGGTCCTGTTATCAATGACGGCGATACAACCGATGGGCCGGGGGATGAAATTTGGAAGTGTGTCTTGTTGGAGGAAGGGTTGGCAAGCCCTCCGCGTGATGTGCTTCGCTGGTATCCGTTAGATGGAAGGGAAAAGCCTGCTGGATTGGAATAATCACTTAGGAGTACTAGGAACTTAATAGGAAAAAGCACGACCATCCCCCTGTTTCAGGAGATTGTCGTGCTTTTATTTGTTAGTATGAGAATTTAAGAGAAGTCAGGCTCACTGGTACCTACTTATTTGATAATCTCCTCATAGATCAGCTTGCCGTCATGCGTATACACGCCAATCTTTTTGGTCCCCGAGATGGTGTACTCGATGGCGACTGTCTCATTCGTAGGAGTGATCAGCAATTGATGTGGAAAGTTAAAGCTTTGATTGTTAGCAGTGTTCGCAATGACCTGGGTATCCGTATGGAATAATTGTCCCGTCTGCTTGAGCTCTTTTATTTGTTCTGGCTTATTTAGCACATATTGTTGAGGGGAGACGACTTTATCTGCTGCATTTATTTTAGTAAAGGTATATTGCTTGTTGGTTTTCGTCACAGCCAGAAAATGGCCATCGGATGTCGGGTGGATAAACGCATACTTTTTGGAAACTATGAGTCCCTTTTTATTCATCAGCACATAAAATTCTTCGTTCCCCAGCTTGCCTGAGACAATAAATGCTCCACTGTGCATATTCGATTCAACTTTATAGTTACGAGAAGGCTTCAGCATAATTTTGCCTTCATTGCTGATAAAATGCGTCTGTCCATTTATTTTTACTCGATGCCAGCCTTCACCATACCCGAAATATTCATCGAAAAATGGCTTGCTCAGTATTTTTCCGTGAATAGTTCGCATGCCCATCTTGTAGTATTCGTTCCCTTTTGCGTCTTTTACCATTTCACCATAGGGCAAGTAGTACGGATCAAACGTTTTCGTAGTCCGTTCGGCTAAGTAGAATGGATGATCCGCGTCGGGAAACTTCTTGGTAATTTTCCCTGTTTTGGCATTGTACAGATACGGCAGGTTTCCCGGATAGTCCGTGCCCGTAAACCATTCTCCATGTATCTGCTTGAGAAGAGCCAACATCGCAACAGGTAATCATTTTCTTAACATTGCCCTGCTTATCGTAGAAGTAATAGTCCATATGCTTAAAAAAACCAGTATCAAACAAATAACCGTACCCATTTTGGAGTGGGTACACCTCACTTTTATAGGGGGGCACAATGCTTTTTAATACTTTTCCAGACGTTGAAACCAAAGACATGGTGTACTGCGTTGGGGGTGAATCGCGCTTGTAAAGTGGTTGCTTCGTGAAAAGAAAGAATGGCTCTGTCAAATGAGACGGTATTTGCAGGTTTTGATACACCACTGGCAATTCCGGTAATCTTGATGAGTCTTGCTGCTCTTCGGCCTTGATTGGAGAAGTTGAGAAGAAGGTGAGTAACAGAACGAGCATGGTTTTTAATAAGGTAAAAAATTTCACGATAGGAATTCCTTTCTAGTAGGTTGATGAGTTGGTCCTTAATCTATGCCGGTTCCATGGTTACAAATGTTACCATACGTTTGTAAAAAAATGAAAGAGTTATTAATGTGGCTACGAATTTTATTCAACTCAGGGAACAAAGAATCCATCAGAAGTATATATTACGAGAAACAAATCAGCGAAAATGTAAATTCCGTATTTTATATCTAATTATTACATTATTGTTCGGTTTTAAAGCGACCTCTTTGTGCCTTGTTAAAAAAATTACGGGGGTAATACTTTTATGTGGGCCCTTCATTCACTTTAAATCCGAACATTATCGGCATGGAAGAAGGGGCGGAAATGTTTTAATGGTTCTGCAATCAAAAACGCTTTCTGATTACATTCCCTGGAACCGAAATCCGACAGAGCGTAGACAACCCCAAATACCCGAACAACGGATACAAAAACATGAGCAACTGACTATACCCAATCAGGCACAATACGAAAGCAGTAGAGAACAAATACAAATATAGCCGCGATTCCGGAACGTCCAGTAATTCACGCAACTGCTGACCAATTCCGAATACATTAGAAATCAATGTAGTAAAAATCTCGGAATAGAGCACGAAAACAAAGAACAATTGAAGCCACTCGTTCCATTGGTCTGTTACAAAAAGGATCGGGATATTCATGAGACGGACGTCGTCCCAGTTGGCCAACATGGCCGTATGGACGACGAGGAGCATGAATCCAAGCACGACTCCGCCAATGACGGCTGCCCGAAACAAAACAACCTTGTCGCGGATCGCATAGCCGATCGGGATGAGAACGGATTGGGCCATGGCCAGATTAAACGACACGTATAAGACTGTTTTCCATAAGAAGGAGTAATCGGATGGGGGTGAGAGAGGCATGGGAGATTCTGCGGTGCCATCCAGCAAAATGAGCAAAGCGAACAATACCATGGACGGAACGACAATCGCATTCACGACGAGTAGCTGCTCCAACCCTTTTCGCAGAATCAACAGGGCGAGCAAAACAGTGGCTGTGGTCCCGATCAAATACGGGATGTCAAACTGCTCCTCCAAGACTGAGCCCGCTCCTGCCAACATGACAGTCGTTACGCCAAAAAGGGTGAGAAAGACCAAAATATTCATCGTACGACCAATCATCGGTCCAAACAGTTTTTGATTAAAGGATTCATAGGAGGGTGTGCGCAATTGATGAGCGATTAGCATCATCTTGTAGCCCAGCCAGACAAAAAGAGATGTGGCGAGCAGGATGCCGATTGTTCCGGCATGGCCGTAGGCGGTGAAAAACGCGAGTATTTCTTGACCGCTCGCAAACCCGGCGCCCACGACGGTCCCAATGTACGTCGCTGCGACTTGGATACTTTTTCCCCACAACTTCATACTGGTTTTTTCCTTTCCTATCCAAATAGAGGCTAGTACAAGTGTATGAGTCTCGGAGAAAAACAGAATGAGAAAACTCGTCTATCTCATAACCTAACCAAGGAAAAAAAGCGAATGGCTCGTGACCATTCGCTTTTTCGTATAAATACCGACATTTTACAGAAGAAACATCGCCACGATTGTCGTCACCAAAAGCCCAATCGCCACGGGATACAAATTTCGTCTTGCCAGCTCAAAAGGATCTACTCCACAAATGGCTGCAGCAGGTATCAATGCCCAAGGAATGATCGTTCCACCGCCGACCCAGATGGCGGCAATTTGTCCGAGCGCTGTTAACGTTGCGGCACCGGCACCCAGAGCAGTTGCAAACAGTTGGGCCAAAGAGCCAGCCAGTGTAATCCCGGAGAAGCCTGAGCCATCCAGCCCTGTAATGACACCCACTGCGGATACTGTGAGGGCAGCTACTTCCTTGCTAATGGGAATCATATGTGCAAGCGCCACACCGAGGTCATTTACGATTCCGTGTGATCCCTGTGGCAGCACCTCCCCAAACACCTTGATAAACCCACTGTCCCCCATATAAAAGAAAGCAGCAATCGGGATGACCGGACCAAATACTTTAAAGCCGAACTGAAAGCCTTGAATGAGATGTGTGGTTACCTGCTCGAGACCACTTTGCTTGTGCGCCAGCATCGTTGCGATGATGAGGATGAGCAAGGCGGTTCCGCCCACAAGCGCCGTTGCATCACCTCCGCGTAAATCAAAAGCAAACATGGCCACGACATCAAGGACAAATAATACTGGTACGAGCCCAGCCAACGTACGCCGCACGCCATCTGACAACGGGACTCGTGCGGAAGTAAAAACAGCATCGGGGACGACTGTCTCTTTGGGAGATGCAAGCACGCCGAGCTTCATGTCTTTTTTCAAATACCAGAATGCAATTGCAGTAGTCACCACGCCCATAATAATAACGAGAGGGACGCTAGCCGAAATCACGTCCGAA
This sequence comes from Brevibacillus sp. AF8, assembly GCF_021270385.1. NCBI lineage: Bacteria > Bacillati > Bacillota > Bacilli > Caryophanales > Paenibacillaceae > Brevibacillus > Brevibacillus sp. AF8. The sequence goes on along the minus strand of NZ_JAGQDN010000001.1, from coordinate 338,517 downwards.
ACAGGAATTCCTGCGGCTTTGGCCGTTAAAGTGGGAGCGCCTTGAATAATATAATCGCCGGACAGTGCAATCCCATGTCCAAACAAGTTCATCGAAACGGCGACACCCATCGCAGGCAAGCCAGCGCGCAATGCCACAGGTAACATGACAGCTCCGATCAGTGCGACAGCTGGAGAAGGCCAGAAAAACCAGGAAATGACCATCATGACGATCCCGATGACCCAATAAGCCCATGCAGGATTTCGAACCAAATGGGTCATCGGCCGAATCATCGTTTCATTTACGCCCGTATCGGTCAAAACGTGACTCATCGCAACAATGATGCAGATGACTAAAATCGTCGGCAATAGCTCGGTAATCGCGTAGATGAAGCTGCCGAATATTCCGCCGACGGCTGTTGTCACAGAGCCTGTCGCGACGAACCCGATGATCGCTATACCCACGATACTGATCAAACTCGTATCTTTTCGCAAAACCATCACAAGAATAATGCCGATTACGAACAAGACATACACACCATGTATCCACAAAAGCTCGATTCCCATGTCGCACCCTCCTTTTTCGTTACTCCGATGAAAGTACCTTGATGTCACAACATATGCGAAAAATAGGCCATGGGTGAACGCACATCCTAGAGCAGACGGGTGAAGCATCTGCAAAACTGGCATTTTTGTCCACGATATGCCACTATTAATGAATGACGTATATTTGGGTTCCAAGCAAGAGAGGGGGATCGGCATATCGACGTACGTAACCAGTCCGTCGTGAAGCCAACTACGATGAATTCGACTACACCCATCCAACGTAAAATGGACCAGGCAATTGAGCTATTGGAGCGCCGTTTCCTGGAAAGAAGTGAACTGATTCGCCTTTTAATGCTCGGCATCATGAGCGGAGAAAATGCTTTGTTAATCGGTCCGCCGGGTACAGCCAAGTCTCAGCTAGCACGATCAGTCTCTCAGCTTTTTGGATCAGAACATTGGTTCGAGTATTTGCTTACCCGTTTTACGACACCTGATGAGATATTCGGTCCAGTCTCCCTTCAGCAATTGAAACTGGATCAATACGTACGAAAAACAACGGGCTATTTGCCCAACGCCCAGTTTGCGTTTTTGGACGAAATTTTCAAAGCGAACAGCGCGATTCTGAATGCGCTGCTATCTATATTGAACGAACGAATTTATTTCAATGGCAGAGAAAAAGAGGAGGTTCCCTTGCAGTTTTTAATCGCTGCATCGAATGAACTTCCTGATGACGATGACCAATTGACTGCTCTTTATGACCGCTTCCTGTTCCGTTACGAGGTTCACTATTTGAAAGTCGCTTCCAGCTATGAGCGCATGTTTTCTTTGCCAACAACGCCTCTTCCCGTTGTGTTCTCGCTGTATGACGTGAAGGATATTCAAGCGGCAGCGAAGCAAGTGGTCATTCCAGAAACCATCATTTATTTCTTGTACCGCCTAAAACAAGACCTGGAAGAAAAAGAGTATGTGCTCTCCGACCGTCGCTGGAGCAAAATCGCGCATGTATGGCGTACTTCTGCCGCCTTGCATGGACGTGAGCAAGTGACGATCTGGGACACGGTTTTCACTCCGCATATGCTGTGGAATGTCCCTGAGGACTTAACCGTTATGCAGGAAGTGTTTGAACAACAATTTACGGAAATGTTGAAGAGTGATATGGAGAATGAATTGCCACTCCAGCGTTTCGGACAAATTGCGGATAAATGGAAGGAAAAAGAATCGGAGCTGCATGCCTTTCAGTTTAAAAAGGAAGTGGGCGCAAAGCTGGGCAAGGAAGCGACGGAGCGCAATGTCCGTTTGCTGGAGGAGAGTCGCGATGAGGTCGAAGACACGGCGCGAGACTTGCGTAATCGGCTCATTCAGTGGGAGAAGCGGGAGCACGATCTGCATGCCTATGTCCTGGAAAAAAACCGCTTGATTCCCCATGTAGAAAAATACGCGGTCAAATATTCGTATCTGCGCATTGAAGGCGAACGGATTTTGCAGCAGCTCCAGCGCACGTATCGGACGATTTTTGACAAGGAAATCCCCGGGGCGGATTATGATTTTACGTTGTAGGGGGTAGATCGTATGATCATTCGCGCTAGCGGTGTTGATCGCTATGTATTTGAAACATACCTCGCCTCTTCGCGCACCGCTCAGGAATGGGTTCATGAGGCGCGAGCACGAGCAGCATGGTTTGATTTGGAGCTCTTGGCCGACTTTTTCCTCGTTTTTTATTTGGAAAAGCCGGAGATCGATCTGACACAAGAATCCACTCCTTTTCATCATTGGATGATTCGTACGCTCATGAAGCAGTATTTTACTCGCATGATTCATCCCCGTACGGTCGGGCAGGAAAGTGCGTCGTTCAAAACCGCAATCAAGGCTTTGCTGTGGCTGACCGAGACGTTTTCCGAGGAAGTGAAGCAGCGGGAGAAGGATCAACGGCCCTCTCCGCTCTTAACTGGCTTGAAAGACCAGCAAGGTCAGGAAGGAAGCCAACAAGCACAGCTTTCCGAGCTATTAACCGAAAAACAAAAAGCCAAGCTCGAGTTGGTCGGTTATACCCTTCAACAGGGGAAGCGGGTCGTGGAGGACAAGCAGGAGGCCATGGACACCAAGCCGTTAGTGCGGGCAGAGGTATTGTCTTTGCAAAATCGCATTACCGAGCTGCAAGAAGAAATGAAAGTGCAGTTCACGAAACGGACCAAGCTTCTACAAAAGGTGAAAAAATTGGAGGGGGAGCTCGTCCAACGTGAAAAGCAGCTAGATAGACTGCAAAAGCAAGAGAAGGAAGCGATCGCCGCTTTTGAAAAAGAGCTGGGACAATGGCTGGAGCAATCGTTAAAGGCGACGCTATCTACTGAAGAACTCGATACGCTTTTTGTCGAAGAGGTATTTACGGCCAGTCAGCGTTTTGCGAACCGAAGCTGGGGGCATGAGCTAGGAAAGCTGCGGAGGCAAAGCTTTGAGCAGTATTTGAAGTGGATTGAGAAATTAAAGCGCCATCCTGATCTGGTCGCTTTTCTAAACGAGGTAGGCAGGCAAGTCCATCGCTTCCGAGTAAAGCGCAAAGAAATTCGCTCCAGACATTTTCCAGAGGAATACTATGATTTGCGACAATCGGGCGATATTGCACACATGCTGCCTGGTGAAGCAGTGCTTCTCGCTGATCCGGACTTCGAGGACTACTTCATGCTCAAATGGCTGGAGCAAAAGCTCATGACCTACGATACCTCGGGATGGGCAGAAGAACCGCCAAAAGGTCCGGTGATCTGCATGTTGGACACATCCCATTCGATGCGCGGAAGTAAGCTGCGGCTTGCGCAAATTTTTATCATGACGTTTGCCGCCCTTTCGATGCTGGAAAAGCGTGATTTTATCCTCCTCTTGTTCGGGGCTAAAGGTGAGATTAGAGAGCAACCGCTCTATCACAAAAAGCCGGATTGGCCTGCTTTTTACGGCCTGGCGCAAATGGCGTTTGGCGGCGGAACGCACTTCGACGCCCCGATGAAGCGGGCCATCGAGCTGGTAGAAAAGGAACAAGCGTGGAAAGGTGCGGATTTTGTCATGGTAACGGATGGAATTGGGGGCATTTCTCCTTATGTCCAAGAAAAACTCATCTCTTTGGGTCAGCAGAAACAAGTTCGCTTGCACAGCTTGATTGTGGGTTCTGCGAGGCAGCATCTTGTACAAACGTATGATCTGCTGGGTGTTTCTCACCGTGTCAAATTTGCGACGAGCTGGGAAGCGGATGGGGAGGAGAATACAGGATTGCTCCTGGATGTATTTCAAATAGCCAAATAAGTCGTTCGACGCTACTTCCAAATCTCGTCTCCTCTCGTGGGACGGGATTTTTTAGTGAAGCTTAAGAAAAAATTTATCTCTTACCCACTTTTTTCTTTATTTGTTTCGCCTATGCTGAGCGTAGCCAGGCAACCTGTTCAAATGATGGATACTGCAAAAGGAGGACACTATGGAGGAACTGATTAAGCTGGCCAAGCTTATAAGGGGAGTCAATGTCTTGTTTTCAAATATTGCGCAAAAAGAGTTAGAGACAAATGAAATCAATTGGCAACAAGTATTGATTCTCGAAATTCTTGAAAACGGGCCAAGAACGATGGGAGACATTAGCAAGGCTGTTAATTTGTCAAACAGTACAACTTCGGGCTTAATTAGCAGGTTGGAAGAGGAAAACTTGGTACGGAGATACCGAGACCAAACGGATCGCCGAATCGTCTGGGTTTCACTGACGGAGCGACTATACAGTGCATAAAGAAATCGGCTGAAAAAAGCGGATAGACCGCTTCTTCTCAGCCGTTGATTATGACCCTTATTAGCCAACTCTCGCTGCCATCGTACGTCCGAATTCAAGCTCGTCGAATTTGTTCTGAACGACTTGACGATCGTATTCCCATTGGGCATCCTCCAGCGCATACTCTACTGGAACATCCCGAATAATCGTAGCCAGCTTTTTGCTCAAGTACACCTGATCGCGATTTTCTTCCAGCTTGCTGCGCATTTTAGGCGTACAGCTTGCCAGATTTACATATAGGTTATCCAGATCACCATGCTCGGTAATCAGTTTTGTCGCTGTTTTTTCACCAATTCCTGGGCAGCCTGGAATACAGTCAGAGGCATCTCCCATTAAAGCTTTGACATCAACGACCTGTTCAGGTGTAATTCCCCGCAATGCCAAGAGGCTCGCTGGATTATAATGCTCGTGTTTGCCACCATTTTTCAGGATTTTAACGCTTACTCGCTCAGATACGAGTTGCAAGCTATCGTAATCACCTGTCGCAATGATCACCTCGTGTCCTTCTTCGGAAAGGCGTGTGGAGAGCGTACCTAATACATCATCGCCTTCATAGCCTGGGCAACCCAAGTTCGGAACCGAGAATGCATCCGTTACTTCTTTTACCAAATCGAATTGTGGAATGAGCTCATCCGGTGCCGCTTGACGATTTGATTTATATCCGTCATACCATTGACTGCGCACCAAAGACTCGCGCGAAGCGACATCCCAGCCCACCACGAGATGAGTAGGACGTGTCAACTCTGCGTAATCGAGCATCATTTTTGTAAATCCATAAACCGCATTTGTGTACACACCTGTTGAAGTCTGGCGATAGGCTCCACCCCAAGCAGAACCATAAAAGGCGCGAAATAAAAAGCTCATGCCATCGATGAGCAGTACTTTTCCTGAATCACTCACAAAACCTTGCCCCTCTCACTACCAAACTATACGCACCATTATAGCATAAAGGAGCGGGACAACCTTGTCAGATTTTACAACAGAAATATCAAGTGAAAACGTGCATGTACTTTTTTTACGGTGGGATGATAGTACCACAAGAGGTCAACAACCACTCTTGAATATCAACTTCCGGTCTCAAGGTGAGAAGCAAAAAACGCTAGGCGGTTCAACTCCGTCCCGGGAGAAAAAAAGCGTTGGGAGGAATCAATCATGGCAAACAACGGTGGAAGCTCCAACAACCTGCTAGTTCCTCAAGCGAACCAAGCTTTGGATCAACTCAAGTATGAGATTGCATCTGAATTCGGTGTAAATCTCGGACCAGACACTACTTCTCGTCAAAACGGTTCTGTTGGTGGCGAAATTACCAAGCGTCTGGTGAGCTTTGCTGAGCAACAAATGGCTGGCCGTCAAGTCTAACGTACTGACAAGTAAATAGCTGGATGATGAGAGGTCCCTTCAATAAGGGGCCTTTCTATTTTTCCAAACGCCGCCCTTTTCTGCCACTTGTGTGCAAACACACAAGCACAATCGCGGACTAGTCATATGGTGTAACGAACAGTTAACTATCCTCGTTTGTCCAGTGGAAAGGAGCGACGTCCGGCTATGAAGAAAAAAGAATTCAAGCAGCTTTTAAAAAAGCATCCCGAATTTGAAGCGTGGGTCCTCGAAGATTCCATGCGGATTAGAGCGGTCCGTAGCAACCCCGGTATGGCCGAAGAATTGTTTAAAAGATGGAACGACCGAAAAAAAGGGGTACTTGATTTTGAGGGCATCTCACAAAAAACCAAACGTGCAAGCGAAATGCTGACAGGCGTGCAATCCATCATGGAAATGATGTCGGATTATTCGAAGAAACAGTAAGATTACATTTGGAATGATTGGAGAAGGCTAGCTCATTAGCCTTCTTTTTCTTTTTCCTTTCAGGGTGTGTTTTGTTATACTAGAAAATGGGAGGGAGCATGTCTATGTTCAAATCAATGGTTAGTCTCATGTTGGTCACAGCATTGACGCTCGTCTCTGGGACAAGCATATTTAGCCAGACAGTAGAAGGGGTTTACGCCCAAACAACGAAACAACAGCCAGCGATTAGCGTAACTCCAGCCAAAACATATCCTGGGGACGTTATTTTTGTACGCAGTAAGGAGCCACAAACCGTAACGTTATTCTCTCAGAACTATCGTTTGCAAAAGACACAGGATGAGTACGCCCGGTTTATCCCGATTCCTTTTAACACGAAAGCAGGGACCTATAAAGTTACCTCTGCGGACAAAAAACTTTCCGTAACAGTGACAATCGCACCGAAAAAATTCGAAGTAGACAAGCTCACGGTAAGTAAACAGCTTAACAAAATGCGACAGGATACAAATCGAATCAATGCAGATCAAAAAAAGATCAATGCAGCCAGATCAAATTCGCGAGCGATTCCATATTTCACGGAGCCGTTTCAACAGCCAGCAGTCGGAAAATTAACGACTCCATTCGGCTACCAACGTGTAGTAAATGGTGTACCAGCCAACCGGCACGCGGCGATTGACATCGCAAACAAAACAGGAACACCAATCTGGGCGAGCAACCATGGGAAAGTGGTTCTGGCCGACTCTTTGTACTTAACAGGCAATACCATCATCATCGATCACGGGTTAAATATTTTTTCCATTTATGCTCACTTGTCCAAGCTAGAAGTAAAGACAGGGCAAGAAGTGAAACAGGGACAGGTGATTGGACAAATGGGTAGCACCGGTTTTTCTACAGGTCCTCACCTTCATTACGGCATGTTAGTGGGTAATACGTATGTGAATCCGCAGCCGTTTTTTGACGCATCACCTTTCCTCTGGAAGTAATTTGGAGGTGTCTTCATGAGAGTCACAAATGTGCCAAGCAAAGTGCTCAACAACATGGTTCATTTCTTGGCGCCGTATGAACAGGCAGTTGAAGAGCTGAAGTTAAAACTAAAAGGAATTAAATACGGCTTTCAAAAAAGCGGCCGTTATTCTCCTATTGAATTTGTTGTCGGACGAGTGAAAAAAGTCGACAGTTTAATAAAGAAGGCGAACGAAAAAGGAATCGACTTTTTGGGAGATCATTGGCAAAGTGACGTCGCCAAGGAAGTCCAGGATATCGCGGGCCTTCGAGTCGTATGCCGCTATGTAGACGATGTGCGTGAGGTGCAGCAGTTGTTGCAGGAGCGGGAGGATATTGTCATTCACGATGTCAAAGACTATATAGCAGCCCCGAAGGAATCCGGCTATAGAAGTATCCACATGATCGTCTCGTATACGGTCTACCACGGTAGCGAAAAGAAAACACTTTTTTGTGAGATCCAAATTCGTACATTGGGAATGAACTTTTGGGCGACAAATGAACACGAACTGCGCTACAAATATGCGGGCAACATTCCGTCAGACGTTTTGCAGCAGCTTCATGAAGCGTCCGTGATCACCCATCAGCTGGACGTGTTGATGAACAATTTGCGTCAAGAAATTCTCACACCGGCAGAAGTTGATACGACACTGGAAGAAAAATTGGAAGAAATATTTTCTTTGTACGTCAAGCAAGATCTTGATTCCGCTGCTGCCTTGTACAGGGAACATGTCAGTGGTTTCGAAGAGGCTTTTGCGGACAATCCTAAGTTTAAAATGATCCACGATTTGTTGGGAATCCGGTTGAAATAACGTCTTTTGTTGTCTACAGACCAAATGTAACCTGAAAATACGCGACAAAGTAGGAAAGGATATAGACTAACATGCGCTTTTTACTAACGAACCTACTCGTTGTGGTGATGGTTTTGTTCAACCTGGGCATGCCTTCCGCTTATGCCGAGGAGTCATCAAGCCTGGAGCCTAACACTCTCACTGGACAATCAGCCATTCTGATTGATGCTACAACGGGACAAGTCTTGTTTGAAAAGAACCCTCATGAGAAGTTGTACCCTGCTAGTATTACAAAAATCGCAACAGGTATTTACGCGATAGAAAAAGGGAATCTGGATGACACTGTCACCGTCTCCAAAAAAGCACGCCGTGAAGAAGGAACACGTGTTTATTTGGAGGAGGGAGAACAGATTTCCCTGCGCAATTTGTTATACGGACTGCTCATGAATTCAGGTAACGACGCTGGTACAGCGATTGCTGAGCATATGGGCCAGACGACGGAGCGTTTTGCAGTGGATTTGAACGCCTTTTTGAAAGAAAAAGTAGGTGTCAGCGAAACGAATTTTACCAATCCACACGGACTGCATGATCCGAATCATTACACGACTGTTGCCGACATGGCCAAAATTTCGCAGTACGCGATGAAAAACCCCGTATTCAGGGAAATTGTTGGCACGAAGCGGCTGCCTTGGCATGGACAAACGTGGGAAACAGTTCTAGTGAATCACAACAAGCTCCTGCGCGATTACGAAGGGGCAACTGGCATCAAAAACGGTTTCACAGATCAGGCGATGCATACGCTGGTAGGCTCCGCCAAGCGTGGAGAAACGGAGCTCATCGCGGTCACGATGAAGGCCTCTACCAGTGCAAATGCTTACAAAGATGTAAAAAAGCTACTGGACTTTGGCTTTCAAGGATTTGAGACGAAACCAATCGCCAAAAAACGAGATTCTTTTTCAGAAGCTGCTGTCCCTGGCAACAACTCGGTTGTGACTTTTACAGCCAAGGAGGATTTGTATGCGACGGTTCCCAAAGGTTTAGAGCCTTTAGTAGAGCTAAAAGCAGATGGGAAACTGTCTGTACAGGCTGGTAAACTAGCCGTCTCTTATCCGTTGCTTCGTCATGATCCGCCTGCTCCAGCTTCTACTACTGTGTTTGGGGATTCAGAAGGTGGTAACCCACATCCACTGGCCCGTTATAGCGTCTTAATCGTCTGGTTAGGAATGAATCTTTTCTTAATCGTGTATACGTTTTCCCGTGCACAGAGGAATAAACGAATTCGCGAGCGCAGTCTTCAACGGCGGTTCTACTAATACAAAAAATGAGAATCCAAACAGGACGTGTCACTATGCGCGTCCTGTTTTTTTGTTAGGTCATCTCATCTCTTGTTGAGTCGTGAGGGATAGATGCCGTGTCCAATTGTGGAAAACGAGCGTACATTAGAGTAAGAACTTTTCTCTGGTGAGGGGGAGTGAGATGGACAACCGAATCTATGATCGCCCTGCCGTGTCCGTCATCATCCCATTGAGTGACAGCGCCAGGAATATGAAGAAACTGCTTTCTGTTGTCAAAAGAATAGATCCACACACGGAGGTAATCGTCGTGTGCAACGGTGTGAGCTCCCAAGAAACTAGCCTGTCCAATGAATGGGGAGCACAAGTTATTTCAACCGGTTTGGAAGTAGACAGCTATGAGGCAAGAGCGATCGGTTCTGCTCATGCGAGGGGAGACGTTGTACTTTTTATCGACGAGTGCCTCGCCATGCCTCTCTTATACTTGAAGAAATATGTCACGCTGGTCAAAAAGGGATCGGATGTCATTATCACGACATGCTCTGACCATTGGGGATCCAAAAGAGGAAACCGTTCAGCAGGGAGTGCCTATTGCCTGTTGAATCATCTTCTTGGTCAAAAAAGTATGGGCTCCGCTTCCTTTGAGAATATTCCCTTTGCCTTAAGCAGAAAAGCGCTGGAGGCAATTGGTTCCGAGACTTTATGCAATCCGGCAGTTGCTTTGGTTCAAGCGACTGTCTTGGGGCTCAAAATGACGACAATCGCCCCGTTTGCTGTGGAAAAACAACCAACCGGCACTTGTGATATTGTGCGAAAAGACATCCGTACGATTTACCGTGAGCATGCGAAGGCAATCCAGTTACTTACGGGTGGAACGAAGCTGCGACGCGCAGAGCAGGATGGACAAAGACACCGCGACTTGGTGCAGTCATCGGACGTTTTACATTTGCGCTCGGTCATTCAACTAGAATCACGCGTTAAGGAGGGCGGTGTATGGGGTGGCAAACGCAAAGCGAAATATGCGAGATCCCACAAAAAAACGCGAAGAAGAGCACATTAATGGCAAAGAGAAATGCCAGAATGTAAATCGATTAAGTGTCATCCTCTCTGTTCACCACGAGCGGACGATCAAAAAAGTGCTCAAACAAATTGAGAAACTCCGACCCATGGAGATTGTACTCGTTGTGGATGGCTGTCCGGATCAATCGGTAAAAAAAATGCTCGCTTACTCCTCCTGTCCACTCACAGCGTTTGTGTACCCGTTTCCTTTAGGAAATGATGTATGGCGAGCAATTGGTGCCAAGGAGGCCACAGGAGATGTGTGGCTGTTTCTCGATTCAGATCACGTCGTAGCTGCAAATGATATGCAGGCCTTTGTCAGATCGTGTTACCAAGGAGCAGACATTGCGTTGAGAAAATGCATGACACCCCTCCGCCAAACATCCATGGAAGCGGACACCATTTTGCTAGCGAAGACATTTCTCAATGCCCTGGTTTCACGTCATGAACTAGGAACTTCCTCGATGTATGAATTACCTTTTGCTATGACGCGACAAGCTGCCGCTATCATCGGCGTTCAACATTTGGTCGTACCTGCAGTTGCGCACGCTATTGCTCTACACAATCAATTGCGTGTCGTGTCATCTCCTTACATTGCATCAGCAAAACTTACGAGAAAAAGAACGACACCAAGAAAGAATAAACCGAGCGATAACCGGACGATCCTGGGAGATCACCTGGAAGCAATGGATTACGTGATGTCCATAAATGAATGAAACCGATGTCGAGGCGATGCCATTTGTGGGCATCGCTTATTCGTTGTGTGCTGAAGTCACGCGCAAATGCGCCATAATAAGCCGCTGGAATCATTTGATCTCTTGACTTTGCATTGTTCGGTTTTTGTAGTACGATAGGCAAGTAGGTCATTTTTTCTTGATAAAGGAGCAAACAGATTATGAGTATCCATATTGGAGCACAGCAAGGTCAAATTGCTGAAACCATCCTGCTGCCGGGCGATCCGCTACGGGCCAAATACATTGCTGAAACTTTCCTCGAAGGAGCAGAGTGCTACAACAACGTGCGTGGCATGCTTGGCTTCACAGGTACATACAAAGGTAAGCGCGTTTCTGTACAAGGAACGGGCATGGGTGTTCCTTCTATCTCGATCTACGTCAATGAGCTCATGGAATCTTATGGCGTTCAAAACCTGATCCGTGTAGGCACTTGCGGGGCGATCCAGGAAGACATCAAAGTACGTGACGTGATTATCGCCATGAGCGCATCTTCTGAATCCCAAACAAATCGTCTCCTGTTCAACCAGATTGATTTTGCTCCTACTGCTAACTTTGAATTGCTGCACAAAGCGTATCAAGTAGCGACTGAGCGCAATCTACCTGTCAAAGTAGGGAATATCTTTACGAGCGACAGCTTCTATCGTGAGAGCTTGGATTTGTACAAAAAATTGGCATCCTATCAAGTGCTTGCAATTGAAATGGAATCTTCCGCGCTGTACACATTGGCTGCAAAATACAAACGCAACGCATTATCTATCCTCACCGTGAGTGATCATATTCTAACTGGTGAAGAAACTTCCGCTGACGAGCGCCAAACGACTTTCAATGAAATGATTGAAGTAGCGCTGGACGCAGCTCTGATCAAGTAAATTAGCATGCAGACGACATCCCACTGGCAAACTATCGTCAGTGGGATTTTATGTAGAGGATGGAAAAGGGGGAAGGAATCATGAATGATAAATGCCCAGCATTTTTTGAAACGGCATTTAACGAAGGGTATACGAAAGAGCAGAATGGCTATTTATACAGGTTGTTCCGTCAAGATGTAGGCAAACTTCAGATAAAAACTGGAAAAATCGTGGCGAACGATCCGTTTGTCATGTTTGAGACGGAACCATTTGTGGAGGTTTTTCCAAAGGGGAGCTTCTCCGTACAGCTCGCTATCGCGCAAGTTCAATCCCTGTCAAAGGATGGGCAAACGGATGACGCTCTGGAGCCTGATGAACGGGTAGCATTGGCACGGCTTGTCTTCTCTGATAAACCTGTCGTGTCTTGGAAAATGGCTGTTTGGCCGGAGTCAGATGTATCGCAGCTTGGCGAAGGTGAATTTTTTGGCTATGGTGTGGATGCGGGGACAGGCTCGTTCATGGATGCAGAATCTTGCACGCTTTTGGAACGAGAAATGGAGAAGGACGAGATGTTCTATGAGACGTTGACAAAGAAAATGGATCAAACGTATAAACACACGCGGAGTTGGGGGCTAATTGATTTAGCGGAAGGCTGTAATGTTGCCATGTTTTCAACAGGTTGGGGAGACGGCAGCTACGCGAGCTATATCGGTTATGATGCTGAAGGACAGATTGTGCGTTTGGTAACAGATTTTTACTTGTTGGAATGGATGGGAACCGCAGAAGAATAGAAGGTGGGTAAATAGGGGAAAGAGAGAAGAAAAGCGAATAGACGCCAAAGTAGAGTGCCTCCAGTGGCACTCTTTTTATTGGTTATTTTTTCTTATTTCGTTCGAGATATTGCGCCAGGTTATTTAAGGTATTTTCGTACGATCTTTTTTTCGTCGTAGTGGTGATCGTTTTGGATTTTGGGATGACTTTGGTCATTTGGGGACCTCCGGGCGTTTTTAGTTATAGTGATCTTAATTATAATATATATGAATTTACAATAAATGTAAATACTGTTTTTTATTTAAAATGAATTTTTTTATTTTGATGAAATTTAAGCGATTTAAGCAGATCGTTGATAAATGTCTGAGTAAGCCTTATTCGATGATGGATGGTTCACAACAGTTCTGTTGCTGCCTGTTAATGTCTTGCACTGAAACTGACAAATTAGGTTTTTAAGAGCAAGTTTGGGTGCATCTATGTATGTCATATGGCAGTAATAGATGAGAAAAAGAAAAGCTATATATTTTACAGCATCATTCAGTTAGATCCATGTTCGACCAAGTTTGTGACACAAAACTAATAAACAGGTGAGTGCCCCTCTCAGAAATTATGCATTTCATTTTGAGTCCGATAATATATATTATGTAAACTGATAAAAAGAGCAAGTGGGACAGTAACTAAAGGTTCTTGGTTCCGATGATCTACATTATCAGGAATCTGGTTGGCAAAGGTTCCGGATAATCATCAGTTGCGTCCGGATAAGTTTCGGAGCCGTTCCAATAAGTTTCGTGGATGGTCCATAAAAATCGGTTGCGTCCTTATAATCGATTTATTAGGAGGACGATTAAGTTTGCAGGTGAAACAAGCGATGGATGAATTCTTGTTTTATATGGAGGTTGAACGCAATGTATCAGTGAATACGATACGTAGTTATGCGTACGATTTACATGTTTTTGAGGCTTTTCTCACGAGGGTCCATGGCACATCGGCACTGGAACAAATTCGTAATTCGACGGTTCGGAGGTTCATTCAAGACCAGGTCATTGAGCATCAGACACATCCGCGCACGCTGCAAAGACGTATTTCCTGCTTAAAATCCTTCAGTCGTTTTTGTGCAAAGGAAAACTGGATATCGAACGATTTTATGGTGGGCATTCATGCACCGAAAACAGACAAAAAAGTACCGGTTTACATGAAGTTAATCGAATTACAGATGCTATTTCGGTTTTTAGAGAATGATCAGCGTAAGTTATCGTTACGGAATCATTTGATGTTTAAGCTGTTGGCAACAACCGGGATGCGTCGCCAAGAATTAGTTGATTTGTCTTGGGGGCAGGTTGATTTGGAATGGAATTCCATACGGATTCATGGGAAAGGTAATAAAGAACGTATACTCCCGCTGCATCCGATGGTGATTCCATTGATCAAGCAATACCAGGAACACTTGGAAACGTTTCAATTGCATACTTCCGAGCCAGTTTTTACGAATTACATGGGTCAACGGATAGATCCTCGCGGTTTACATCGGATCTTTAAGGAAGTCCTTCATAATGCGGGCTTACCCCCTCACCGGTTTACACTGCATCATTTGCGGCATACCTTCGCGACTCTGCTCTTGCGTTCCAATGACGATCCTTCAAAGGTAGATATTCGTACGTTGCAGGAGCTTCTTGGCCATGAAAGTTTAGCGACGAGGAGGTTTTATAAAATGCTGTTTCAGTTCATGAAAACGCTATTTCATGAACTGTTTAATAAACGCACTGAAAATCGATTAATTACGTGCTTCGCTTCTAAACGAAATCAAACATTTAAATGATTCCTCTTACTCTGATCATTTCTCTTTATTTTTCCCAATCCTTCTTTCACTCTCAGTTCATTTGTTATCTTCTTCACTATCAAGTTTTGATTTAACTTAACACACTTCTATCCTCTTTCCACTTGTGTTCATTCTAATGGCTTTTTGATTCGTACTGATAATTTTTTCGAATGCCCCTACTCTATGCGAATGTAACTGAAGAACCTTTGGACCAATTGCAATTATCAATGAATTAGAAGGCATTATTACATTATTTTTTACAATTGGACCAATCCTTTTTGAGGGATCATAGCTGCTACATCTGGATGGGTTTGGAGCAATTGAATCAAATCTGCTGAACAACATTTCCTACAAAATTATTTATTCAGCAAGATTAGATTAAGAAAAATGACTTCAACCTATTACACATAATTATTATTTTGTGCAATAGGATCGAATACGAGAATGATTTACACGATCTACAAAAGAAAAAGCCTCATCGTCGTCCGATGAGGTCCTATCATCATTACTTCCTCGCCCAATCAGCGATGGCCTTTATGTCTTCCGGTTTTGTTCTGCAGCAGCCGCCGATTAATCGGGCGCCAGATTCATACCATTCAAGGGCATTGTTGCCATAGCCATCTCTAGAAGATGCTCCGTACCACGTCTTGGTTGTCGGGTCATACCGCTCCCCTGCATTCGGATATACGACGATCGGCTTCATTGTGCAACTGCGTATTTCCTGAACAAGCCTAGGAATATTCCTGGGCGACGTGCAGTTAATGCCTAAAGCGGCTATTTGCTCTTTTTTATCTAGCCATATTGCACATTCCGTGATCGGTGTGCCGTCTGATATATGCAGTTCGTCTTTTGCACTGAAGCTGATCCACGCATAAACTCCGGGAAATTCTTCCAGAAGCCTGACAAGTGCTCTGGCTTCGCTCAAGCATGGTATCGTTTCGCAGGCAAGTATATCGGCGCCTGCATCAATCAGTGCTTTCATCCTAGGCCTGTGGAAATCGATCAGTTCCTCTTCGCTCAGTTCATAAGCTCCTCGGTATTCGGAGCCATCAGCCAAATAAGCACCATACGGACCGACTGAAGCAGCTACAATAGGCTTTGGCCGATCCAGGCGGCCATCTGAGTTTTTCCAAAATTCATCCCGTGCTTGTACGGCTATCTGAACGGACGCCTGAATGAGAAGAATCGCATCCCTCTGGCTCATTCCCCGCCGGACAAATCCTTCCACCGAAGCCTGATAGCTGGCCGTGATCGCGCAGTCAGCCCCCGCCAAAAAATACTCCGTATGCACACGTTTAATTAACTCGGGATTTTCCATCAGCACTTTTGCTGACCATAGGCTATCGTTCAGATTGCATCCGTGACGCTCAAGCTCAGTGGCCATGGCGCCATCGAGGATCATCATCGGAAATTTCTCTAAAATCGTTGCAATCGGATTCATCGTACGCCGAACCTACTCTCGTTCTATTTTTTTATTTCCATTACATCCACAATAGAGTCACTGGTTTTGGTGATTTGCTTTTTGCGATTTTTGATATAGTAAAATAAATAGCAACCAGCCATAAATGCTATACCGCAATAGATCGCAATCCGTTGACTTGGGTCAAAAGCAAGTCCGACACAAGATGCGAGGCATAAACCAAAAGCGGCAATCGGTACAAGCGGGTACAGAGGCGTGCGGTATTTCAAATCGTTGATATCATTGTTTTCCTCAAGAAAACGCTTACGAAACATAAATTGGGACGCTGCAATTGCCATCCAGACAACAACTACGGCAAAACCAGAAATCGAAACAAGAACGAGATATACGGTGTCAGCAGCAAACACACTGGACAGAAGCGATAAACACGCAATCAACATGCTAATGATCAAAGCATTCATCGGTACACCTTTGGAATTTACTCTCCCCAGTCGATGGCTGATCATATTTTCTTTCGAAAGAGCCCACAGCATGCGGGTTGAGGCATACAAGCCCGAGTTAGCAACGGAAAGCAATGCCGTAATAATGACAAAATTCATAATATCGGCCGCGTAAGGCACCCCGATGTTGTCAAAGACCAAGACAAACGGGCTTTCAATAACGCCAGCTTCTCTCCACGGAATTAAACCAGCTAGTACAAAAATGGCGCCGATAAAGAATATCATTGTTCGCCAAATAATGTTCGTCATCGTACGGGGAATACTCTTCTCCGGGTTTTCGCTTTCCCCAGCAGTGATCCCGATTAGCTCCGTTCCCGAGAAGGCAAAGTTGACGGAGATCATCGTCATCACTACAGGGAGAAATCCGTTCGGGATAAGACCGCCCTCTCCAAAAAAATTAGACAACATGGGAGCGGGTGATCCTGTTTTCAATGGAAGAAATCCGAACATCGCAGCGCCGCCCAAAATGATGAACAAAATAATCGCAATGACCTTCACACCTGCGAACCAAAATTCAGTTTCTGCAAAAAATTTGACGGAAAGCGCGTTTGCTATAAAGATCACTCCACCAAAAATAGCGCTCCACATCCACACAGAGGTGTCCGGAAACCATCGCTGCATCAAAAGACCAGACGCTGTAAATTCAGAGCCTACTGTAACCACCCACGTCAGCCAATACATCCATCCTACTGTAAATCCGGTTGCTGGCCCGATATATTTAGTGGCGTAGGTTTGAAAAGAGCCGGTTACAGGCATGGCAACTGATAACTCCCCTAGGCACAACATGACAAGATACATGATTAAGCCACCCACCAGATAAGCAAGAAGCGCTCCCCCAGGACCTGCCTGATTCAGGGTATAGCCAGAGCTTAAAAACAGCCCTGTGCCAATTACCCCTCCTAGGGAGATCATAAACAAATGTCTGCTTTTCATCGTACGACGTAGTTCGGTCTGACCTTTTTCATTCATGTGCCCCATGTTGTTCCACCCCTTAGTGAAATGAATGTTTTTCAGGCATGGTGGTTCCCTGTTACGTTAAAAGTCTGAAGCATACTACTTTCGGTTCGGTCATTTCTTGCAGGGCAAAGGCAATTCCCTCACGACCGATTCCCGATCCTTTCACGCCCCCGAACGGCATCGCATCGATACGGTAATCAGAACTATCGTTAATCATAACACCTCCCACTTCTAGCTTGTAAATAGCAGAAAATGCCTTGTCCACTTCACGTGTGAAAATGCCAGCTTGAAGTCCGAAAGGTACTTGGTTCGCTTCACGTATAGCAGTATCCAAATCCGCGACTTTGAAAATAGAAACGACCGGACCAAATACTTCATCCTTCGCAATCTTGCAATTCGCCGGCACATTGATTAATACGGTCGGTTCGTAATAGGCACCGTTACGTATCCCCCCGCAAAGCAGCGTCGCACCTTTCTGCACCGCTTCAGTCACCCAATTCTCAACTCGTTTCGCTTCGTTTTCCGAGATCATGGGACCCATATCGGTTTCTTCCGATAATTTGTCTCCGACTCGGTATTGTTTCGTAAGCGTGACGAACCGATCAACGAATTCATCATAAATTTCTTCCTGTGCATAAATGCGCTGTACTCCTAGACAATTTTGACCAGCTGCCCAAAACGCACCCGACACAGACGACTCTACCGCTAGTTCCAAATCAGCATCTTTCAAGACGATGACGGGTGAGTTTGAGCCTAGCTCCATGCTCATCTTTTTTAGCCCGGCTTTTTTCATGATCGCTTCTCCAGTAGCTAGCCCACCTGTAAACGAAATCATTCGAATTGCCGGATGAGTGATTAATGCCTCCCCCATGTCATTCGTAAAGCCAGTAATAATGGAGAGCACCTTCGGAGGAAGTCCCGCTATATCAAATGCTTCTGCAAGCAGCAAGGCACTCAAAGGTGTCGTTGGCGCAGGTTTGACAATAATGGCATTTCCAGCAGCAATCGCGGGTCCGATTTTGTGTGCGACGAGGTTTAACGGATCGTTAAACGGTGTGATGGCAGTAATGATGCCAATCGGAAAACGGTAGTAATAGCCGACGCGATTTTCGCTGCCTGGCATTTGGTCAAATTGTATCGTTTCTCCGTAAATTCGTCTCGCTTCTTCCGCACTGATCCGCAATGTCTCTACACAACGCCTTACTTCCTTTCTTGCTTCCCGGATCGTTTTACTTCCCTCAAGAGCAATGACCTTCGCATATAGTTCTTTGTTCTCGGAAATCCAATCAGCGGCACGATGGATGATAGCCATCCGCTCATGCACTGGAATGGCCGCCGCTATCGTTTGTCCATCTTTTGCCTCTTCAATGGCGAACAGTACGTCGTCCTCATTAGCAGCCGGCACCGTTGCAATGATGCTATTATCATGCGGATTATGAACGTTCATTTCTTTATCGCGGGATACCCACTTCCCAGCTAGAAACATCTTTTTTTTAATGAAAGTTTCCGTCATCATCAAGTATAGACCTCCAGTCGAATTTCTTTTGCCCTACAATTGGCCACGGCTAATGTTGATCAAATCAATGAGAATAGAGAAGCCAGTCTCTGTGCGTCCAGCTCCTGCACCGATAAGCGTAATCGGACCTGCCAAATCGCAGTAATAGGTGATCGCGTTTTGCGCCCCTAATACGCCTGCCAACGGGTCGGTTAACGGGATTGCTTCGGGACCAACCTTTGCCATTACATGCTCCCCTTCTTTAACAACTCGTGCGATCAGCTTCCATCTTTTCTTATTTTCTTTTGCCCATTGAATGTCTTGTGGGGTAAGTTTCGAAATTCCTTCACGCGCGATCTCGTCTCTTTGAATATGAGCGTTCATGATCGTGTTTGCCAAAATCGTTACTTTATATTGAGCATCAAAGCCTTCGACATCGTTTCGCGGATCTGCCTCTGCATACCCGAGAGATTGCGCTTCTGCCAAGGCGTCCTCATAGGTCAATCCTTCCTCCATCCTAGTGAGGATATAGTTTGTTGTTCCATTGAGAATTCCGCGAATTTCGGAGATGTCGTTACCTACCAATGAAACGAGTGGCATACGGATGGATGGCGTTCCACTCATAACTGTTCCTTCATAGCACCAGCGAACCCCGTTTTGTTTTGCTACTGTCTCCAACTCTCGGAATGCCAGAGAAACGGGTCCCTTGTTGCTCATCACGATATTTTTCTTACTTTCAAAGGCAGCCTTACAATGATCGATCGCTGGCTGACCTGTTTTAATATCCGTGAACGTCATTTCTACGATCGTATCCGCATTGCTTTCCCTAATCGTTTGAAAGCTGTCCCAGCCTTTGATTAAGCCAGGGGTATCAGGGTAGCTCTGCAAACTGCCCGTTTCGCCCACAATACGTAAAGCCAAAGAGAGATCCAGACCGTCTGGATGATAGAGGGAGCCTTTCATCAGATCAGAAATCGCTACTACTTTCGCCTCGAAACCTACATTTGCGTATAAAGCGTCCGCTTTCGTTTCCAAAATTTCCGCCAATCCTTGTCCTACCACTCCAAAACCGAGTAATGCTACTTTGTGTGTCATTCTGATTCGATCCTCCTACAATGCTGTTTTGTTCATCTGTGAAGCCAAATAGTTGAATGCCTGTTCGAGATCTGAAATCAAATCTTCCGTATCTTCAATCCCAACCGACATACGAACCAATCCTTCAGAAATCCCCAAGGCCATCCTCTCCTCAAGCGTGCATTCCACGTGACTGGTCGTCCTAGCTGGGCCATAAATCGTCTCGACAGCACCCAAATTTCCCGCCCGGTTTCCTAACCGCAAATGAGGCAGAAAAACTTTAATCGCCTCCATTTCACCTTTCAGAACAAAACTAAGAATACCCCCGAATCCACTCATCTGCCGTTTGGCGACCTCATGATTTTTGTGGCTTTCTAATCCCGGATAATAGACAGCTTCCACGCACTCTTGTTTTTGCAGGAATCGGGCAACTTCCATTGCGCTTTTCGCTTGCTGCTCTACCCTGAGCTTTAATGTTTTCATCCCCCGCAAAATGAGGTAGGCGGACCAAGGATCCATCGTTGCTCCATTTATTTCTCTGTAGTGATACACTTTTTCCATCAACTGCTGAGAACCGCAAACGACTCCGCCCAATGCGTCCGCATGCCCGCTTAAAAATTTGGTGGCGCTGTGAATAACGAGATCAACACCGAGTAGAAGCGGATTTTGATTTATAGGGGTCGCAATCGTATTGTCGATAACAACCAATGCCCCGACTGATTTTGCTAGCTTGGCCAAATGCTCGATGTCCACAATTTTCAATGTCGGATTCGTTGGTGATTCCAAATAAAGTAACTGGCAGCCCTTTTGAATTTCTGTTTCAATTTCTTCTTGATTGCCGGTGTTGCACAAAACAACATCAACATTAATATTGGGCAAAAATTCAGTGAAAATTTTGTTCGTACCTCCGTACGTATCTTTTATGGAGACCACCCTGTCACCTGGTCGTAAAAATGTATACAAAGTACTGCTGATCGCAGCCATGCCGGATGAAAACGCTATAGCTCGCTCGGCCCCTTCCAGCGTTCTCAGTTTTTCTTCAAAGGCCTGAACAGTTGGGTTGGTCATGCGATTGTATATATGGCCTGGTTTATTCCCGATCGCTACGTCATACCATTCATCCACATCATCATATCCATAAGCTACACTTAACACGACAGGGACTTGTGTAGAACCAAAAACACTAAACTCCTTTTCGCCAGCCCAAACCGTTTTTGTACCCATTAGACTGTTGGAATTATCGATTTTTTTCATTTTTGCCTCCACTTTTGTAGAAATAACTTAACTCATGTAAAGAATATACAATATATAATATAATCATTGGTGAACACCTCCTATTCAATGATGAACATTCGTGATGTTTTTTGTGTTTAGTATATTGTATATTTTGTATTGTATTATTCGTTTCTAGAAAACACAATAGTCTTAATTTTTTTATTTATAAAAACGACAAGAGTTGTTACTACTCTTGTCGACCAGTCAAACTTATTTCTATTAAATCATCTCAGGATGCTCAATCTTCCAGTGATGGAATTGGATCAAGTTCGCCAAAGCATCTGAATCTCGTTCTTTAAAATAACGCAAGATCTGTTTATGTTGGTCGTTCATTTGTTTTAAGATGACATACAGTTTTTCCGAGTCGTTGCTCAAATAGGACTGCCGAATAAAACTGTTTTGCAATGATTCCATCATCGTAATCAGTGTATGGTTGTTGCACTTGTCGATGTACACCTTATGGAAAGCGGTTTGATATTTTTGATAATCATCGTAATTGTTCTCTTGGATCGACACATCAATTTTCCGTATATACTCCTCCATCTTGGACATATCATTGTCCGTGATAAACTCCATTGACAACCGTGCAGCCAAGGCATCCAATGAACCAATGACGGCGAATACATCCAACTTTTCTTTCGTATTTAGTTCCTTTACGAGAAAGCCGCGTCTCGGAATATACTCCAGGAGATTATCAGAGGACAACTGGATGAGTGCTTCCCGAACGGGAGTCCTGCTGACCTCCAGCTTTTCACAGATCTCTGCTTCATTAATCTTGTGATTTGGCAGCAATGTTCCATTCTGGATTCGCGAAGCAATATATTTGTATACGTGGTCTTTTAATGAGTCGTATTTGCGAGTAATCATCGTTCACCTCAATCAAAATAATATTTTGTATTTAATATTATGGTAGCATTGCACAATCTTTTGTTCAAGGTGTACCCTTCTGCTACAAGAACCTCGAAATGTAAATGTATCCCGGTTGTTTGTCCAGTTGTACGAATGTCTCCAATTGGTTGGCCTGACTGGTCCGCCACCAATTCTTCCGATCATTTTTAATTCCTTTCTTGAACACTTTTGATATGGAATAAAATCCTAATTCATTTTGGTGCAGTCGTGGTGTTTAGAAACAATTTAATCCTCCTAGATCATCCATCTGGCATTACTTACTTTGGATAAAATTTACTTGCTAGAATGAATGTTCTACGCCCCATTATCTGCTTATTAACAGCTTGTCATGCAGTTTGATTCTTATGCCGTCCTTCCCCTGTTATACCTCTCCTACAACTGTGCCGTCATAGACAACAAATATGATTGCTGGTTACAGGATCGATGACTGGTCTACCTTCTCCATCAAACAACGGTTCATCCATTTGAGCAAATTCTATCAGGTCTTTATTGTCCGTGAATACAATCTTCATGTATTCTGCGATAACCCCAAGTCCCTGGTTATCAGCCGTTGCTTCCTTTTGACGCTTGATCTCGGCTTTAATTTGAGGTTTTCGTGGGTTTTCCCAGCCAATTGCTTAAGCTTGCAACCTTTAATAGCAAATAGGAGGGGTATGCCCCTCCTATTTGCTATTAATCAGCAAGACTACCGATTCTTGCTGATGTGATTGGAGACTAGTAAACCGCATTCCAACTGAATACGTACCAATTTTTGAATGGGAATAACTGTATAGTTTAGTTCTCGTTCCAGCTCATCCGTATACTGTCGCAATTGGCGAAGCCCTTCTTGCAGCACTGCTTTCAATTTTGTAATTGCCTCTTGGTCGGTTGAGCCTTCCTTTGCTAGCCGCTCTAGCTCATATTCGCAAGTGCGGACCGCTAGTCCCAGGCTCAATCCTCGATAAAACTTCGAAACCACGAAACTGCTGAAAACTTGGGAACCCTTTGCCGGCTTTTCAAATTCAGGATCGCTCATTGCCCATTTTCTCTGTGCTTCGTTCCTTTCTTTGCGTGCAGGGGAAGAGGGGTCCATCAACTTGAAAAACGGGTTATCCTTTGAAATATAGGACCGTATGCCACCCAAAAGTCCCTCCAACATTTCAAAAAAAGCCTCACTTTGATCTGCTTCGGTCAGAAGTGCCTCTCTGCGGGAGATATTTGAGTCACTCTGATCCTCTATTCGTGGATCGAAAAAATATGGCAGCTCGGTGATTAATGTTACACAATCCGCTTTCGAAGAGGCGTATGTGTGGCTGTCTGCCCCCACATCAAGTGTCGGGGCTGTTCCTGTATGTTTCTCCATATAATCATAGTATTCGTCTTGTCCGTTTAAACTGAAGATGGCCGGAGCAAACTCTGTCGCAAATGGCGTCTCTGGTTCTCCTAGATCTAAAGGCACGTCTTCTTTCCTTGCTGAATTGTGAAATTTTTTGTATAATTCTGGCGAATCGTGTGAAATATACCAATAGGCACCGCATAATCCCCCATTGTGTAATGAATACATAAACGCAGGTCTAGTCTCGTCTATGATTTTCATAAGCACTTGCGTTTCAGGCAATGGTTTGTCAAAGCGATATTCTTTATATTCAAAAGGAAAAGTCCATTCCACCTGCTCGTAGCCGACAGGTCTATAGTAATTTCTAATGTAGTTAAAAATATTGAATGGTCCTTTAAACCAATTTTCATTTAGTCGCGTACCATCAGGGTCAACACATTTGATGATGTACCACGTGAAGCCCAGCTCGTCGCGCAAGGCCTTGTCCTCTGCCAATGCCCGGGAGAGATATTCCATCGTCATCGCGCCAATTGGCTCGTTAGGATGCGGGCAGGCAAAGCATAACGCATTTTTGGGCCCGTCTCCGATTTTGATACATTGAATGGGGTGTCCATCGCGGGACTTTCCCGCCTCAAATACGGTTACAGCATCAGGAAACTCTTCGGCCAGCTTTCTGGTGCTTTCATCCATTTCATCTACTGTTAGAAAAACCTTGTAGTCTGGCACCTTATCAATCACATGTTGAAAATTCATCGATCATTCCCCCTCGTCTGATGCAATCTTCCAAGTCATTCTAAAAAGATGCTATTCCTGTAACGTATCGATTAGGTTCTTGACGTAGACGGAAAGACTCCGTTTATTTTTCTACCCAGCTATCTTGGAAATTGGGAGTATAAGACGTCCATTTCACGCCTTTTACTCGCGAGCTTACTACCACAAAGATCTTGTCACTATAGATGGGAACAACATATGCTTGCCCAAGGAGATGTTGTTGGGCATCTACATATACCTGTTTTCTGGCTTTCGTTTCAGCGGTTGCACGTCCTTTTGTTAATAAGGCATCCAGCTTGCCGTCTTTTAGACCACTTATGTTAAAGCCAGCACCAATTTGGCTAGAGTGGAAACTTTGATATAAAGCATCAGGGTCATCGTAACTATAAGTAACCAGCGTTACATCAAAATTTCCTTTCATTAGTCCATCACTATACGCTGACTCCTCTAAATTTTGAATGGTAGCTTTGATACCCACCTCGCCCAGCATAGCTTGCAGCAACTGAGCTTGCATCTCAAACCTAGCCGAAATCATAAAGGAAAGGGTAAATACTTTTCCATCCTTTTCTCTCAGGCCTTCTCCGTTTACCTTCCATCCAGCAGCGTCAAGGAGCTTCTTTGCTTCTTCCACATTGTATTGGTATCCGTATTTTTCCAATGACTTATCATACCCCAATGTTGAAGGGGATAACAACGTTTGGGCAACCTCTCCTTCACCCATCAAAACCGCCTGGACCATCGCTTTTTTATTAACCAGCATATTGAATGCTTTTCTAACTTGGAGATCCTGGAACTCCGGTTTTGTCAAGTTCATATATAAACTAAAAGGTATCCCAGCCCGTAAGAGTTCCAGAACCTGATATTTTGGGTTATTTCGATACTTCTTGATATCTTTTGCGGGTACATCGAATGCAACATCGATGGTACCGTTTTCCAAAGCGGCCAACATAACACTTTTATCTGGAATTGTTTTGACCACCAGTTTATCAGCTCTTGGCGGTCCTTGATTTTCATCGAGCGGCATGGCCCACTTAAAGGCTTCATTGCGAACCAATGTAACCCCTTCGCCAGCCTTCCAGCTCTCAAACTTCCATGGACCCATTCCCACAGGATTTCGTCCATATTCCTCACCATATTTTTCAATGGCCTTCATGGATAGCGGTTGAGTTATACCAGTGCCTAAATCTTCAAGAATCGACACATTGGGTTCATGTAATTCAAGGATGAGGGTTTTATCATCAGGGGCACTGACGCTCTTCACCGGCATCATAACTATTCCCGCCAGTTTTGCTTTTGTTTTCGGATCCTTAATGCGTTCAAAGGTATCCTTAAAACTTTTGGCAGTCAGAGGTGTTCCATCGTGAAACGTAACATCAGAACGAATGGTAAAGGTGTACGTTTTTCCATCCTCTGAAATCTTAAATTCACTTGCGAGATTAGGTTTGAATTCTTTTGTAACAGGATCCTTGTAGACCAGCGATCCACCCATATTCCAAGTAACACCCATATCGTTACCAACTGACTTGTGAACATCTAGGGTATCTGCTTCACTTGCGTAAGCCACAGTGATGGATCCGCCTGTCTTTGGTTTGTCAGCCTCTGGCTGTTGATTTGGTTCAGATGTGGTTGATTGTGTGCTGCATGCAATCACCAACGACGTACATATCATAATTAGTAATCCTAAAATAATGCCATGAAATCTCTGTTTCTTCTTCTTTACCATGTTACAGCTCCCTTGTTCTGTATTTTTTAAAAAATCTACATGACGACATAATTTTAAAAATATATCTGACCTCCTTTACGTTTAAAGCGCCGGCATTAGCCCCCTGGTCCCGATTATAAAACCTCCAGCAAGAGGAGATTCAATCGTTAGTTTTCGACAATATGTTTCTTCAAAAGAATAGGGAGCTTGTTTAAGAAGCTCCCTGCGCGTGCTGAAATTTCAGCTCAGTCTTATTTTATTATCGTATTGTTAGAGTGATCGGAGCGTTGGAGAGAAGGGAATGGAATCAAGAGAATGCGGCCATTTGGCAAAATAACAGGTGCTCCTATTCACCTACTTGTTTTGTCATAAAGCCTCTTCCGTACACATTATTTTTCGGATGAAAAATCCCCGAACTACGTTAATCCGATCTGGACTGAGTTGTTTTCAAGCGGTTTCTATGTTTTAAGAAAAACTGCTTCTTCTTGTTTTCGTTACTCTGTTCGGAGGGATCAGGCATCGATTGATCACTGTCATTCTCGCTCGGAACCAAAAGCGATTCCATAAACTCTTTTGTCGGGATATACGGTTCATAGGCAAGAGGAACTTTTGTTATCTTGCTCGTCAATTCATCAAGGGCTGCAAGATCATCAACGCCAACTTGATGAACAGATGTTTTTCCCAATGCAAGAATTGCGACCTTCATTTCTTCCACAAACGACGTAAGAAAGTTCTCTAAATACTTTGCTGCTTCTTCCTCATCAAATTGAGCAGTTAAACTTCCCGGATAAAAAACAAGTTGAGTAGGAGGTTCCCAAGGAACTGCTTTTGTTACCTGATCATGCGTCATTGCCCACAAGAGAGCCGTCCCCATATAGACACCATCAACCCCTAACGCAAATGCTTTTAGGCAATCAGATGGCGTGAAGTATCCTCCTCCGCTTAACAAGGTAATTCTTTCCTTCACCCCGCGTTTTTGTAAGTAATGTACGGCACGTGAAACAGCATAAATGGTGGGGATTCCAAAATCGTCTTCCAGGATGGGAGGTCCGCCCTTAGATCCTGCCTGTCCGCCGTCAATGCTTACAAAATCAACCCCAGCAAAAATGGCGACTTCCAAATCGGCTTCAATCTTTGCGCTTGCACATATTTTAACTCCAATGGGGATTCCACCAGTAAGGGCGCGCAGATGATCAACTACTTTGCGAAGATCTTGTGGTTTATTGATATCCTTATGCCTGGAAGGAATGACGACATAATCATCATTCCCCACCTTCAAGATTTTTCTGGCTCTTCCTTGAACGTACTCCGAAGGGATAAAAGTTGCCGCACCCGCAATGGCTCCTTGGCCGATATGGATTTCAATCGCATCGGCCTGTTTGAGAATTTCTGGCTCTTTTGACCACTTGCCGCTGTGGTATTGAATAATTAAATGTTTGGCGTTTTGTCTCTCTTCGGGTAAAAATCCCCCTTCACCCGTATTTGTTAAAGTGCCGACCGCAGCGGTTCCTTTTGCAATCGCTATCTTTGCTTTCTCTGACACACCAATCCCATATCCCATTCCTCCTGCCATAATGGGTATTTCCAGAGATAAAGGTTTTTTTGCCTGAGGCCCGATGGTAATCCGCATATCTACATCTACATCTTCAGGGGTAACTAACGTGGCCAGTTGTGCCGGTGAAAAGATAAGTCCGTCGTAAGTAAGAAATTTACGCGGACTCCCAAATGGTCTTTCTATAACTGCCCCTTCTGAAGCGCGCAAGCTATTTTCAATCACAATTCTTGGTGACAGGCGAGTCAGTGCTGTTACCATTTCCCAAATGTTTTCGGGATACCGTTCATTCATGAGCCGCTTCGTGAACCGGCCAATGATCCATTGCAGCAACGACCTTGAAAAAATAAGAGCTAGAATTCCTGAAAATAGAATGGCTGTCATTGTACCCGTAAATGATCCGATGTCAAAAGACATCCATTTACTTCCCATTACACTTCTCCCCTTCGATACCGTTAGCAAAAGCGTACAGGCAGATAAGAATGATCCATGCGCAGGTTAGTGATAGTGGCAAGATTTTCAGAAATTTTGTGTTTTACCATCTTTTGGTTTACCGCAGTATCGTATTCTTTTCCTCCTGTAGTATTATCCAGTTAGACAAGTTTATTCCCACAAAAACGCCGGTGAGCACCCGCCGAACCTCCCGGGGCGAATACGATTTATGTTTGTTCAGCACCAGATCGAACTGACATGGACAGGAGGGTAGCAGGAATTTCATGCATGGAGTCAAAAAAAGCCTTTCCATCCGGTTGTCCCGGCAGAAAGGCTTTTTTGACTTTAGCTTTGCGGTTCCTTTTTGTGGAGTTCCTATATGATGCCCCCAAACTCTATGGCCTTAAACTAGAAAAAGGCAGCCGTTATAAGCTTGAGGAAGTTTGTGACTAAAAATCTTAGGTTTGTCGCTGTTTGATTAGAAGTTGTCATTGTATAATTCTTGTTGCTGTTCCTCTGCTATGGTCTGTAAGTCATATGCGTTAATTCGAAACAACTGATAATCGCCCGTAT
This sequence comes from Brevibacillus sp. AF8, assembly GCF_021270385.1. Taxonomy (NCBI): domain Bacteria; kingdom Bacillati; phylum Bacillota; class Bacilli; order Caryophanales; family Paenibacillaceae; genus Brevibacillus; species Brevibacillus sp. AF8. Next base: position 310,109 of record NZ_JAGQDN010000001.1, on the reverse strand, counting down.
CCGCTTTTTTTGCGGCGAGCTTACTTAGAAATTTCGGGGAGCCTTCGTTTTCTTCATCGTAAACTAACAAGATACCGTCAGAATTGGCTAGCAAGAATTTGTCTTTCTCTCCAAGCTGCCAAGCTCCCTGATAAGGAGTTTGATAGACACTATTGATATAATCAGCTTGCATCACAATATTTCGGTAGTAATCCTGGGTCTCTTCCTTCCACTTTTCCTCTTGATTCAAAAACGGAGTAATTACCGCCAGTTTTAGATGCGGATACTCCTTTTTCAATTCCAGAACAGTTTCGGCTGCCCACATTTCTACCCCTAGTTGACCTGATATGATGACCCATTCCAATTCTTCTTCAAGGAATCTTGCGAGTTCCCGCTTCAGTGCTTTCTTAATTATCGCTAAGCCCGGATTTTTTTCATTGAAAATGCCAAGCTCGTGAGCCTTGTATCCTGATACAAATAACCGTTTTAACATGTTGCCACCTCAAATTTAAAAGAACTCTAGCGCTTCGTCTCATTTTTTCTTATATTATCACAAAGGTAGTTGGTCTCCTAAATTCCGATGATCGAGATAATAAATCCTCTATCCAAAAGCGAAGGTGTAATTTTTCACCCTTCAAGCTGAAATGTGCCCAAAAAAGCTGTAAAACAGCTGCTTAACCTCACAAGACGAGAATATTGAAATACCTGCTGATTTTATCGATAATATTGCCTTTTGTCCTTTTCTTTTACAGATACTCTTAGTTTCCAAAGTTCTTGAGCCAATTGAAAAGCTTCCTTATCATCTCCTTTTTCAATTGCTATTCCCCTTGCTTTTAATAGAGCATTCACAGCAGGAGATAGGTCGGGAGAATCCACAACCCATATTTTAAAGTCATGTTGAAATGGATCCGTATCGCTCCAAACATAATGATGTTTTCGAAATGCAGCACCAACTGTGCTTTTCGGAAGCTCTTGCTTACAACGAAATAGTTCTTTCTCATCTTTACCTAAAAACACCAATTGCTTGTTATCCACAAATACAAGGGAGATATCTTGCTTTTTGAAGAGAATTTCATCATCTCTAATTTTACATGTGACTTTATCATCATATACAGACGTTTCTAAGCTTTCATGAAAAGAGAGTAGAGTCAAGACAATCCCTGCAATCAAGCCAAGGATCATAGTAACAATGCCTACCCATGCTCCGTTATAGGAGGCAATTAGTTGTAAGGGCCCCTGGAAAGGTATCCACGGCAAAGAACTGCCCCATTTAGCAATACTCGGAAGAAACCAGCCGAACACTAAACCGATAAGAGGGAAACCAAGCCACAAGATAATCTTGTCCGTTTTTGAAAAATTTAATAATGTATGATTCTCACTCATGTAAAGTCTCCTTTGTTAGATAATACGCTTGTAATGGTTTCTCTCCATACAGCTGAAACATCCAGTTGAATGCCAATCAACGGATAATTTGATAAGTTATCGAGTGTTAACGCTAGTACACATGCTTTTTCACGCAAGCCTTTTGAATCCGTATGACCAAATTCTTCCCCTTTTTGTAGTAATCGAAAAAAACCGTCAATAAAGCCTTCCTGTACGGCCTTAATTTTTAATCGGTACTCTTTATTATGGGAAGATTCTCGGCTCCCATATATAAGAAACTCATTTAATACCTGTACAACAAGCATTTGTGTATCTGTAGTCTCTTCAACCAATAATTGCAAGCCGTCACGAACCATCTTCTCTACAAAATTCTTTTTCGTATACTCATGAATTTGAAAGTATTGTTCAAAACTATACCCTTCTAAAATCCAAGCGAAAACAGCGTCTATTAGTTCCTCTTTCGAAGAGTAATAATAATAGATGGATGGCTTCTGTATGCCTACAGAATGAGCAATCATGGAAAGGGAGGCTTTTTCAATTCCATACTGTCCGATCAACCATGTGGTCGTTTCAAGAATTTTTTGTCGTGTTGCTTCGCTTTTATTCATTTTATCACCATTTTCTACCTAACGTTAGTTAGATAATAGCCGCTAATTTCGCTGATTGTCAAGATGGAGGTAAAATATTCGGCTCCCAACATAAAAAGAAGCCGTGAGAATACGGGATAACTCCCTGCATTCTTCTCGGCTTTTCGCCTTACTGCCTAACCCATTTTCACTACGAACTCCATACTTCCGAGGCCACCCCATTTGGCACTTACGACATCTCCTTCCCGTAGCTGATGGGAACCGGTAATGCCCCCGGACAAAATCAAATCTCCCTTTTGCAGCTTGCGACCTTCGCGAGCAAGCATATTCGCCAGCATTGCGACTGAGCGGGCTGGATGACCGAGAACTGCCGCACCAGCCCCCAAGTCTTTGAGCTCGCCATTGATCGAAAGGGTAACGCCAACCAAATCGAGTTCAAGTTCATCAGGCTTTCTCCATGTCGACCCGATAAATACACGGGAAGACGAAGTATTGTCCGCAATGACATCCGGCAAGGTAAACTGGAACTGCGCATACCTGCTGTCGATAATCTCCAGAGCGGGAACCACATAGTCAGTGGCTGCCAGAACATGAGCCTCCGTGATGCCCGGTCCTTCCAAATCCTCACGCAAAACAAAGGCAATTTCCGCTTCCACCTTGGGATGAATCAATTCATTGATCGGCAGAATCCCGTCCTCGATATTCATATAGTCAAAAATATAGCCCCGAATCGGTTCGTGCACATTCATCTGCTTCATTTTTGCCTGACTGGTCAAACCCATTTTAGAGGCAAAGATTCGATGACCCTGCTGAAGCTTGAGGGAGACAAGCTCATTTTGGATACGATATCCATCTTCCACGGTCAGATCGGGGTATTCAGCTGTCAGCTTCACAACCTCCTCCCTATTCAACTCCGCATCCACCAGCTTCTGAGCTAGCCTTTTGTATAATAGTTCCGATTGCACGCTGATCCCCCCTAAATCATTTTGGTAGAGCTGTACCGTTGGGCGATTTCCGCTGCGACATCCAAGATCATGTCTTCTTGTCCGCCCACGACCTTTCGTTTTCCCAGCTCGATCAAAATATCCCGGGAATCGATACCGAATTTCCTGGCTGCACGCTCGGCATGAAGCCGGAAACTGGAATAAACACCCGCGTATCCGAGAACGAGAGCGTCTCTGGTAATTTCCTGAGGTACTTGAAGAATCGGCGACACGATATCCTCCGCCAGATCCATCATTTTGTACAAATCGACGCCCGTCTGAATGCCCATTCGATCCAGCACAGCTAGGAGAACCTCGGTCTGTGTATTGCCCGCACCTGCACCCAAGCACCGAACACTGCCGTCAATCCAGGTGGCACCCTCTTGAATGGCGACGAGCGTATTGGCCATGGCTAAAGACAAATTATTGTGTGCATGGAAGCCAATGGGAATATTCAGACATTGCTTCAATGATCGGACTCGTTCCCCTGCTTGATCAGGTAGCAGAGCGCCAGCAGAATCGACGATGTACACGACATCGGCTCCATAGCTTTGCATGAGTCCAGCTTGCTCCGCCAGTTTTTCCGGAGCAGCCATATGCGCCATCATCAAAAAGCCAACTGTCGTCAAGCCAAGCTCTTTCGCTTGATAAATATGCTGAGCGGAAACGTCCGCTTCGGTCGCATGTGTGGCGATTCGTGCCATGCCTACCCCTAGGCCTGAGGCTGTCTTCAAATCTTTGATCGTGCCGATTCCCGGCAGCAGGAGCACGCCCACTTTCGCTTGTTTACAAACGGAAACAGCAGCCTCGATCAGCTCCAGCTCGGGGGTTCTGGACAGACCATATTGCAGGGACGATCCGGCCAATCCATCTCCATGGGAGACTTCAATATACGGTACGTTTGCTTCATCTAATGCGCGCGCCACTTCGACTACTTGCTCCACGGTAAACTGGTGATTGATCGCATGGCTTCCATCTCGAAGCGCTACTTCAGTGATCACAATATCACGAGTCATTTGCGGTTCCTCCTTTCATTCGTGGCTATATACTCGTGCCGATGCCGATAGCTTGCTTGGCATATTCCTCTGCTACCTTCACCGCTGTCGCCGTCATGATATCCAGATTGCCTGAATAAGTAGGGAGGTAGTCGCCCGCGCCTTCCACTTCCAAAAACACGGTGATTTTGTTTTCATCAAAGATCGGTTCTGAGCGTAGGCGGTAACCAGGAACGTATGATTGAATATAGGAGACGGTCTGATGAATAGCCTTCACGATCGCCTGTCGGTCCGCTCCTTCCTCCACTACTGCATAGACAGTATCCCTCATCAGGATCGGCGGTTCTGCCGGATTCAGGATGATGATCGCCTTGCCTTTCTTCGCTCCGCCAATCGCTTCGATACCATGTGCGGTCGTCTCCGTAAATTCGTCGATGTTGGAACGTGTGCCAGGACCAGCGCTTTTACTGGAAATAGTGGCCACGATCTCTGCGTAGCTGACCGGACTCACACTCCCTATCGCATGAACAATCGGAATAGTAGCCTGGCCGCCACATGTGATCAAATTGATGTTTTTTTCATTCAAATGTGCACCGAGATTCACAGATGGTACGACAAAGGGCCCTACAGCGGCAGGCGTAAGATCGATGGCGAGCTTTCCAGCCTCCTGGAGCGCCTTCGCATGCCGAATATGCGCATGGGCAGAAGTAGCGTCAAAGACGATATCCGCAAGATCCGCACTGCTTTCCAAAAACGGTTGTAATCCGCCGTCAAATACGTAGTAACCAGCTGCCTTTGCTCTACGCAGACCATCCGAATCAGGATCGATTCCAATCATGGACGTCAGTTCAAGAACTGGCGACCTTCCCAGCTTGATCATCAGGTCTGTCCCAATGTTACCCGAGCCCAGTATGGCTACCTTTACTTTCTTCATACACGCACTCCTTTCGTGTTTTTTACTTACTAAACCTGACTCCTACAGAACCAAGTCCAGCAATCCGTGTATGAAATACATCGCCAGGCTTCGCTTCGACCGCTGCCGATAACGCACCGGACAAGATGATTTCTCCCGCTTGGAGTGTTATCCCTAATTCGTACAGCTTGTTCGCTAACCATGCTACACAAGATGCAGGATTGCCTAACGCGGCGGCACCTACACCGGTATTGACCAGCTCTTGATTTTTATAAAATGCCATTCCTGCCAGAGGAAGATCCAGATCTTGCGGTTTCATAGGATGTCCACCCAGCACGTAGAAGCCGGAGGATGCATTGTCCGCAATGGTGTCTTCCAGTTTGATTTGCCAGTTGGCGATACGGCTGTCCACGATTTCCAAAGCAGGCACTACATATTCCGTTGCCATTAAGACGTCATAAGTGGTTACATGTGGCCCTTCCAAATCTCGCTTCAGCAGGAAAGCAATTTCTGCTTCAACCTTTGGCGAAAGGACATGCTCGAAAGGCAGTTCTCCGTTGTTTTCCACGACCATGTCGTCCAAAAGATGTCCATAGTCTGGCTGTTCCACGCCAAGCAGTGTCTGCATGGCGCGAGAGGTCAGGCCGATTTTCTTCCCTGTAATCCTCGCGCCTGCTGTCACTTTTCGCTCAATCGTCTTCAATTGAACGTGGTATGCCTCTATTTCGCTGATTTGCGGATCCAGTAAAGTGAGTGGCGATACTCCCACCCCTTCACGACTCGCCGCCGCTAAATGATCGGCGAATCGCGTGATTTTTTCTATGTCCACACGGCTCCCTCCCTGATTTGCTGTTCTTCTCGCTATAATTTTAGGGTGATTGTCTTGACCTCGGAGTAGAATTCGAAGCTGTGACGCCCGCCTTCGCGGCCAATCCCGCTGTCCTTGGCACCGCCAAACGGAGTTCGCAAATCACGCACATACCAGCAATTGATCCATAAAAGACCTGACTTCACCCGATCAGCCACGCGATGCGCGCGCCGCAGATCGTTGGTCCAAACGACTCCTGCCAAGCCGTAAGCCGAATCATTGGCGATCCGAATAGCGTCCTCTTCTGAACGAAATGGAATGATCACGATGACCGGACCGAAAATCTCTTCCTGCGCCACCCTCATTTTGTTGTCTACATCATAGAGAACGGTTGGCTCCAGGAAATTGCCGTCACCCAGCCCGCTGATCCGTTTTCCGCCGTAACCGAGTTTGGCTCCTTCTTCCAGTCCGATCTGGATGTAGTGCTCCACCGTTTCCAAGTGACTGCGGGACACCAACGCCCCCATATCTGTATCTGGTTCCAGAGGATTTCCCACCTTGATTCTTTGAACAGCCGCCAAAAATTTGTCCAGAAACTGATCATATACGCTTTCTTGTACCAACAAACGCGATCCCGCCAGACAAATCTCGCCCTGATTGCGGAATATCGCCTCGACCGACCCTTTTACCGCTTCATCAAGATCGGCATCCTCAAACACGATATTGGCTGATTTGCCTCCCAATTCGAGCGATACCGGAATCAGGTGCGAAGCGGCATTCTGCATGACAGTCTTTCCAGTGTTCGATTCTCCCACAAAAGAGATCCGGCGCACATGGGGATGCGTCGTCATTGCCGTACCGACAGTCCCGCCAGGACCAGTGATGATGTTGAGCACGCCAGCAGGCAAACCCGCTTCATTGGCAATCTCACCGAGCATCACCGCCGAGAGAGGCGTGTACGAAGCTGGCTTTACCACGACGGTATTTCCTGCCGCTAAAGCAGCCGATGCTTTCCAGGTCATCTGCATAAAGGGCAAATTCCATGGAATGATCAGACTTGTCACACCTGCCGGAGCATATTTGGCGTAGGACATAAAATGGCGCATTTCATAATGCTCATGGACCGTGTATTTAGCCATTTCGGCAAAGAAGCGCAAATTGGCTGCCGCTCTCGGAATATCGAAGCCCCGGCTTTCTTTGATCGGCTTGCCGACATCAAGCGTCTCCACCAAAGCGAGTTCGTCCACACGCTCCATCACCAGATCAGCCATTTTGCAGAGAATCTTGGCTCGCTCATCTACGGACCTCTCACTCCAAACGCCTGACTCAAACGTACGCTGCGCCACGTCAATCGCCCTTTTTACATCCTGTTCACTTGCATTGGCCACAGAAGCCAGCTTGAGATTTGTCGCCGGATTGATCGTATCAATGGTTTCTCCGGAAACAGCGTCCACGTAAGCTCCGTCTATGAATAGCTTGGCGCCTTTTATTACCGGGTTTTCCTTGGCAGTATGACTCATGGGAATCCTCCTAATTCTCGATTTCCAAGATCATCTCTACTTCTACGGCGTTATTTAGCGGGAGCTGGGCCATCCCTACAGCGGATCGCCCATGCCTGCCTTTCTCGCCGAATAGCTCCACCAACAAATCGGATGCCCCATTCATGACTGTAGGCTGATCGATGAAAGCTGGGTCGCTGTTAACGAATCCGAGTATTTTGACCACTCGTTTGATTCTCCTCAGCTCCCCTAGCTCATGTTTGGCAACAGCCAGCAGATTGAGCATACACTGCCTGGCAGCCATGTAACCTTCCTCTGTCGTGACATCCTGTCCCAGCTTCCCTCGATATTCATTTGTCCCTTGTCCTGCCAGAAAGAGGAGATTGCCCACTTGGACACAACCGACATAATTACCGGCAGGCTGTCTCGGTTCAGGCAGGTCTAAGCCCATAGCCTGTAGCCGTTGTTCCGGTGTTTCAGTCTGATGCTTCACAGTGCTTTCATCTCCTTTATGTTCAGGAAGCGAAGCGCGTTTTCACCCAGCAACGCCCGCTTCTGTCCGTCAGTCAGCTCCAACGTATGATCGATGACTTCCCCGGGAGGTGTTTCACGAAGCAGGAAGGGATAATCCGAGCCCATCAAGATCTTATCTTCGCCAAAGCGCTTCATCATGTATGGAATGTTCAGTGGGTCGTATGTCAAGGAATCAAAGTAGAATTGTTTCGCGTACACACTAGGCGGTTGTTCGGTCAGACGCAGATGCGGCCATACCTTCCAGCCTTGGTCCAGCCTGGGGAGAATATAAGGAAAAGAGCCGCCGCCATGGGCAAAGCAGATTTTCAGGCGCGGAAACTTCTCGATCACACCTCCCAAGATAAGACTTGCTGCGGCAAGCGCTGTCTCACTTGGCATCCCGACGGTGTACATTAAGTTGTGCCGCGGCATTCGTTCTCTGCCCAGTGTCTCCCATGGATGGACGAAGAGTGGCACATCCCATGTCTGACACATTTCAAAAAAAGGAATCATTCCCGGGTCGTCCAGATTGTTGCCATTTACGTTGGTACCGATTTCGATCCCTCTCAGGCCTAGCTCGTGCATGCAGCGATCCATTTCCCGAATGGCTGCCTCGGTGTCCTGCAAGGGAACTGTCCCCAATCCGATGAAATGATTCGGATGTTGGTTGACTGTCTTTGCAATAAAATCGTTTTGAATCCGCGCCATCACTTCTGCTTCGGATGCCGGGGCCCAGTAGGAAAACGTGACCGGAATAGGTGACAACACCTGCATATCCACGCCTTCTTGCTGCATGTCATGAATCCGTTTTTGGGGATCCCATACCTGATCCGTCACTTCGCGAAATACTTTTCCCCCGACCATGATAGTTGCCCCGCATGTGCAAGTGCGGTGCAGAACTGGCCAGCGCTCTCCATGAAATCGTTCAGCCAGATTAGGAATATCCTCTGGAATGATGTGGGTATGGAAGTCTACTCGCATTTCCACTCACTCGCTTCCGGAGACATGACGTGCCCGCATTTTTGGCATGTACGCAGCTCCAGATTACTGTTGAAGCCTTCGATCGCCTCTTTTACCTGCACCTCTATGTTGGTCAGTTGAATCCGTACGCGATGCATTTCGTGGTCGCAGTTATCACAGTACCAAGCAAAGTCCTCCAGTTCTCCCTCACTTCTGTTGCGCTCAATCACAAGGCCGATGGTATCCGCGATCCGGTGTGGGGAATGCGGGACATTCGCCGGAAGAAGGAACATTTCCCCTTCTCTGACCGTAATGATCTCGCGCTTTCCATCCTGATTTATGATCTCTACGAAGCAATCACCCTTCAGCTGGTAAAAGACTTCCTCGGATGGATCAATGTGAAAATCCCGCCGCTTGTTCGGCCCTCCCACTACCATGACCATAAGCTCTGCATCTTTCCAAATCACCTTGTTATTCACAGGTGGCTTGAGCTGATCGATGTGATCCTCGATAAACTTCCACAAATGGATAGGTGCCAATGTACCCATGCTCTATTCCCTCCCTGTTTTACCTTGTTTAAAGAACCTGCTCCGTCTGCGATGCCGATTTGGCAGCAAAAACGCTAAGCGCGTCATCCACCATCGTGCAAGCATGAGACTTCTTGTAGTTGTTGTAAAAAATAGCCAATTTACGCACCGGATCACCGGTATAGTACCGCTCGTATTGCAGCAAACGCTGTCCAAAGGCTTCCCCGCACAGGTCCCAAGCGAGCTTAAACAGGCGAACCCGATCTGTACCGGAGATACCCTTTCGTCCCGCATAAAACTTTTCCATATCCTCCGCCAACTCGGGATGCACCATATCACTGTCTGTCGGGGACATGAGCAATCCGCCTGCTCCAATAATTTGGATGACTTCGATCGCCCGCGGGTACAGCTTCGGAAGCAGTCCGCGAATGGTTTCGAGCTGTACATAACCCGGCATGAGCTCGCCCGACGGCAAGGTCTCGTACTCCAGCTCTGCTGTCTTTAGCAGCGCTCTGACCGATTCCAGCGATTGCGCTAGCTCCCCGAGATGGTTTTGGACATTCGGATAGACGTCTACCCCGATGGAGTCTGCCAGCCGCATGGCAACTTCCGTGGCAAATTGGAGCTTCAACAGTCCTCTCACCCCTGTCTGGTGCGCCGGCTGTTGTCCGATACCTGTCTTTGGATAAAGCAGGTTGGCTGCTTCTACATTGTTGTACAGGAATAAGCGCTCCCAAGGCACGAGTACGTCATGAAAGACAAGAACAGCATCCATTTCTTCGAAGCGAGATGCCAATGGATGGTCATAAACGGAACGAATCCCATCCTGCATGGGCTCTCTACAAATGATCCGCAAGCCTGGCGTGTTAATCGGTATGGCAAATGCCAAGGCATAACGCTCATCTCCTGGCTGGAACCCGGGGAACGAGTAAATGATGACTTCATCCGTGATCGGCGCCAGTGTCGCGAGCATTTTCGCTCCTTTGACAATCAGTCCTTCCGGCGTCTCCTCTACTGCCCCCAAATGGGTGTAGACATCGTTTTGTTCGTGCGAGGACTTGCTGCGGTCATTTTGCGGATTGATAATCGCATGCGTTAAAAACAGGTCTTGATCGCGAACATACTTGTAATAATTTTTCACATTTTCTGCCCACTGTGGATTGTACCTTTCCAAGAAAGACGCATTGCTGTATAGCGACGTCAAGACGATATTGAGAAAATCCGGCGTTCTTCCCATCAAGCCAAAAGTGGCTTCCGCATAAGCTTCGTACACGGCTCGTTTCGCCTGCAATTCCTCAGGGGTCTTTGCAACGAGAAAGGCGTTGTTCACACGCTCACCGGTCTCCTGACAAATATGGGTAATCTTTTCCTGGTATTTCTCGTCATGCTGCATGTCATACAGTTTGGCTATTTCCTGAATCGGCTGTCGAAAAACGGCTTCCTCACATACATTTGTCACCTTTCTGCCTTGCAGCCAAATCTCCGGTTGCCGTGATTTCAAGCCCCGAATGTATTGGTCACCTGTACGGATTCCCACTACCATTCCTCCCTGTAGATTTTTGTTGGTTGAGCCGTTTTTGATCTTAAATCGCATTATAATGTCTGTCTCTTCTGAAAAATGTAACCCACTTAACATCACGGCTGAAAAATAGAAACGGAGTGGGAAAGTCGAATGGCTCACCTGGTTCATCGGCAAGTGAGTATGTAAACGAATTAACATCATTTCTGTTTTTCTTTCGAATGCACATCCTTTTCACGTTGAAATATTGGTAAGGAGCTTTTTATTTTCATATAATCAAGAGTAGTAAATTCAGAAAATTAAGACTCAATATGGGTTGGGGTGGATGCTTAGAGGAGGCAAGATCATGGTTAAGGAAAGGAGCGGCGATGATGGTATCCCCTTTTGAAACTGATTTGAAATGGGAAACCCTTTTAGAATACGGTACCCGCCAATTTGTGAAAAGAAAAACGGCTATCTATCAGCAAGAGACGATGGGAGAAGGTTTTTATTATCTTCATAAGGGTTTGGTGAAGATAGTGACCTCTACCTTCAAGGGGAAAGATCGCCTGGTGAACATCGTAGTACCTGGTCAAATTATGGGACTTCAAACGATGGATCAACAACCTCATTTCACTACGGCTATTGCTGTAAAGAATGCAGTCGTCTACCATTTCTCCTGTTTGCAATTCCTCGAAATGTTGAAGGCACGCCCTGAACTCTTGTCTCTTTTCACCCAAACAATCAATCAAAAAATGCGGATTCTTTTAACCGCCATCAACTTGAAAGCGCTAACTTCGGAAGAGCAAATTGCTCGTCTCCTGCTCAACATTTGTGAAGACTTTAAAAACCACGAGGTTCCCCTCACTCAACAAGAGCTGGCTGAATGTGCTGGCCTCACCCGTATTACTGTCTACAAGATCCTGAAGGCATGGAAGGAAAATGGCATCATTGAAATCAAAAACCGATCCTTTGTCGTCAAACGCCCAGATATGTTGAAGCCTCCACAACTCACGGCAAATACTGCTCGCACAGTGTAAGCAAATCATGTGAAAGGTGGTCACAATGGCCTGTCTCCGCTATCAGTGGACCCCGTACCTCATGTATGGCAAGAAGATCGAAATGGAAAAACACACAACGATCTACCATCAAGGCAATGTGGGAACTGGATTTTATTATCTTGACAAAGGGAGCGTAAAGATTACGCTGTTATCTGAAAACGGACATGAGCGGACTATCGATTACATTCCCACAGGTGGGTTGTTTGGGGAGCACGGCGCCTACAACGGCTCATACCTGACATCAGCCATAACGACTTCTCCTTGCGTCATTCACTTTTTCTCCGACGAGGTCTTATCGCGCATATGCCAAGATCACCCCCAGTCGGCAGTGATCTTCACCAATTCACAAATCTATAAGCTCCGTCTCCTCGCTGAAATCATCGCGTTTACTGACAGTCCCATTGAGCTTGCGATGGCTAATTATCTGCTCAAACTAATAACAGTGTACGGAAATAATGTTATTCCTATCGATCAGTTGTCTTTTGCCCGCTATATTGATACGTCTCGCATGACGGTGAACAAGACTTTGCAGAAATGGCGACAGCAAGGCTTGATTGAACTTTCTGAGCGCAGTGCCATTCGAGTTGTAGATATAGAGGGATTGCGTGGGATTTACTCTCGCATCCAATGTAAATAGGGCGAAGCCTCATCAGGCTCGCCCTCTGCATTACAAATATATTAATACAGCCTGTTCATTTCTGCTCAGAGCAGATGCATCTTGGCTTCTGCCTCGTCCCACGGCACCGAATAGCCAGCCCCTTTGGCGCAAAAGATCGAGGAGGAGGTATAAACCGGATCGGCATCCTTTTTATAGCTTATCCTTTCCATCACTTCCTCCGCGTTATGGCAGCGATCGTATCCGCCAAATACACAGCGGATGCTGCCTCGTCCATGCGTGAAAGAAGCGAATTCGGTGCTGTAATTCATGAATGTTGCTATGGGTACCCTGCCCGTAATGACCGCATGCGTATCCGACATCTGTGGTGGCTCGAACGAACCTGAGGCGCGCTGAACATCCGAAAGTACCCTCCCCATCTCGTTCACTCCCACCTTTATTTTGAAGTCGTAGTAGGGTTCTAACAGCATATTCTCCGCTTTTTCCAGCCCCTGCCGCAGTGCGCGGAAGGTGGCCTCACGAAAGTCGCCCCCATGCGTATGTTCGTTATGCGCTCGGCCTCTTAGGAGCGTAATTTTCATGTCGGTGACCGGCATGCCTGTCAATAGTCCATGATGCTCCCGTTCATAGAGATGAGACCGAACTAAATTCTGGTAGTTAAAACTCAGTTCATCAGGATGACATACGCTAGTGAAGCGGATGCCGCTGCCTCGCTCTCCCGGTTCAAGCATGAGATGTACTTCCGCGTAATGCCGGAGTGGCTCGAAGTGCCCATATCCCGTCACGGCAGACTGTATCGTTTCTTTGTACAGGATTTCCGGTTGACCGAAAGAGACAACAAAACCGAAGCGCTCCTTCACAACCTGCTCCAGCACTTCTAATTGGATCAGACCCATAACGCGAATGTGAATCTCTTGCAAACTCTCTTCCCAAACCACATTCAAAGACGGGTCCTCCGCATTCAGAATGCGAAACGCACCGAGGACTTGCTGCACATGAAGCGAATTGTCAAATAGTACTTTCGACTGTAGTGTCGGTTCAGTCTCATAAGTAAACTTGTCTGAGTAGACCCCCACCCCTTGTCCAGCTTCGGCTTCGGACAAGCCGACAACCGCGAACAAATCGCCAGCAGCTACTTGTTCAACCGAGTGTGATTTCCTACCAGTAAACAATAAGATTTGTGTAATTTTCTCTTCGTACCGAAGTCCACCGTTCTCATAGCTGAGCAACTCCCGGACCTTCAGCTTGCCACTCAGCGCTTTGACGAAAGTTAGTCTCAATCCGTTTGCTGCGTGTCGAATTTTATAAACGCGCCCCCCGAATGGAGCCGTTTCGTCATAAGACGCAGTTGTCAACGAGGACAGTTGATCCAGGAATTCTACAACGCCATCATCCTGTAGTGCCGAGCCGTAGGTACAAGGGAAAAGCTGACCTTCTCGTATCATCTCTTGTAAGGCGCCCAGCCAGAATTCTTGATCGTCCCTTTCCTCTAAAAATGCTTCCAGCAGTGAGTCGTTTCGCTCTGACATCATTTCCCGTAGTCCTTCGCTGACAATACCGTTGACGAAATTGTCTCTGATGCAACAAACATCCCCAGTCAACTGACTGCGTATCTCCTCTTCTGTCCTGCTGGCATCCGCGCCGATCCGATCTGTTTTATTGATGAAGAAAAAGGTCGGTATCCGATGTTTGCGCAACAACTCCCAGACTGTCTCAGTATGACCCTGAACACCTTCTACCGCACTGACAATCACGATAGCGTAATCCATGACCCCGATCGCCCGCTCCATCTCGGAGGAAAAATCGACGTGTCCAGGTGTGTCGATCAAATAATAAACGTCGCCCTTATGGTGCATAACCGCCTGATCGGCGAACACGGTAATGCCTCTTTTCCTCTCAATATCATGGCTATCCAAAAAGGCATCTTGATGATCCACCCGGCCCCGCGACCGGATACTGTTTGTATGGTATAGCAACTGTTCGGCGAAAGTAGTCTTGCCCGCATCCACATGGGCAAACAAGCCGATCGTTAGACGCTTCATGTTATCCCTCTTCCATAGCTACTCGACTGCAAATTCTTTTCTTATTAAAACATAAGAATGGAGAAGAAGAATAGTTGATTAAGGAATGATGCGAGGGTCTAGCGGTATGTACACCAAGGATGGCGAATTATTCCCAGGCAGCCAAATGTAGAACAGCTCTAGTGGGTGACTGGCGTGGAATCTGTTCGTACATTTCATAGAAAAAGACCCGCGTTACCTGCTCGTGGTTGTCCACCTTGGCTAACTGGAGCTCGGTGGCTCGATTCGAATATAACGATGATAGAGAAGGCCCCCCCTGTGGGTCACTCTGCAACTACACTCATTCGCATTCCATGCCAATGGATTTTTACTGTTCCGTAAAAATAAAGGGTTAGATTGGCTGCCAGTTATTTAACTTGCGGGCAGTTATTTTTCAATAGCTCTTGTTTTTATGCTTCAGACAATGGTAAAATATCACAGGAACATCAGTTCGTATTTTGTGTATTTTCCTACAGATAGGGGGAATAGGCGTGGTTGACATCGTTGAAAAAGAGCAATTTTCGATTATTGGAAAATTAGGAAAGGGGTTTGCTCCTGAAGCTCCCCAATGGGTACCGCCATTATGGCAAGAAGCAAATCGTAACTTTATTGTGATAAGCAACTTCGCCATCCATCAGCATGTGCAAGCTGCTCCCGTTTGTTTGGTTAAGGAGTCGACGCATACATGATCCAATTGACGAACCGCCAAGCACGGCAATTTCTGTTAATGAAGCATGGGCTGTTGGGCGAATATCAATTTACCGGAAAGCAAGGCGTAATGGATTTTGTGCGGCAGGTCGGTTGTATTCAATATGATCCCATCGATGTTTGCGGAAAAAACGCCGAACTGGTTCTGCAGTCGCGAATCAAAGGATTTACCAAGAATATGCTCGACGAGTTGCTGTATCAAGATAGACTCCTGATCGATTATCCTGACAAGAATCTGGCTATTATTCCGATCGAGGACTGGCCGTATTTTGAGCGATACAGGCAAGCCGCCCGACAACATGCCAAGCGCTATCCCCAAATGGAGGTTTTGACAGCGCAAGTACGGACTCATATTCAAAATCACGGTACGATAAGTTCGGATGAACTGAAATTGGATGGAGATTTCACTTGGCAATCGGCGATCCACTGGAGCAGCGGAAACAATACATCGCGATCGGTGCTAGAGCAGATGTACTCGACAGGTGAGTTGATTATCCATCATAAAAAAGGAACGCGTAAATATTACGATATGGCTGGGAAGTACATACCGCCAAACCTGCTGAATTCGCCGGAGCCACTGGAGGACGAGCTTGAGCATCACAAGTGGCGGGTACTGCGTCGAATCGGTGCTGTTGGCCTTTTATGGAACCGCGCATCCGATGCCTGGCTGAATATATGGGGATTGAAAGCGGAGCAGCGCAACGAGGTTTTCCGCCAACTGTTACACGAAGATCGCATTGTTGCTGTTGCCGTAGAACAAATGAAGGATATGCTATACTGTCGCACGGAGGATTTGCCGCTTATTGAAACTGTCCTGCAAAATCCGGCACCGAAATTACGCTGCGAGCTGATTGCTCCGCTGGACAATTTGATATGGGACAGAAAGCTGATCAACAAATTGTTTGGCTTCGATTATACTTGGGAGATTTACACGCCTGCAAACAAACGGAAATTCGGCTATTATGTGCTGCCTCTATTGTATGGAGAGAGCTTCATCGGACGAGCCGAGGTAATCGTGGAACGAAAAGCCGGGACGCTTGTTGTTAAAAACATCTGGTACGAGAACGACATAAAGCCAACAAAGCAATTGCGAACAGCTTTGAACATTTGTTTTCAAAATTTTGCATTATTCAACGGATGCGAGACGATTTCGACAGAAAACAGAGCCTGAGGTAACAGTAAAAATGTCGAAAGGCGGCAATCATATAAATATCAGCCGCCATCTGTAAATCGCTAAGATTGATGAATTATTTTCTTTTATAATTTGAAAGCTAACGGAGAACGTTAATTTGAATAATAAGCATAACACTAGCGGTAGTCTAAGACTTTATTTCCAAGGTCTTAAACCACCGCTTTTTCTTTTTATAGATCAAACATTTACTTCATCGCTTCGTCAAACACAGATTCTATTTGATCCACCTCTTTTGACACCGCGAATAAAACAAACGGCCCTTTCGTCTTCAAAACATGCTTTTCGATGAGAAAATACTCCTCTGGGCGATAGTCTTTTAATTTGATTGTTTGGGCCTCGATCCGTTGCTGGATTTTCTCTGTTACATTTTCGGTGTCGCTCGCATCTTTGACTTTAATGATAGCCAGTTCCTCTGCTTTCACATTGGATGAGGCCGTAAAGAGGATAAAATCCTCCACTTTTTCTGCGTCGATGTGATACAGCTTTTGAAGTTTCTCCAGATCCCCTTGCTTCATATCCTGAAAACTTACAGTTTGTTGCATTCTTTCTCCCACTTTTGCAGCCGATAGTTCTTCAGAAGTCCCGCCGTCACTGGAGCATCCGGCCAACATTCCCATTCCGATAGCAACCATAAGCAGTACAGACAAAAATCGCTTCATTTTATTCACTCCATGATGTTCAGAATAGAGGTGTCTTCAAAAAACGTTTGGACGTTGTAAAGGAATAGCATGTCATGAAACTGCCGATCTTGTATGAGCTTTCCTACGGATTCCTCATAATATCGAAGGTCAACGACATCAATCTCTGCGAAGTGTTCGGCCAAAAAAGGTATCAGGCTATTGGCGTACGAATCTTTCACGATCAGCAGCTTTTTCCCGTCAGGATGGTCGGTTGTAATTCGGACCAATGCATGATTGCCGTTCAGGAATACGGCATACTTATCCTTTTTGGACAGGTTGTCCATCTGGTACAAGGAATCCTCAGTACGGCCTTCGTCCACGTACTCCACCTTCTTTTTGCTTGCCTCTTTCGGCAGATAAAGATCGATGAGATCAGGCTGCAGATGACGAAAGCCGCTTTTCGAATAGAGCGATCCGTAGAATGCATCCGTCACCTGCAGAATGTTGAACGCAGCTTCGTCTTTCGGAACAATCCCCATCTGTTTGCACAACACCCGGTAAGCATCATAAGCGCCTTTGCTCGTCCAATGATGATCCGTTTTATAAAAAATGTTATCTTCACGTCCGGCATACAGCGCGGGATAGATATCAACGAAGCGAATATCAGGTGGAAGCAATTGCCGTACTCGATTCAGCGCAGCATGTTCGTCACCCATTGGTGCGTAGTCGGGGAGTTTATCCCGAAGCAAAGCCGCGGCGGTCGGTACCAGCATGATGTACTTACGAAGGTCGGGCGTTGTCTGGTGAATCGACTGGATGGCCTGAACTCTGTCATTCACCTCGGTGTCTAGTGGCGATGAGAAATGTTGAATCAGGTACCCATCCTTGCCCAGATAAACACCATTGCTGTCCTTTTTGCCCATAACACGATCTGCATCCGTTTTTAGCCCGATCCAAACGTCCCGGAAAGCAAATTGATCGGTGATATAGGTCTCGTAATCAGAAGTGAACTTCCCCGCCAGCAGTGATCGCAGCGAAAATGGCGGCCTCTTTTCGAGCACCCTGTTTTCCGATTCCGAGAATGCCTGATCAGGGGTCAGTATGTTCAAAACAGCCACTATGAGGATAAACAGCAAGAACATCAAGCCCGTCACGGCTCGTGTTTGTTTGTCAGAGCTGTTCAAGACAACTCCCTCCCCTCAAAACCGAAAATATAAGAATGGATTGTAATCCTCAAAGACCAAATAAGCAGACGACAAAACCAAACTGATGATAGAAAATGTCAAAGCAGCGATCATGCCAACTGAATTCCATCGGGCTTTCATTTGCTCCAATCCTTTCCGGGGCAGCGGTGTCGCGCATAAGGCCAACAGAACGAGCAATCCCCCATACGTCGTCAAGTCGTAGAGCGCCTGACGATCCACCCATTCGTGCGACCCGAAACCAAACATCGTACGGATGAACATCCACGCGGAAGGTAACTGTTCGAATTCAAAAAGGACCCACCCGACAACGATAATCAGCAACGTATAGAGATGTCCCGCCCAGTTTGGCCAACGCTTCAGCCATGTCAGTAAAAACAGCTTCTCAAGCGCAACGAAACAGCCGAAATACAAGCCCCAGACGATAAAGTTCCAGCTAGCCCCATGCCACAGACCAGTTAAGAACCATACGATCAAGAGGTTACGGAACTGCTTGCCCAAGCCCATCCGATTACCGCCGAGCGGAATATAGACATACTCCCGGAACCAGGAACCGAGGGAAATATGCCATCTGCGCCAAAATTCTGTAACGCTTCGTGAAATATAGGGATACTTGAAGTTTTCTGGAAATTCGAAACCGAACATTTTGCCGAGTCCGCGCGCCATATCCGAATACCCGCTGAAGTCGAAGTAAATTTGAAACGTAAACGCCAGGATGCCGAGCCACGCGGACAGGACAGTCAAGTCTTCCATCGGCGTCGACTTCACATTGGTCCATAAGAGTCCGATATTGTTGGCGAGTAGCACTTTTTTGGCCAATCCCCGGATGAACCATTCCGCTCCTTCTCCGAACCGCTCCAACGTCACTTTACGAGAGACCAGTTGCTCCGCGATATCTCCATATGTAACGATAGGACCTGCGACCAGTTGGGGAAACATCGTGACGTACGTGCCGAAAGCGACAAAATTTCGTTGTGCTGGCACTTTTCCCATGTATACATCCACTACATAGGACATCGTTTGGAACGTATAAAAAGAAATACCGACGGGTAGTGGCAGATCAGCCACCTGTATATGCAAACCGAATAGATCATTCACATTCGAAACGACAAACCCGGCATATTTAAAGAAACCGAGAATCGCCAAACTGCCGCAGATGGAGCCGAACAACACTGCTCTGGCGATCGGCTTGCGGTGACTGTACTTGTCGATCACAAGCCCGTTGATATAATCAAATACGGTTGTAAAAATCATGATGATGATATATATCGGTTCACCCCATGCATAAAAGATGAGGCTCGCTCCGAACAGAACAGCATTTCTCAAATTTTTAGGCGACACATAATAAACGAGTAGTACGGCGGGCAAAAATTGAAACAGGAATATCAGACTGCTGAATACCAACGTTCGTTTCCTCCCGCGCCGTTATTTTGCGCTCTTGTTACGACCCAGCTCATCTTTTATGTAATCGAGCAGGATCGGATAGAGCTCGGCTTGGAAATGAATGCCGTCCGCATCGTACATCTCAGGATGATCGTCCACAATTGATGACACATCGATGTATCCGACTTGTACCTTGCTTGCCAGCTCCTTCAGTCCCTTATTGTAGTCGTCGATATTTTGATAGCGGGGCTCCGCTTTTTCTGCCTTTTCGGTAACAGGGGTAACGGATAATATCGTGATGGACGCCTCAGGAAGCCTTTCTTTGATGCGACCGATCAATTGGGCGTAGTACGACAACGAATATTCCTTGGGATGGTCGGTCGGCCATAAAATGTCGTCCGAACCCAGCTGGATAAAAATATGCTCGGGCTTTCGCTTGACCAATTCGTCCACATCTTCCAGCGCGAATTCAGCCGTTTTCCCCGCACCGGCCAGCACGTTCTCCTCTTTCAGCACATCATGGTAAGACAATCCCTCCGTAATCGAATCTCCTAGAAAAACGCTTTTCTGATACAGTGATGCATATGAGGTTTGCTTCGCAGTGGAGATGTCCTCGACCTGCCTGGTCATCTCGGGAGCGGGTGGTTGTCCATTGCTGCCACACGCCGCAACCGATAAGGCGACCATGGCGAACAGTGTAATACTCATCATTTTCCTTTGCACTTTCATCTTTCCCCTTTCTTCTTGAACAAGGTAAAGAGTAATCGTCAAAGATCAAGATCAGATGCAGATCGTGTGCAGATTAGGTAGAAATGCAATAAAAAAAGTGCAGAACCGAGGTTCTACACTTTCGTTTTCTTCAATTCAAAATAGAACAAGACGCCTTCCTTCGTGTTCATTGCCCCATAGAGCGCCCCATGAAGTTCTAGTATCTGTTTGGAGATCGCCAGGCCCAATCCGGTTCCTCCCGTCAAACGGTTGCGGGAATGCTCGACTCGGTAGAAACGATCCCATATCTTCTCCAACTGCTCGCTCGGAATCTGGACGCCTTTGTTTTCGATGCAAATCTTGACAGTATCCTCCCCTTCAACCGTCGAGATGACAATTTCCTCTTTTTCCGGTGTGTAGCGAATGGCGTTTGTCAGGAAATTCACGATCACCTGCTCGATTCGATGCTGATTGGCGATAACCTCGACTGGGATTAAACGGTGGTGCAATTGTAACTGCTTGCTGGCGAGGTCCGGTATCAACCTTACGCAGATTTGCTCGAGTAGCCCATCAATCCGGAACGAATCCATCTGCATTCTATACGTACCGGATTCATATTTTGCCAATTCCAGCATATCCGCAACCAGCATGTTCATCTTCTTCACTTCATCTTCCATCGCAGCAAAATAGTAATCTCGCTTCGGGCTATCTGCCTTATCCTTCAAAATGTACAGGCAGCTTTCCATAATGCTGAGCGGAGTTTTCAGCTCATGCGACACGCCAGCTATAAATTCCTTGCGCGTTTGCTCCAGCCGCTTTTCTTTCTCAATATCCTGCTCCAGACGGACAATATGGGCATGCAGCATATCCGAAAGCCGATTAATATTCCGTGACAAGCTGCCGATCTCATCCTCCGTTTTGATCGGAATTTTTTCAGAGAAGTCCAGCTTGGCCATTTTTTGCGTCATGTCGTCCATTCGGAGCAAAGGAGCTGCTATTCTGCGGGAATAATAGAAGGAGGCGAGCAGAATGAGCAGCAAGGTACCTGCAATGATGTAGCCATAATAACTTCTCATCACCCCTGCAGCTTCGTTTACGGGCTGCAGTGATGTCATGGCAAACAGATAGGCGGGTTTCCCTGTTTGATCGGTCACGCGCTCAACGAATATTTTGTAATCGATATTGTTCTCTTGGTAGTCCGTTATGGTGCTTGTTTGCTCCACAACATCTCCGTATAGAAGATCCGCTTGAAAAGCTTTCACCCGTTCAAGAAATAAGCGGTTCATATAGCGGGATACATCCGCGCCTTGCGGTGTTCGGACCTGCGTGATGGTTCCACGAAACAAAACGCTGGGATAACGCTCATGGTATTCGGTGCCACTCTTGAATCTCGGGACGACCTCATACTCTTTTTTGACGAGTTGCTGATTCTCCAGTTGATCTTCCTCTCTGAGATTGGAGACACTCCTCCCGATCCGTTGCGCAAACCATTGATTATCGAACATGATCCCTTCCATGGCAATCTGTTGTCCCGCTTTCACATAAGTATCTAAGAAGGGGTTATCGGAGCTTACATCCTCCACATCCATGACCGTGTACAACGGAACGACAATCGACTTGCGAGAGAGAGCTGGAGCGGCGTCCGAGTTATCCAAACGGACCTCCATCTGGAAATCGTCCGTGTATTTCAACTGGCCTCTGTCATCCAATCGAGCAAACCAGGCATTCGTCTTTTGATAAAACTCCTGTTCCTTCCTGACCTCATCCTGGGAAGCCCCGTCATGAGTCAACTCGTTTTGCCGATAGGATTGAAGAACTTCCTTCACCTTTTCTACCTTTTGATGAACATAATACTGCTCGAAAAATACGGTTTGTCCGATAAAAATGCTCGCGATCACAGACAGGCATAATCCGGTTGTGAGCAGAAACAGCTTGCGTACAATGCTCGTTCTCATGGCCGGTCCTCGAATTTATAACCGGAACGAACAACAGTGACAATATGCTTCGCCTGCTCTCCCAGCTTGGAACGCAAATTCCGAACATGGCTGCTGAGTGTGCGATCCTCGCCGACAAAGTCGTAACCCCAGATTTTTGTAATGAGCTGTTCTCTGCTGAGGATGATGCCCTTGTTTTTCATCAAGTAGGCTAAAATTTCGAATTCCGTGTGCGTCAGGCTGTAGTTCTTTCCCTCAATCGAAACGGTTCGGGACGGCAAGTGAATCGTAATCCCGCCGCCGGACAACATATCCCCAGGTTCTTGCATTTGCCGGTTTTCCAGCAACCGTTTGGAGCGTGCCAGCAGAATGGGTGGACTGCACGGTTTCACCACATAATCGTCTGCCCCGAGCTCAAATCCAAGCAACGTGTCATCCTCATCCGAACGAGCTGTTAACATCAGAATGGGGACGTTGGAAACTTTGCGAATGCGTCTGCATACTGACCACCCGTCCAATTCCGGCAGCATAACGTCCAGAATGATCAAATGTACTTCATGCTCCTGAAATAACGTCAGTGCTTGAGTTCCATTGCTCGCTTCCAACACTTCGTATCCTTCGTCCATCAAGTATTCCTTCATAATCTCTCGCAAAATCTGCTGGTCTTCTACAATCAGTATCGTTTTCGTCATGCTTATGACCTCTCGTCCCTCTATCTCTCCAAAAGATATTTTTTAGAATGTTATCATGACTTTGGGGTCGTCACAATATGGCACAGCGTCAAATCGACATTCGAGCTATCGTCCATACTGGGTGCACAACAAAAGCCAAATCTTGTCGTCTAACAAGATTTGGCCCGTTTCTACTAGAGCTGGAAGTCATCCTCACCGCTTATTTTTCAACTTTGTAATACCGGTCCCCGGTCTTTGGATTGAAGTATACACGACGCTTTTCCTGACTTACTGGATCGATCGTCACTTCATTCGTCGGCTCAAATCCGGGCGGGACGACTTCTCCGTGGTCTTGGTGCAGTCGTTTGTCTTTGAATTTCGAAATGATGAGCAAGGTGATGAAAAGCAAGATCTGAAAAACGATGTAGGAAATGAAATAAATCATTCCTTACACCTTTTCAATGACAACTGCTGTACCGTATGCGACAACTTCCCCCATATTTCCCATATTTCCAGAGTCGTAACGACACATGACCACAGCGTTAGCTCCCATGGCAGTTGCGTTTTTTATCATGCGGTCAAGTGCTTGCTTGCGCGCGTCCTCCAGGAGCACCGTGTATTCCTTGATTTCTCCGCCAACTACTGAACGAAGACCTGCCATGATGTCTCCCCCAATTCCGCGTGCTCGAACGATTAAGCCGAATGTTGTTCCTTTCACTTCAACGACACGATATCCTGGAATGTTTTCTGTTGTTACAACGATCATTCGCTTCTCCTACTTTCTGCTTTTATTTTTAAAGATCACATGCAGCACGATGTCAGCGCTAAAATGACTAATGATCGCAGCTTCTAAACCGTAGCGCCAATATAGGAAGCCAAACAAGATGCCCATGATACCGTTTAGCAACAACGTCCATACAGTGACCACGTTACCTTTTCCGTACGTCATGTAATTGGATGGGAGATGGGATACCGCGAAAACAATGGCGGCAACAAGGATGCCCAGCCAATAGGAAATTCCCAGCCACCCCATCTTCTGTACCAAAAATACGACAACAGTCATAACCCCTAGACGCATGAGCACTTCTTCGCAGACCCCCCCGTAAAAAGACGAGAGAAAGCCGAAGAACCGTGATGAAATCGGTTCTTTACCCATTAATGTGGTCATGTGTTGTTGAAAGAAAGAACGATCCGCCCATTTTACCAAAAGTCCTACCGCGATACCTGAACCAATCGATATGGTCCAAAACGACCAGATGGAAAAAGGCAGCTCCGTTCTGGACACCCAGTAATCGAGAATCCAGAGTCGAAGACCAGTAGAAGGCATGAGCCACAAGCCTATGGCAGTCGCCAGAGCCAGAAAGACACAACTCTGCATGATCATAATCGCAACCATGACGGAAACAGGCGGGACTTTATTAGTAGAGTAGATGGCGGCTTGCAACTGTACATGTTGGCGAATCGTGTTGGATTGAATAGGTATCGTGCATAGAGCGCACAGTACACTAACCAACCAGATCAGCCAAAAATGTTCCATTTCTACGCCTCCTCCTTAGATTTCTGATCGCTCCAAAAAGTACCAGCCCATAAAGAAAAACACGATGTTGAGTGTAAAGACACCTGCGAGGCCCGGTAAACCTGTGATGAATGCTTGCGCCAGCGTTGAGTTTTCTTGAATCACCATCATTGCCGCATTTGACAATCCGCCTGGAGACACCATATCCAAAAATTTACCGAGAAATTGTGGAACCGTGAAAATCAGGATATTGAATACAAGTGAGGCCCCACCGGCACCAACAGCATTGTTAAAAAAGCTGGAGGCGCACAGCGTTGTTGTGACGACAAGGAATAGATTCGGTATGTACATCAACGTACCGATCCATACGTGGGTCCAATCAAGTTTTCCGAAAAGGATCTCTGTATAGTAGGCAGTTATCCCCATTCCTATTAGCATGCTTGCCATTGTTAACGTGTAGTAGGTAATGGCTTTGGCGAGATAGTATTTCGCCCGACTGATGGGCTTGACGAATACCATGGATGCTACTCCAGAGGCTTTTTCTCCGGCAATGGACCCCATGACGATAAGGATTAGCACAAACGTGCCGAGTGAGCTAAATTTGCTAATCGCCGTCGAAAGTACTTCCGGAGCCGACGGGGTTGGAATTTTGATGACGGCCCCTTCCGGCAGTCCTGTGGAATTGGCCAAAATATCCGGGAGCATTTTCATCGTAATCGGTTGTGTAATCATTAAAGCAATAAACACAATCGGAATAATGAGTATCTTGTAGGTTTTGACCAATTCATTAAATTCTTTTTTGATCATTGGGTGGGAAGTCATCAGTTATTCACAACCTTTAGGAAAATATCTTCGAGGGTCGATGCGGACAAGCGATAATACGCAAGTGTCCCGCCAGTTTCCAAAAGAATGTGCGGCAGGAGTGCCTTGGCTTTTTCCATGTCATTGATAAGAACTTTGTAAATACCGCCTTCTTGGCTCCATTCCCTAATCCAGGTTAGCCCATTCAATACATCAGTTAAATCGATGTCCTGTTGATCAAGCTTGAACTCAATCAATGGCTCCACATGGTTTGCTCGCAGCTGATCCAAACTCGACGACAGCACCACCGTACCGTCCTTGATGATGACGATGTGGTCGGCGATTCTTTCGATGTCATCCAAAATGTGAGTCGACATGAAGACAGTCATATGTTGCTTCAACTTTTCAATTAGCAATAAGACGTCATATCTGCCCATGGGGTCTAGCGCGGAAACGGGCTCGTCCAAAACGAGTAGCTTGGGGTTGTGGATGAGCGCCTGGGCAATACCCAGACGCTGTTTCATCCCTCCGCTGTAACCGCTTATCGGGCGGTTCCTCGCCTCATTGATTCCGCATAACTCCAAGAGTTCATCAGTCCGCTGCGCAATTGTGCGCTTGTCCAATCCATAAAGTCTGCCCACCCAATGCATCCACTCTGTCGCAGTCATGTAGTTATAAAAGGCTGGGATTTGTGGACAATATCCGACTTCACTTGTGACTTTATTACGGTCGGTCACGACGTCGTAGCCTACTACTCTCACTTTTCCTCCGGTCGGTGCAGCCAACCCGGTAAGGATGCGGATGGTCGTCGTTTTCCCGGCACCATTCCCCCCAAGAAAACCGACACAACCGATGCCATCGACGGAAAAGGTTACGTTCTTTAACGCTTTATGGTCTTTGTATTCCTTTGTGAGGCCTTCACATTCAATAACTCGCAAAGAATGTCAACCCTTTCCTCGGTTCTCTTGAGCTAGTCTTTTCTGCCTACAAAGAAATACACGATTGGACCCAAGGTGTTGATAAAGATAATGCCGAGAGCCCACGGCCATTTTTTTCCACCTGCAACTCGGTATGCTTCACGTCGAGCCAGGTCAATTAATGCAATAACTGCTAGGATCAATTGAATAGCAATGATAGGTGCAAGTAGCTGAATGTCAAATGGCATGGATAAAACCTCCAATTTTTATAGTTATTTTAAAGTTTATCACTATTTTGGATATTTTCCCACCCGCCACCATGATAATGAGGTGACGGATGGGCATTTATTTTTTATTGCAGGGCTTGTTCCGGTAATTTTAGTTGGCCGCTTCTGATAAAGTAATCAAGGACTTTACCGAAAACTTCCTCGTCAATTTCCGGGCAATCAATGTCGTTTTGACGCAGCAAACGAGTCGTTTTATTGCCCACATAGACGACACTTCCTCTGCTTGTGTGGCCGTCTGTGAACAGATTGCCGAGCGGAGCGGCTGAGTTGGCCTCATTACCTTTTTCTTTCGTATCTTCTTGCACCGCCTCAATCCATTCATCCATGGTGACTCGTTCCAATACAAAACCTCTGTTTTCAATCGCTGAAATCAGGTCTTCGTAATCGGTTGAGTTCGGGTTGAGCAAGTGGAAGTTTTCGCTCAAGCTCTGCTCGGTCATGGAGAGATGAACGATTCCTTTACTTGCAAAATCTACCGGCATCATGTCCAGATCGCCGCTCATGTCAGGAGCTTTGCCCAAATCTATAATCCCTGCTGCAATTCTCCACATCAGGTCGTCCTTCTGGCATGCTCCTGTTTCGCTGTCCCCAGTCATCCGTCCGCAACGGTATATCGCCGCTGGAATGCCGCGTTCGCGTGCGAGGTTGACGAGATGCTCGGCTACCCACTTGCTTTGTGTATAACCGGAAGTAAGGACGCGACTGTTCTCTGGCATGTCCTCTTCGCGGAAGGCCATGGATTCTTCCGTTTCTTCGGATGCAAACGTGAAAATCGTGGAGACGAAATGCACAGGCTTGGTCTTTTTGGCTACAGCAAGTCGGAGGATTTCCTCTGTCCCTTTTACGTTTGCTTTCTTCAAGGCTGCGTATGGATAGACAAAGTTAACAAGAGCACCGTTGTGGTAGATCACATCCACTTTTTCAGCCAGCGCAGAGAACTGGTCTTCGGACAGATTCAGACGTGGCTTTGCCAAATCACCGATTACAGGGATGATCCGATGCGCCTGCTCCTCATTCCATAACTCGTATAGCTCTAATGTTTTGCGGAGTCGTGCCATTCCTTCCTCTTCGTCAGAAGCTCGAACCAAGCAGTAAATGTCAGCGTCAGTCATTTGTAGCAGGTCACGCAACAAGAAAGCACCAAGGAAACCAGTGGCTCCTGTCAATAATGCCGCTTGGAACTGGCTTGGATCACCGGCGTACGGCTGTTCAGCCTGAATCGCTGGGTCGAGTACGACTTCATCCTTGAGATCCTTTGCGTCGATGTCATGGGAAACAGCAGAAAGACCGTGTTTGAGAATTTCCTCGATGGTCTTGGCCATACCCGCAATGGTCGGGGTCTCGAACAGGATTCGTAGCGGTACCTCAAGCTGTAGCTCTTCGCGAACCTTGAAGATAAGCTGAGTGGCGAGCAATGAGTGACCGCCAATCTCGAAGAAGTTGTCGTGTACTCCGATTTTGTCCATTTCCAGTACGGAGGCCCAGTGCGTATGCAACATAATCTCGACTGGCGTTTGCGGCGCTTGGTATTCGACGCCTGATTCCGAGCGGTCGTATTCCGGCTTCGGTAGCGCTTTGCGATCCAGTTTACCGTTTGGCGTCTTCGGTAAGCTCTCCATGATCATAAAGTGTTGCGGGATCATATAGGCTGGAAGCTTGTCAGTCAGGAAGTGGTTCAGGTCATGAGACGAACTTGTGTGATTCTCTTCGAACACGATGTACGCTACTAGACGTTTGTCCCCTTCTCTGTCTTCACGAGCGACTAGCACGACTTCCTTGACTTCAGGGTGGCGTCTCAAAACAGATTCGATTTCGCCCAACTCGATACGATAGCCGCGGATTTTGACCTGGTAATCTACCCGGCCCATAAACTGAAGATTCCCATCTGGCAAGTAGCGTACGAGATCTCCAGTCCGGTACATCCTCTCTCCTGGCCCACGGAACGGATTCTGCACAAAGCGTTCCATGGTCAGATCGGGGCGGTGGAGATAGCCACGTGCTAAGCCTGATCCACTGAGGTACAATTCTCCCGGTACCCCTACTGGAACTGGTTTGCGATGACTGTCTAATACAAATACTTGCGTATTGAACTGCGGTCGTCCGATCAGTGGTTCGCTGATGGCTCCTCTTTTCACGATGGAGTGTGTAGAGTAAACGGTGTCCTCTGTCGGTCCGTAGAGATTAAAGACTTTTTCTACGTGTTCGAAGGCGTACAATTCCTGTGCCAGCTTGTTAGAAAGTGGCTCACCGCAAAGGTTGATGACACGAACCGACGCCGGAATCCCTTTCATACGTACCAGCTCCATCGCCGCTGACGGTACGGTATTGATCAATGTCACCTGGTTGGCTGCTGGCAAGGCTGGCAACTGTAATGCATTTTCAGCCATGATAACTTTGCCACCCATGGTGAGTGTTGCGAACATTTCGTAGACAGACAAGTCAAAGCAGATTGACGTAGAGAACAGTACGCCGCTCATCTCCTCTGGTGTGAATGTGTCGTGTGCCCACGATAGGAAGTAGCTGACACTGCGATGTTCGAGTGCTACACCTTTTGGATTGCCTGTAGAACCTGACGTGTAGATGACATAGATCAAATTGTCGGAAGTCCCAAGCTTGGTCGGGTTTTCCTCGCTTTCGTCGGCAACTGCTTCCCAATCATTGTCCAGGCAGATCACTTTGGCGTTGTGCTCAGGTAGAGTTGGGAGCAGATTTTCTTGCGTTAATAGGACGGGAACCTGTGAGTGCTCGATGATGTAGGCAATGCGGTCTGCTGGATAGCTTGGGTCGATTGGCACATAGGCCCCGCCCGCTTTCATAATGGCCAAAAGTCCAATCATCATCTCGGTTGTCCGCTGAGCGCAAACACCGACGAGCACTTCGGGTCCCACGCCTTGCT
Organism: Brevibacillus sp. AF8; assembly: GCF_021270385.1. Classification (NCBI taxonomy): domain Bacteria; kingdom Bacillati; phylum Bacillota; class Bacilli; order Caryophanales; family Paenibacillaceae; genus Brevibacillus; species Brevibacillus sp. AF8. The sequence goes on along the minus strand of NZ_JAGQDN010000001.1, from coordinate 280,892 downwards.
TGCGTAAATAATGAGCCAGCTTGTTTGCTTGTCTGTTCAATTCCCTGTAGGTAGTCGTTTGATCTCCTACAATGAGAGCGATGTTGTCCGGGGCTTTCGCCACCATGTCCTCAATCATCTCATACACGCATTTTTCTTTCGGGTATGGCGCTTCTGTACGATTCCATTCGGTAACGAGTCGTTGTTCCTCTTCCTCACGCATGAGCGGTAGCAAGGTGATTGACTGATCCGGGTTGGCAATGATTTCTTCCAAAAGCTTGTGGAAATGATCAACCATTCGAACGATCGTACTGTGATCAAACAACGCCTTGTTGTACTCCAAGGTAGCAATGAGACCGGCTGATGTCTCCAACATGGTCACCGTCAAATCGAACTTCGAGGTAACGGCCTCTGCACCGACGTCAAAGCTGCTTATCTGAATATCATCAACAGGATCTACCTGCATCGGGATGTTTTGCAGAATAAACATCACCTGGAATAGCGGCGAGTAGCTCATGCTACGCTCGAGCTGCAGCTCATCTAACAGTTTTTCAAACGGAACGTCTTGGTTCGCATATGCCCCCAGAGCTGTCTCACGAACGCGTGCAAGCAATTCGCGGAAACTTGGCTGACCTGACATATCTGTGCGTAAAACGAGTGTATTGATGAAGTAACCGATCAATTGCTCCGTCTCTTGTTTGTTACGTCCCGCAATCGGAGTTCCGACGAGAATATCCTCTTGGTTCGTATAGCGGTACAACAGCGTTTGGAAGGCTGCAACCAATGTCATGAAAAGTGTAGCCGTTTCTTTTCCGCTCAGATTACGCAATTCTTCCAAGAGGTCGGCTCCAAACTGAACGGAGAGCTTTTCTCCTTCGTATGTCTGTACAGGTGGGCGCGGTCGATCAGTTGGCAGTTGCAGTAATGGTTCGCTGCCCTTGAGTTTTTCTCTCCAATACTCGAGCTGTCCATCAAGAACCTCTCCACGTAGCCATTCACGCTGCCAGACGGCAAAATCTGCATATTGGATCGGCAATTCCGTAAATGGCGATGCCTCTCCTTGACTAAACGCTTTGTAATTGGTCATTAATTCGCTCATCAAAATTCCCATCGACCAACCGTCTGCAGCAATGTGGTGCATCACGAACAGGAACACAAAGTCGTTTTCATCGAGCTGAACCAGATTGGCTCGGAGCAACGAACCTTTGGTCAGGTCAAATGGCTCGAGTGTGGCCTCTTCAGCTAGGCGTTTGACTTCTGCTTCCCGTTTCGAAGGATCCAAAGCCCGCAGATCGGTTTGGTTCATAACCCAGTCGTCCTCTGAGTGAATCACTTGAACAGGACGTCCGTCACGAACCTCAAAGCGAGTACGCAAGCTCTCATGACGCTGTATGATAGCTTTCAAGCTTTCTTCCCAAGCGGATATGCTGAGGTCTCCCTGAATCCGTAGGAACGATGGAATATTGTTGACTGAGCTTCCTTGCGTGAACTGCTCCAGGAACCACAAACGCTGCTGGGTAAATGACAATGGGAGCGGTTCTTTGCGAGATACTTTTACAATCGGTGGAGCCATCTTAATGGATGTTTGCTTGGTCAGCATAACGAGCTGTTCACTAAGCCCTTCGACTGTTGGGTACTCAAACAACGTACGAATTTGCAATTCTACCCCAAAGATTTCCCGCAAGCGAGAAACGGTCTGCGTTGCGAGCAGGGAGTGTCCACCTAATTCGAAAAAGTTGTCATGGACGCCAACTTTCTCGACGGAAAGAATTTCAGAAAAGACGTTGGTGACCATTTCTTCCACGGGGGTACGTGGAGCGACATATACGGCTGTTAGCTGGCCCCAATCTGGCGCAGGTAATGCTTTGCGGTCTATTTTTCCGTTGACCGTCAGTCGAATTTCCGGAAGCCACATGAAATAGGACGGGATCATGTACTCGGGAAGTTTCTCTTTGAGCCAGAGCTTGATTTCGTCTATCGACGTCTCCTGCTCCAAAGCATTAGTCAAATAGGCTACCAATCGTTTGTCACCAGGTCTTGCTTCTCGCGCAATAACGACTGCTTCTTTGATTGCTTCATGCTGTCTCAATGCCTCTGCAATTTCGCCTAACTCGATACGGAATCCGCGGATTTTCACCTGATCGTCGACACGACCGATGTAATCCACGTTGCCATCTGGCAGATAACGAACGAGGTCGCCTGTTCGATAGAGTCGTTCTCCCGGTTGACCGAATGGATTCGGGATAAAACGCTCTGCTGTAAGCTCTGGACGATTCCAATAACCACGCGAAAGACTCTCGCCACCAATGTACAGTTCGCCCGGAACACCGATAGGGACTGGTTGTAGATTTCGATCTAACACGTACAGCTTGGTATTCGGGAATGGACGCCCAATCGTTGGGGCTTGGTCAGCATCCGTTAATCGAGCGATGACCGTACCAACTGTTGCTTCCGTCGGTCCGTAGCAGTTATAAAATTTTCGTCCTTTTGCATAGTGGGCAACCAGTTCACGGCTGCATGCGTCTCCTCCGACCTCAAGGCAGACCAGATCCGGGTACTCTTCAACAGGTAGTGACGCGAGTACCGAAGATGCCATCGATACCTTGGTGATGCGACGTTCACGAAGGGTGCGAACGAGGTCTGGTCCTGGTAACAGAGACTCACGATCTTCGATGACTAACGTTCCTCCAGAGAGCAGCGCCTGAAGAATCTCGGAAATGGAAACGTCGAAGCCAAATGACGTAAATTGCAGGACACGGCTGGATTCGTTTATTTCGAAGTAATTCAGGTAAGCCTGCACCATATTCATCACACTTCGATGCTCAACGGCTACCCCTTTCGGCAATCCCGTGGTGCCAGATGTGTAGATAACATAGGCAAGATTGGTTGATACGACATCGCTTTGTGCGTTTTCTACGGACATCTGCTCGTAGAACAGTCCTTCATCCAGGCAGATGACGTTCGCTTTCGTTTTTGTGAATGGCTCTGCAAGTTTCGCTTGTGTCAGGACGACAGTTGCTTGTGAATCTTCCAGGATGAAAGCCATTCTTTCTTCGGGATGAGCTGGATCAACCGGCACATAAGCTGCTCCCGCTTTTAATACACCAAGAATGCCAATGATCATTTCCATGGAGCGCTCCACGCAGATCGCAACAGTCGTATCAGGCTGCACGCCTTGAGCGAGAAGCAGATGTGCTAACTGGTTGGCTCTTTGGTTCAGATCCGCATAAGTCATGGCTTGTTGTTTATACTCAAGTGCAATATTTTCAGGAGTTTTCGCGACTTGTTGTTCAAATGCCTGATGAATGCAAAGTTCGCGTGGATACTCTTTCTCCGTGCGATTCCAATCGATGAGTACCTGCTCGCGCTCGACATCGTCTATCAATGTCATGTCACCGAGATGTATCTCCGGAGACTTGCTCATAGTGACCAAGAGCTGGGTAATTTGGTTCAAGACCCGGTCGATCATCGCGTCATCAAAACGGTTTTGCTCATACTTGAGTTTGATGGCCACTTGCTTGCCTGGTGCTGCCACCAAGGTAAGAGGATAATTCGTCTGTTCGACTGCTGCTACGTCGTGAATTTCCAAAGAAACACTGGACGAAGCTGAACTGGACTCTTCTGTTTCTTGCCCTGTTGCTTGTACAGCCGGATAATTCTCAAATACGAGTATCGATTCAAACAAGGCAGATCCACGCGGCAGTTCGCTCCATCCTTGAATGTCGAACAGCGGAGTGTATTCATATTGGCGTATCTCCAACTGTCTGTGCTGCAAGTCTCTCAGCCACTCTAGCACGGTCGCGTTCGTCTGCAAGGATATCCGGACAGGTAAGGTATTAATGAAGGAACCTACGATCGTCTCAACATTGGAGAGGTCTGCCGGTCGACCTGAACCTGTCGCACCAAAAATGACTTCCTCTTCCCCGCTGTAGCTTCCGAGAATCCAGCCCCACGCCGCTTGTACCAAAGTATTGAGCGTTAACTGGTGTTCGCGTACGAATTTTTGCAAGTGCTCGCTCGTTTCTTCTGATAGAAGGACGCTCTTCTCTTCGTATTGCTTCGGTCCCGCAGTGACTACTGCTTTGCTCATACCCAAGCTGGTTGGTTCGTGGAAGCCTTTTAGTTGGTTTACCCAGAAGCGTTTGGCCTCCTGCATATCCTGACGTTTCAACCAAGCAATGTACTGGGAAAACGGCTGAGGATGTCCAAGCTTAACCTCTTGGCCTTCGCTGATCGATGCATAATAGGCAAACAGTTCGTTCAGTACCAAAGGAACACTCCAACCATCAAGGAGAACGTGATGGAAGCTCCATACGAAGCGATAGCTATCTTCTCCTGTTCGGAAGACAACCCATCGTGACAAAGGTACATGTGTAATATCGAAGCTTCGTCTACGGTCTTCCTCCAGAAAGGCGGTAAACATCTCATCCTGTACATCCGTATGCAGATGACGCCAATCTTCCTGACAAAGAGATACGTTTACCTCTTTGCGGACAATTTGGTGTGCTTGATTCAAACCATCCCAGACAAAGTGAGTTCTTAGAATGCTATGACGGTCCATCACTTTTTGCCATGCTTGCTCGAATACCGGCACATTCAGGTTCTTGAAATCAATCGCAAATTGGACGACGTAATCCCCGCTGTCACTCGCATACAGGGAGTGGAACAGCATCCCCTGCTGGAGCGGAGAAAGTGTATAGACATCCTCGATATATCGGTCAGAACCGATGTGTTTGTCGATGCTCTTCTGATCCAATTCAGCCAGCGGAAAATCAGATGGGGAGTAACCGCCAGCTTCCTCTGTCGCGCAATGGGCAATAATCTCACGAAGCGCATCCATAAAATCCTTCGCGACTGCTGTTATCGTACTCTCCAGATGAATCTTCTCACTGTATCGCCACGTCACATGCAGTTGTTCTCCTGCAACGACACTATTTACGTCGATCAAATGGTGTCGCCCGGCGTCCGGGCTAAGGTTGGAACCGCTGGACTCAGGTGCCCAGCCAAATAAGGAGTCGCCATCGACAATCTGATCGATTTTGCCCATATAGTTGAACAGCACTTGTGCTTGAATGCGGGAAATTTCATCGACAATATGCTGATCCGCATGGAGGTAACGAAGAACGCCATAACCAAGCCCTTTGTTCGGGATCGCACGCAGTTCTTCTTTGGTCGTCAAAAGTGCTTTTCCTACGGAGAATGTTTCGTCCCATTGAAGGTGCACTGGATACATGCTGGTGAACCAGCCGATCGTACGGGACAGATCAATTCTCTCTGACAATTCTTCACGACCATGCCCTTCTACGTTTACGAAGACAGATCGATTACCCGTCCATCGAGTAAGCGACTTTGCCAAAGCGGTTAGCAGGACGTCATTGATCTGGGTGCGGTATGCCTGCGGTACGTTTTGCAGTAGTGCTTTGGTTTCTTCGCTGGTTAATGTAGCGCTGACGGACTTTGTCGTTGCTTCTGTATTCTCCCCTTCATCTGTCATATCCACAGGTAGTTGTGCTGAATCGACGGAGGATTTGCTCATCCAGTACTTTGTTTCGTTTTCCAAAGCATCTGAATTCGCATAGCGCTCCAGTTCTTCCGCCCATTCTTTGTAGGAGGTCGTTTTCGCTGGTAGTTTCACCGCTTGCCCTGCGACAATTTGTTGGTAGGCGTTTTGCAAGTCCTCGAGAATGATGCGCCACGATACCCCGTCAATGACCAAGTGATGTGCGACAATCAACAGACGATTAGGTTGGTCTTGACCCAAATCAAAATAAATGGACTGAACCACATGTCCTTCAAACAAATTCAGACTTGCCTGCGTCTCATCTGCAATCTTTTCGATGGCCTTGCATTGCTCATCTGGTGTAAGGTGGGACAGATCTTCCATCCGGAATGGAATCGTATCACTAGGCGCTTCCATCTCTTGCTTCCAGCCAAACTCTGTCTGTATATAACGCATACGTAAAGCATCGTGCTGATTGAGTAAATGCCCTACCGCTTGTTTCAGTGCTTCCTGATCAATACCTGGCTGGATGGAGAGCAGTACGGATTGATTCCAGTGATGTCTGTTCTTCAGCGGAAGCTGGAAGAACCACTTCTGAATCGGCAAGAGCGGCAATTCGCCGATAATCGGACCTTGTTCAGCAAGGATCGCTTCTTTTTCCTCAACGACCTCTGCTAATTCAGCGATGGTTTGGTACTCGAATAATTGCTTCGGAGTGAGCCTTAGACCTGATTGATTGGCACGTGACACGATCTGGATACTGAGAATCGAATCACCGCCCAGCTCGAAGAAATTATCGTGTATGCCAATTTGGTCAATACCGAGCACATCTTTCCATATCGCGGCAAGCTGTTGCTCCTTTTGCGTTGTTGGGGAGACAAATTTTCCTTCCAGCTCAGGACGATTGAAGTCAGGTGCAGGCAAATTTTTACGGTCTACCTTTCCGTTTGGTGTGAGCGGCAGATATCCTAACGGGATGAAAAATGCAGGAACCATGTAATCAGGCAGTACTTCCTTTAGCGCTTTGCGGATGTCACTTGTGGTAATCTCCGTGTCCTCTTCTACAACCAGGTACGCAGCAAGACGCTTCGTCCCTTGATGGTCCGTGCAAACAGTGACCACTGCTTCTTTTACCGCAGGGTGAGCGAGAATGGCTGTTTCTACTTCCCCCAGTTCAACGCGGAATCCGCGAATACTCGTCTGATCATCTGCACGACCGATGAACTCAATGTTGCCGTCCTCCAGGTAGCGCACCAGATCCCCTGTACGGTAGAGACGTGCTCCTTCTCTTTCACTAAAAGGATGAGTGACAAAGCGCTCTTGTGTCAGTTCGGGACGATTCAGGTAGCCGCGGGCCAAGGAACTTCCACCAATGTATAGCTCACCCGTGACACCTACGGGTACAGGCTGCATACGCGCATCGAGAATATAGACTTGCACGTTGTCAATCGGACGTCCAATGGATGGTGCAATGCTTTGTCCTGTCGCTACCGGAACGATACCAGCTGTTGCAACGACTGCGTTTTCGGTTGGACCGTATTGGTTCACCAGGATAAACGGCAGGTTCGAACTCGGATAGTGATGGAGCTTGTCTCCTCCTGTCAGCATGTAACGAAGCTTGGTATGGCTCGGCCAATCCAGCGCCAACAAGCTCTCTGTTAAAGGCGTCGGCAAAAAGCTGATGGTGATCTCAGAATGGATGAGCCAATCACGCAGTTTTTCCGGTATGAGACGGATTTCCTCTTCTGGTAAATAAAGCGTGGCTCCTTTTGTTAAATAAGGCCAAATTTCCCAAACAGATGCGTCAAATGCCGTCCCGGAGATCTGTGATGCGCGATCTTCAGACGTGACATGATATACGCGTTGATGCCAGGAAATTAAATTGAGAAGAGCCGCGTGCTCGATCTCAACCCCTTTTGGCGTGCCTGTCGAACCAGATGTGTAGATGACGTAAGCAAGCTGGTTCGTCGTAGTCAAGTTCATTGGAGTCATCGTACTTTCCTGAGCGATCGACTCCCAGTCTGTGTCCAGGCAAATCAATTGGCTCGTACCCGCAGGGAGTTTTTCTGCGAGGCTGGCTTGTGTAAGCACAATCGACATACCTGCATCCTGCATCATGAAGGCGAGACGATCCTTGGGATACGCGGGGTCCATTGGTACGTAGGCACCGCCAGCTTTCATGATAGCCAATTGACCGATCAGCATCTCAATCGAGCGCTCAACGCAGATCCCTACCAGATTTTCCTGACCGATTCCCTGTTTTTGCAGATAATGCGCGAGTTGATTCGCTTTGGCATTCAGTTCCGCATACGTAATGGATTGGTCCCGTGTGAAAACAGCCAGCTGGTTGGGCATTTCATGAGCGACCTGATCCACCAGTTCATGTACGCAATGATCCTTGGAGTAGGCCATTGCGGTGTTGTTCCATTCTGTTACGACCTGCTGCTGCTCCGTTTCTCCCATCAGTTGTGTAGCGGTGATCGCCTGGTTTGTGTTGGCAGCAACGGCCTTGAGCAGCTGAGTAAAGTGTTCGATCATTCGTTCTACTGTGTTCTGGTTAAATAGAGATGTGTTGTACTCGAATGTAGCGGACAGACCTTCTGCCGTCTCTGCCATCGTCAAGGTGAGATCAAACTTGGTTGTTTCTACCTGTTGATTCCCTTTTGGTGGCAAAATGCGAATCCCGTCAAGCGCTTCTACCTGAACTGGAATATTTTGCAGAACGAACATCACTTGGAACAAAGGCGAGTAACTGAGACTGCGCTCTAATTGCAGCTCGTCTACAAGCTTTTCAAAGGGTAGATCTTGATGGGAATAGGCTCCCAAGGCTGTTTCCCGTACACGGCTAAGTACCTCTCTGAAGCTAGGCTCGCCTGACAAATCTGTTCGCATCGCCAATGTGTTGATGAAAAATCCAATTAATCCTTCTGTCTCTTGGTGACTGCGTCCTGCTACAGGAGTACCGACGAGAATGTCGTCTTGTCCTGTATATCGATACAGAAATACTTGGAATGCGGCGAGCAACGTCATAAACAACGTCGTACCTTCGCGCTTGCTCAAAGAATGCAGATTCGTCATCAATTCTTTGTCATACATCAGTGTGATGCTGCTTCCTTCATAGGACTGAACAGCAGGACGGGGACGATCTGTCGGCAATACGAGAAGCGGTTCTGCTCCACCCAGCTTTGCACGCCAGTAGGACAGTTGTTTTTCCAATACATCTCCTGTAAGCCATTCGCGCTGCCATGCCGCATAATCTGCGTATTGTATAGGCAGGTTGGTAAGTTGCGGTACTTCTGATTTGCTAAATGCCTGATAGCAGGTAAATAATTCGCTGAGCAAAACACCCGCTGACCAACCATCGGCGATGATGTGGTGTACATTCAGCAGGAAGATGAAATCCTGCTCTCCTGTTTGAATAATCGTCGCACGCATGAGCGGTCCTGTGACGAGGTCAAACGGCTTGTTCGCATCTTCTTTGGTCAAGCGTTGTCCTTCGTCATCTCGTCTATCATCTGGCAGCTCGCGTATATCCATTTTGTTCAGTTTCCAATCCATCTCTGGATGAATCACCGCAACGGCTTCCCCGTTGATGTCGGAGAACGTTGTACGCAAGCTCTCGTGACGGCAGATAATCATCTGCAAACTTTGCTCGAGCGCTTCAATGTTTAGCTCTCCTTGCAAACGAACGGCAGTTGGAATGTTGTAGAGCGAACTGTTTGGCATCAAGCGGTCAAAGAACCATAAGCGCTGCTGTGCAAACGAAAGCGGCAAATGTCGATCACGTGAAACGGGTACGAGCGGAATACTAGAGAGTCCAGATTTGTCCTCGTTCATGGATACAATCCATTCACTGAGTCGGTTGACTGTCGAATATTCAAATAAAGCACGGAGCGGTAAATCTACGTTAAACGCTTCTTTTAAGCGAGAAATGGTTTGCGTAGCCAAAAGAGAATGGCCACCAAGCTCAAAGAAATCGTCGTAGCTACCGACTCGTTCTACCGAGAGAACCTGCGACCAGATGTTGGCCACTAGCTCCTCTGTAGGAGTACGGGGGGCAACGTAATTACGCTGCGTGGAAAGTTGTCCCCAATCTGGTACCGGTAGTGCCCGTCGGTCTACTTTTCCATTAACCGTAAGCGGAATCGTCTCCAGCCATACAAAGCCTGCTGGTATCATGTATTCAGGCAACGATTCTTTCAGGAAAAGAACGAGCTCCTCCGCGGTTGGCATGTCTCCCGTTGCTACCAGATAAGCAGCCAAGCGTTTGCCCCCCGCTTTTTCTTCCCGGACGATGACCACAGCTTCATGGACGGCAGGATGCTGTCTGAGCGAATTTTCAATCTCACCCAATTCAATGCGGTAACCGCGAATTTTGACTTGATCATCCATACGTCCAAGAAATTCGAGGTTGCCGTCCTCCAGATAGCGAACCAGGTCGCCCGTCCGATAGAGTAGCTCTCCTTCTTTGCCGAACGGATGCTTGATAAAGCGCTCTGCTGTTTGTTCTGGACGATTCCAGTAGCCGCGAGCCAAGCCTTTTCCTCCGATATACAGTTCACCTGGTACGCCGATAGGCACAGGCTGCCTATTTGCATCCAAAACGTACAGCGTCGCGTTGGCAATTGGCCGACCGATAGGCGGATTGCTCATTCCAGCTTCGCAACGCATCATAGTGGAGCATACGGTTGCTTCCGTTGGACCGTAGCAGTTGAAGAACTGCCGATTCGCTGCATAGCGTGCCACAAGTTCTCGGCTCGGAGCTTCTCCGCCTACAATCAAGGTTCGTAGATCAGGCAGGTGAGCTTCAGGCAATGCTGCCAGTACCGAAGAAACCATGGATACGGTGGTAATGCGTTGTTCTTGCAAAACTTGGATCAATTCAGGGCCTGGCAAAAGGGACTCTCGATCCTCGATGACTAGCGTCGCACCAGCGAGTAAGGCCATCACAATCTCAGACACCGATACGTCGAAGCTAAACGAGGTAAATTGCAGAACGCGACTGGCTGGCTGAATATCAAACGCATCGATCAAGGCATGGGCCATGTTTATCACACTGTGGTGCTCTACCATTACCCCTTTTGGCTGCCCAGTTGAACCAGACGTATAAATGACGTAGGCAAGATTATGTTCTGTGACCTTGCAAGCAATGTTGGCACCAGGTTCATTCGTTAACGGATTGCTGGCTAAACAAATGACATTCGCCTGTGTTGCTGGCAAGATGTCCATGAGAGACTGCTGGGTCAGCAACACATTTGTTTGAGAATCCTCGATCATATAGGCGATGCGTTCTTGCGGGTAAGCCGGGTCAATCGGTACGTAGGCAGCTCCCGATTTTAAAATGCCGAGTATGCCGATGATCATCTCAGGGGAACGATGCACGCATATGCCGACGAGTGTATCCGGTTTTACCCCTTTGCTTACGAGCTGATGGGCCAGTTGGTTTGCCCGCTCGTTTAGTTCCCTGTAGGTGAGCTCCACGTTTTTATAGGTAACGGCAATCGCATCTGGTGATTTTTCCACTTGTTGTTCAAACGCCTGATGAACGCACAGGCCGCTCGGATATTCCACCGTTGTCTGGTTCCACTGAACGAGAACCTGTTCACGTTCGTTTTCGCTGATCATCGAAAGATCGGCTATCCGTTGCTTGGCGTTTGTAGCGATAGAGATCAGGAGCGAATGAAGCTGATCGAGAACTCGCTCTATAGATGATTGCTCAAACTGGCTTTCATCAAATTTGACCTTGATGTCGATTGTTTTGCCTGACGCCGCAACCAAGGTAAATGGATAATTGGTTTGCTCCTCGGAATGTACACCTATGATCGAAAGCTCACTCTCTCCACTACCGCCGCTAGCATTACCGACAGGAGTATTTTCAAAGACGAGAATGCTCTCAAACAGAGATTGTCCACGTGGCAAATCGCTCCAGCCCTGAATTTCCACGAGTGGGGTATATTCGTACTGGCGGAAGTCGGCTTGCTGTTGTTGCAGAGATTTGAGCCAATTGATTACGCTCTCCTCCGCTCTTACCTGCACGCGGACAGGAAGTGTATTAATAAACAGACCAATCATTGTCTCGACCCCAGGCAAATCGGCAGGACGTCCGGATACTGTGGCGCCGAAAATAATGTCGTCTTGCCCACTGTAGCGATTCAACAGCAGTGCCCATGCGCCTTGCACAACCGTGTTGACCGTCAGGCGATGTTGACGAGCCAATGTCTGTAATGATTTGGAGATTGCCTCGGAAACGGTCAGATCTAGCTCCCGATAATTTTTCTGGTCAAGGTACGGATTTTTATACGCTCGACCGAATGAAAGTGGCGTGGTTTCCGTGAAGCCTTGTAGATACGTGCGCCAAAACGCCTCCGCTTGCTTCAAGTCCTGCTTTTTCAGCCAGACGATGTAGTCACGGTAAGATTTAACCGGAGGAAGTTGTACAGGCTGCCCTTTGCACAGCATGTTGTACGCCGCAAACACTTCCCCGAAGACGAGCGGCATACTCCATCCGTCTATTAGCACGTGGTGCAAAGTCCACGAAAAATGAAAGGTATTACTACTCAACCGGAACAGATTTAATCTCATCAACGGCGCTTCTTCGATATTGAAACCACGTTTGCGATCATCTTTGGCAAAGGTATGAAGAAACGATTCTTGCTCGGAGGAGGAAAGATGAATAATGTCATGTTCCACCAGGGAAACCTTCAGCTCTTTTAAGACAACCTGGACGTATTCTTTTACTTTACCGCCAATAAACCTGGTGCGAAAAATAGCATGTCTGTCTACGAGGCATTGCCATGCCTGTTCGAATAACGGAATGTTCAAGGGACCTTGCAGCTTCAACCCCATCTGTACGATATAGGCTCCGGACTCTGGTTCCAACAAGCTGTGGAAAATGAGACCTTGCTGCAAAGGAGTAACGGGATAATACGTTTCAATGTTATTCATCTTCTCCTGCCCACTCCCATAAAAAATTTGCCATAGAGGCGCCGTGGTTGACGCCTCTATGCAGTTTGTATTCATTACTTGTCTTGGATGAGATCAAGTAAGTCGGCAATCTCTTCATCATCCCAACCGAATTCGGACAGATCACTTGTTGTTGGTGTTGAGGTCGTCTCCGTCTGACCTAGCTCGATCAATTGTCGTAGCGCGCTTACATAGTAATCAACTAAATCTTTGACGGTTTCTTTGCGATAAATCTCTTCACTGAAGGCGATCGTTACAATCAATTGTCCCCCAACGACAGAGCTACCGAAATCCAGCAGGTGCTGACGTTCCGAGTTGCGGTTGAAGTTGTCGCCTCTTGCTTCGTTTGCAAAGCCAAACAAGGATTCTGTGTCATCGGCTGTCTGATCAAGCTGACCGAGGTAGTTGAAGCTAATCTCTGCTTTTGGCAAAGACTTGAACGTTTCAGTCGTTTCCTCGTTCAGGTAACGGAGAATTCCATAGCCGATCCCCTTGTTCGGAATGCTACGCAGCTGTTCTTTGGTCGTTTGTAGCGCTTCTTTGAGAGAGGTAGTTCCCCTCGTATCCAAGAGGATGGTATACATGCTCGTGAACCATCCCAAGGTACGCGATAGATCGACATCGTCAAAAAGCTCTTCACGTCCGTGCCCTTCCAAATGGACGAGGGAGGTTTGATTTCCAGTCCAGACGAAAATGGCTTCTGCCAATGCAGTGAGCAAGACATCATTGATCTGCGTTTGGTAGATCGAAGGCAGATCCTGTAAAAGCACTTTGGTTTCTTCCTGCGTAAGTGCAACAGAAACCATCTTTGCAGTAAGCTCGCGGTTCTTTCCGTTCTCATAATCTTTTGGCAGAGCGTTTACTTCTGTATCGAGGCTGCTTAACCAATAATCTGCTTCCTCTCGCAGGCTGTCCGATTGGGCGTACTCCGTCAATTTTTCAGCCCAATACTTGTACGAGCTGGTTTTTGGCGGCAGCTGCACCTGCTTGCCTTGTAGCAGCTGGATGCTTGCCTTATTCAAGTCTTCCGTGATGATGCGCCAAGACACACCATCGACTGCCAAGTGGTGAATGACGATTAGCAAGCGGCCTTCCTGTTCACTGCCCAAATCAAAGTAGACGGCACGGAGCAACGGACCTTCCGAGAGATGCAAGCTAGCCTGAGCTTCCTCAGAGATTTCCCCGATTCGCTTCACTTGCTCTTCATGCGGCAAATGACCCAATTCCTCTACGGTAAATGGAATGATATCTGTCCAGTCCTCGTTGATTTGCTTCCATTTTCCATCCTGATGGTAGAAACGGAGGCGGAGGGCATCATGATGACCGAGCAAGTGATAAAAAGCTTGTCTCAAAATTTCCGGATCGATCGGTTTGACCGTTAAAAGTACAGATTGGTTCCAGTGGTTGCGATCTGCCAATTTTTGCTCGAAGAACCAGCGCTGAATCGGCAGAAGTGGTACTTCCCCTGTGACGATGCCTTGCTCGGCGAAAATGTTAACCGACTCCCCAATCGCTTGTGTCAACTCGGCAATCGACTGATTTTCGAACAAGAGCTTCGGTGACAAGCGAATTCCAGATTGTGCTGCACGGGCCACGATCTGAATGCTTAGAATCGAATCACCACCGAGTTCGAAGAAGTTATCGTGAATTCCGACTTGCTCTACGCCTAGAACCTTTTTCCATATTTCGGCCAATACTCTCTCGGCGAACGTCTCCGGAGCAACGAATTCTCCATTACTTACTTTGTACTCCGGTACAGGTAATGCACGACGGTCTACTTTGCCATTTGGAGTGAGTGGCAGAGCATCCATGATGACGAATGCAGCTGGCACCATGTACTCCGGCAGTATTTCTTTGAGGTAGCTGTCAAAGTTGCCTGCTTGGTCCTCTACCCCTTCTTCAAGCACGACATACGCGGCCAGTCGTTTGACACCTGGCATATCTTCGCGGGCAAGGACGATTGTTTCTTTGACAGAAGGGTGCGTGTACAGGGCGGTTTCAATCTCGCCCAGCTCGACACGGAAACCACGGATACTCACCTGATCGTCGGCACGACCGATAAACTCGATGTTGCCGTCCGGCAAGTAGCGGACAAGGTCTCCTGTGCGGTACATTTTTGCCCCTCGAATGTGCGCAAACGGATTTTCGACGAAGCGTTCTTGTGTCAGATCAGGACGTTTTAGATACCCGCGCCCCAAGCTGTTCCCTGCGATGTACAGTTCGCCTGCAACACCGATCGGCACAGGTTGCAGTTTTGCATCAAGAACGTATACTTGCACATTGTCGATTGGGCGTCCGATTGTGGGTGCGGCTATCTGACCAGCTTGTACAGGAACGATGCCTGCTGTAGCTACCACGGCATTTTCCGTTGGTCCATACTGATTCACCAATGTAAATGGCAGATGAGCCGATGGATAGTGATGCAGTTTGTCACCGCCTGTCAGCATGTAGCGCAAACCAGTATCGGCCGGCCATTCAATAGACATCAAGCTCTCTGCTAATGGTGTTGGCAAGAAGCTGATCGTGATTCCTGAGTCGACGAGCCAATCACGCAGTTTTTCCGGTACGAGACGAATCTCTTCTTGTGGCAGATACAGGGTGGCTCCAGCCGTCAGATACGGCCAAATTTCCCAGACAGCGGCATCGAAGGCCGTTCCGGCGATTTGTGATGCCCTATCTTCTGGCGTGACGTTGTAAGCGTGCTGGTGCCAATAGATGAGATTCAACAGAGCACGTTGCTCGATTTCCACGCCTTTTGGTGTTCCGGTAGAACCAGAAGTGTAAATGACATAAGCGAGATTGTTCGTTGTCGTCGTAATTTCGGGTGATTCCGTGCTCTCACTGGCAATCAAATCCCAATCGATATCGAGACAAATAAACGTTGCATCACCTGTTGGCAATGCTTCAAGCAAGCGTTCCTGGGTTAATACGATCGGCATGTTCGTGTCATCCATCATGAAGGCAAGGCGCTCCTTTGGATAAGATGGATCCATCGGAACAAACGCGCCGCCTGCTTTGAGAATCCCTAATTGGCCGATCAGCATCTCGAGAGAGCGTTCCACGCAAATACCAACGAGTGTCTCTGGCGTAACCCCTTGTTGATGCAAGTAGTTCGCCAGCTGATTCGCTTTCGAATCCAGTTCTGCGTAGGTGAGCGAGCCTTCGCTGGAGACGACTGCCAGTTGATTAGGCATGTTCCTTGTCATTTCGGCAACTAGCTCGTGTACTGTCTTCTCATACGTGTAATTGGCAACTGTGTTGTTCCACGCAAGTATAAGCTGTTCACGTTCATCCGGACGAAGCAATGGTAGCGCCATGATCGATCGATCTGGTTGGGCGACGATTCCCTCCAGTACATGATGGAAATGGTTCACCATTCGCTCCATCGTTGTTTGGTCGAACAAATCGGTATTGTAATCAAACGTAGCGATCAGGCCGTTTGGCGTTTCTGCCATCGTCAAGCTGATGTCGTATTTTGACATCACTTCTTGGCTCTTGCTTTCAAACGGAGCAATCTGAATGCCTTCAAGCTCATGCGTCTTCATTTCAAAGTTTTGCAGAGCGAACATGACTTGGTAGAGCGGCGAATAGCTTAGACTACGTTCCAGCTCCAGCTCATCTATTAACTTTTCAAAGGGCAGGTCTTGATGGGTATATGCTTCCAGTGCTGACTCGCGCACTCTTGCAAGTAGTTCACGGAAGGTTGGAGCGCCAGACATATCGGTTCTCATCGCCAGCGTGTTGATGAAGAAGCCAATTAATGACTCCGTTTCTTGTCTATTGCGTCCAGCAACCGGACTTCCGACGATAATGTCGTCTTGCCCGCTGTAGCGATGAAGCAGGATTTGGAATGCTGCGAGCAAGGTCATAAAGAGCGTGGCGCCTTCTTGTCGGCTGAGCGCGTGTAATTTTTCCACAAGCTCGGTCGGGAAACTCGTCGTGTATAAGGCTCCATTGTATGTCTGTACAGGTGGACGCGGACGGTCTGTTGGTAAGGCCAATAGCGGCTCACTGCCACTCAGTTTTGCTTTCCAGTATGCGAGTTGTTGCTCCAGCGCCTCTCCTTGTAACCACTCACGCTGCCAAGCTGCAAAGTCTGCATATTGGAGTGGCATGTCGGTGAGTTGCGGCGTTTCTTCCTTGCAAAGCGCTTCATAAATCGCAACCAGCTCTCTTATGAAAATGTTCATCGACCAGCCGTCAGATACGATATGGTGCAAATTTAGCAGGAAGACGAATTTCTCTTCGCCGATCTGGATGATCGTTGCCCGCAGTAACGGTCCTGTACGTAGGTCAAATGGTTTGGTTGCCTCTTCTCTCTCCAGGCGGTGTACCTCGGTGTCACGCTCTTCTTCTGGTAGATCACGCAAATCAATCTTGCCCAGGCTCCACGCGATTTCTGGGTGAATGACCTGTATCGCTTCCCCGTTGATGTCAGTGAAGGTTGTTCGCAAGCTCTCGTGCCGCTCGATGATCATCTGCAGACTGCGTTCCCATGCATGAATGTTGAGGTGTCCTTGCATCCGCATGGCAGACGGGATGTTGTACAAGGCGCTGTCCGGCATTAAGCGATCCAAGAACCACAAGCGTTGCTGGGCAAAGGAGAGCGGTAGATGCTGGTCGCGAGAAACGGGTACGAGTGGAATGCTGGCAACATTCGATTTGGCTTCCAGTAGTCCGGTTACTTTTTCGCTCATTTGTGCCACGCTAGGATTATCGAACAAGGCACGGAGTGGTACTTCCACACCAAATGTTTCTTTCAGGCGGGAAACGGTCTGGGTAGCCAAGAGTGAATGTCCACCCAGTTGAAAGAAGTCATCGTGGATTCCAATTCCCTCAACGGAAAGAACCTGCGACCAAATATGGGCAACGATTTCCTCTGTTGGAGTACGCGGTGCCACATATTCCTTTTCTGTTTCCCCCTGTCCCCAATCCGGTGCTGGAAGGGCACGGCGATTTACTTTCCCGTTGACCGTGAGTGGAATCTCTGGCATCCATACATAACCTGCTGGAACCATGTATTCCGGTAGGGTCTCTTTCAGGTAGTGGATAAGCTCAGCATCACTCGGTTGTTGTTCGTTTGCTGCAACGAGATAAGCGGCCAAACGCTTGTCTCCTTTTCGATCCTCACGCGCGATAACGACGACATTCTGAACAGCCGGATGTTGCCTGAGTCTATTTTCGATTTCGCCCAGCTCGATTCGATAACCGCGAATTTTGACTTGGTCGTCGATTCGTCCGAGGAATTCGATCTGTCCGTCTTCCGTATAGCGAACCAGGTCGCCAGTCTGATAGAGGCGTTCTCCTTCCTTACCGAACGGATGATTGATAAAGCGTTCTTTCGTAAGCTCAGGACGATTCCAGTACCCTCTGGCTATTCCTTTTCCGCCGATGTACAACTCGCCTGGTACGCCTATTGCCACAGGTTGCAGGTATGCATCCAGTACATACACTTCCACATTGGCGATGGGTCGGCCGATTGATGGAATTTGGCCGTTATTCTCACAACGTACGAGAGTAGCGGTGACAGTTGTTTCTGTTGGTCCATAGCAGTTAAAGAGCTGGCGATCCTTGGCGTGACGAGCAACAAGCTCTCGGCTTAACGCTTCCCCGCCGACAATCAGAGTCTTCAGGTCTGGCAAATCCGCTTGTGGCAATGCCGATGCTACAGAGGAAGCCATTGTCACGGTCGTGATGCGTTGTTCCTGCAGGACTTGGATCAACTCCGGACCAGGTAAAAGTAATTCGCGATCCTCCAAGACGAGCGTGGCACCAGCGAGCAGGGTCATAGCGATCTCGGAGACTGAAACATCAAAGCTAAAGGATGTGAATTGCAAAACCCGGCTCGTCGCATCGATTTGGAACGAATGGATCAGGGCATGTGTCAAATTGATAACGGAGTGGTGCTCGACCATTACCCCTTTTGGCAAACCGGTTGATCCAGAAGTATAGATGACGTACGCGAGATGATGCTCATGGACGCTGCTATCCACGTTTGTGGTAGGTTCTTCTGCCAGTTCATCGCTATCGAGGCAAATGATCTGTTTAGAAGGAACTGGTAGCATGTCTTTCAGCGATACTTGCGTCAACAAAATGTTCGCCTGCGAATCTTCGATCATGTAGGCAATGCGATCTTGCGGATGCGCCGGATCAATTGGCACATAAGCTGCCCCTGCTTTCATTACACCGAGGAAAGCGATGATCATCTCGAAAGAACGCTCGACGCAAATGCCAACTAGCTTGTCCGGTTGTACTCCCGATGCAATCAACCTGTGTGCCAGCTGGTTTGCACGGTTGTTCAGCTCGGCATAGGTCAGCTCCTTCTTCTTGTAAACGAGTGCAATCGCATCAGGGGTCTTTTCCACTTGTTTCTCAAATGCCTGATGTATGCATAGCTGGGTCGGATAATCTACGCGCGTGTCATTCCATTCGACTACTACTTGCTGGAGCTCGCTTTCACTGATCATCGACACCTCTGCCAAGCACTGTTCAGGCTTAGCCATCATGGATTCGAGCAAGTGAGACATCTGGTGCAGAACTCGTTCGATATTTTCAGACGCGAATCTGCTTTGGTCGTATTTGATCTTAAGGATGAACTCTTTACCCGGACCGCAGACGACGGTAATTGGATAATTCGTTTGTTCCATCGTCTCCACATCAGATAATTGCAGCTGATTGTGTTCATCTTTTACCGATTCACCAATCGGGTAGTTCTCAAAAATGAAGATGCTCTCGAACAGGGCAGCATTACGAGCTATTTCACTCCAGCCTTGGATGTCAACCAACGGCGTGTACTCAAACTGACGAAGCTCCACTTGATGTTCTTGAATCTCGCGTAGCCATTCCCGCACCGATTTGTTCGCATCTATAAAAACACGAATCGGCAGGGTGTTGATGAAGAGACCTACCATGCCCTCTACGGTAGGCAGATCAGCCGGACGACCGGAAACGGTTGCACCGAAGACGACATCATCCGTTGCGCTGTATCGGCTCAGTATGAGAGCCCATGCTCCTTGGACAAGCGTATTCAAGGTCAGCTGATGAGTACGGACAAAGGCTTGCAAACGTGAAGTCATTTCCGCTGATAAGCGAATTTCTTTCTCTTCGTACACTTTCAGCGTATTTTCCCGGACGCCTGAGTGGTTACTCATCGCTAATGGGGTTGACTCGTGGAAGCCTTTTAGCTGTTCACGCCAAAAATGTTCGGCAGCACTCAAGTCTTGTCGCTGTACCCAATCGATATACGCAGAGAATGGTTGGACGTAGCTGTACGAAACCTCTCTGTTTTCTGCTAGGGACACATAAGCACTAAACCAGTCTTTTAGTACAATCGGGACGCTCCAACCATCAAGCAGTACATGATGGAAGCTCCAAGTGAAGCGATAAACTCCCTCACGTAAGTGGAACAACGTCCAACGCATGAGTGGTGGAGACGCAATCTCGAAATTTCGTCTGCGGTCAGCTTCTAGGTAGTGGGCCAGCTCCGTTTTTTGCTGCTCCGTTGTCAAATGACGAAGGTCGATTTTTTCTACAGTTGCTTTTACTTGTTTGCGTACAATCTGATGAGCCTCAGAACCTTCCCAAACAAAATAGGTACGCAAGATTGGATGACGATCCACTACCTTTTGCCACGCCTGTTCAAACGCATCGACGTGCAAGCCCTCCATCGTCATGGCAAAGTGAACAATATAGTCTCCCCCTTCTTGTTCGTACAGGGAGTGGAACAGCATGCCACCTTGCAATGGACTGAGTGGATACACGTTCTCGATCAGGCGATCCTGTCCCAGATGCTTGTCGATAGCCCGTTGATCCATTCGCGCTAGCGGGAAGTCAGATGGTGTATAGCCGCCTGCTTCTTCGGACTGGCAGTGCGCCATGATCTCGCGCAAAGCTTCCAGATAGTTGCACGCAAGCTCTTGAATCGTGCTTTCCTCGTGAATGTTTTCGCTATAGATCCATGTGACATGGAGTTGTTCGCCGGATATGACACTGTTTACATCAATCAGGTGCTGGCGTCTTGTGTCTTTCCCCAGATTGGAGCCTCTTGATTCTTGTGCCATGCCAAATCTCGATTCGGCTTGTACGATCTGATCAAACTGTCCGAGGTAGTTGAAGCTGATTTCTGGCTTCGTCTTTTCACCTAGCCATTTTTTCAACTCCTGATCCTGACTCAGGTATTGGAGGATGCCGTAGCCTACACCTTTCTTTGGAATGAGACGAAGCTGTTCCTTGACCGCTTTCAAAGCGTCGCCCCATGTCTTCGACGGATCAATCGAAAGCTGTACCGGGTACATGCTCGTAAACCAGCCAACCGTACGGGATAAGTCTGCTCCTTCGATAATTTCCTCTCGTCCGTGCCCTTCCAGATGAACAGCTACTGTTTTTTCACCTGTCCACCGATTCATTACTTTGGTTAAAGCCGTAAGCAATACATCATTGATCTGCAGGCGGTAAGGCGAAAGGGTATCCTGCAGCAACGCACGAGTTTCTTCGATAGTAAGCGCAAGACTGACTTGTTTGGAGGTTGCATCTGTGTTTTGGCTTGGCTCGAAGGCACGGTCAATGGGAAGTGGACTCACTTCATCACTTTGACCCAGCCAGAACGCTTTTTCCGGCTCGATCGCTTCGGAATTCGCATAGGATTGCAATTGCTCTGCCCATGACTTGAATGAAGTCGTTTTCGCTGGGAATGATACCGGTTGATCGTTTACCAATTGCTCGTAAGCAGTTTGCAGATCCTCTAGCAAAATGCGCCAGGACACACCGTCAATCACCAGATGGTGGGCAACAATCAGCAGACGACCAGGTTGGTCCGCTCCAAGATGGAAGTACACCGCTTGGAAAACGGGTCCCTCACTTACATGTAGACTAGATTGCACCTCGTTTGCGATTTGCTCCAGACGATCGGCTTGTTCTTCTTCGCGAACAGCGGACAGGTCCACACTACGGAATGGAATGGTCTCAGGAAGTCCCTCGATATGTTGGGTCCAGCCTTGCTCCGTATGGATATAACGCATACGTAATGCGTCGTGATGCGTGAGCAGACTCTCGATGACACGCGCTAGAACAGTCAGGTCAACAGGTTGTTGGACCGTCAAAAGCAAGGATTGGTTCCAATGATGGATCGACGGTTGTTCAGTCGTGAAGAACCACGATTGAATTGGCGTGAGCGGTACCTCTCCCGTCACGATGCCTTGTTCTGCTTGGATTTTTACTGCTTGTAAGCCGCCAATCTCTGTCACGACACTTGCCAGTTCCGCGATGGTTTGATTTCTCAGGAGTTGTTTCGGTGTCAAACGAATTCCAGCCTGATTGGCTCGAGAAACAATTTGGATACTCAAGATGGAGTCTCCACCCAACTCGAAAAAGTTGTCATAAATACCAACGTTGTCAATACTTAGGACTTTTTTCCATATATCTGCAAGCGTAGCCTCTATAGCAGTTGTCGGCGCAGCAAAACTGCCTTCTGTTTCGTTGTGTAAGAAATCAGGTACAGGCAATGCTTGTCGGTCTACCTTACCGTTTGGGGTCAGCGGCAGGTTATCCATGATGACAAATGCAGCTGGCACCATGTACTCAGGCAGCTTTTCCTTCAGATAGCTACGGAAGTCACTTGCTTGAATTTCTTGATTTTCTCCAAGTACAACGTAGGCAGCGAGTCGTTTTACGCCCGGAGTATCCTCTCGCACGAGGGCGATGGTTTCTTTTACTGCCGGATGAGTGTACAGAGCCGTTTCAATTTCACCCAGTTCGACCCGGAATCCTCGAATGCTCACCTGATCGTCAGCGCGGCCAATGAAATCTATGTTTCCATCTGGCAGGTAACGAACCAGGTCTCCCGTTCGGTACATGCGCGCTCCTGGTTTTTGTGAGTATGGATTGGCTACGAACCGCTCTTTGGTCAGATCGGGGCGCTTCAGATAACCCCGTGCCAAGCTGTCTCCTGCAATATAGAGCTCTCCGGCTACACCAATCGGCACAGGTTTTCGTTTTTCATCAAGGACGTATACCTGCACATTGTCTATTGGACGACCGATTGATGGTGCGAAAACATGAGTAGCTTCTGTCGGAACGACACCTGCAGTGGCGACAACCGCATTTTCAGTTGGGCCGTATTGGTTCACAAGTGTAAACGGCATGGTTGCTGGTGGGTAATCGTGTAGCTTGTCGCCCCCTGTGAGCATATACCGCAGCTTCGTGTCGATAGGCCATTCCAAGGTAAGCAGCCTTTCCGCCAATGGCGTCGGCAAAAAGCTAATCGTGATTCCCGATGCAACAAGCCAATCTCTGAGTTCCTCCGGGACCAGACGAATCTCTTCTGATGGGAGATAAAGCGTTGCTCCCTTTGTCAGGTACGGCCAGATTTCCCAAACAGACGCATCAAAGGCTGTCCCTGCGATTTGTGAAGCTCGATCATTTGAAT
Organism: Brevibacillus sp. AF8; assembly: GCF_021270385.1. Taxonomy (NCBI): domain Bacteria; kingdom Bacillati; phylum Bacillota; class Bacilli; order Caryophanales; family Paenibacillaceae; genus Brevibacillus; species Brevibacillus sp. AF8. Next base: position 258,027 of record NZ_JAGQDN010000001.1, on the reverse strand, counting down.
CTACGCTGTACGACCGTTGGTGCCAGGAAATGAGATTTAACAAGGCGGCATGTTCGATCTCTACCCCTTTTGGCGTCCCAGTAGAACCAGACGTATAGATGACATATGCCAGATTCTCTGTTGTCATTGCCATGTTCGGCGCCTCGCTGCTCTCTTCCGATATGATAGTCCAATCACGATCCAAGCAGATGAATGAGGCAGTACCTTCCGGCAATCGCTCTAACAGTCGTTCTTGGGTTACTACAACTGGCATATTGGCATCTTTCATCATGAATACAAGGCGCTCTTGTGGATACGCTGTGTCCATTGGGACATAAGCACCGCCAGCTTTGAGGATTCCCAATTGACCGATGAGCATATCGATGGAACGTTCTACGCAAATGCCGACAAGTGTTTCGGAGGATACTCCCTGTTTTTGCAGGTAGTTCGCTACCTGATTCGCTTTGGCATCCAGTTCTGCATAGGTGATCTGCCCTTCTTCGGATACAACTGCTAATTGATTTGGCAACTCTTGTGCAATCCGGGCAACCCTTTCATGCACGCATGTTTCGCGTTCAAAAGGTACATTTGTATCATTCCATTGATGGAGAAGCTGCTCCTTTTCCATATCGCCCAGGAGAGGTATGGCTGTGACTGGTTGCATCGGATTTACCGAAATCGCCTCTAGCAAATTCGAGAAATGGTTCCCCATGCGCTCGATCGTTGCTGGATCAAAAAGATCAGTGTTGTACTCGAATGTTGCAATAAGTCCGTCAGGTGCTTCTACGGTGGTCAAGGTGATATCAAACTTGGCGCTTACACCCTCCTGACCTTTGTGGAAAGGCTCGATGCGAATCTGGGACAATTCTTGTACTTCCATCGGGATGTTTTGCAGTACGAACATCACTTGGAATAACGGTGAGTAGCTTAGGCTTCGTTCCAGCTCCAGTTCATCTACCAGTTTTTCAAACGGGACGTCTTGATGCGCATAAGCTTCCAGTGCGGTCTCTCGTACTTTTGCTAGCAAGTCTCGGAAGGTTGGTTCCCCAGACATATCCGTACGCGTTACCAGGGTGTTAATGAAGAAACCAATCAGTGACTCCAATTCCTGTCTATTTCGTCCTGCGACCGGACTTCCGACGAGGATGTCTTTTTGACCACTGTAGCGATAGAGCAGGGTCTGAAAGGCAGCTAGCAAGGTCATGAATAAGGTTGATCCCTCTTCACGACTGAGCACTTTTAGATCGGCAAGCAGTTTTTCCGGGAGCCTAATTGTATGCATTGCCCCTTTATGGCTCTGAACAGCAGGGCGTGGACGATCTGTCGGCAATCTCAGAAGTGGTTCTGCATCGCCTAATTGTTTTTTCCAGTACGCCAATTGTTGCTCCAATACCTCACCTTGTAACCAATTGCGTTGCCATGTGGCATAGTCTGCATATTGCAGCGGCATTTCGGCCAGTTGTGGTGTTTCCCCAGCAGATAACGCTTCGTAAATGGAGACTAACTCCCCCATGAATACACTCATGGACCAGCCATCCGCAATGATGTGGTGTAAATTGAGCAAAAATACATGCGCTTGTTCATCCATGCAAATCAGTTTTGCGCGCAATAACGGCCCTTGATTCAGATGAAACGACTGTTCCGCATCTTCTATGGCGAGACGCAATACTTCCCCTTCTCGCTCTGCTTCGTTCCAGTCTCGTAAGTCGATTCGTCCCAGGTTCCACTCAATCTGCGGGTGAATGACTTGAACGGCTTCTCCATTCCTATCGGAGAAAGTTGTACGCAAGCTCTCATGACGTTGGATGATCAGCTTGAGACTGCGTTCCCATGCCTCGACGTCTAGCTCACCCATCAGACGAACAGCAGTTGGGATATTGTAGACGGAACTGTCTGGCAGCAGCTTGTCCAAGAACCACAAACGTTGTTGTGCAAATGAGAGCGGCAAGTGTTCGTCACGCGACACGGGCTTGAGCGAGATGTCAGTGAGACCCGCTTCCCCTTGTAATAATGCCGTAATTTTTTCGCTGATCGCTGCCGTTGTCGGATAATCAAACAGCGTACGAAGCGGCATGTCTACGCCAAAGGTTTGACGCATACGGGAAATCGCTTGGGTAGCTAGGAGAGAATGTCCCCCTCGTTCAAAGAAATCGTCGTGAATCCCGACTTGCTCTACGGAAAGCACCTGTGTCCAAATGTTCGCCACTATTTCTTCTGTTGGTGTGCGTGGTGCGACATACTCCTGTTGTGTGGTCAAAAGTCCCCAATCCGGTGTAGGCAGCGCCCGGTGGTCTACTTTTCCGTTGACCGTAAGCGGAATCGCCTCCATCCAGACGATGCCTGCTGGGATCATGTAATCCGGCAATGTCTCTTTCAGATAGAGAACGAGCTCCTCTGTAGCTGGCTTCTCGTCACCCATTGCAATCAGATAAGCAGCCAAACGATTGTCGCGTACGGTAATGACAGCTTCCCGAATCGCAGAGTGCTTTCTCAATGCGTTTTCGATTTCACCTAGTTCGATGCGGAAGCCGCGAATTTTCACCTGATTATCGATACGACCGAGGAATTCAAGGTTACCGTCTGGCAGATAGCGTACCTGATCCCCTGTACGATAAAGACGTTCGCCTTCCGCTCCAAACGGATGAGTGACGAATCGTTCCGCTGTAAGCTCTGGACGATTCCAGTAACCGCGTGCCAAGCCTTTTCCACCAATGTACAGCTCACCTGGTACACCTATAGGGACGGGCTTAAGATTGGCATCTAAAACGTAGATGGTCGCATTGGCGATAGGGCGGCCAATTGGCGTGTTCGTCAGATTTGTATCCAAAAGCATCAGCGTGGTGCAAACGGTTGCTTCCGTTGGGCCGTAGCAATTGAAAAATTGACGATGATTTGCATAGCGAGTGATGAGCTCATAGCTTGGCGCTTCGCCACCGATTACTAATGTTTTCAGATCAGGTAAGTCGGCGTCAGGTAATGCCGCAAGAACAGCGGGCACCGTCATCACAGTCGTGATTTGTTTTTCTTGCAAGACAGAGATGAGTTCAGGGCCTGGCAAGAGCATTTCTCGATCCTCAATGACTAGGGTCGCACCCGAAATCAAAGCCATGACGATCTCCGCGACAGATACGTCGAAACTGAACGAACATAACTGCAAGACGCGGCTAGACGGCTGGACTTGGAACAACTCAATCAGGTAATGAGCCATATTCATTGCACTTTGGTGTTCGACCATAACGCCTTTGGGCAAGCCAGTGGAACCAGATGTGTAAATGACATAGGCAAGATTTTGTTCTGAAACCCCGCACTTCACATCGTGAACAGGTTCATTTTCCAAAGCATTGCTATCAAGGCAAATTACCTGAGCCTTCGTTGTAGTTAAATGGCTTGCCAGAGATTGCTGGGTCAACACGATGTTTGCCTGCGAATCCTCGATCATGTAGGCAATACGCTCTAGCGGATGCGCCGGATCGATTGGAACGTAGGCGGCACCTGCTTTCATCACTCCGAGAATCCCGACGATCATCTCAGGAGAGCGCTCGATGCAAATCCCGACGAGCGTATCTGGTTTCACGCCTTGGGCAAGGAGATAATGCGCCAATTGGTTCGCTCGCTGATTCAGCTCGGCATACGTCATTTCCATCTCTTTGTACATGAGTCCGATCGCATCGGGCGTCTTTTGTACTTGTTGTTCAAATGCTTGATGAATACAAAGCCCGGTCGGATAATCGACCTTCGTATCGTTCCACTCGACCAAAACCTGCTCTTGTTCGCTTTCGCTGATCATGCTCACATCTGCCAGAGTTTGATCAGGATTGGCTGTCATCGATTGGAGCAGAAGAGTCATTTGCTCTAGGACACGTTCGATACGTATAGGATCGAATCGGTTTTGATCAAAAACGATTTTGAGGACAAATTCTTTTCCAGGGCCACATACTACGGTAAGTGGATAGTTCGTTTGCTCCGCAGAGTCTACATCAGAAATCTGAATACGGCTGTCCGCTTCTTTCACAGACTCGTCAATCGGATAGTTCTCAAAGATAAAAATACTTTCGAACAGAGAGGTGTTGCGCTCGAATTCGCTCCAACTCTGGATGTCAACCAGCGGCGTGTACTCATATTGGCGAATCTCCAATTGCATTTCTTGCAATTCGCGCAGCCATACCCGAACGGTTTTGCTTGGATCGAGTGTGATTCGCACCGGAAGCGTATTGATGAACAGACCCACCATATTTTCTACACCAGGCAAATCGGCTGGACGTCCTGAACCAGTTGCCCCGAATACGACGTCTGCTTCCCCACTGTAAGCTCCGAGGATCATGCCCCACGCACTTTGTATGAACGTATTCAGCGTTACCTGATGCTGACGGGCAAAGGATTGCAGCTGTTCGGTAAACTCGGCCGAGAATCGGATAAAGCGCTCGTCGTAGGTTTTGGGTTCTCCAGTGGATTGGAGTGCTTGTCCGAGATTGATTTGTGTCGGCCCGTATATCCCTTTCAGATGGTTGCGCCAGAAGCGTTCCGCAGCTTGCATGTCTTGGCGCTGGATCCACGCAACATACTGGGAAAATGGCTGTACAGCCCCAAGCTGAATGTCTTTTCCATCTACCAGTGCTAAATAAGCGGCAAACCAGTCCTTTAAGACGAGCGGCAAACTCCAACCGTCCAGTAATACGTGGTGGAAGCTCCAGATAAAGCGATATGTTTCGTTGCTAATCCGAAACAAAGTCAAACGCATGAGAGGTGCTTCTGTAATCGAGAAGTTCCGCTTGCGATCCTCTTCCAAAAATGCGTCTAACGATGCTTTCTGCCTATCCGTCGGTAAGTGTCGCAGATCTCTTTCATCAACTGTCACTCGAACGTGTTTGCGGACAATTTGATGCGGATTCACTATTCCATCCCAGATAAACGAGGTACGCAGAATGGAATGACGATCGATGACTTTTTGCCATGCTTGCTGGAGTGCATCGACTTGCAAATGATGGATCGTCATGGAGAACTGAACCACATAGTCTCCGCCCTCTTGCTCGTACAGGGAATGGAAAAGCATGCCTTCCTGCAACGGCGTCAGTGGATAGATGTTCTCGATGGAACGATCTTTCCCCACATACGTGTCGATTGTACGCTGATCCAGACGAGATAACGGGAAATCAGAAGGAGTATAGCCCCCTGCTTCTTCCGAGCGGCAATGAGCCATAATCTCACGCAAGGCGTCCATATAATCTTGAGCAACTGCTTCCACCGTACTTTTCTCGTGGATGTTTTCGTTGTAAAACCAGGTGACATGCAGTTGTTCTTCGGAAATGACGCTATTTACATCGATTAAATGCGAGCGAATGGAATCAGGTGCAAGATTCGAGCCTCTCGATTCAGCAGCCATGCCAAACTTGGAGTTAGATGAAACGACCTGATCAAACTGGCCGAGGTAGTTGAAGCTGATCTCTGGCTTCATTCGAGACTTCAACTGCTCTTTCAGCTCGTCATCCTGACGTAAGTAGCGCAGGATACCATAGCCAACTCCATTTTGCGGAATGGCTCGAAGCTGTTCTTTGACCGCTTTCAATAGTTCGCTCCACGGTTTCGTCTGGTCAAGTGTAAGTTGTACAGGATACATACTCGTGAACCAGCCAACGGTGCGGGATAAATCCGCTCCTGCCAAAATATCCTCGCGTCCATGCCCCTCGAGATGGAAAGATAACGTCTGTTCCCCCGTCCAACGGTGCATCGCTTTTGTTAAGGCAGCGAGTAATACATCGTTGATTTTCAAACGGTAGGGAGAAAGTGTTTCCTGCAACAGGGCACGGGTTTCTCCTGCGTTTAACGAGAATGTTACTTGTTTGGTAGTCGCTTCGGTGTTCTGACTCGGTTCATAAAGGTGATCAATCGGGATCGGACTCGCCTGATGATCTTGTTTGAGCCAGTACTCTTTTTCTTGCTGGATGGCGTCTGAATTGGCATACGCAACTAATTGTTCAGCCCACATCTTGAACGAAGTCGTCTTTGCTGGCATTTGTACGTCTTGACCGTTCGCTATTTGATCATAGGTATGTTGAAGATCCTCCAGCAAAATACGCCACGATACACCGTCAACAACCAAGTGGTGAATGACGAGCAACAGTCGGCCAGCTTGCTCTTCGCCCATGTTGAAGTACACAGCCTGTACAACGGGACCTTCTGTGATATTTAGGCTCGCTTGTACTTCTTGTGAGATTTCCTCCAGCCTGGACTCTTGTTCCTGTTTAGGGAGATTAGAAAGATCCACGCTACGGAATGGAACATTCTTTTCAAGACCTTCCATCATTTGTGTCCACATGCCGTCATGGTGTGAAAAGCGCATGCGCAACGCATCATGATGGGCCAGTAGGCTCTGGACGGTTTGCTTTAGTACAACAAGGTCTACTGGCTGCTGAACAGTTAGAAGTACTGACTGATTCCAGTGGTGCAGTGACGGTTGATTGGAGTCAAAGAACCAATTTTGGATTGGGGTGAGCGGTACATTTCCAGTAACAGCGCCCTGTTCATTTTTCCATTTGATATCTGTTTCTTGGCTAAAATCAGTAACAACGCGCAGTAATTCTGCAATGGTTTGATTTTCAAAAAGTTGCTTGGGTGTGAAGCGTATTCCGGAATGATTGGCTCTTGCGACGATCTGGATACTGAGAATGGAGTCGCCGCCCAATTCGAAAAAGTTGTCGTAGATGCCGATGTTCGCAACACCCAGCACACTTTTCCAGATTTCTGCCAATTTTATTTCCAAATCCGTTGCAGGTGCTACATAACCGCTATCCGCCTCATTTCGGGAATAGTCAGGGATTGGTAGCGCCCGGCGGTCCACTTTTCCGTTTGGTGTCAGTGGGAAGCTGTCCAACTTCACAAAGGCGGATGGGATCATGTACTCTGGCAACTTATCCTTGAGGTAGGATCGCATCTCGGTGTGAGCAACCTCTTTTTCCTCTGCAAAAACGAGGTAGGCGGCTAGGCGCTTGTCTCCTGGAGTTTCCTCTCTCACCATGAGTAATGATTCTTTTACAGCCGGATGGCTCTGCAACACTGTCTCGATTTCGCCTAGTTCAATGCGGAAGCCGCGAATTTTTACTTGATTGTCGATACGTCCGATAAACTCAATCGTGCCATCAGGCAAATAACGAACCAAGTCACCAGTACGGTACAGGCGAGAGCTTCCATGTGGATCAAACGGATTCTCCACAAAACGCTCTGCGGTCAACTCCGGATTATTCAAATAGCCAAGAGCGAGTCCATCTCCGCCTATATATAATTCGCCTGCTGCACCCAGAGGGACAGGTTGTTGATGCTTGTCCAATACGTACACTGTGGTATTGCTGATCGGTCGGCCGATCGGGAAGGAGCTGACTCCTTCTGCAAGCTCCGTGACGGGATGGCAGCAAGTAAACGTCGTATTTTCCGTCGGTCCATAGCCGTTTATCACCGTGATATCGCCAAGAGAGAGCACCTTGCGTACATGGGATGTGGAAACAACATCCCCACCGACAAGTAGCTGCCGCACGCCGCGCAAGTACTCCACCTTGTGGTCAACCATGACCGTGAACAGACCAGCCGTCAACCAAAGTGTCGTCACCTTGTGATTTTGAATCGTCTCCCCCAGTTCATCGAGGGAAGGCTGATGTGGCGGCATCAACACCAGCTTCGCTCCGTTTAACAACGCTCCCCAAATCTCAAAGGTAGCAGCGTCAAACGATACGGTGGAGGCTTGCAGGAACACGTCCTCTTCCGTAATGGTCACGTAGTTTGTGTTTTTGATCAGGCGGACAATCCCGCGTTGGACGACCAGCACTCCTTTTGGTGTTCCCGTCGAACCGGAGGTGTAAATGACATAGGCGAGACTGTCGGCTGTCATATCTACTTGAGGAGCAAGCGTGCTTTCTTCTGCCCATTTTTCCCCGGCCTGGTCGAGATTGAGAATGGTAAGCTCTTGTCCTTGCCACTTGTCAGCCAAATGCTTCTGTGTCAATAAAATGGAAATCTGGGCATCTGCCACCATGAAAGCCAGGCGTTCTTCTGGATACGCAGGGTCGAGTGGCACATACGCCCCGCCCGCTTTGAGAATCCCGAGCATACCGACGAGCATATCTAACGAGCGTTCTACGCAAAGCCCGACAAAAGTGCCTGTTTCTACTCCTTGCTTTTGCAAGTAGTGGGCAAGCTGATTGGCTTTTGCCTCCAGCTCGGCGTAGGTCAACTGTTCATCTCCCGCAACGATGGCGATACGATCCGGGTATTGGGTCGCTGTTTCGGCAAACAGTTGTGGAACGGTTTTATCCCGAGGGTATTCGCTCGCTGTGTTATTAAGCTCTACTACCTGTTTATTTCGTTCGCTCTCCCTTAGAAGATCAAGCTTTTCAATCGACTCCTCTGGTTGGGCGATGATAGCCTCAAGCAAATTTTGCAAATGGCCAGTCATTCGCTCGATCGTCGATCTGTCGAACAAATCTGTGCTGTACTCAAAGGAAGCCACAAGTCCGTCTGCCTGCTCTCTCATCGTCAATGTGAGGTCAAACTTGGATGTCGTCAAATGTCGCTCAGAATCCAGTGGTGTCAACTGAATGCCGGACGTTACTGCATCCTCCAGCGGGAAGTTTTGCAGGACAAACATGACCTGGAACAACTGCGAGTAGCTGAGGCTACGCTCTAGCTGTAGCTCATCGACCAATTTTTCAAAAGGTAAATCTTGATGTGCATAGGCCTCCAACGCTGTTTCTCGAACGCGTGCTAGTAATTCTGTAAAGGTGACATCTCCTGTTACGTTGGTTCGCAGTGCCAAAGTGTTGACAAAAAATCCAATCAAATTCTCGGTTTCTTGCCGATTGCGTCCAGCTACCGGACTTCCCACAACGATGTCTTCTTGTCCACTATAGCGGTATAGAAGGGTCTGGAATGCAGCCAGCAACGTCATAAACAAGGTAGAATTGGACTCCTGGCTAAGCACTTTCAATTTGGCAAGCAAGTCCGCAGAAAAGGTCTTGGTGTAAATGGCTCCTTTATAGGATTGCACAGCGGGACGCGAACGGTCTGTCGGCAGTGCTAGAAGCGGTTCTGCTCCATTCAGTTTTTCTTTCCAATAAGCAACCTGCTGTTCCAAGATTTCGCCGTCCAGCCACTCACGCTGCCATGTGGCAAAATCCGCATATTGAATCGGCAGATCTGGAAGCTCTGGTGTTTCTTGTTTACGGAAGGCTTCGTAGTTGGCAAGCAATTCGCGATAGAAGATGCCCATCGACCAACCATCAGAGATGATGTGGTGCATGTTGATCAAGAAGACATATGCGTGATCATCTGTTTGGATCATCGTTGCACGTATCAGCGGTCCCTGTCCAAGGGAAAAAGCTCGGGCCGTTTCGGTTTCAGCCATCTGCTCTACCTTTTGTTCTTTCTGTTCAGCGGATAGGTCCCGCAAGTCCAAAATGTCCATTTTCCAGTCCATATGCGGATGAATCACTTGTATGGATTGTCCGTCTATTTCGTGGAACGTGGTACGCAAGCTTTCGTGACGCAAAATGATCGCCTGTAAGCTCTTCTCCCATGCCACTACATCGAGTTCTCCTTGTAAGCGAAGGGCAGATGGGATGTTGTACATCGGGCTTTCCGGCATGAATTGATCAAAGAACCACAATCGCTGTTGGGCAAAAGACAACGGCAGATTGCTCTGTCTTGACACAGGCTGAATTGATCCGCCAATCGTTTCTTTTTCTCCCAAATGAAGTGCTGCTCCCTGTTCACTCCATGCTGCAATGGTTGGATGTTCAAAAATGGAGCGCACCGTCTGCTCTATTCCAAACGCCTCTCTCAGGCGTGATATGACTCGTGTCGCCAAAAGGGAATGTCCACCTAGCTCGAAAAAGTTATCGTGAATCCCCACTTTTTCTACTCCGAGTACCTGCGACCATATGTTGGCAATCAGCTCTTCTACCTGATTGCGCGGCTCCATGTAGCCTTTGTCGGAAGCAGGATTTGTCCATTCCGGTTCCGGCAATTGTTTGCGGTCGATTTTACCATTTGCCGTCAAAGGCATCGCATCAAGGAAAATATAAAATGATGGCCTCATGAATTCTGGCAACTTTGTTTTTGTCCATGCACGCAAATCAGAAGTTTCGAGGTTGTTGTCTCCTGAAACGGTAAGATACGCCGTTAGATGCTTCTCGCCCGGCTTCATCTCACGGACCAAAACCACAACTTCGTTTACAGATGGATGCAGGCTGAGTGCTGCTTCCACCTCACCTAACTCGATGCGGAAGCCGCGGATTTTTACCTGATTGTCGATACGACCGATAAACTCAATCGTGCCATCAGGCAAATAACGAACCAAGTCACCAGTACGGTACAGGCGAGAACTTCCATGTGGATCAAACGGATTCTCCACAAAACGTTCTGCGGTCAACTCCGGATTATTCAAATAGCCAAGAGCGAGTCCATCTCCGCCTATATATAATTCGCCTGCTGCACCCAGAGGGACAGGTTGTTGATGTTTGTCCAATACGTACACTGTGGTATTGCAAATCGGTCGGCCGATCGGGAAAGAGTTGACACCTTCTGCAAGCTCCGTGACGGGATGGCAGCAAGTAAACGTCGTATTTTCCGTCGGTCCATAGCCGTTTATCACCGTAGTACCGCCAAGAGAGAGCACCTTGCGTGCATGGGATGTGGAAACAACATCCCCGCCGACAAGTAACTGGCGCACGCCGCGCAAGTACTCCACCTTGTGGTCAACCATGACCGTGAACAGACCAGCCGTCAGCCAAAGTGTCGTCACCTTGTGATTTTGAATCATCTCCCCCAGTTCATCGAGGGAAGGTTGATGTGGCGGCATCAACACCAGCTTCGCTCCGTTTAACAACGCCCCCCAAATTTCAAAGGTAGCAGCGTCAAACGATACGGTGGAGGCTTGGAGGAACACGTCCTCTTCCGTAATGGTCACGTAGTTTGTGTTTTTGATCAGGCGAACTATCCCGCGATGGACGACCAGTACTCCTTTTGGCGTACCTGTTGAACCCGATGTGTAAATGACGTAAGCGAGACTGTCGCCGGTCATATCTACTTGAGGAGCAAGTGTGCTTTCTTCTGCCCATTTTTCTCCAGCCTGGTCGAGATTGAGAATGGTAAGCTCTTGTCCTTGCCACCTGTCAGACATGTGCTCCTGTGTCAATAAAATGGAAATATGGGCATCTGCCAGCATGAAAGCAAGGCGTTCTTCTGGATACGCAGGGTCGAGTGGCACATACGCCCCGCCCGCTTTGAGAATCCCGAGCATACCCACGAGCATATCTAACGAGCGTTCTACGCAAAGCCCGACAAAAGTGCCTGTTTCTACTCCTTGCTTTTGCAAGTAGTTGGCAAGCTGATTGGCTTTTGCCTCCAGCTCGGCGTAGGTCAACTGTTCTTCCCCTGCAACGACAGCGATACGATCCGGGTATTGGGCCGCTGTTTCAGCAAACAGTTGTGGAACGGTTTTATCCCGAGGGTATTCGCTCGTAGTATCGTTTAGCTCAACCAGTAGATGCTGCCTCTCTTCTGGACTGAGGATAGAGATAGAGGACAAGCGTTGTTTCGGATTCTCCACGATGGCAGCTAGAATGGATGCCATTTGGTCAAGTGTCCGTTCGATTGCCGTCTGCTCAAAGCGGTCTGTCCTGTATATCATTTTGATGCTAAATTGCTCGCCCGGAATCCCGACAATCGTAAGCGGATTATCTACTTCTTGGAAGTGCTCAACCTGAGAGATGGAAAAACCGAATTCCCACTCTTCTCCTTCTCCTAGCGGATAGTTCTCAAAAACGAAAATACTTTCAAACAGTGGTAGTCCACGGGGTACATCCGTCCAGCCCTGGATATCCACCAATGGCGAGTATTCATATTGGCGGACTCTCGATTGCTGATTTTGCAACTCTTTGAACCACTGATCCAACGCTTGCTCAGGCTCTACTTTCGTTTTCATCGGCAACGTATTGATAAACATTCCAACCATCTGCTCTACACCTGGCAGATCGCTCGGGCGCCCGGAACCGGTTACCCCGTATACCACGCTTTCTTCCCCACTCAAACGGCTGAGGAGAATGGCCCATGCCCCTTGCACGATGGTGTTGACCGTAACCTTATACGTTCGAGCTAATTTTAAGAGAGCTTTCGAGACTTCATCAGTCAAGGTTCGAGTGGTTTCATGAATCCCTTTTTCCTCTTCTGAACCTCTCAAGGGATAAGATTCAAAAGGAAGAGGGGTTGGACCCTCGACGGACGACAGGAACTCGCGCCAGAACTTTTCAGACTCCGCCTTGTCCTGACGACGAAGCCAGGAGATATAATCCTTGAATGGCTTTGGCTGCGGAAGTCTCAAGTCCTTGCCTTGGCAGTACGCCTCATAGAAATCGAGAACTTCCTGGAAAAGAATGGGGCTGCTCCATCCATCCAAGAGCAAATGGTGAAAGGTCCAGATGAACTGGTGCACATCTTTGGCCTTTTTGATGACCGTCACTCGCATGAGTGGGGCTTCGCTCAAGTCGAAGCCCACCTCTTTTTCTTTTTGCAAAAACGATGTCAGCATGGTTCTTTGCTCTTCATCGGTGTGATGTGACCAGTCGTCCTGGTGTATGGAAAAAGGAACACTTTCGAAGACCACCTGAAGTGGCTTCTCCACTTCTTCCCAAAGGAATCCAGTACGCAAAATGGAATGTCTTTGAACCACTTTGTTCCAGGCTTTTTCAAAGTTGCCGATGTCAAGCTCGCCTGTAAGAATGGCAATGTTCTGTACCATATAGGCTGAACCCTCAGAGTACAGCGAATGGAACAACATCCCTTCTTGCAGCGGGGATAAGGTGTATAGATCAGTAAAATCCCCCATTGGATTAATTCCCCTTTCTTTTCTTCAGCTTGGAGAGAACCTTGTTTAACGCCGTCTGACTCAAGTCCGCATCCTCGAAGTCTTCGACTCTATAACTTTGTTTCTCCGCCTGTATCAGTGAACGCAGGATTTCTGTGAAATGACGAGCGAAAGTCTCGACACTCTCTTCGCTATGCAATGTCTCGCTGTAGAGGAAGCTGAGGTTCAGCTTACCTCCTGTGACTGCCCCCACCACATCAATCAGATGGGCCCTTCTGTTGTCCGGACTGATGTTGGAGCCTCTTTCTCCTTCCGCAAATCCAAACAGGGAATCTCCTTCACCCACCTGATTGAATTGTCCCAGATAGTTGAAACTGATCGGTGGTTGTGGAATAGTTGCCAACTTTTCGGACACCTGGCTATCTTTTGTCAGGTAGCGCAGGATGCCGTATCCAAGACCTTTGTTCGGAATTTGTTGAAGCTTTTGTTTGACTCTTTCCAGCGCATTTTCCTGAGACATGTTCTGATCCAGTCGAATCAAGAGTGGATACATGGACGTAAACCAGCCGACCGTGCGGGAGAGATCGACCTCCGAGAACAATTCTTCACGACCGTGGCCTTCCAGGTTGACTAATAGGGCTTCTTCTCCCGTCCATTTGGCGTGTGCCAATGCTAGCGCGGTCAATAGAACATCATTGATTTGTACGCGGTAACGGGACGGTACTTTTTGTAGCAGGGCTTCTGTCTCTTCCTCCTCCATTGCAATTGTTATCGTCCGGCAGTTCCCTTCTGTGTTCGACTCACTGTCATGGATTGGCGATGTAAAGGACACCATCTCTTCTGCTGCAGCTATCCAGTACTCCTTTTCAGCGATAATACGTTCAGAAGCTGCGTACTCATTCATTTTTACTGCCCATGCCTTGTAGGAGGTTGTTTTTGCTGGCAATTGAATCTCTGTTCCCTCCGCAGCCTGTCTATATGCCGTTTGCAAGTCTTCGATCAAAACACGCCACGAAACGCCGTCTACCGCCAAATGGTGGATGACTATCAGCAAACGGCCCGGTCGATCATACCCGAGATCGAAATAGACGATCTTCATGAGCGGTCCGTTTTCCAAATCTAGGCTCGCTTGTGCTTGGTGTGAAAGTTTTTCGATTCTTCTCATGTGCTGAGCCGGCGAGATCATGCTCAGATCCTCCACGATGAGCATGGGTTCCGATTGGACTTCAGCGTGAGTCTGCTTCCACTGTCCATCAGTGTAGGTATAACGAAGGCGGAGCGCGTCGTGGTGAGCAAGCAGGTGGGAAATGGCTTGCTCCAGATGCTCTTCGTCCAATTGTTCGTTCACTTGCAGGAGCATCGATTGGTTCCAGTGATGTGGCGTTGGTTGCTCTTGCTCGAAGAACCATTTTTGGATCGGCAATAATGGAGCTTCACCTGTTACCATTCCTTGCTCTGCTTCCATTTTCGTGCTTTGGCCTGCAACCTTTGCCAACTCTGCAATCGTTTGATGATCGAAAAGGTTTTTCGGAGTTAGATGGATGCCAGCTTTGTTTGCACGCGCGACGATTTGAATGCTGAGGATGGAGTCGCCCCCAAGCTCAAAAAAGTTATCGTGAATGCCGATGCGATCCATTCGCAGAACGCCGCACCAGATTTCCGCCAGTTTTTGTTCGATAACGTTGGTAGCCTCTGTAAACGAATCAACATCTTGGCTGCGATCATAGACAGGCATTGGAAGTGCTTTTCTGTCTACTTTCCCGTTTGGCGTAAGCGGCATTTCATCCAGCATGACGAAAGCAGATGGCACCATATAATCCGGAACATGTGCTTTGAAGTGTTGGCGCAGCTCGGCTGTGTCAACCTCCTGCTCGGCTTGCTTGACCGCATAAGCGACGAGCTGTTTCTTGCCCGGTTCATCTTCGCGGACAATGACGACGGATGCGGCAAGAGCAGGATGCTTGGCTAAAACTGCCTCTACTTCACTTAGCTCGATGCGGAATCCGCGGATTTTTACCTGATTGTCGATTCGGCCGATGAATTCGATAACACCATCTGGCAGGTAACGAACCAAGTCACCCGTCCGATACAGTCGTGCCTGCAGATCAGTTGAGAACGGGTTTGGTACAAAGCGCTCTTCTGTCAAGTCAAGACGGTTCAGGTATCCTTGGGCCAGACCATCTCCGCCGATGTACAGTTCACCTGTTACGCCAATCGGGACGGGCTGCATGTTGCTGTCCAGTACGTACACCGTCGTATTTTTGATGGGTCGGCCAATCGGGAATGAACTGATCGTCTCTGGCAGCTCCGTGACTGGGTAGCAGCAAGTGAATGTCGTGTTTTCCGTTGGGCCGTACCCGTTGATAATCGTGATCCCTTCGATTTCCAACGCTTTTCTTACGTGAGGAACCGAGACGACATCTCCACCGACGAGCAGTTGTCGAACTCCCTTCAAGTACTCTTTGTGATAATCCACCATCAGGGTGAACAGACCCGCCGTCAGCCAAAGTGTCGTAACCTTGTGCGTCTGAATGGCTTGCCCCAGTTCTTCCAGGGAAGGCAGATCCGGTGGCATCAGCACCAGCTTTGCCCCATTCAGCAAGCTGCCCCAAATCTCAAAGGTCGCCGCATCGAATGATACTGTCGATGCTTGCAGGAAAACGTCCTGGTCTGTGATCGTCACATAATCGGTTTCTTTGACGAGACGGACAATGCCTCGATGGATGACAAGCGTTCCTTTTGGCAATCCGGTAGAGCCAGAGGTGTAAATCACGTAAGCGAGACTTTCCGCTGTGGTGTCAATGTCAGGTGCCTGTTCACTTTCTTCGGCAATCATCACCCAGTCGCGATCCAGACAAATCACGGTATGCTCACTGGATGGGAGTGACGGTAGAAGTTGCTCCTGTGTGAGCAAAACGGTGACTCGAGCGTCGTCCATCATGTATGCCAGACGTTCCTTCGGATAATCCGAATCGAGCGGTACGTAAGCCCCACCAGCTTTGAGAATCCCGAGCACCCCGATCAGCATTTCGAGCGAACGCTTTACGCAAATACCAACGAGTGAACCTGGGCGAACGCCTTGTTTTTGCAGGTAGTTGGCCACTTGGTTGGCTCGCGTCTCCAATTTGGTGTAGGTGAGACTCTGGCCTCCCGCTACCACTGCTATTCGATTCGGGTAGCGAATCGCGGTCTGCTGGAACAATTGATCGACGCGTTGATCCCGTGGGTAAGCTGTCGTGGTGTCGTTCCATTCCACCAGCAACTGCTCCCGTTCTGCCTGAGGCAAAAGCGGCAATTGGGTAATGGCCTGCTCCGGCATTTGAACGATGGCTTCGAGTAAGTGATGGAAGTGCTGTGACATCCGCACAATCGTCGTCTCATCAAACAGCGCAGTATTGTACTCAAATGTTGTGATCAATCCGTTTTGCTTTTCTGCCATCGTCAACGTCAGGTCATATTTGGCGGTGACAAGGTGCTTGTCCATATCGAATTCCGATACGCGAATGCCAGCCTTTTCATCTAAATCTAGCTGGAAGTTCTGAAGGACAAACATCACTTGGAACAGCGGCGAGTAGCTGAGACTACGCTCTAGCGCCAGTTCATCGACCAATTTTTCAAACGGAAGATCCTGATGGGCATAGGCTCCTAGCGCCGTTTCCTTCACTCTTGCCAGCAAATCACGGAATGTCGGTTCTCCTGACATATCCGTACGAAGCACCAATGTATTAATGAAGAATCCAATCAATTGTTCCGTCTCTTGTCTATTGCGTCCTGCGACTGGGCTTCCGACGAGGATGTCTTCCTGTCCGCTGTAGCGGTAGAGCAAAGTTTGGAAGGCAGCCAGCAAGGTCATGAACAACGTCGATCCTTCTTCACGGCTAAGTGCTTGTAATTTGTCGAGAAGTTCACCTGCGAGCGCCGTTGAATAAATCGCTCCCTCGTACGTTTGTACAGCAGGACGTGAACGGTCAGTCGGCAAAGTGAGAAGCGGTTCAGCACCACTTAATTTTTCATTCCAGTAAGAAAGCTGTTCGTCTAATACCGAACCTTGGAGCCAGTCACGTTGCCAAGCCGCGTAGTCAGCATACTGCACAGGCAAATCAACTAAATCGGGTATGGCGTTTTGGCTAATCGCTTCGTAGGAAGTGAACCATTCGCGAATGAATACTCCCATCGACCAACCGTCAGAGATGATGTGATGCATGTTCAAAAGGAAGACCGTTTCTTGCTCGCTTATGCGAATCAAGGTGGTACGGAACAACGGACCTTCGCTCAGGTTAAATGGCGTAGCTGCCTCGATTCCCGCCAGTCGCTGTGTTTCTGCTTCGCGCTCGTCCGCTGGAAGCTCCCGCAAATCGACTACATGCAGCGGCTGTTCTTGGTAAGGGTGAATGATTTGAACGGCTTGCCCATCCACGTGGTCAAAAGTTGTCCGCAAGCTTTCGTGGCGCTGGATCATTACCTGCAAGCTCTTGTTCCACGCCTCCATATTCAAATCTCCGTGCAATCGCATCGCGGACGGGATATTGTACAAGGCACTGTCTGGCATCAGACGATCCAGGAACCATAGACGCTGCTGCGCAAAGGACAATGGCAGATGACCTTCCCGTGAAACAGGTTCGATCGAAGCTCCTGTTGTTTCTTGCAAAAAGCTTCCGAGTGCTTCGGATAGTTCTGCAACGGTTGGGTTTTCGAAAAGAGTACGGATGGGTACTTCTCCGGCAAACATGTCACGAAGACGGGAAATGACCCGTGTCGCTAAGAGAGAATGCCCGCCGAGCTCGAAGAAGTTGTCATGAATCCCGACTTTTTCGATACCGAGCACGTGCGACCAGATTGTGGCGACCAGCTCCTCCGTTTGGTTGCGTGGCGCTACATACTCTTGGGTAGAAGCCATTTGCCCCCACTCCGGCTCTGGCAGCTGCTTCCGGTCAATCTTGCCGTTCGGTGTGAGCGGCATAGCGTCCAGCCAGACAAAAACAGATGGAACCATAAACTCCGGCAATTTTGCTTTTGCCCAGACCGCTAAGTCAGTGCTCTCTTCGCTACTTTCCTCTTTTGTCGTCACATACGCCGCCAGACGCTTGTCACCCAGCTTGTCTTCTCTTGCCATCACCACGGCTTCCTTGACAGCCGGATGGGTGCGAAGGACAGCCTCCAACTCTCCCAACTCGATTCGATAGCCGCGAATCTTCACCTGATGGTCAATCCGTCCCAAATACTCGATTTGTCCATCTGGGAGATAACGGACCAAGTCACCGGTGCCGTACATCCGCGCTTGCGGGTCAGCGTGGAATGGGTTGGACAAGAATCGTTCTGCTGTCAGCTCTGGGCGGTTCAGATACCCGCGCGCCAATCCTTCCCCGCCAAGATACAGTTCCCCAGGTAAGCCGAGTGGTACAGGTTGCAGGTTGGCATCGAGAATATACGCTTGTGTGTTGGACAGAGGACGACCGATTGTCGGTTCTGACGTCGCGCCTTTTGTGACCTGTACATACGTGGAGTAGGTCGTATCCTCAGACGGACCATAGAGATTGAAGACTTTTTCCACATGCCCCAGCGCGTACAGACTTTGCGCCAATGTGTTTGGCAGTGGCTCTCCAGCCAGGTTGACCACTCGTACCGTTGACGGGATGACGTTCATCCGCACCAGTTCTTTGGCCGCAGATGGGACGGTATTGATTAATGTCACTTCGTTGCCTGCTGGCAGACTCGGCAAATGCAAGGCGTTGTCCGCCAAGATGACTTTTCCGCCGTAGGCTAAGGTCACGAATATTTCATAGACAGACAGATCGAAACAGATAGAAGTCGACGCGAGCACCCCACTCATTTCTTCAGCCGAAAAGACCGTTTTCGCCCAGGCGATGAAGGCAATGACACTGCTGTGCTGAATCGCTACCCCTTTGGGCAGACCAGTCGAGCCCGAGGTGTAAATGACATAGGAAAGGTTCGTTGGTACCACTAAATTCGGCAAGTTCTCTTCGCTTTGCTCTGCGATAGCCTCCCAGTCTCGATCCAGGCAGATTACTTTTGCTGTACGCTCGGGCAGCATGGATAGCAAACTTCCTTGGGTCAATACGATCGCCGCTTGCGAATCCTCCAACGTATAGCCGATTCTCTCTTGGGGATACGCCGGATCAATCGGGACATACGCCCCGCCAGCTTTGAGAATACCCATCATCGCTACGATCATCTCAGTCGTACGTTCCATGAGCACAGCCACCAAGACCTCTGGGCCGATTCCTTGCACCCGCAGATAGTGAGCCAACTGGTTTGCTCGGCGGTTCAGCTCGGCGTACGTCAGTCTTTCTTCTCCGACAATTAGAGCCTCCGCATCCGGTGTTGCGACTACTTGTGCTTCAAATAGCTGGTGCATCACCGCGTCACGAGCATATTCCGTTTCCGTTGCGTTCCATTCTACTAACAGCTTGTGGCGTTCTTCGTCTGTGATGAAGGAAAGTGTACTCAACTGCTGTTCCGCTTGAGCAGTTAGAGCATGTAGAACCTGAGACATCTGTTCCAATACTTTTGCAATCGATTCCGTATCAAAACGTCCTTGCTCATAGATCAATTTGAGAGCAAGTTCATCGCCAGGAGCCACTACCAAAGTCAATGGGTAATTGGTTTGCTCCACTGCTTGGACTTCACTCAGCGACACTCCGGAATCTGACCCCTCACTTGTGCTATTCAAGTAGTTTTCAAAAACGAGAATACTATCAAACAACGATTGTCCATGTGGAACCTCACTCCAGCCTTGGACGTCTACAAGTGGTGTGTACTCGTACTGGCGGATGTCTAATTGTGTCTTTTGCAGTTTTTGTAACCATTCTTGTATTGTTTGGCTTGGGTCAAACATGACGCGGACAGGTAGTGTATTAATAAAGAGTCCTACCATGTTTTCCACTCCTGGCAGCTCTGCTGGACGACCAGAAACTGTCGTTCCAAAGACAACATCATCTGATCCGCTGTAACCGCTCAGGATCAGTGCCCATGCCCCTTGCACCAGCGTATTTAGCGTCAACTGCTGCTGGCGGGCAAAAGCTTGCAGGTGGGCCGTTACTTCTTTGGACAAGTAAACGGTACGATCTCTGTAGGCTTTAGGCTGTATGGCATGACTTCCTGCTTTTCCCATAGCAAGTGGCGTTGATTCGTAGAAGCCTTTTAACTGCTCCCGCCAATAGCGCTCCGCAACTTGCTTATCTTGCTTATGGAGCCATGCGATATAGCGACTGAATGGTTGGACTGCTTCTAATTTTTCTTCTGCGCCTTTATCGATCGCTTGATAACTTGCCTGCCAATCTTGCAAGACAATTGGCATACTCCAGCCATCTAGCAAGATATGATGGAAGCTCCATAAGAAGCGGTACGTATTATCGTCTGTGGAAAACAATGTCCAACGCATTAATGGCGCCTGATTAAGCTGGAAGTTTCGCACCCGGTCTTTTTCCATGTAGGATTGGATTTCAGCTTCCTGCTTATCGACATCCACATGACGTAGGTCGATTATTTCCACGCTTGCTTTTACTTGCTTTCGGACGATTTGATGCGGTTGTTCCAAGCCTTCCCAGATAAAGGAGGTACGAAGAATCGCATGACGGTCGACTGTTCTCTGCCATGCTTGCTCGAATGCTTCCAAGCGAATATCTCGCACTGTCATGAGGAACTGTACAACATAATCGCCGCCCTCTTGTTCATACAGGGAGTGGAACAGCATCCCCTCTTGTAGTGGGGTCAACGAGTATACACTTTCGAGCTGACGATCCGAAGCGATGTATTTGTCGATAGACTGCTGATTTAGATTAGCCAATGGGAAGTCTGACGGTGTGTAACCCATTTCTTCTGCTGATTGCGTGTAAGACATAATCTCCCGCAATGCTTCCATGTAATCATCAGCAATCGCCGCAATCGTCTGTTCGTCATGGATGTTTTCGTTGTACAACCAGGTGACGTGTAGCTGATCTCCTGTCACCGCACTAATGACATCGAGCAAGTTCTCTCGAATCGAATCAGGGGCAAGATTGGCTCCACTGCATTCAGACGCTATGCCAAACGTAGAGGAAACGGCCACCGTCTGATCAAATTGCCCGAGGTAGTTGAAGCTGATTTGCGGTTTCGGTTGAGCGTTCAGCTGATGTTGTAGTTCAAGATCATCACTTAGATATCGCAAAATTCCGTAGCCCACACCCTTATTGGGAATCCGGCGGAGCTGTTCCTTGACCGTCTTCAGCGTATACCCCCAAGGTTTTTCTTGCTCGATAGAAATCTGTATCGGGTACATACTTGTGAACCAGCCAACCGTATGGGATAAATCTGCTCCCTCGATAATCTCCTCGCGTCCATGCCCTTCCAGAGTGACGACCATTGTCTCTTTTCCTGTCCAGCGATTCAGCGCTTTTGCCAAGGAAGCAAGCAATACGTCATTCATTTGCAGACGGTAGGAAGGAAGCGTCTCGTGAAGCAAGTTGCGCGTCTCTTCGGCGGTCAGAGTAAGTGTAATCTGTTTCGTGGATGCCTCCGTGTTTTGCGCTGGCTCATACGTACGGTCGACAGGAAGTGGTTCCACTTCATACGCTTGGTTTGCCCAAAAAGCTTTCTCCTTTTCAAGCAAATCAGAGTTGGCATAAGTGTGTAACTGTTCAGCCCATGCCTTAAACGAGGTCGTTTTTGAAGGGAATTGCACCTCCTGACCATTTACCGCTTGTTCATAGGCCAACTGCAAGTCTTCCAGCAAAATGCGCCAGGATACCCCATCGACTACCAAGTGATGAACAACGAGCAGCAGTCGTCCCGCGCGTCCTTTTCCAAGGTGGAAGTACACAGCTCGTAACAAGGGGCCTTCCGTGATGTTCAGACTTGCTTGCTTCTCGCCTGCAATTTCTTCCAATCTCGTAAATTGTTCCTCTGGTGAGATGCCAGACAAATCAACCAAATGGAAAGGTACAGGTTCGCCCAAGCCCTCGATGTGCTGTGACCATATACCGTCGTTGTTGATATAACGCATGCGCAAAGCATCGTGGTGTGCAAGCAACTCGGTAATGGCACGCTCCATGGCGCTTGTATCAACCGGTTCCTCGACTGTCAACAAGAAGGATTGGTTCCAGTGATGGATAGACGGTTGATTTGCGGCAAAGAACCACTTCTGGATTGGCGTAAGCAACACATTGCCAGTCACGAGGCCTTGTTCCGCCAGTTGAATAGCACTTTCCCCGTTTCCAGTTGTGGAAACAAGAGCTGCCAGTTCAGCGATTGTTTGGTTTTCAAAGATCTGTTTAGGTGTAAGACGAATCCCTGCTTGGTTAGCCCGAGAGACGATTTGGATACTCAGGATCGAGTCTCCTCCGAGTTCGAAGAAGTTGGAGTTGATACTGATTTCGTCGATTCTGAGAACGTCTTGCCAAATCTCAGACAGTTTGTGCTCGATCAAGGTATGTGGTGCAACGTAGTGCTCATTACTTGTGTACGCATAGTCAGGTTTTGGCAGGGCCCGACGGTCTACTTTCCCGTTTGGCGTAAGCGGCATTTCATCCAGCATGACGAAAGCAGATGGCACCATATAATCCGGAACATGTGCTTTGAAGTGTTGGCGCAGCTCGGCTGTGTCAACCTCCTGCTCGGCTTGCTTGACCGCATAAGCGACGAGCTGTTTCTTGCCCGGTTCATCTTCGCGGACAATGACGACGGATGCGGCAAGAGCAGGATGTTTGGCTAAAACTGCCTCTACCTCACTCAACTCGATGCGGAATCCGCGGATTTTTACCTGATTGTCGATTCGGCCGATGAATTCGATAACACCATCTCGCAGGTAACGAACCAAGTCACCTGTCCGATAGAGCCTTGCCTGCGGATCGGTTGAGAACGGATTTGGTACAAAGCGTTCTTCGGTCAAGTCAGGACGGTTCAAATATCCTTGCGCCAGACCATCTCCGCCGATGTATAGTTCTCCTGTTACGCCAATCGGGACGGGCTGCATTTTACGATCCAGTACATACACAGTCGTATTCTTGATCGGACGGCCAATCGGGAATGAACCGATCGTCTCTGGCAACTCCGTGACTGGATAGCAGCAGGTGAATGTCGTGTTCTCCGTTGGGCCGTACCCGTTGATAATCGTGATCCCTTCGATTTCCAACGCTTTTCTTACGTGAGGAACCGAAACGACATCTCCACCGACGAGCAGTTGTCTAACCCCCGTCAGGTACTCTTTGTGATGATCCACCATCAGGGTGAACAGTCCCGCGGTCAGCCAAAGCGTCGTAACCTTGTGCGTCTGAATGGCTTGTCCCAGTTCTTCCAAGGAAGGCAGATCAGGCGGCATCAGTACTAGCTTTGCCCCATTTAGCAAGCTGCCCCAAATCTCAAAGGTCGCCGCATCGAACGATACCGTGGACGCTTGCAGGAAAACGTCCTGCTCAGTAATCGTCACATAGTCGGTTTCTTTGACGAGACGGACAATGCCTCGATGGATGACAAGCGTTCCTTTTGGCAACCCGGTAGAGCCAGAGGTGTAAATCACGTAAGCGAGACTTTCCGCTGTGGTGTCAATGTCAGGTGCCCGTTCACTTTCTTCGGCTATCATCGCCCAGTCGCGATCCAGACAAATCACGGTATGCTCACTGGATGGGAGTGACGGTAGAAGTTGCTCCTGCGTGAGCAAAACGGTGACTCGAGCGTCGTCCATCATGTATGCCAGACGTTCTTTTGGATAATCTGAATCCAACGGTACGTAAGCCCCACCAGCTTTGAGAATCCCGAGCACCCCGATCAGCATTTCGAGCGAACGCTTCACACAAATGCCAACGAGTGAACCTGGGCGAACGCCTTGTTTTTGCAGGTAGTTGGCCACTTGGTTGGCTCGCGTCTCTAACTGGGTGTAGGTGAGACTCTGGTCTCCCGTTACCACCGCAATACGATCCGGGTAACGCATCGCGATCTGCTGGAACAATTGATCGACTCGTTGATCCCGTGGGTAAGCCGTCGTGGTGTCGTTCCATTCCACCAGCAATTGCTCCCGTTCTGCCTGAGGCAAAAGCGGCAATTGGGTAATGGCCTGCTCCGGCATTTGAACGATGGCTTCGAGTAAGTGATGGAAGTGCTGTGACATCCGCACAATCGTCGTCTCATCAAACAGCGCAGTATTGTACTCAAACGTCGCGATCAAGCCGTTTGGTCTTTCTGCCATGGTCAACGTCAGGTCATATTTGGCGGTGACAAGGTGCTTGTCCATATCGAATTCCGATACGCGAATGCCAGCCTTTTCGGCTAGGTCTAGCTGGAAGTTTTGGAGGACAAACATCACTTGGAACAGTGGCGAGTAGCTGAGACTACGCTCTAGCGCCAGTTCATCGACCAATTTTTCAAACGGAAGATTCTGATGGGCATAGGCTTCTAGCGCCGTCTCCTTCACTCTTGCCAGCAAATCACGGAATGTCGGTTCTCCTGACATATCCGTACGGAGCACCAATGTATTAATGA
Organism: Brevibacillus sp. AF8; assembly: GCF_021270385.1. Classification (NCBI taxonomy): domain Bacteria; kingdom Bacillati; phylum Bacillota; class Bacilli; order Caryophanales; family Paenibacillaceae; genus Brevibacillus; species Brevibacillus sp. AF8. Next base: position 233,729 of record NZ_JAGQDN010000001.1, on the reverse strand, counting down.
AGAAACCGATGAGTGACTCGATCTCCTCCCGATTTCGTCCTGCAACTGGACTTCCGACAAGGATGTCTTCCTGCCCACTGTAGCGATAGAGCAAAGTTTGGAAGCCAGCCAGCAAGGTCATGAACAGTGTCGATCCTTCTTCACGGCTGAGTATACTCAATTTTGCTAACAGCTCAGCTGGAAGCGTAAAGGTATACATCGCGCCATCATAGCTTTGAACGGATGGACGCGGACGATCTGTCGGCAAAACCAATAGTGGTTCGGCATCCACTAGTTTTTCTTTCCAGTACGCTAGCTGATGCGTAAGTACATCTTCTTCCATCCACTTCCGTTGCCATACAGCATAATCGGCGTACTGTAGTGTCAGATCGGCTAATGCAGGTTCTTTGCCGTGAACAAACGCTTCGTACAGTGCTCTCATTTCTTTGATGAAAATACCGATAGACCAGCCATCGAAAATAATATGGTGCATGTTAAATAAGAAAACGGCTACTTGCTCGCTTATGCGAATCAAGGTGGTACGGAACAACGGACCTTCGCTCAGGTTAAATGGCGTAGCTGCCTCGATTCCCGCCAGTCGCTGTGTTTCTGCTTCGCTCACGTCCGCTGGAAGCTCCCGCAAATCGACTACATGCAGCGGCTGTTCTTGGTAAGGGTGAATGATTTGAACGGCTTGCCCATCCACGTGGTCAAAGGTTGTCCGCAAGCTTTCGTGGCGCTGGATCATTACCTGCAAGCTCTTGTTCCACGCCTCCATATTCAAATCTCCGTGCAATCGCATCGCGGACGGGATATTGTACAAGGCACTGTCTGGCATCAGACGATCCAGGAACCATAGACGCTGCTGTGCAAAGGACAATGGCAGATGACCTTCCCGTGAAACAGGTTCGATCGAAGCTCCTGTTGTTTCTTGCAAAAAGCTTCCGAGTGCTTCGGATAGTTCTGCAACGGTTGGGTTTTCGAAAAGAGTACGAATAGGTACTTCTCCTGCAAACATGTCACGAAGACGGGAAATGACCCGTGTCGCTAAGAGAGAATGCCCGCCGAGCTCGAAGAAGTTATCGTAAATCCCGACTTTTTCGATGCCGAGCACTTGCGACCAGATTGTGGCGACCAGCTCCTCCGTTTGGTTGCGTGGCGCTACATACTCTTGGGTGGAAGCCATTTGCCCCCACTCCGGCTCTGGCAGCTGCTTGCGGTCAATCTTGCCGTTCGGTGTGAGCGGCATAGCGTCCAGCCAGACAAAAACAGATGGAACCATAAACTCCGGCAATTTTGCTTTTGCCCAGACCGCTAAGTCAGTGGCCTCTTCGCTACTTTCCTCTTTTGTCGTCACGTACGCCGCCAGACGTTTGTCACCCAGCTTGTCTTCTCTCGCCATCACTACGGCTTCCTTGACAGCCGGATGGGTGCGAAGGACAGCCTCCAACTCTCCCAGCTCGATCCGATAGCCGCGAATCTTCACCTGATGGTCAATCCGTCCCAAATACTCGATTTGTCCATTGGGGAGATAACGGACCAAGTCACCGGTGCCATACATCCGCGCATGCGGGTCAGTGTGGAATGGATTGGACAAGAATCGTTCTGCTGTCAGCTCTGGGCGGTTCAGATACCCGCGCGCCAAGCCTTCCCCGCCAAGATACAGTTCCCCAGGTAAGCCGAGTGGTACAGGTTGCAGGTTGGCATCGAGAATATACGCTTGTGTGTTGGACAGAGGACGACCGATTGTCGGTTCTGACGTCGCGCCTTTGGTGACCTGTACATACGTGGAGTAGGTCGTATCTTCAGACGGACCATAAAGATTGAAGACTTTTTCCACATGCCCCAGCGCGTACAGACTTTGCGCCAATGTATTTGGTAGTGGCTCTCCAGCCAGGTTGACCACTCGTACCGTTGATTGGATCGCGTTCATCCGCACCAGTTCTTTGGCCGCAGAGGGAACGGTATTGATTAATGTCACTTCGTTGCCTGCTGGCAGACTCGGCAAATGCAAGGCGTTGTCCGCCAAGATGACTTTTCCGCCATAGGCTAAGGTCACGAATATTTCATAGACAGACAGATCGAAGCAGATAGAAGTGGATGCGAGCACCCCACTCATTTCTTCAGCCGAAAAGACGGTTTTCGCCCAGGCGATGAAGGCAATGACACTGCTGTGCTGAATCGCTACCCCTTTGGGCAGACCAGTCGAGCCCGAGGTGTAAATGACATACGAAAGGTTCGTTGGTACCACTAAATTCGGCAAGTTCTCTTCGCTTTGCTCTGCGATAGCTTCCCAGTCTCGATCCAAGCAGATCACTTTTGCTGTACGCTCAGGCAGCATGGATAGCAGACTTCCTTGGGTCAACACGATCGCCGCATGCGAATCTTCCAGTGTATAGCCGATTCTCTCTTGGGGATACGCGGGATCAATCGGGACATATGCGCCACCAGCTTTGAGAATGCCCATCATCGCTACGATCATCTCGGTCGTACGTTCCATGAGAACAGCAACCAGGACCTCTGGACCGATCCCTTGAGAACGAAGATAGTGAGCCAACTGATTTGCTCGTCGGTTCAGCTCCGCGTACGTCAGTCTTTGTTCTCCGACGATTAAAGCTTCCGCATCCGGTGTCGCGACTACTTGTGCCTCAAATAGCTGGTGCATCACCGTATCACGCGCATACTCCGTTTCCGTTGAGTTCCATTCCACTAACAGCTTGTGGCGTTCCTCGTCTGTGATGAATGAAATGGCAGAGAGATGTTCCGTAGACCGAGCCATCATTGACTCTAATACTTTGATCAACTGAGCCAATACCTTATCCATGGTGATCTGCTCGAATCGATTTGTCTCATAAATCAGTTTGAGCATTAGCTCTTCGCCAGGCGCCGCCACCAATGTCAATGGATAGTTCGTCTGCTCAACTGCTTTGATTGTGTTTAGTGACATGTCTGTATTCGCATTTGTATTTGCACCAGACATGTAGTTCTCGAAAACGAGTATGCTGTCAAACAACGCCTGTCCGAGCGGCACTTCGCTCCAGCTTTGAATGTCAACGAGCGGTGTGAACTCGTACTGACGAATCTCACTCTGTTCCTGTTGGATGTTCTGCAGCCAGTCGATCACCGTCATTTGTTCCGAGAAAAGCACACGAACAGGCAGCGTGTTGATAAACAGCCCCACCATGGAGTCCACTCCACGCAAATCTGCAGGACGTCCCAGATTGGTTGTCCCAAATACTACTTCCGACTCACCTGCGTAACGGCTTAAAATCAACGCCCACGCACCTTGGACTAGCGTATTCATCGTCAGTTGATGCCTACGGGCAAAAGCTTGCAGACTCGCAGTTGTTTCCTTCGATAAAAGTATCATTTGATCGGCGTATTCTTTTTGTTGCACAGCTCTTCCACCCGGTTTCCCCATGCTAAGAGGAGTTGGTGTACGGAAGCCACGCAGATGTTTTCGCCAATACTGCTCTGATGCCTCAAGACTCTGCTGCTTTAACCAGGCAATATAATTGGAAAACGGAGGAGCGATAGGCAGTTCTGCTTTGGTACCATCAACAGATGCCTGATAATAGGCCAACCAATCGTTAAGTACGATCGGTGTACTCCAACCATCCAACAACATATGGTGAAAGCTCCAAACGAGCTGACTGGTTTTCGAATCTAGTCGAATCAACGACCAACGCATCAATGGCGGATGAGCGAGATCAAAGCCTAGCTTCCGATCTTGTTCGAGATAGGTTTGTAAGTGAGCTTCTTGCTTTTCTTTTGGTAAGTGACTCCAGTCCAGTTGTTCGACATGTGCTTTTACTTTTGTATGAACAACCTGATGCGGTTTCTCTAATCCGCTCCATAAGAAGGAGGTTCGGAGGATGGCATGTCGCTCGACCACTTTTTGCCATGCTTCTGAAAACTTCGCCTCATTCAAGTGATCCAAATTCACGACCAGTTGAACGACATAGTCTCCGCCTGCTTGCTCATAAAGAGAGTGGAACAGCATCCCTTCTTGTAATGGTGTGAGTGTGTAAATGTTCTCGATCAGACGATTGTTCCCGATGAACTTGTCGAGGCTTTTTTGATCCAACTCCGCCAATGGGAAGTCGGAAGGTGTATAGCCACCTGCCTCTTCAGCGTGACAATGGGCAATGATCGCTTGCAATGATTGCACATAGTCACGAGCAAGCTCTTCAATCGTTCGTTGTTCGTACATATCGCCGCTGTACGTCCAGGTCATTTCTAACTGATCTCCTGCCACCATACTCTGGAAATCGAGTTTATGGAGTCGGGCTTCGTCCTTGCTGAGATTGGATGCTGACCAGTTCGGAATGATCTGGAACAAGGAAGCATCAGTCGTTTGATCCTGGTCGAATTGTCCTAAGTAATTGAAGCTAATCTCAGGTTGCGGATAAGCTTGCAGGGTATTTAACGTTTGTTCGTCTTTCCTTAAATAACGATGAATGCCGTAGCCAATCCCTTTGTCAGGAATCGAGCGCAATTGTTCTTTGACTGATTTTATCAGGGAACCCCAAGGTGTCTTTGGCTCCATTTCCAGCAAGACCGGGTACATGCTTGTGAACCAACCTACTGTTCGGGAAATGTCTACGCCATCGACGATTTCTTCTCGCCCGTGTCCTTCAACTGAAACATAAAGTGTCTTTTGCCCGGTCCAGTTGTTATAGGCTCGGACCAAAGCACTGAGTAGCACATCGTTAATCTGAGTACGGTAAGCGGCTGGTACCTCCTGCAACAAGGCACGTGTCTCGTCCACGCCCAGTTTTACCTTTACTTGTACGGCCAGACTTTCTGTGTTCTTTCCATTCGGATCGTCAACAGGCACGTTGAGTACATGACTTGTATCCAGATTCGCCCAGTATTCGTCGACTACGCTTTGCTCTGCGTACTGTGTCAACTGTTCCGCCCATCGCTTGAAAGAAGTCGTCTTTTGAGGCAAATGCAGCTGTTGCAACCCTGTCAATTGTTGATAGGCCGTTTGCAAGTCTTCCAGAATAATTCGCCAGGAAACACCATCTACAGCGAGATGATGAATCGCAATGAACAGACGTTGTTTGTCCCCGCATTGGAAGTATGCAGCACGAAGCAATGGTCCTTTTTCGATATCCAGACTTTCTTGTAGCTCGTCTGCAATGGCTTGCATTTGTTCCTCTATGTCCGTCTCAAGTACCGCCGTCGTCAAATCTACGATCTGAAAGACGTCCTCATCCGAAACGACATCATGATATTGCTCCCATTTTCCGTTGACGTTCCGAAAACGCAGGCGCAAGGCATCATGGTGCGCGAGAATCACCGCAAAAGCTTTTGCCAACAAACTCGCATCCATTTCTTCACGAACAGCAAGCATGACTGATTGATTCCAGTGATTGACATGGCAAATTTCCTGCTCAAAGAACCATGTCTGAATGGGTGTCAGAGGCAATTCGCCTGTCACAATCCCCTGCTCCCTATGCACTTGTGGTGCATCCTCAAGAACATCTACACTTGCGGCCAATTCTGCCAATGTTTGAGAGTCAAACAAGTGCTTTGGTGTAAATCGGATACCCGCCTGATTGGCCCGCGCCACGATCTGAATGGTCAGAATCGAGTCACCGCCCAGTTCGAAAAAGTTATCGTGAATCCCGATTGACTCTACACCTAGAACTCCTTGCCAGATTTCGGCCAGCTTGAGCTCAATTTCCGTTTGAGGGGCAACAAAGCCGTCTTCCCATTGAGTTCGCACAGTATCGGGTAACGGCAAAGCGCGGCGATCTACTTTTCCGTTTGGAGTGAGAGGAAGGGCATCCATCAGTATAATGACAGAAGGCACCATGTAATCTGGAAGTCTATCTTTCAAAGACTGACGCAATTCAATCGTCTGTACCTCTTCTCCCTCATGAAGCACAGCATAAGCCACCAGTCGTTTCACACCGGGCGTCAAATCCTCCCTGACGATCACCACTGCTTCCGAGACAGCTGCATGTGCATACAAAGCCGACTCTATTTCCCCTAGCTCAACCCTGAATCCGCGAATGCTCACTTGATCATCAGCGCGCCCAATAAATTCCAAATTGCCATCTGCCAAATAGCGAACCAAGTCGCCTGTGCGGTACATCCGTGCCCCTTCATCTGTAGAGAATGGGTTGGGTACAAAACTGGCTTCCGTCAAGTCAGGACGATTCAGATAGCCACGTGCCAAACTTTTCCCCGCGATGTAAAGTTCCCCGACAACTCCTACAGGCACAGGTTTTCTGCTTGCGTCGAGCACATAGACAGAAACGTTGTCAATGGGACGTCCAATGGAAGGAGCCGCTTCTCGTTCTCCGTGCACGGGCACGATGCCGGCAGTAGCAACGACGGTATTTTCTGTTGGGCCATATTGGTTTACCAACGTAAACGGTACATTCGCAGACGGGTACTGGTGCAAAGTATCACCACCCGTCAACATGTAGCGCAATGCTGATTCGGCTGGCCAATTCAACGTAAGCAGGCTCTCTGCCAAAGGTGTTGGTAAAAAGCTTATCGTAATGCCAGATTCGACTATCCAATCACGCAGTTTTTCCGGTACGAGACGAATCTCTTCCTGTGGGAGGCAAATCGTAGCACCCGCTGTCAAATACGGCCAAATCTCCCACACCGAAGCATCAAATGCTGTACCAGCTATTTGTGATGCACGGTCTGCAGTATTTACGTTGTACGCTCGCTGATGCCAATTGACTAGATTCAAGAGTGATCCGTGCTCGATCTCTACTCCCTTTGGCGTTCCTGTAGAACCTGACGTATAGATAACATAGGCGAGCTGTTCTGCTTTGGTCGTAACCGCTGGCGCAACCGAACTCATCTGAGCCATTAGATGCCAATCTCGATCCAAGCAAAGGAACGTTGCAGCGCCTTCTGGTAATGCATCTACCAACCGCTCTTGAGTTAAGACCATAGACATCTGTGCGTTCTTGATCATAAAAGCGAGTCGTTCTTGGGGGTATGCAGGGTCCATCGGCACATAAGCGGCACCTGCTTTGAGAATCGCGAGTTGACCGATCAACATCTCGATGGAACGCTCCACGCATATTCCCACCAAGTCTTCCGAGCCAATCCCTTGTTTTTGCAAGAATTGAGCGAGTTGATTGGCCTTCGCATCCAGGTCTGCGTAGGTGATTGCACCTTGGTCACCTGAAACCGCAATCTGATCAGGCAACGTTTGTGCGATCTGGGCAACAAGTTCTTGCACGCAAAGATCGCGGGAATAATCAACCTCAGTATCATTCCAACCGCCGAGTAGCTGATCTCGCTCCCCATCGCCTAACAGTTCAACTTCCGTTATTTTCTGCGCTGGATTGGCCGCAACAGCTTGCAAAAGATTGCAGAAATGCTCTGCCATGCGCTCAATTGTCGTACGATCAAATAGATCTGTACTGTATTCAAACACACCCTTCAGTCCGTGATCCTCGTCTTCAATCATGGTGAGAGTCAGATCAAATTTGGTCGTCTTGTTGAGATTGACTTCATTAGGGGTAATGGATATCGTTTCGCCTTTACGTACACCCGTTGACATTCCCTGTACGGAGAAAAGTACCTGGAATAGCGGCGAGTAGCTGAGACTGCGCTCAATTTGTAATTCATCCACCAATTTTTCAAAAGGAATATCCTGGTTGGCAAAAGCATCAAATGCCGTCTCACGAACACGTCGCAACAGTTCAACGAATGTAGGGTCGTTCGACAGGTCCGTACGAAGAACCAGCATGTTGACAAAGAATCCGATCAGGTTTTCGATTTCCTGACGATTACGTCCCGCAACAGGTGTTCCGATCAGAATATCTGTGGTATGCGTATAACGGTACATGAAGTGCTTAAATGCCGCTAAGAGCGTCATGAACAGAGTCGCGCCTTCTTGTCGTCCAAGCTCGCGTAGCTTTTGCCCTACTTCCCTCGGCACGTAGAAAGAATAATTGTCACCGCGATAGCTTTGCACGACTGTCCGTGGACGATCGGTTGGAAGTGGCAAAAGTGGTTCACTCTGGCCCAGCTTCTTTTTCCAATAACTGAGCTGCTGCTCCCATACATTGTCTTGCCATTTCTCTCGTTGCCAAACTGCGTAATCCCGATATTGAATGGGTAAATCGGCAAGCGGTACTTCTGCTTCTTTAACGAATGCCTCATAGATTGTGCTTAACTCGTTTACGAATACATCCATGGACCAACCGTCTGAGATGATGTGATGCATATTTATCCAGATTACGGACTCTTGTTCCTCCAGTCGGATCAACGCTGCCCGCATCAATGGCCATTGATCCAGCTGAAATGGCGTCGCGCCATCTTCTTCCACCATACTCATCCAGATCGTGTCTTTTTCCGCTGCTGGCATCTCGCGCAGATCAGTGACAGGAAGTGACAAATGTACATGTGGATGAATCACTTGAACCGCTCGTCCTTCTATGTCCTTAATCGTTGTTCGAAGGGATTCATGCCGTTTGATGATTTCATTCAAAGCACGTTCCATTACATCCGTATCAACCGCTCCACGCAGATGGAATCCGACCGGAATGTTGTACATGGCGCTATTCGGGATCAGTCGATCAAGGAACCATAGACGTTGTTGGGCGTAAGACAGTGGCAGCTCTTGGGAACTGTCCAAGGAAAACGGTTGTATCGGGCTTTGCTTTATCGGCTCAGTACCTTGACGAGTGAGTCGAATACGTTCAGCCAATTCTGCTACCGTCTGATAGGTAAAAATCTCACGCATCTGAAGCTGGGTCTGAAATACTTTGGATGTACGGGACAGCAATTGTGTCGCTAAAAGCGAATGCCCTCCCAATTCGAAAAAGTTATCGTGGATTCCGACCTGTGATACACCGAGAACCTCCTCCCAAATCCGGGCGAGCAATTCCTCAATCGGATTACGCGGCGCACTGTACGCGTTGCCTGTTTGCACATTGCCATCTGGGAGCGGCAAAGCTTTGCGATCAATTTTGCCACTCGAGGTCAGAGGGAACTCTTCCATTTGAATGAAATGCGACGGAACCATGTAATCTGGCAGGGTTTGCCGAAGCAATGTACGTAATGAGGCAACAGTCCACATCTGGTCGGCGATAATATAGGCGCATAGATACGCTTGTTGGTTATGATCTGTTTGTGCCACTACCACTGCATCGCGAATCGATTCTTCTTCGATCAACCGGCTTCGAATTTCGTTTAACTCAATCCGGAACCCGCGAATTTTCACTTGATGGTCAATGCGTCCGAGGTATTCAATGTTTCCATCCTTGCGATAACGAGCCAGGTCGCCCGTACGGTACATGCGTTTGCCTGCTTCAAACGGGTGGGGAACAAACTTTTCGTTCGTTAACTCTTCATTGTTTAGATAACCCCTCGCCAATCCAGCTCCGGCAATGCATAATTCACCAGGAACCCCGATTGGCTGTAACTGCCCATGTTGATTGACGATATTCATTTGGTAGTTGGCCAAAGGCTTTCCAATAGGCACAGGATTTTCTATCAAGTCTGCCGTGAGTGAGAAGCAGGAAGCATAAATGGTAGCTTCTGTCGGACCATAGATGTTCTCCACTTTCACTTCTGGCAATACTTTATATACTCTTGGCGCAAGATCATTCGGCATTGCTTCCCCGGCAGCCATGATGTACCGTAGTCGGTTTGCCTCTTTTCGCCCCTCGAGATACTCGATAAAAAGAATGAGCATAGATGGAACAAAATTGACGTGAGTTACGTCATAATTAACGATGGATTCCCAAATTTTGTCAGGTTCTTTTTCTGCGCCAGGTTCGAGAATCACCAGTCTGCCGTTACCGAGAATCCAACCGAAGATTTCTGCGACGGATACGTCGAAGGTGTAGGTTGTTTTTAACAAATACGCATCTTTTTCTTGAAGCGGATATTGCTCTTGCAGTGCGAAGATTTGGTTCAATAGACTCGCATGCTCGATCATGACGCCTTTCGGTTTGCCTGTCGAACCCGATGTGTAAATGACGTATGCAAGATTACTCGTTTGGGCTACATTTGCAAGATTACCCGGTGCTCCCTGATAAAGCTCATCCGCCTCCAGATCAAAGATCCGATCAGCAAAATCAATTGTTTCTAAAAAGCGTTTTTTGGTAAGAAGCAGCACGCTGCCGCTGTCTTGTAAAATGTATTCGATGCGTTCTTTCGGGTGAGCCGGGTCGATTGGTAAATATGCGCCGCCTGCTTTAAAAATCGCAAGAATGGCAATGATCATTTCCGCTGAGCGTTCTGTGAGCAAGCTGACAATACTTTCTGGCCCGACCCCTTTTGCACGTAAAAATGTAGCGAGTTGATTTGCCTTTTCGTTTAGCTCACGATACGTAAGCTTTTGCTCTCCCATGACTAGGGCAATGAGGTGTGGTTGTTTCTCTGCACGCTCTTCAAAAATCTGGTGAATCAAATAATCAACAGGATAATTGCGATATGTATCATTAAAAATATGGAGCTGAAGGTGCTTCTCTTCGGAATTGACCACTTCTAGATTTTTCAAAAGGATATCCGGTGTTTTTGTCACTTGCGTCATGATAGTAGTGAGTTGCTGATTGAGGTGTTGGAGCTGATCTTCCGTAAATACGGATGCATTGTAAAGATACGTAACAGTGAGGGTATCGTCTGAGGTGACCATTATGTTTAGGTCGTAGTTGGTTTGTTCAAAGGCATGCAGATTTGTAAGAGTGAATTCTTGGTTATATTGGTTCAGACGGGCCAAAAGCTCTGCGCCCATCGGATAGTTTTGAAACAGAATGATATGATCGATCAATTGTTGATTTTTTTGAATGTCGGCGAGGGAAAGATAATGATATTTTTCCAGCGAACTCGACTCTTCTTGTACTTGTTTCACCAGATCAGAAAACGTTTGATTGTCACTCATCTGAACACGGACAGGTACGGTATTGATGAAAAGTCCAACCATCTGGTCTACGTTCGGGATATCGATTGGACGGCCAGAGACAACCGATCCGAATACAACGTCATCAATATTGCTTTGGCGCTGCAACATGAGGCCCCAGATTGTACGAAAGAGATTGTTTACCGTTACTTGCAATTTTCTAGCGATATGATTCAAGTCGCTCGTCAGCGACTGACCAATGGAAAAGACCAGCTCTGCTTGCTTGTATTTGATTCCGGTACCCTGCTTTTGAATAAATGTGCTCGGCTCATAGCCACTTAAATACCGTGACCAATTGACTTTTGCTTCTTCTGCATCCTGTTCCCCTAACCAGCTAATGTACTGGCTGTACGGATAAACTTGGCCGAGATTGACTGGTCGTTCTTCTTTTACTTGTTGATAGATTTGGAAAAAGTCATGTAACACAATCGGAATGCACCAGCCATCTAGCAAAATGTGATGGTGACTCCAGATCAGTGTATATGCGTCAGAAGAGGTTTGGACAAGAGTGAGACGAATGAGCACATCTTTTGCCAAATCAAAGTTTTTCTGACGTTCTCTTTTCGCAAAGTCCTCCAAAAAGACAGCTTGCTCGTCTTCAGAGAGGTGTGTGATATCTATCACCTGAACGTTTGTCTTTCTTTCCTTAAGGACAATTTGTCGCGGCTTTTGAACCTTCTCAAGGATAAAGACAGTTCGGAGAATATCGTGTCGCTCGATCAGCGCGTTTAAGCTTTGTTCGAGAATAGCTGGATCGATGAATCCTCTAATGGTAAAGCGCAATTGTTCGAAATAGGACTCTGTTCCTTCGTCCAGGAGGGAATGAAATAACATTCCCTCTTGCATGGGAGATAACGGATATATATTGGCGATCTTTTTACTTGACACGTCTACTCTCCTCCTGAGCTCCATTTACTTACAAATCGCCTATCAAGTCCATAATGTCATCGAGTTCTTCCAGAGAGAGCTTCTTGTCCACGAAATCACTCGGTGTTAACTCAGAATCTTTCTTTTGCAAACAATGTACAATAATAGCGTTCAAATGAAATTGATAGAGTCCCATGAGCTTGTCTATCGTCGTTTTGTGATACTCATGGCGATTGTAATTCAAATAGATAATCAGCTCACCACCGATAATCTTGGCATACATATCTAGTGGGTGCATGCGTTCGGCGTGCGGGCCTTGTACTCTACCCCCTGATAGATCCGATATCGTAAACAGGTCATTGTCCAGATCGGCATCATACTGTCCCAAATAATTGAACACAACTTCGGGTTGGTTTGTGAAAGGGATGTCTCGTTTGTGCTCGGTCTCTGTGAGATACTTTAAGATGGCATACCCGATTCCTTTATTAGGAATTCCACGCATCGTTTCTTTGACCAGCTTGATCTGCTCCGCCAGTTGGCCTGATTTGGCAGCAGGAAGGACGACTGGGAAAAGGGAAGTGAACCAACCTACCGTACGGGAGACATTCAAGCCTTTTACAATCTCTTCACGTCCATGTCCTTCCAAAAAGACCCTAACATCGTTTGCCCGTGTCCATTCCTGCAACGCCATTCCCAAGGCAGTCAACAAAATCTCTTGCGTTTCCGTTTGGTAGGCGTGATTGGTATGGCGCAGTAATTGTTCCGTCTCCATTTTGGAGAAACGAACTGACGTTGTTATCGTCTCATTTTCGGTCTGGTAAATGGTCTCCTGATCCTTTGGCAATGGACGGGTCTGAATGGATTCGACTTTTTTCCAATAAGCTCGTTCGTTTTCAAGCTTCTTGCTATTGGCGACGTTTTTTAGCTCTTTCGCCCATTTTTGATAAGAATGTGTTTTTTCCGGTAAAGCAATTGGATTGCCTGATGCTACTTGCTGATAGGCGATTCGGAAGTCTTCCAGAATGATTCGCCAGGAAACACCGTCAACAACCAGATGGTGAATCGCAAAAAGCAGATGGTCACCTACTCTTGTCTTGAAGAGCGCTACTTGAACGAGCGGCCCCTCCTGTAAATTCATACTCGCTTGAAGACGGCTTGCTTCTTCTTCCACTTTGTTACGAGCGTCCAGCTCTTCTGTAAAATCAAACACATGGAATTCGAACAGATTACCATCGGCGTCCCGATTAAACTGGACAAATCCCTCATCCGATTCGATAAAGCTCATGCGCAGGGCATCATGATGAAGCACAAGTGCATGGAGAGACTCCATCAATAGTTCGCTATGGAAGCCCTCTCGGCTGAAAACCATCATGGCTTGATTCCAGTGATGTCTACTTGATGTAATCCGTTCAAAGAAGTAGTGCTGGATTGGTGTAAGCAAGACAGGCCCTGTTACCAGTCCCTGATCGATCATGATACTTTCGGAAATGACAAATGGTGCCATTCGTTCGATCGTCGGATATTTAAACAAATGATTGACTGCCATTATGAGATTCATCCGTTGCAGACGAGACGCAATTTGCAAACCCTTGATCGAATCTCCACCAAGCTCGAAAAAGCTGTCTTGAATCCCTACCCGCTCGATGCCAAGTACTTCTCCCCAAACTGTGGCAAGAATCTGTTCCATTTCAGAGCGCGGTGCCACATATTCCACTTCGCTTCCCACACTTCCATCTGGTTCGGGGAGGGCCTTGCGATCTAGCTTACCGTTGGATGTAAGGGGAAACTCCTTCATGAGAACGAAGTGGGCGGGTATCATATATTCTGGCAATTCACGGCGAAGCAGGTCTCGCAATTGACTGACTGTCCATTCCTTCGCGGAAAGCAGATAGGCGCACAAGTATGCCTGATTGTTCTGGTCGACTCGAGCCATAACCACCGCGTCATTAATGGACGCTTCCTGAATCAGTTTGCTACGAATTTCTTCCAGCTCGATGCGGTATCCACGAATTTTTACCTGATGGTCCATCCGTCCGAGATACTCGATATTGCCATCCTCACGATAGCGTGCCAGGTCGCCTGTTCGATAGATACGCTTACCAGCCTCTAATGGATGGGCAACAAATTTTTCTGCTGTCAGCTCTTCGTTATTCAAATATCCTCTTGCCAAGCTGATCCCAGCTATACAAAGTTCGCCAGGAACGCCTATTGGCTGCAATTGTCCGTACCGATTGACGATGTACATGCGATAGTTGGGCAAAGGCTTTCCAATGGGGACAGGATTCTCCAGTGAGTCTTTTGCGAGCGAATAGCGAGACGTGTATATTGTCGCTTCTGTTGGCCCGTAGATGTTTTCCAATTTCACCTCTGGCAGTACTTCATATACTTTTGGCACGAGATCGTCCGGCATCGCTTCCCCACAAGCAAGAATGTACCGCAATCGGTTGGCTTCGTTTCGCCCCTCCAGATATTCGACGAACGGAATCAACATGGATGGCACGAAATTGATGTGGGTGATCCCTTCTTGGACTACCGCGTGCCATATTTCTTTGGGAGTCTTTTCTGCCTCTGGCTCGAGAATCACCAATTTTCCATTTCCAGGTATCCATCCGAAAATTTCGGCTACAGAGATATCAAAAATGTAGGTCGTCTTCAGCAGGATCGCATCTTCACTCATTAGCGGATATTCATCCTGCATGGCATGGAGCACATTGAGCAGCCCCCCGTGTTCAATCATCACGCCTTTGGGCTTCCCGGTTGAGCCTGATGTGTACATGACATACACGAGGTCATCCGGCATGTTAACCAGTGGTAGATTGCTTGTATCTGGGGAAAAGCTACTCTCGCTGTCCAGATCTATAACACCCGCTGTAAAGCTTGCTTTTTCAACGAAACGGGACTGTGCCATCACCATCTTGGCGCCGCTATCTGTGAAAATGTAGGAAATTCGGTCAGCCGGACTGTTCGGATCGATCGGCAGATAGGCTCCACCTGCTTTCAATACGGCGAAAATGGCCACTATCATCTCGAAGGATCGTTCCGATATAAGCATCACCAGATCGTCTGGTTTCACCCCTTTTGTCCGGAGGGTATGTGCCAGTTGATTAGCTCGTTCGTTCAGCTCTCGATACGTCATGCACTGTTCTCCAAGAACCAATGCGATCTTGTCAGGTGTAACAGCAGCCCATTCTTCTAACAACTGCATGATCAATTTGCCGGGGTATGTTTTGGATGTATCGTTTACCCCTAGTAACAAATCGAGGCGTTGCGCTTGGGGCATTAGTTCAAACGTTTTAACTTGCGCCTCCAAAGCGTGAACAGCTTGCAAAAGGAGGTGTTCAAACTGCGCAATCATGCGGTGGATCATGGATTCATCAAACAACCGTGTGTTGTATTCAAAGACAATGTGCAGCTCATTGTCCCGCTCCACTGCTTCTAGTGTCAGGCCGAACTTGCTAATCCTGTTGTTGATATGACGCGTGTAGTTTTCCAACCCTGTCTCCGATGAGCCTTGCATCATGAACATCACATCAAACAGGGGATGACGATTCCCGTCGCGTCTTGCGCCGGAGCCTTCGAGAATTTTATCAAAGGGAACGTACTGGTTTTGCAAAGCGGACAAAAGCTCTTGCTTCACCTGTTGCAGGTTATGTAAGAAGCTTTCTTCATGATCAATTGAGAGTAGAAGTGGCAAGGTATTAACGAACATCCCAAGTATCTCTCGCGTATCTGGATGCTGTCTTCCATCTGTTACGGTACCTAGTATGACTTGCTCGCTGTCGTTATTCATCTTGGATAGCCAGACAGATACGATGGTAAGCATCAGCATATAGAGGGTTCCATCATGTTTGGTTGCGGTGGTCTTGAGCTTTCTCGTGAGTTCTTTGGTTGCGCGATACGTGATCGTAGCCCCATCAAATGTCAGTTGCGGCGGACGTTTTCGTGTAGGAAGCTGAACAACAGGAAGCTCGCCCTCAAGAAGGGTTTTCCAGTAAGTAGCTTGCTGTTTGTATTCCTCGCTTGCATGCCAGTCATTTTGCCATCGCGCAAACGACTTATAGGTATTCTTTAAAGGGGGAAGCTGCTGTTGTTCGAGTAAAGTCTGTAATTCCCGTAACAAAATCGACTTGGATAATCCATCCATGAGGATGTGATGGGAGTCGAGCCAGAGAACCTTTTTGTCAGGAGTTTCAATGATTCCAGCCCGGAGCAATGGCGCTTTTGCCAAGTCGAATGGCTTGATGTGCTCTGCAAGTAGACTGTGCAGGACCTCTTCTACACCCGTCTGACGGACAAATGATAGTTCGGAACACGTGACAATTCGCTTTACGATTTCGTCATGATACATGTGGTACGTGCTTCGTAATCCTTCGTGACGTATCACCAGCTGTTGCAAGGCCAGCTGGATATGCTCCACATCTACGGAGTGGGGAAAGTCAACCGTGAATGTCACATTGTATGCGATCGACTCGGGATCCTGCTGTTGGATAATGTACATCCGTTTCTCCACCGCGGATGTTTCGTATTGCTGTTGTACGGTCAGCTCTTGCAATGGTGGTATGTTCGTCTGCTCTTGCTCTGTGAACAAACGTTTCAATTGGCGAATCGTTGGATGCTTAAAAAGCTGGTCATATCTCAAATCGAATCCGATATTTTTGAACTGGGAAATGAGCTGCATGGCCTTGATCGAGTCCCCACCGCATTCAAGAAAATGGTCGTCGATTCCCACCTGCAAGATTCCTAGCACACTGCTCCACACGTGAGCCAATTGTTGTTCAAGCTCATCAGTCGGCCCGACGTAATATTCCCTCAGCAGCTCCTCATCTCCCTGTACATCTGGCAATGCCCGCTTGTCTACCTTTCCATTCGTGGTGAGCGGTAGCACGTCCATGTGAACAAAGTGAGTCGGGATCATGTAATCAGGAAGATCATTTCCGAGCCATTCCCTCAGCTCGTGAAAAGGGATTTCATCAGGAGCGACATAGTAGCTAACTAGGTATTTGCGGCCATCCTCCCGTTCTTTGGCGATAACGGTTGCCATTTCGACCATTGGATGATTCATGAGGAATGGTTCAATTTCTCCTGGCTCGATCCGATACCCGCGAATTTTCACCAAATTGTCGAGGCGGCCCATGAACTCGATGTTCCCGTCAGGCAACCAGCGTGCCCTGTCTCCCGTGCGGTACATGCGCTCCCCCGTCTGCGGATGAATGATGTATTTCTCAGCAGTCAAATCTGGTCGGTTCACATACCCTCGTCCCAACCCTCTACCGAGAATAAATAACTCGCCTGCTACCCCAATCGGTTGTAATGCCAGCTTTTCGTCCAAAATTAAGATGGAGGTATGACCAATAGGCTTGCCAATCGGAATGCTCTGGTATTGCTTGTCCACCTCAAAAACAGTAGCAAGAATCGTGCACTCTGTCGGTCCATACAAGTTGTACAGCTTGTAAGCACCGCGCCGATCAACCTTTTTTAGCACATCCCCGCCTGTAAGCATCGCTCGAAAAGAACAATTATCCATTTGCATGAACTGTTCAGCTGCTCCCGTCGGAAAAAAGCTGATCGTAATGCCTTCGTGGTTACAATAATCATTCAAGGCAATCAGATCATACTTCAGGGCAGTTGGCACGATGTGTAGTGAAGCGCCCGTAAGCAGATAGGGGAAAATATCCAATACAGATCCGTCAAATGAAAAACTGGAATAGACAAGGGCTTTGTCTTCATGGCTCACTTCAAAGTACTGGCGATGCCATTCACAAAAATTTACCAAGTTGCCATGCTCGATCATCACGCCTTTGGCCAAACCGGTCGATCCCGATGTATACATGACATAGACGAGATCTGTTGATCGATTGACGTGCGGTAGATTCTCTTTTCTGTCGCTAAAGCTATCAGGGTCACACACGTCCATCACTTCTAGTTCGCAGATGCTTTTCGCCTTTTCGATAAAGGGAGTCTGTGTCAATAAAACAGGTGCACTACTGTCGTTTAGCATATAAGCGATTCGTTCATCCGGATAATCCAGATCGATAGGGAGATATGCAGCCCCTGCCTTTAGAACGGCGAGAATACTCACCAGCATGTCCAGTGATCTGTCCATCATGAGCGCCACCAGATCGTCAGGCTTAACTCCTTTGGCACAAAGGTTATGAGCTAACTGATTGGCTCGCTCATTTAGCTGTTTGTATGTCAAGGACTGGTCTTGACATACAGCTGCCAGACTGTCCGGTGACACTTCGACTTGTCGTTCAAACAACTGATGATAGGTTAGATCGCTCTGCCTCTCTACTTGTGTTCGTTTCCCACAAAAACGCTTTAATGCCAGCAGTTCTTTTACGGTAGTCATATTCAGGTTTTTGTAGAAATCTCGGTCTTTTTTGTAGTGAATCGATCCGCCAGTTGGTTGTGGAAAAGGTGTGATCCGCCCGCTGACAATGTTCTCCCATTCTCGGATGAACAGGTCTTCAATCACCTGATTCGCTTTGTTGTAACAATCGATCAACGTATCATCGTCATTAAAAGAAATCTCTTCCTGAACAAGGATATTGCCGGTATCGATGTTCTCGTCTATGAGGTGTAGCGTAACCCCTTTTGGTGTCTCATCCCAAATGCTCCAGAAAACAGGGTCTCTCCCCTTGCTCCAGGGCAAGAGGGATGTATGTAGATTGACAATGCGCCCTTTGAAATGAGAAACGATTTCCTTACCCAGAATATAGCCGTACGCGTAACTGACAACATAGTCAATCTCTTCGAAATATTCGGTTTGTTGCTCCCGTTTTTTTGTGCACACAATGACTTCGTGGTTTCTTGATTCCAGATACTGGACAATCCTGTTTTCTTTGCTCATGAATGTTGTTAGGAATAGTATTCTCAAAAAAACATCACCAGCATTTCTCATAATTTCGTTGACAAAAAGTTGACTTCGATTGAAAATCATCCTAGATGGAAGTTGTACCACATTTTTACTTTTTGTTACATGTTTTTACATATAACTCAAAAATATGGTTCTCTGCAAGTAGTTGTATGTAAATTTTTTTATTTTTTTGGCCCGACAAATAGAGGAAAGAACGCCAAAAGGCGCTACTCTGCTTGTTTTGAGCGATGAAAGGAGGTAAGTTTACCACTGGTAAAAATTGACAATTTCTGACAACTCCCGTTTTCAATGCTGCACTTCGCTCAATTTGACATTTCACTCTGATATGAAATTGCCTCTGTGTCTCCATCTCCAGTTGGTTTTGCCCATTTGGTAATCAACTCATTACCTTTACAGATTTTTAATATTCCGAATTGGATAAAAAGGTTACGATATGAGAGCTGCACATGAAATTGGAGTCACAGAGAAATCTAGGAAAGGGGATTTTTTTATGGAGCCTGCAATCGTCATTAAGGATCTCAAAAAATCGTTTGGAGACAAAAAAGTTCTCGATGGCATTTCCCTCTCGATTCCCAAAGGTAAAATTTTCGGTCTACTTGGACCTAATGGAGCTGGAAAAACAACCTCTCTACGTATCTTGTCCTGCCTCATTGAGCCTACGTCAGGAGAAGTCACTATCCTCGGTCATCAAATCAGCAAAAATAAAGAAGAGATTCGCAAAAAAATTGGTTGTGTAACGGAATCTCCCGGGGTGTATGACAAGCTTTCTCTGTTGGACAACCTGGAATTCTTCGCCTCCTGCTACCAGATTCCCAAAGCCAAGCGTGCTTCACGCATCGAGTATTTGCTACGCCAGTTCGATTTGTGGGACAGAAGAAATGATCCTGCCGGCAGATTGTCGAAGGGAATGAAACAAAAACTTTCGATTGTTTGCGCGATTTTACACGACCCAGAGGTGCTTTTCTTAGACGAGGTCACAGCCAATCTCGATCCGGTCAGCACCCGGAAGCTGAAAGATCTGATTCGCGAGTGGGCTGCATCTGGAAAAACGATCATCTTTTGTTCACATATCCTCGCAGAAATTGATGAGTTATGTCATGAATTCGCCATCATTAAGGGTGAGGTGATTCGATTAACCACCCCACAGAAGTTCCGCGAAGAGTGGACCACCTACAATGTGCTTCTTGACGTAGGAGCGGATTCGAATAAATCGGAACAGATCATTAAAGCCGCCGAGGAAGTGGAGACGTATAAGCGCACCGAAGATCAGTTCCATCTGAGGGTAGCCAATCCGAAGACCTCAAACCCTCAGCTGGTCAAAAAGCTGGTTGCTGCGGATATTACCGTCAATTACATAGCACCCATCTCCGTGTCACTGGAGGACTCCTATCTCAGCTTGTTGAATCAAGAAAAGGAGGCGATCTAGGATGCCGGGATTTGTTATTCTCCGGGAATGGAAAGAGCTTTTCGCTGCCCGCTCCGTATTGATTACGAACCTTGCGGCACCATTCGTTATATTGATTGTCGCTCTGATCACTACTGTATTTGCCCAAAACGGTAAAATGGAGTTCATCCTTAACCTGATGAAATTGACCAATCCCCTCCTTAACATGGCAGGTACAGATGGTCATATAGCGATTGCCCGCTTCTACTTCCTTTTGTTCCTGATTGTACCGGCGATGATCCCCTTAACATTTGCCACGACGAGTATCATCATGGAAAAAATGACAGGAACATTGGAAAGCGTACTGGTCACCCCGATTTCCACCAAGGAGTTTTTGCTCGGTAAGGTCTTAGCTTACTCCTTGCCTTCCATCGCTTTGACCTGGGTGGTACAGCTAATTTTTCTAGGGTTCATCTTTGCAACCTTTGACAATGCTAGCGAGTATTTTTCCATCGTATTTATTCTCGCGATGCTCCTGCTGGTTCCATTTATTTCGATCATCAGCGTATCCATGAGCGTCATTGTTTCCTCCAAAGTTGACAACGTCGCAGCAGCCCAACAATTTGGTGCCATACTGGTTCTGCCGATCATCGGACTTGCTGTCAGTCAGGTCATCTTCCTCTCCATGATGAGCAATCCGGTAATCTATCTGGGTATGGTCACGCTTTGTGCGGTGGTAGCCCTGATCCTGTTCCAGATAAGTATTAAAGTGTTTGATCGCGAGCATATCATCAGCAAGTGGAAATAACCGAGGGGATGAAAAATAACCACCTTATGAAATCGTTGTTGTTACACGATTCCATAAGGTGGTTTTACTTTTGGGTTTTGTTTTTAGCCAATAACCGCTTTGAGAGTTTGCGTCATCGTATGCCAGTCTTCTTCTTGCATGATCGTATCTAAAGGTCTCTTCAATTCCATTAGTACATCCTCTACATAATGCTCACGTCTCATCCCTACGAGGACACTGTGCACCTCTGGAGTGGCACGCATCGTTCTAATCGCGGATTGGCTGAGGTTATCTGTTGTCATTAAATGCGGTTTCACCCTCGTCAGCTCTTTCGAGATATCCAGTGAACGCTGGTAGTCTTTCGGGGCGTAGTAGCTCTGCAAAGCTTCTGCTGTCTCCATGAGAGCTGCCTTGTAAGTATCCAGCCATTGCTGCGTCTGGTCGTCCAAGCCCTCATGCCTTTTAATCGTATTGCGAATATCTTCGATGATCGGTTCAAACAAGAAGTTTCTCACATTTTGCACATTTGTGGCAGAGTATAGCTTTTTCCAGTATTTGCGAAGTGTAGCTCCAGATGATATTTTTTTCTTCAGCTCTTTCACATCTTCCTTCTCCATTTTTAATAATGGCAAGACGCGATAGACGATCTGATCCTCTACATCATCTACACGATTCAAGCAATCCTTGATTCGACGAATGGCTTCTTTTTCGTCAATGACCGCGCTCTGATCTAGTTGGATGTTCGTCAGGCGGAAGATTTTTTCCTTTGCTGTCACATCTAACGTCCGGTTGGTCATGACACCAAGCCCTTTTTCCTTGGCAAATAACAAGGCACTCTTGCCTTGCGCATGACTTTTTTCCAGTATGGCACCGGATTCGTACATGTTCATTGGAAACTGGATGACGCGAAAATGGTGATTCGGCGTAATCTTTTCTGCAATGTCCCAGAGGGTATCTAACGCAACAAAATCAAATTCTTTGACATTGCTGACAAACGAATTGGCACTGACACCATAGCATTGAATCCGACCTGATTCTACTTCTTTCTCCAGATGTCGAAAAGCCTTCTCCACTCGCTCTAATAATTCATCATACGCTTCCTGTTGTTTGATCTTTTTCATTTTGGCCCATAGCAAATACCACTCTGGATTGTGCAGCATGTAGCAATCAATCGTGTCAACCTGCAAGCGCTGCAGGCTGCGTGTCAGCTGGTCTTGAAGATATTCAGGGTGGATACATATCGACATTCCTTCGTGTACCGTCGTGAAGTCTTGATACGGTTTTCCTTCCGCTGTCCTCTTCGTCGTTTCCTCGGAATCCTCGCCTTGTACGATACCGGCCTTGGACACGATTACAAGCTCTTCCCGCTTTATTTTTTCCTCACTTATCAGCTGCTTCAGCACATTACCGATGACTTTCTCGGCGCTCCCATTTGTATACATACTACTCGTGTCAATCAAGTTAATTCCTTCGAGCAACGCTTTACGGAGAGCCTGCTGGTACTGCTCATCCTGTTCATCAATCCGGTACGTTCCGAATCCAACCTGACTGATCCACACATCGAAGCTGCCAAATTGCTTATAGAAAAGATGGGGATTGGCCTGAGCTAGGCGCTGTGTCCCCTCTCGTGTTGCTTTTCCTGTCATCATCCTATCCCCCTGTACCCAGTAAGATAATTTTGAAGAGTTGACCCCACAATACTAATGACTTGGTCCTGTTGCGAATGGATGAAGAAATGGTCCCCTTCCAGCATGTAGGTTTGAAAAGCAGCGTTCGTGTGATCTGCCCAGGCTTCGAGATGTGTTATGGAAAAGTCAGGATCCTGCCAACCGCCAATGGCCGTTATTCCCGACTCCAGCGGCTCCTCGTCTTGATACCGATACGTCTCGCATATCGTGAAATCGGCCCGAAGCGTAGGGAGAAGCATATTCAGAATCTCCTGGTCCTCAAAAATTTCCTTTGGCGTGCCATTCATCGTTCGTACGCCCTCCAGAAACTCTTGATCTGGGAGATGATGGATAGCTTCACCCGGATCTGGTAGATGTGGAGCATGGTATCCGGATGCAAACAGGTGCTGCGGCTTGAGGTTGTAATGTTTGCGTAAATATCTGGCCAGCTCAAAGCTGACCAGCGTTCCCATGCTATGTCCAAAAAAGGCAAACGGTCGATTCAGATAGGGAAGGAGCGCTTCTGCCAAATCACGAATCATTACAGACAAATCCGTGTAGCAAGGCTCTAAAAAGCGATTACTTCTGCCCGGGAGCTGTACAGGACAAACGCCAATCTGAACAGGCAGCTTTTTTTGCCAATCCCGATAAATACCAGCATGGCCACCAGCATAGTGAAAGCAAAATAATAGCACTTCTGCCTCTGCCGTCGTTTTTGCAGAGAGTAGCCATCTGTTCTGGGAAACGTACATCTTTTGCATAGGTATCCTCCTCGCTATTACTTAGGGAACAATGCGAATCTTTGCATTATCTTTTAATTGTGATTGCCCCTTGATAACTACCTTGTCTCCAGGTTTCACTCCAGAGCTGATTAGTGTCTTCTCCGTTCCTTTCGAAGCAATCGAGATTTCCTTCTCAGCTACTCTTTCTCCATTCACGACGTAGGCTACCGATTTCCCATTTCGCTCGAGGATCGCATCTGTTGGTATGAGAATCCCTGCTTGTCCATTGATTGAAGAGACTTCTGCCTTCATTCCGGGTAGTAACGTGCCTTTTGGATTTGGCACTTCTATTTCCACGGGGAAAAGCTTGGATTGGTCAGAAGCCTTTAGTCCCACGTAGGTAATACTGCCCTTGACCTTGATATTTTGAGACGGAACCTGCAAATTTAGCTGTGTTCCTTTTTGAAAGCTTGCCAACGCTTTTTCAGACACATTCACCTTCACAATCATCGGGTCAAGGTTAATTACCGTTGCAATAGGCTTTTGCGGGTTGATTGTATCGCCTTCTTGGACTTGGATATCGGTAATAATGCCGTCAATTGTTGATTTGATCAGTGTGTTTTCCAATGCATTCCTAGAAATATCCACTTCAACCTTTCCTTGTTGCACATTTGCTTGCGTGACTCGTCCATTTTTATCGGCTGTATTCACTTGTGACCGTGCAGTAATCAAAGCGGTTTGCGCCTGATCCAGCTGGCTTTGATACTGGTTTTTTGCTTGCAGATACGCGTTTTCCGCATTCTCAAGCTCACCTTTGGACAAAGCTTTCTGTTCAAACAGCTTTTTAGAGCGGTTGTAATTTGCCTGCGCGAGCGTCAATCCTTGTTCCATCGTACGCTTGACACTCGCATAGGTTTGCTCCGCCTGCTTCAGTTGACTGTTAGCCAATTCGCCAGACGTCCCCATTTTGTTGGAATGCTCAAGATTTGCGTTGGCGACTGCTAATGCTGCCTCAGCTTGGCGCAGTTTCAATTGCGCTTCGGTTTGATCCAGCTTTCCGATGACTTGTCCTTTTTTTACTGTATCCCCTTTCTTTACCAGGATTTGAGAGACGGTTCCGGTAGTTTTGCCGTAAATACTCACATCCGTGTTAGCGAATACCTCTGCAAGCAACCTGTCAGAGTCTTTGAGTTCTCCTTCTATGACTTCCTCTACTTGAACATCAACGGAATTCTCCACTTTAATGGTTTCAACCTCAGTGCCGGACTGGCTTTCGGTTGGTGTTCTTCCTTCTTTTGAATTGGTATTGTCTACGGATTGTGAATTGCATCCCGACAGTATTGTCAAGCCTAAAAGACATGCCACGCCTGAGCTGATTAGCTTCGTCTTCTTCATATTAAGTAAACTCCTCCCTCTGCCTTACCCAGACTTTTTCATATCGCGTAAACTTCTCAGTACGGAAATGAACATATCTTCACTTGGCTCGATCTCCGCTTCTTTGGTATCAGGGGCAAAAAACTCTTTTTTGATCCGATACAGCAATTCATACCCGATAGGAACCACGAACAAGGTCAGGATCGTCGAAGTAACGAGTCCACCAATGACCACAATCGCCAAGCTTTTAGTCATCAAGGCCCCTTCAGAAAAGCCGAGGTAAAGTGGCAAGAGCGCACTGACTGTCGCAACAGCCGTCATAATAATGGGTCGTACGCGGGTAACGCCAGCTTCGACAACTGCCTCACGCATAGAAGTCCCTTCCAGTCTTCGCTGCTGGATATTGTCCACATACACAATTGCATTGGTAACAACGATTCCGACCAGCATCAAAAAGCCGATAAGTGCCGTTATATCGAGAACGGTATCCGAAATGAACAGACCAAATAATCCGCCGATCACAGCAAGTGGCAGGGACAGTAGAATCGCGAGCGGAGCTGTAGCATTGCCAAAAGTGATGAGCATGACGATGTAGACGATAAAAATCGCTGCACCAATGGCTAAAAGCATATCTTTAAAGCTTTTTTCCATGTCACTTGAGACACCTTCAGATGACAATGTAACTCCAGCAGGCAATTTTTCCGCTTGCAACATCGCAAACAGGAAATTACTCGCACCACCTTTGTTGTCGCTCGTGATATCTGCTGTAATTTGCACGAATTGTTTTTCGTCCTTGCGCATGATTTGTGATTGAACTTTTTCTTGGTCAATCTCGGCAAAGTCCACCAAACGAACTTGTTGCTTGCTTGGCGTTTGGATGTAGATATTATTCAGTTCCTCTAACGATTTCGCATGGTTTTCACTGAGTCCAAAGAAGAGACTATAGTCTTTGTCGTCGACTTTGATCTTGCCAATTCGGGTATCCGAGACCAGGAGGTTGACTTCTTGAGCCACCTGTACAGGGGAAACGCCCAGTTCCGAGGCTTTGTCTCTATCGACTTTGATGACAACTTCATTTTTGAAATCATTCAGATTGTCCTTCACGTTGGTCAACAGCGGACTTACTTTCAAGTTTGATTTGACAATTTCGCTTGCCTCTTTCAAACGATCCAGATCTGGTCCATACAGAATCACCTTGAACTTGTTGGTATCGCTGCTACCAGGTTTCGTCAAGGCCATTTCGGTTCCTAGTGGAATCATAGGTTTGACGATTCCCTCAAATTTTTTGATGGTTTGGTCGAGATTCACATCTTGCCCTATTTTGATTAGTAAGAGGGCTTGGTTCGATTGGCGTATTTCCGCTTCATTTTCAGAGCCAAGATTGATTTCTATGTACTCTACTTCAGGCTGCTCCATCAATTTACTTTCGACCTGGGCAACCGTTTGATCGAGTCCATCTAGTTGTGTACCTTTTGGCATCGTTACTTGTGCGAATATGTACTTCGCTTCCGGATCAGGAAACAAACCGTATTTCATATACGGGAGAAGCGCTAGACTTGCGACAAATAGAACGAGTGACAGAAATCCGACAGCAGGCTTGCGGTTGAGTGACCATTGAAGCAACTTCCTGTACGTGTCAGACCCTTTCCCATGTTCATATTCCTTGATATTGTGGTCTTTTAAAATCATCAGCTTGGCTAACAGTGGAACAATCGTCACGGCTACTAATAGTGAGGCAAACAGCGAGCAGACGACGGTTAGTGCAAATGGGCGGAATACTTCTCCGATCATCCCCCCCACAAATACAATGGGTAAAAATACGGCGGTTGTCGTAAAAGTCGATGAGGTAATGGCATGTAGCATTTCGTGGGTGGCGATTTGAATCAAGCTTTCCTTGCGTTCTTTGTTCAATTGCAAATGGCGGAAAATATTCTCGATAACGACGATACTGTCATCCACGACTCGTCCTACAGCCACTGCCATCCCGAACAGTGTGATCATATTGAGAGTGATGTCCATCCAGGACATGAAAATCAGACTTACTAAGATGGATGTTGGGATCGAGACTAGGACGATGAGGGTCGCTTTTACATGACGTAAAAACAGCAAAATGACTACAGAAGCCATAATAGCTCCAAGCAAGCCTTCCTTGAGCATGCCGTTAATCGAATTCTTGATATCGACAGAAGTATCATAAATCGTGGTAAAGGTTAAGTTCGGGTACTCTTCTTTCAAAAGGGACAATTTTGCATTAATGGCATCACCGGTTTCTACCGCATTGGCGTCACGCGTTTTGTAAATATTGATGTTAATTCCATTCTTTCCGTTATAGCGGCTGATCGAATTAACGACTTCATCAAAATTGATTTCAGCGATATCGCCAAGTCTTACGTAGGTAAGCCCATTTTTAGGGTCACTTGGGAGGAATATCTTGGTGTTACGAATATCTTCCACTGTGAGGTAACGGCTCACCACGCGAATGATGCGCTCTTCCCCATCCTCGATGATCGAACCGATAGGCAGGGCTACGTGATTGTCAAGTAAAAGCTGTTTCAACTGCAACGGAGAGATTCCGTAGTAGTTTAGGGCATCTACCTTTGGCAGGATTTTCATTTCTTTGAATTGCCCGCCTATTGTTGATACTTTATCAACACTTTCAATGCCTTCTAACTCTTTGAGTACGGTTTCTTTTACATCGTTGTCAAAATGATCGAGTCCACTCTCCTTATCCTGTCCTGTCACGAACAGATAATAGACGGGTTGATTGCTGAAGCCCTGAATCATTACTTGCGGTCTGTTTACTTTACTGGGAAGCGCGATACTGGAGATTCTTCTTTCCAGCTCGTCCCTGACAGCTTGTACATCTGAACCGGTCTCCAAGTAAACCTGTAGCGTGGAACTATTGTTGCTTGAGTATGACTCCACTGCCTTAACGCCCGTTACATGCCCAACTTCACGTTCCAATGGCTTCGTTACATCATCGAGAACATCTTCTGGTGATGCATCCGGATAAGTCGTATTGACTAGAAGCACAGGGAAAGTGATATCCGGCATGTTCTCTACCTTGAGAGACATGGCGGCAATGATTCCACTAACTACGATAAGCAGGCTCATAATAATGATAGCTGTTGAATTTCTGAGAGAAAAATTCGTTAGAAAACGCAAGGCATGCCCCCCTCATTCCTAATAAATTCCATTCTCTATATTACCCCTCATTTTTTCCGTATTCAATAAATTTCCATAAAAATTAAAATTTGTTTTTCATACCGCTTTTTGAACAAACAGAAAGAAGACCAAAAACCACCTTACGACGGAGTTTTTGATCTGCTTACTCGATTAAGCTCTCGAAATGTTAAAAAATTGTATGTTTTCTACTCACACGGAATGTGAGGGAAACGGTCTTATTTAATGAAACCATGAAGGACGATATCCCCGATCGCGTGTGCAATCATTGCGTACTCCAGCCCGCGCTTCCAGTAGAGGTATCCGTATAATATACCTGCTACCCCATTAAGGGCGAGCGTGCGAATGAACAAAAGCGGGGTAATCTCACCAAAATAAACATTTGCCGCAGGGAGATGACCAAGCCCAAATATAAGGGCTGCCCCAATGATGCCTGCCCAGTACATCCATGGCTTAGGGGAGGATTTACGTCCGAATAACTTGCTCAAAATCCACACGATCATGGTCATCATAAATAAACGAACCATGACTTCCTCGTATACTCCACCTTGAATGGCTGTCAGGATGCCTGCCCAAACCGACACTTCTACGTCTTGGGCTTTTTCTGCCAAGATTGGTAGTAATGGTTGGAAAACGGCGAATTCCAGTAGGAGCAGCAGACCCGTTGCTGCAAATCCAAAGATGACTGCTTGAATGATTCCCTTTTTATGAAAGGACTCTCCACCCGTTTTATATAACCACTTCCGAAGGACAGGGGCATCCAAACCAACCTTGGTTGCGAAGGTCAATCCAATCCACGAAAACAGAAACGCCATGATGGTTCCCTGTAAGACGAAAATTGCCATTGCAACCGGTATCGGGAGAGGTACCAGGGCTAATGCATCCCCGCCAATTGCCAGCAAATAGGGAATAGCTGCGATAAAACCGATAGCGCTCACCAACGATAACAGAAATGCTATTTTCAAGTTTTTCATTTTACTTTCTCCTTCCTGTTTTTTTGTAATAGTAGTGGCTGCTTGCGATCGAAATCAGAATTGTCACCAATACAATGATCAACATTAGGATGTAATGTAAGGTTGTTGGTAAGAATGAGGTGAGCATGATGAGAATTCCTCCGATGAAGAACACACGGGAACTCAGTAGGTGGGTATTTTTCCAGACCTCTTCACTAGCGAGTGACCATGGCGTGCGTATCCCAATCAGATAGTTATGTCGAAAACGAGGCATAAAATTCCCAATTGTTATAAAGAGAATTCCCAAAATAAGGGTTACGAATATCCCAATATCTAACATATACCCATATCCATATGCGATTATCACGCTATGGATGACGAGAAGTACGATCATTAATGTATGCAAGATTGTATCGTGACTGCTTTGGAACTTTTGGTAATACTGTTTTTGACTGCGAACAGCCACGAAGAGAAACAGCATCACAACCGGAATGAAGGCTACACCCACAACCTTAGGCGCAAAACCATTCGGTTCACCATTTGGTCCCCAATGAATGACCATCTGATCCGGCATGGAGGGATAGCAAAATACACTTATGACTACACTGATGGCAAATAATAATAGAGACAAATTGGACTTATTCATGTGACTCCCTCACTTTCTAATGGAATTGTATAAACCATTTTAATAAGTCTTGAAAAACGGTCGTATTCAGAGAGTAGTAAATGTTTTGCCCTTTTCGTTCGTCGTAAACCATTTGTGCCTGTTTCAACAAGCTGAGGTGGTGGGAGATGCTGGGCTTTGTCATTTGAAAATGATCGGCAATTTCTCCAGCCGTCATATCTTTCTCCCGCAAAAGGTCAAGAATCTTTCTTCTTGTGGGATCAGAGAGTGCCTTAAATGCGTAATTCATTGACATAATCAATCGATCCTACTTTCATACGTCATTTTTAGATATTTAGGAATTTATCTAAATATTGAATTGAAAAATGCCTTGTGCCAGCTCGTAAGGCACAACTGGAAGGAGGAAGTTTTTTGAATCGTTCATTTCCATATCAATTCTACCACAAATTACAAAATTTATCCAACCATTCTGATACAGTTTATCCTAACTCAGATAAGTATTTACTTCCATAGTAATTCCAAAGTAAGTAGAATGTCGAGTGACATAAGCATTTTCTGGCAACACGCAGTCAGTATCCTTGGATATATCACTCGACAAGAATCAATCTAAGCGAGCAATCTCATTCTATTGTTTCCGCCGACTTTCATGAGCACATCTTGTCAATTACGATTGGATTCGTGAATATCTAAAGGTATGCCAAATTTCATTATCATCCTTAATGGTTAGATAGATTTGCCCCGCTCCATAATCCGCCATGGCTACGTATACTTTTCCAGGGGTATAATCGCCCACATATTTCCCATAATAATCGCTATCAAATGTTAAACTTCTTCCCGATATTTCAAAGGTTACTGATGTCCCTGTCGCTGCTATGCATTTGACATTTACTTTATCTACTGCTGGTTGTTGATAGGTTTGATCATTCTGAGTTTGCACTGTGCTTTGCTGTCTGACAACTTCTAAATCCTTTTTTAATGCGTCATTCTTTTTCGTACATGCTGACAAGGCTTCTTGTACTTCCGCCAGACGTCGCTCTAATCTGGCAATGTGTCTCAGTAATTCGTAATCGTTGTAGTGTCTGCCTTCTCCCGCCGAAATTGGATAATAACCCTCTTGCGGATACCACCCGTACATATATTCCCTCCTCCATTGGCTTTCACACACTTTACGTTATGGATTTAACGCCTAACTCGTTCGCCCATTTTGCCAAAAATTGGTTTTGTGCTAACTCCACTAAATGAGACAACGGCCACCTAAGACCTGCATATAGAGTCTTAGACTGACCGCTGTTTTTATCGCTTATCAAATTCCACTCCATATTTAGTGAAGATGGCCGTGTATTTATTCTCGAATATGGTCCATCGCTTTTCTGTTCCGTACTTTTCCTGCAAAGCCTTCCAATAATGTTTAGCCGCTGCTACTTCATTGGATTGTAATAGCAAATGAAAGCTCTCTTCGCTCAGATGTAAAAATGGCCCTGAAGTGTAATAATCCACAATAGATCTGGCACTGGTCATCGTTTCATAGAAATGAATCGCCTCTTCTAGTCCACTTAGAAGTGTTTTTCTTACGTCATCCATATTCGTATCCGGAGTGATTGAAAATCGATCTGGTACAGACTCAACAATCTCCCCCATTCTTGCTCTGAAGTGACACTCCGCTTCTAGAGGTGCTGTTAGAATCTCTCTCGATTGTATTTGTGCCAACTCCGCTGCATAAATACCACAGTTCACATAAAACATTACATGGTCCGCTGCATTGCCAGCAGATTTTTGGAAGTTGAACATGTAGATGAGGCTTTCGGTTTTCTTAGTGAAATTCAAACCCTTCTTTGCGAAGCCACGCTTAGAAAGGAACGGCTTTACGTCCTGTTTCATCATATCGGTAAAGAGCTGCTGCAACATGATCCCTCCTAGAAGATTTTTTTGGTATGTCGTACATCCGCCCAAAATCAGGAGCGCTTACGCCAAGGCCAGGCTAGGTCGAGCAAGGCAGCGATGGCTGCTCCCGCCGTGTACCGCACAAGATCCGCCGTCAAAAAGCCTTTTCCTAAAACCAATGCCCCAAGCGTTGTCTCCCGTAGGTAAATGATCCAACCGGCCTGATACAATTGGCTGCCTTCGATCGCAAAGCAAAACGCGAGGCTACACCACAGTGAAAAAGAAATCTTTTTATAAGTATAACAAGTACGAAAGCCGAAGTAGATCATGCACGCCCATAATGCATCGCCAAAATGCTCAGCTACAAAGACAGGCAACACATCGTCGAATACTCTGGACCCTAAACCCAAAGCCATAACAGCAAAAACGGCTACGATATAGCCACCCCTGGCTCTCCATCCACACGTGGAGTGCTTGTTACGCGTAATCAAAACTTTATGAAAGTAATCGTAAATTTTGTAAAGCTGTCTTTCTCACTCTCCACTTTAATCAAGGCACGATGTGCTTCGACAATGGCTTTGACTAGCGCCAATCCAATCCCAGTCGAATCATGCTTGTTAGAACCTGTTGCTTTGTAAAATCGATCAAAAATATGCGCCAATTCCTTAGTTGCAATTCCTTCTCCAAAGTCTTGAATCACCAACTCCGTATAAATAGGCGTATCTTTTACGTGAATGATGATTGTACTGCCGGGTTTTGAATGTTCGATCGCATTCTTCAGCAGGTTCATCAAAGCTTCCTGCATCCATAGTTTATCGTGAACAACGACGATTTCCTTGGGGGCATCCCAGTCAATCGCTATATCCTTATCAATGACCATCTTTGCCAAGCCGTCTATAACTTCCTCGATCGTCTCCACCAAATTGGCTGGTTCTTTAACAAACGAAATAGCTCTGGCGTCGATTTTCGCTACTTTTAACAAATTTTGAATTAAGACATTCATTCTGGAGATTTGAACTTCATTATTTTGCAAAAGTTGAACTTGCTGCTGACGAGGCAGCTCTGCATTTAATAACATTTCATTGTATATGGATATCGTGGAAAGAGGCGTTTTTAATTGATGGGAGATATCTTGCAGAATTTGTGCTAAAAACTCTTTCTCTTCCAGAAGATCCTGCATGCTTTTTCGGATAATATCCTTCATGGAACGAAAGGAAGCCGCTAGTTTGGCAAGATCCCCTTCTTTATTTTCATTGATGACTACCGAGTAGTCCCCGTCGATTATTTTTTTAGCTGCGGAAGTAAGTTGTCTGATTTTATGGAAGACCATCTTGAATTGCATATAGCTTGCGCCTAGCAGAATCAATCCGAAACAAATCAATCCCCAATAAATCCATTGATTATGGCTGGAAATATGTTTATTTAATAGGGGAAAAAGCTCTGACTCCAAATCTTCATATAATCCATACTGTCTAAAGAGCTCTCTTCCTTTTTCCCGATACTCATTTGAATTAGATGCGTGATTTGTTAAGACCTTCATAATTTCCGCTTCATTCTCGGGATTTTGTTCAACCAATCTAGCCGTAATTTCACCCCAGGTTGCAATGGAGTCGCTTTTCACAGCATCATAAAACAGTTGATGGGCAATAATCTGGTGAATGGTAAATAGTGATAACAGAACGGCCAGTATCGTCATATACCCTTTCAATTCGGTATTCTTCATCATCTTACTCGCTACTCACATCCTTATTCCACCGATAGCCTAATCCTCTTTGGGTGACGATAAACTGCGGATTTTTGGGGTCATCTTCCACTTTATCTCTTAGACGCTTGATGTATACAGAAAGCGTGTTTTCATCAAAAAAAGCATCTTCTCCTTCCGATACTTTCATCAAGAGATCATCTCTTTTTAGTGCTTTATGGGCGTTCATCATGAAAGTAAGCAGAAGCTTGTATTCAAGATTGGTTAATGGAATGCTTTCCTGATTTTTATAAGCCTTGACGAGGTTCGTATCCATTTTTATATTTTCAGATACTAAAGTGATAGAAGATGTTTGCAACCGTCCACGTTTGCGCAATTGCACTTTCACTCTGGACATGAATTCTTTGACTCGGAATGGTTTCGTTATATAATCGTCTCCGCCAATATCCAGTCCCATTACTACATTTGCTTCCTCATCCAAGGCCGTTAAGAAGATAACAACCGATGAATCGTTTTGTTTTTTGAAATGCAGACATAAATCATAGCCGTTTCCATCTGGAAGGCCGACATCTAGGATCGCCAAATCAAAAGGTTGAAGTTCAAACTGGTGTTTGGCTTCTTTTACACTAGAGGCTCTGACTACCTCATAGCCTTCATTTCTCAATGAGAATTCGATGGCTAGACCAAGCGCCTCATCATCTTCCACGAGCAATATTTTATGCAAGGTTGTCCTCTCCTCATTTTCATTCCAGTGTTCAGCCATTGACCAATCCGAAAAGCCCGACTATAAAATAGCCAGGCCCATTTTATCATTGTTCCCTGATCACATCGATAAGATTATCTTTTTGAATTTTTCTCAGTGGCAATAGAACAGATAAAAAGCTGATGATCAAAGCTGAAACAAACGTAATGAGACAAGCTTCGTAGGGGATCGTCCATTCGACCCTCAAGACACCGGAAGCCGCCAAATAGATAATATAAGACAGTATACAACCGAAAAAGATCCCTTGCAAACTTCCAGAAAAACCGTAAATCAGCGCTTCATAGATGATCATTTTTTTCAAATCCCTTTGTGACATGCCTATGGATTTTAACGCAGCAAGTTCTTTTCGTCTGATGATGATGCTGATCGTAATCGTATTAAGGATATTGAGACTGCCAATCAAAGAAATGACTGTGATAAAACTGTATACCAGCACTTTTATGACGAGCTCCGAATCTTTCTTCACTTTATTCTCATCGATGTGATTTACAATGGAAATGACGTGTTTTTTTCCAACAGAGTCCTCGATGTGAGCAACAGTTGCAAGAGATTGAGTCTTATCCTTCAATTCGATTTCAAAATGGAGGTCCTGTTCCTTCACTGCGGATACATTTTCAACTGACTTCAAAAGCTCCAAAATTTGCTGTCTTTCTGCTGAAGAATCATCATGATCTTGTTTCAGGTAGATGGATAGATCAGTTTTCGCAGATAAGTCCTTCACATATTTGGATGCAAATGCCATATCCATCATTGACGAGAAAGTAATAAACAAGACGCTGGATATAATGATGGATAGAATCGTGATGGTATAACGATTTTTATTTCTTTTGACATTTTTCAAGGCTAGGCTCAAAGGAAAAGATAACGGCTTTTTCAACACGTTATTCTTATGTTTTTTGATCGCTTCTTTTTTGATGGATAACCTGCTGCTGATGGCCAGCAGTGGGGATATTCTGCCCGCAAAAAAAGCTGGGTAATAACTGGACGCTAGTACGGCCGTCAGCGTAATGATCGAACTGATGAATAAAATCCACCAATCGATATGAAAGAACGAAACACCTGCACCCTCTTCTAAAATGATCGAGAAAATGGATTGGAGAGCAGCGACCGCCAATATGCTACATACAAGTCCAACCGGAATGGCGATGACAGCCAGCACAGCCGCTTCTCTCATCACGATTTG
This sequence comes from Brevibacillus sp. AF8, assembly GCF_021270385.1. Lineage (NCBI taxonomy): Bacteria > Bacillati > Bacillota > Bacilli > Caryophanales > Paenibacillaceae > Brevibacillus > Brevibacillus sp. AF8. The sequence continues at coordinate 198,885 of NZ_JAGQDN010000001.1, read as the reverse complement.
TCTAATTTGCTTTCGCGTAGCACCGATGCTTCGGAGCATCCCGAACTGCTTCATCCGCTCTACGACGCTGATTTGAAAAGCGTTGTAAATCACCACAACTGTCGCGATCACAACAATACTAACAACGATGACGAGCACGGCCAGAATCGATTGATTCGATCCTGGTTTCAAAACTTTGATCAATTCCTCATTGATAACCAGATCCTCGTCTTTCGTCAGTGATTTTATCTCATCTATTACCTCTTTAAAGTCCGCTTTCTCGTTGATTTCGGCTAAGATCCTACCCTCCCCGATAGCAAAATCATGTTTATAGGTTAGGAAACGACCCTCTTTATTTTTCTGAGTGAACGCCCGATTATCCAGTAAACCAACCAGTTGATAGGTTTGACCATCCAATTCTAAGGAATCGCCGATCTGAAGACCCTTTTTCAAAAAAGGAAGCGTCCATGAATCGACAGCTGCTTCATGCTCATTGGCAGGTAATCTGCCATCAGCGAGACTGTAGGTTAAAAACTCCAATGCGCTATGATCAGCGAAATTCTTTTGAACAGAAACATCTCCATCTCCAACCGGAACGATTCCGCCCTGAGACATCAAACCATACGAAGCAATTTGGGGATTATATTTGATTTTGTTTAATAGAGCTTCATCGTAATTGGAAATACCGAGATGAAAAGAAAACCCGTTTATCTTCTTGATGTTCTCGATTTGGGATAGTTGTGATCCTTTCATAAAAAGGCCGACTGTCGAAATTAACGCTACAGAGAGTATGATTCCGATCAAAGTCAAAATCGTTCGTTTCATATTCCCCTTTAAATACTTGCTGCTTAATTGTTTATAGCTGCTGATCAAAATCATTCTCCTCCAGTCTTTTAGCTAATTCGCAGCAAGCCGTTGGTCTGAAATGATCGTACCGTCTTCTATCGTGATGATCCGGTCAGAAGCCGAAGCAATCGCGAGATCGTGAGTAATCAAGACAATGGTTTGATTGTATTTTTTGGCAGTCAATCGTAATAAATCTATGACTTCCTTCGTATTTCGTGTATCCAGATTCCCAGTGGGCTCATCCGCCAAAATCAAATGCGGCCGATTCATTAAGGCTCTGCCGATGGAGACCCGTTGCTGTTGACCTCCCGATAATTCGGAAGGCAAGTGGTCTTTCCGTTCATGGAGACCCAGGATTTCAATAAGTTCATCCAGATACTTCATATCTATCGGTTCCTCATCCAATAACATAGGCAACGCGATATTTTCCTGGACATTCAATACCGGGATCAAATTAAAAAATTGAAAAATAAACCCGACTTTTCTTCTTCTGAATATCGAAAGCTCATCATCTGAATAATCATAAATATTATGATCCCCAATGAATACTTGTCCTGAAGTTGGACGATCCAACCCGCCTAAAATATGCAGCAGTGTACTTTTACCAGAGCCGGAAACACCAACGATGGAAACAAACTCTCCTTGCTGAATCGAAAGGTGAATCCCCTTTAACGCATCTACCTTGCTATTTCCTTCCCCATAACTTTTTACTACGTTTTCCATTCGTACAACTTCCATACAGTCACCCTCTCATCAACCAAACTCAATCTTGTACGTCTACGAAGTTTACTTTGTCTTCACTATTTGCGTATACGTTCCCGATTTCTTGTAAGATTTGGTTCACCTGATCTTTTTTCTTATAATCGAAGCTGCGATTTTCAAACTGGATCAAGGAGAGCGTTGACTCTGCTTCGGTTAATTGGTTGTAAGTCTGGTCGTCAACGATAACAAGATCCGCTTGTGGTATATACCCGATCCACATCTGATGGTTCACATGGGCTACAGGTACCATCTTGCCGTTCAAATCAATTTGGCCATTCTTCATTTCATCATCACTAAAAGAGTAAAGCAGATTTTGACCATTCGATAATTGTTTTATGCTAGTAACAGGGTCTGAAATAATAGATGTGCTGTTTGGCTCTTGTCTGGCTCTGAGAATCCCCTTCTTGACGAATTGCTCAGCGGTGGCTCGAGTAACAACCGAATATTTGATCTCTCTAGTATCAAATTCTTGACCTGTTTCTTTCTGACCTTGCTCTGACAATTTCGTAATTTTTTTCGTTGTAACCAATTTGATTTTGTAGTCCATCGCTTGTTTGGTGTTATCTTTATACAACTCTTTGACCTTATTCGCATCTTTTTCTGTGCCGATTACGAGAACGCCATCGACCGGTTGTGATGGACCTTCTACATATCGGTTTACTCCGAATCCAATCCCTGCAAAAATGACAATAGCCAACAAGAAACCTATTACTTTTTTCATCTTAATTGCTCCCTTATAAACTATTTATGTCTGGATTATAGACGAGACTTTCCTGTAATTGAATGACTCTAGTCTAACGATTTTGACCTTCTTTCTTACCATTTAGTAAGAATGGAGCCAAGCATCAGTCTCCTCCCGCAGGATAAATCAAAAAAGACCGCTTCACTGGCAAAAGAAGCCGAAGCAGTCTTTTCTCTTATACAGATGTAGTTGTGCTTTCTTCTCGTTGAAGTAATACATTTCTCATTTCCTGCATCACCGATGGTCCTTGTGGCAAGACGAAGTTAGGCTGCGTGGTGCCAGATGCTACTTCATAAGCCATAGCTTCTACTGGATTCACAACAATGTGACCATCCTCTCGGAGCTGGTTTACATTTCGCTGAACCACATTTTTTGTCCACATTAATCGATTCATATTTGGAAAGAACATAACGGGTTTTGGATGCGCTAGAATAGTGGAGGTTAGCAAGTTAGGGGCAAGTCCGTTTGCAGCTTGTCCAATTACATTCGCCGTCGCTGGCAAAACAACGAACAGATCTGCCCACCGTGCTAACTCAACGTGGTTCATTTTCTTCTCAAGACTAGGCTCTTCATCTATAAATATCTCGTCACAGTAAAATAAAATCGTAGACGGCGGGATGAGTGTTGCCGCCTGTTCAGTCATCACGACTTTTACCTCTTTGAAAAGGGCTCGAAACATACTAAGATAAGGAGACACTCCTATAACGGCAATCGAGCCTGATATTCCGAGCAAAAGTTTCTTCTCCTTCAGAAATGGATCGTGTGTCATCCTTTGATTTCTCCTCTTCTAGGCCAACAGGAATGGCTGATCCCATTGTGGCTCTTGATTACTGCTTGCAGAAAGAAGAGCAAGACCAATACCGGCTGCACCTTCAAGTGCGCCTGCCTTATTGAGCCCTACTTTTCCGTCACCATTTGGTTCTATATCTTGATAACCAAAAGGGAGTAACGGATTAAAATTATCTATTAGGCACTTAGCTAAATACGCGATATGTGGTTGATAACGCTCGTCATCTGTAGTTGTTGCCATTCTAAGCGTCATTTGCATAAGCCCCGCTTTTCCATGACAAAACGTATCTGCGTACAGATTCCAATCGCTTTCTGATCGCTTGAAAACATCATCATAAGCTTGAATAGCCAGATGACAATAAGATGAATCTTGCAAAGCTTCACCCGCTAGATAGAGCGAACGAGCTACCCCTGGTGTCCCATAGCACCATGCATCACGTCGAAACGACTGCGGAGAAAGCACTTCTTCCCCTAGCTCTTCCTCTAATTTCACTCTACCTCTCCACATAATCCCATTAGCGTCCTTTTCCTTCCAGCGCACCAACCATTCAGCTATGCTACGTATTGCCTCTCTCTGACCAGTTACTTCTACTCCTTCTTTCAAAGCAAGTGATAATAAGGCTAATGGTCCGGGAATCCCATGAGCAAGTCCTACGTTAAAATTTCCTTTCGGATACAACTCTTTATCAATGTCTAAATACTGCATCTCTTGGGTCAAGTACCACCCTGGTATTTTTCTACCATCTTCATAATCTCTTGGCTGACTTATATATACGAGATATTGCAAAACATCCTGTAAGGCGGCATGAAGAACATCGATTTGCTTACTTGCCAGTAAGTACCGTCCAATGCCTGCTACACCTTTAATAGCATCATAGATATGAGGATTACTTCCCCCTCTTTTTTTATTAAGGACATACTCATCTTCAAGTATGACCGCAGTTCGTTTAGCGAGCAATTGATCCAGCTGTCCAAGAAAACGCTGATAATGCTCCCGATTGCGTGAAGCTACCAGCGTAGCAAAGCAAATACCTGCTACTCCACCAAACATGGATTCGCTTGAAATTCCAACGGCCTTAATTTTTTCTTGAAGAGCAAGAAGATGTTCATGAGCAACTATATTCCAACCTTGATCAGGGAAATGTCGATCCAGCTCGGCAAAAAAGAGTATCGTACCGGGATATCCGTGAGAAAGAGTAGCAGCCCCCCAAGGATGTTGATGAATCGGCCCTACGACACTGATGTTATCTTTATTCATTACGACTTTTTCTACTTGAATGGGATCTCTCAAACACTCGGCTACCTTGAGCGCAGTAGATAAAGCCTTTGTTCTTAACTCTTCATTTTTCATCCCTTTCCATGCTTGATTAGTCGTTACCACTGCTTTATTTGTCTCCATACTTTTCCTCTCTCTTTTACATTTGTCCAACCATCTGTCTTGTCGATTCATCCGTTTCTTCCAGATAAAAAGAAGCCTGCATGTGAAAAAGAGATGCATAAACGCCGTTTTCTGCTAGTAGATCCTTATGCGTACCCGCTTCAATGATCTCTCCTTGTTTTAGGACAAGAATCTGGTTGGCATATCGAACAGTTGAGAATCGATGGGAAATAAATAATCCCATTTTATTTTGGGGCATTTCACGGAACCGAGTGAATACTTCTTGCTCTGCTTGAGGGTCTAGTGCTGCTGTCGGCTCGTCAAGAATGTATAAATCCGCATCGCGCATGTAAGCACGAGAGATGGCAATACGCTGCCACTGTCCCCCTGAAATCTGATACCCATCCGCAAACCATTTTCCAAGCTGAGTATGAAACTGCTGCGGAAGACGTTTAATCATTTCATCTGCTCCGGCCTGTTTGCTTGCATCGATTATTGCTGCTTCATCATCAGCTTTTAGATAGTTACCAAAGCCAATGTTTTCATTGACTGCCATCTCATATTTAATAAAATCCTGAAACAAGGCGCTAATTTTTTGGCGCCATTCATTCTCCTCATAGTGGTAAATTGGCTTACCATCATACAAGATTTCGCCTTCTGTCGGTTGATACAATTGCGTAATTAATTTTACGATGGTCGATTTTCCTGAACCGTTCTCTCCTACTAATGCTAGCGTTTCTCCTGGACGAATGACGAAGCTTACATTCCGTAATGCATAGGACTCGACACCTTGATATTTAAACGAGACATTGCGAAACTCTAAACCAGACGCGTTTTTCTCACATGGATCACTTTCTGAAATTGCTAATCTGTTTTCATCTGGCACTGCTAGAAATGTAAATAACTGACTAATGTACAGATTGTTTTGATACATGTTAAAGATCGTTTGCATAAGATCTGTGGAGGTTGTTTGGGTGTAAGATATCGCTTGGATAAACGCTATCAAGCTGCCTACTGCAATCGTACCTAACATCGTTTCCCATACGACATACGACTGCATCGATACTACAGCAAGAAGTGACAGAGCTTGAAACCCAAGCGCCACCTTTGTCCTTTTTATCACCATTGCCTTGTCTTGATTAAAAAATCGCTCGTAATATTTGCGATATCTCTCGACCAGAAATGGGCCAAGTTGAAAGATTTTTAGTTCTTTTACTGATGAATCGCTGGTCAATAAATTCATCAGATAATATTGCTTACGACGATCAGAAGCTCGGTTGTGGTCAATCATGAATTCCTCTTGTCCTAATCGAATAAATGAGAAAGTAGAACAAATAGGTAGCAAGAGCAAAAATACTGCTAGCCACCACTTCCAAGCGATCAGCATAGCGGATACAGACAGTAATACAATCACATTACTAATAATACTTATCACCTGTTGAAATAACTGATAGGGGCGAAACGTGGAATCTTGCTTTGCTCGTTGAAGCTGGTCATAGATTCCGGCATCCTCAAAACTTGAATAAGGAAGTCGCGTAGCTTTATTCATGATCAATAGGTTTACATGATTGGATAACAGTTCTTGATACAACGTTTTATAGACCAGGTCAACATGTTTGAGAATATCGCGGATCACGGCGAGAAACGCGAACAGCCCAAACGCGATAATAAGCGGAACGATCCCGCCACCTGCAGAAATGGCGACTGCCGCATTAATTAATGATTGCGTGGCAATAATCACACCTACAGGAATCAAGCTACTTAGAATCGTCAATATCATAACAATCGCAAAGTAACGAGGATTTGTTTGATACAGTAAACGAAAAACACTCGGCCAATGAGAGAAGGAAACAAATACATTTCGAATCGTTTCTAATCGATTGCTGTTGTGCTTAAACGGAGTCACCAACATTCTCCCTCCAGTGAAGCTGGCTGTGTAAAGTATGGCGTACAAAGGCCATCGCTTTATCTTCCATTTCTCGCCTTACTCCAAATAAGCGATTGCAATGTAAATGGATCAAGCTGCCCATGATCATCGATGGGGAACTCCAAAGAGAATGGTTTTGTTCACCCTCAGCTACAAGCCTTCCAAAATCCTCCATTACATCCGCTCTCAAGGCCATTGCTTCACAAATGGCTTCCCCACTTGGATGACTACGCAATCCTTGCCAATCGTTCCGCGGATCAGCGAGAGAAAGCAATGGTTTGCGCCATTTTCGGAATTCTTCTCTATGGGCATCCTTTTTTACACGCATTTCCATCCATGCCAGTTGCTGTTCGAAACCCAGTCCGAATCTAGTCATTATGTCAATAATACTAATCGTAGCCAAAACATAGTCAGGTAGATTCGTTTGACGGAACCGCAATAATCTCAAAAGATTCGCAGTCGTCTGGCTATCTTTAGCAAATACTCGCTCCGCATCAGCCATGATCGATGGTCCACCGTATCTTTCTACTTCGCGATCATATGTATCAATGACCATTCTTTGAATGAATCCTTCTCGTTGACACTCTTGAATCCAAGGGTAAAGTTCTGGAAAAATCTCCTGCATAAGCTTTTCGGGCTTGCCGTGAAAACGGAGGCGAATATGATGGCCCGGGTCTATGTATCGCATGAAAAACCATTCGTCTGCCGCTCCTTTTTTAACCATGGAATCGGCAAACACACGTATCTGATCAACGATAAATTCATCCTGTCTCTGGTGGCCCCCATACAGTTTTAAAAACAGCCAATCACTTCCAGGAAGTTTTGTGTATTGCTCCTTAGATAGAACATTTTCATTTTGATAGGAGGGGGTATTTTTTTTCTTCTCAATATGTGGTCTTCTCAGTAATGGAACCACACATTCCATCGAAAAATGCCCCTTTGGTCCAGTGACCCAATACTCTTCTGTACCCCCGATTTTTTCACGGAGTTGAATGCTGCTTGTCTTAAACAATTCTGTACGCAACTCTTCTACATGATAAGGATTATCCAAATCTAACAAAATACGGTTGTCACCGAATGCCATGTACGCATATCGTGGTAGATCCCACGCGATTCTCCATGTAGCAAAAGCTTCATTCCAGATTTTGTCTTCTTTCGGATCTCCCTTCAGTCCCAGAGAATCTGGTGTCACCTTCCAAATAGCAGGTGATAAGATGGTTTTTCCATATCGAACACGTGGAAGATACGGCGAGGCATCCATATTCCCCCAAGAGAATGGACTCCAAAGACGTACATTTTCCATAGAAACTTCACGCAAGAAACGATAAATATTTGGAGCATTCTTGAAATTAAGCATATTATCCGATGAAAAAATTAGTTTCTTTCCATGTGTACGGGATCTCAGATAGAAATGCTCTATAGTGGCACCTACCACAATATCCTCAAGTTGAAGGGAATGTAGAGTCTTCTCTGAGCAATTCGTACCAATGGCCAGTTCATATTTGCTAACGGATGGGTGGAGTACGATATTGGCATGACGACCAACGGCTGAAAGATAATTGGCATCAACAAAGATCACATCTTCATGTTGTTCCTGTATTTGATTATGGACCTGTTCATGTTTCTCTATCGCTTCTGGTCCGAGTATATCGAAGAATCTCCCAAACGATTGACCCACCTTAGCTGAACCAGGCATGGGTGCTACCTCTAGTAGATAGTCTCCTTGATCGATTGCATCCTGTGAGGGTCCGATTACCTCCACGTACATTTCCAAGGAATCCGGTGCGTATTTCGTATCTACTGGCTCTGTATCTAGCTGGTCGAGAAGATCATTAGTAATTTCTATTTCTCTTGTTTTTGTTGCAATTGCATGAACTACTTTTCTCATCAAACTAGCTTCACGCTTCTCAGAATACTTCAGAGGCGACACTGGCTCTCTTCGACTGCTTTGTGGAAACATATATCCTGCTGGAGCCCCTAAACCAACCTCATCACTAAGAAGCTCCAAAACGGGGACTTCTCTTGACGTTCCGTATTTCTCCAAAAAGTCCTTATGGTAACTTCTTAGATGGGCTGCTCCTCGCTGTGGTAAGGATAGTCGCCACAGACATTCCACCGCTTTTGCTACTTCTTCACCTATACCCTTGTGTAAAGATACGCTGTGATTACCTACATGGAGGTCTACTTGTACGGGCATAATGCTTGCTTCAAGAACCTTCATCCGCGTAATTAATTCTTGAAAGCCTTGTATCCCTGTTCCAATCGGAAGTCCATCGTACTGTTTCATTCTTGCTTGAATCGCAGCTAATTCTGAATATATATCCTGTACACCATCAAGTAATGCAAGGCGCTCCATCACATAAGCAAATGGAGTTGCTACCGTGAGTGGTGGACGTAATTCGCTAATCAAAAATTCTTGAGAAAATAATTGCCATAGTAGTCCGGTTACTTTCTGTTCCCCCGCCTCAGGGTACTTTTCCATCAACCTTGCAATTAATTGTTCAAATAGGATCGGCTTTTTTGCCAGATCAAACACGGTGTGCACCACTTCTGTAGCACGGATAGAAATCCTCTCTTTTTGTTTACCATCTAACCATTTCATTTGCCCGTATTCAGTGGCAAACGTAAGTTCCATTCGCCCGCCGACCTGTACGGAAGCGTGATTTCGTTGTACTTTTAACTGTTTAACTACATCTAGTCGTTGCTCTATTCTCTGAATGATTGCAAGCAACCATTCCATGTCTGGACGTGTACGTTTTTGGTGAAGGTGTGAGTCTTTCAAAGAGACGTTTGTCTTGTCAGTGAATGAGCCCAGAGCAACACCAGCGAATAAGCCATATGGAGTGGCACGGGTACTCATCCTTAACAAAAAACGAACAAAACTAGATAGTGCCTGCTTGGTCTTTCGAGAAGTAGGATCGCCTTCTAGATTCGGCAATGCTTCGTAAAGCGATGGACTAGAGATGAGAATAGCTTCTCGTACCTTTTCGTCCTTCGCATATTCCTTTATAGCAGCTAGATAATCACTGGTTTTATTTGATTCATAGAAGGTTTCTATTGGATACAGTGGTACCCGTAGCATAAAAAAGTCAGCTGAGGCATATAGGTTACCCTCCTTCTTGTTCTCAGGGTAGCGAGTAGTCAGCTCCCTCTCTAACATCTGCTTGGCCATTCATACCCCTCTTTCCTATGCATGAAGTGAGACTATAAAGGAAGAACATCGCTTATCGCGATGCTCCTCCAGCGTCAAACTAAATTAGCAGCAGTTGCTTTGGCACCAAGTAACTGAGCAGAATGTAGTGCAGATGATGTCGCTCACTACTGAATCCGATTGTACTTGATTTACCTCTTTTACTTGAACATCCAAATCAAACAGATCGTTTTGCATTTTTTGTTCCTCCTCAAATTTTAATATTCGTACCCAGAACTTCACGCGCGTTTGTAAGTGCTTGGTTACGCTTACAATAATAAAATAGTAATTATTACCAGTAAAGGGTATTTTTTAAAAATTCATAGAGTTTTTTTATTTTTTTACTCTTAACGTTTTTTAAACAGAAAAAACCATGTCTCATTGAAAAAAATCCAATGAACATGGCTTGTCTCTCGTCACAAAGAAATCGTCTCAAGAATTTCCTCTTGCTCCCGGTTGTTAACAATGAAAAACCAATTGGATAATAGTACCTTCACCGAGCTTACTTTCTATTCTTATTTCAGCGTCATGAATGTTAGCTATCTCCTTACATAAAGAAAGCCCGAGCCCGAGGCCTCCTCCATTCGCTCTCGATCTCGATTTGTCGGACATAAAGAATGGCTCAAAGACTTTGTTTATGTCGTCATCAGGAATACCAATCCCTGTATCTTTCACTTCAAGAATAATTTTTGACTCCGTATCTCTGTATGAGCGTAGCAGTATTTTATCGTTGTTCTTCGATGCTTTAATGGCATTGTCTATCAGGTTTGCAAGTAAAATTTTCATCAAATCCTTATCCATGAAAACACTCAGATTCTCCGTCGATATTTCCAGATCGATATTCTTTATGTTCAGCTTTGGTATAAAGGAATGTTTGATTTCCACAAAAAGCTCGTCAAGATTTCCCTTTTTTAACTCATAGTCTTCTTTTCGCAAAACAATGAGCTCCATAAGCTTAAATGTCAATTTCTCTAGCCGCTTTCCTTCTTCATAGATAAAGCTTAATGAGTTGATATAAGTCTCTTCATCATATTTATTTGTCCGCAAATAATCCGCATAGCCTATGATCGAAGTTAAAGGAGTCCGAAGTTCATGTACCAGGTTATCGATAAACCTTTGCTTGTCTTCTGAAGATCTTTTAAGCTGGTTTACTTTATCTTCTACATCAACGGCCATCATATTGAAATTTTCCGCTAACAGTCCGATTTCATCCTTCGATTTGACCATGACTCTTTCGCTGAAATTCCCGCCTGCAATTATTCTTGTTGACTGGATTAGTTTATTAATCGGTTTTACGATATACATGCTCATGATGATGGTAACGATGACCAAAATTACTGAAATAAGAGCATTTAACTTGATTAAAAGGCTTAATAGGTCTTGTCTATTTTCATAAACACTCGAAATATCTTTCACGTAAGAAAGCTTATAGTGATTATTTTCCAAATACATATTCTTCGCTATAAATAAGTACGTCTTTTCCCCTAGATCCCGTATGATGTAATTTACTTTATCGGATGGGATGTTTAATTCTTCTCGATTCGTAAGAGTTATCTTGTTATTTTTAAAATGGCTAAAAATGACTTCGTTTTTCTCATCTATTACATCCAAATACACATCCTGTTCTCCGAGGTTGTCCAAGTACGTACGAATCATGGAATCTATGTTTGCTTTGCCAACTCCTTCTGCAACTGGGGTTGAAGACTTTTGAACTTTAAGTAGATATAGATTTGATTCTAAAGAGTTAGCAAATCGATCTTGTTCACTTATCCCGGAACGGATCTCCATATTGAGATTGAGTTCAAAGCTGCTATTAATAAGGTAAATGGATGCTGGTACAAAAAAGATTTCGAATATGATTAATGTACATAAAAATATCCGCTGCCAAAATTTCATTTATTCCTCCAGCCTATATCCCAGTTTAAATACTGTTTTAATTTCCTCTTTCCATCCCAGCTTTCTTCTTAGCTTTTGTATATGGTTGTCAATCGTCCGAGTCTCGCCAACGTAGTCATATCCCCAAATTTTTTCTATGATTTTTTCCCTCGTTAACACGATGTTTTTATTTTGCACTAAAAACACCAATAATTCGAACTCCTTCAAGGTAAGCTCTATCAATTCACCGTTCTTTTTCACCTTCATTTCTTCCAAGTATACTTCTGTGTCTTTAAAATTTATGATGTTGCTTTTTTTATTGTAATGCCTTAATACATTTTCAATCCTGGCGAGTAATTCAATTCCTTCAAAGGGTTTCGTAATATAGTCATCGACTCCTGCTTTTAATCCATACACCTTATCTGTGACAGAACTTTTCGCAGTTAAAAAAATGACAGGTATCCCTAAAGGTTTAATTTTTTCAAATAAAGTAAATCCATCAACTTTCGGAAGCATGACATCCAAAAGTATGAGATCAAAACGATCTCTTTCAATCACATTTAGGGCTTCCTCTCCATCAAAAACGATGGAACTCTCATAATTTGCCGTATTTAAATTCAATTTTATTAAATTTGCTACGGCGATATCATCTTCAACCACTAAAATTTTTATCATACAGTTTTTACCTCGTTCCTTTTGTAACGGTTAGATGGAGTAAGTACCATTTCGGGCACTTACTCCATCTAATCAATCCGCCAATTTTTAATTCACTTTCAGTCCTCTGAAATTCTCACTGTGGTCTTTTTCTTCGGAAGGTAGAGGGAGTAGTCTGTCATAATTAATCTCATAACTAGATACGGAATAATTCTTCAGACTAATTGTCATCTCTACATCTCTTCCATCTTCCAGGTTACAAAGAACACGTACGGTTCCGGAGCTAGCGGTCTTACTAACCTTCATCGTATTTTCCTTAACGTTTTTCTGTTGTTTACCAAAAAAGCTGATAACCGCAGTTTTAACTTTCGCATCATCGATTGTTGTCTCTGAGCTTCGATCTTCATTAGTGAAAGCAGTTAAAGAAACAATTTCACCTGTTTTTTCATTTATGACAATGCGATTAGAAGATGGCATTGGCTGGTTTAAGTCTTCAGCACGAGCAAACTGTACCACGATAACATCTGCCGTTTCTTTTTTGGCGTTTTCTTTTAATACAGCTGCATCTTCTTTTGAATATAAATCCATAAAGAACTTAAAGTCTTCTTGGTTGTTCGTTCGATTTACATGCGCCTCACCAAAAGATTTCGCGTCAAGCTCCATGTAGTCTTTTAGAGCTTTCGTTGCCATTTTTACCGCTTCTTCATCACTAATCTTTCCGTTTGTTACTTTGACTACATCATTCGTAGTGGTTTGAGTTGTGCCATTTCCTTCTTTGCTTGCTAACGTTACGACTTTGTTTTTCGTAGATTGAATCGCGTTATCGCTTGCAAATACCGCTGCTGTAGCACCGCCTACAATTGTTAGTGCCATTGACAAAACGAGAATATTTTTTTTGTTCATGGTAATGCCTCCTGCAATGTTTTATTTTTGGTTTGGGCACGAAACCCTTGTTACAGGTAATAGAATATAGCGCTCATATGTTAAAAGTATCTTTCAGTTGTCTCCAAGTTGTAAATTCTATAAAAACCATTTCGTTCGTTGTTACAGGGAAGATTGAAAACCACCTGGAGGCTTGCTTCAGATGGTTTCCAAGAGGGGGGTATTGCATTCCTACCATTCAATTACTAATACTACTATAGAAAGAAAAGCAAAGAACAGTATCCAACAACAAATACTGTTCTTTGCTTTATATTTTCAGATTATGCTTATTTAAGATCGAAACGATCTGCATTCATTACCTTCACCCATGCAGCAATGAAGTCTCGGACAAACTTTTCTTTGTTATCGTCTTGGGCATAGACTTCTGCAATGGCACGCAGAACAGAGTTTGAACCGAACACGAGGTCAACAGCAGTCGCTGTACCCAAGAGTTCACCGGTTTTGCGATCACGTCCTTCAAATACGCCACCGTCTACTGGCTTCCACTGTACGCCCATATCTAGCAAGTTAACAAAGAAGTCGTTCGTGAGTGTACCTACCCGATCCGTAAATACACCGTGTTGTGTGCCCCCGTGGTTTGTACCAATAACACGCATACCGCCAACAAGTGCCGTCATTTCAGGAGCAGTCAGGTTTAGTAGCTGTGCCTTGTCTATCAGGAGTTCCGCAGGACTGACACGATATTGCTTCTTCTGGTAGTTCCTGAAACCATCAGCAATTGGCTCGAGCACAGCAAAGCTTTCTTCATCTGTCTGCTCTTGGGTAGCATCGCCACGTCCTGGGGCAAAAGGAACCGTTACATCAAAGCCAGCATCCTGTGCAGCTTTTTCTACTGCGGCGCTACCGCCCAGTACGATCAAATCGGCCATACTGACTTTTTTACCAAAGTCCTCTTGAATGACTCCCAGGATCGTAAGCACCTTTTCAAGTTTTTTCGGCTCATTGACTTCCCACTCCTTCTGGGGAGCAAGACGGATGCGCGCTCCATTCGCGCCGCCACGCATATCCGAGCCACGGAAGGTACATGCGGAAGCCCAAGCCGTTGTTACCAGCTCGCTGACGGTAAGGCCAGAGTCTAAAATCCGTGTTTTCAGTTCTGCTACATCGGCATCTGTTAATTCATATTCAGCAGCGGGTATAGGATCTTGCCAGATAAAATCTTCTTCTGGAACTTCTGGACCTAAATATCTTGAGCGAGGTCCCATGTCGCGGTGTGTGAGTTTGAACCATGCAGTTGCAAATGCATCTGCAAACTCTTCTGGATTCTCATAGTAACGACGTGAAATCTTTTCGTATACTGGGTCCATACGCAAGGCCATATCCGCAGTGGTCATCATCGTTGGAACACGAACGGACGCATCTTCTGCATCCGGTGCAAGATGCTCATCAGCAGGATTTACAGCAACCCATTGGTGTGCACCTGCTGGGCTCTTGGTCAGCTCCCATTCATATCCGAACAAGAGTTCAAAGAATCCATTATCCCATTGTGTCGGATTCGCAGTCCATGCACCTTCAATACCGCTGCTGATGGCGTCGCGACCTTTACCGGAACCGTGTGTGCTCTGCCATCCTAAGCCCATTGCTTCCAAAGGAGCAGCTTCCGGCTCTGGGCCTACAAGAGCAGCATCTCCTGCGCCGTGAGCCTTCCCAAATGTATGACCGCCTGCTACAAGTGCAACGGTTTCTTCATCGTTCATTCCCATGCGTTTGAAGGTTTCGCGAATGTCACGAGCACTAGCAAGCGGATCTGGATTCCCGTTCGGACCTTCGGGGTTCACATAAATCAGACCCATTTGAACAGCAGCGAGCGGATTCTCGAGATCACGATCGCCGGTGTAACGCTTATCACCTAGCCATTCCTTTTCAGCACCCCAGTAAATATCTTCTTCTGGATGCCAAACATCCGCGCGTCCGCCTCCAAAACCGATTGTCTTCCCGCCCATGGATTCAATAGCAGCATTACCTGCTAGAATATACAAGTCTGCCCAAGAGATCTTGTTGCCATATTTTTGCTTGATCGGCCATAGAAGTCGACGAGCTTTGTCAAGGTTGGCATTGTCTGGCCAGCTGTTAAGGGGAGCGAAACGCTGTGTGCCGGTTCCAGCACCGCCACGGCCGTCTCCTGTACGATATGTACCAGCGGAGTGCCAAGCCATACGGATAAATAATGGCCCATAATGTCCGTAGTCGGCAGGCCACCAATCTTGGCTGTTTGTCATTAGATCATAAAGATCCTGCTTGAGGGCCTGGTAGTCCAACTTTTTGAACTCTTCTGCATAATTGAAGTCTTCGCTCATCGGGTTAGATTTTCTGTCATGCTGATGCAGGATGTTCAAGTTCAACTGGTTGGGCCACCAGTGTTTGTTCGATGTAGCACTAGGGTTGTGATTCGTAGTGCTACCGTGCGAAAACGGGCACTTTCCAGTGTTAGCAGTTGCCATAGAGTCCATTTGTCCCTCTCCCGTCATTTAAATTAAGTATTAAATAATAATACTTCTAATTAATTTATATAGCAGTTAACAGGGGAAATCAACATCTTTTTGCTTTTTTCATCGTAAGGATTTATGGACAGTTGCGATTGGCATCTCATGAATACGATAAAATATATGAACTCTTTCATTTTCGATATTATGCTGATTCTAACGTATGCATGGACCTTGTAGATTATGATCTTGTCACCAGCTCGTTAGCCTCTTTTCCATGTGATTATGGTTTGTTATCAGAAAAAGCCCACTTTTCTCCCTTACGGAATGAGTGGGCTTTTAGTGCGAAAACGGTTCAACTTCGCTTACGATGATTCTCTATCATTTTCTTAATACAAGCTGAATGACATGGGCTAATCCAGTGTGTGCCTTTCCTGCGATACGCTCTTGTTCACCATAGAAGAAATGGAGCACCTCATGCCCTTCGCACCAAGCAAGAATATCTTTTGGTTCATATAGCATTTCACGTTCTGAAGGGCCGCCTGTACCATACTTTACTTGTTCCTCGGAAAATACCTCAAGCATGAGAATTCCTTTAGGCCTTAACGCCTTTTTCATTTTATTAAGAACCGTGGTTTGAGCGTCTTTTTGGAAATGTCCATATACCATAATGGCAGCGTCATATTCCTCTCGCGGGACATCTTCCTCCAACAGGTCAATTTTTTGGGTATGCACGTGAACGCGATGTTTGTGAGCCAGTTTTCTTGTTTTTTGCAATCCGCTTTCCGAATAGTCAATGGCTGTCACTTCAAGATTTTTTTTTGCTAAAAAAACTGCATTCCGGCCTTCACCCTCTGCAAACGCAATAACTTTTTGAGATTGTTCTAAGCGGAAAGCTTGTTGTTGAATAAATATGTTTGGTTCTTCCCCGTAGTAATATTCGTCTGTCTTATAACGCTCATTCCAAATATTCCCCATACTTACCGGCCTCCCTTTATGTCTTTAATGAGTGTAAAAAAGCAACGTAGCTACAAAACACGCTCTGGTTACTTACAATGACTATTATGGAGTTATTATATCTATAATATCTCTGAAACTTGTTCTGCGTCAATAGGTGACGATTCATGCCACCGTACGCACGTGCAGGCAGAGCGGACTTACCAGCGATATGGTAAAGGGCGAATCGTCTCTACTAGACATCCGCCCATTTCCCGCTTTGCTTCAACTTGATGAGAGCTAATGTAACAGCTGAATGCAAAACGGTCAGATAAAGACCCTTTATTTGGTCATGAAATCCAACGTTGGGGTACCCGTCTTCAGGCATGGGTCTTAAGAACTCTTTGCTCATGCAGCTTCACGATTTCGATGATGGTGTTCACAGCGTGCATCATGTTGTCAACGGAAACATATTCGAACCGCCCGTGGTAGTTTTCCCCGCCTGTGAAAATATTCGGTGTTGGCAACCCCATGTAAGATAGCTGGGAGCCATCCGTACCACCGCGAATCGGCTGGATACTCGGCACAATTCCGAGGTTTTCTAGTGCTTGCGTGGCAATGTCCACTACTTCCATTACAGGCTCAATCTTTTCCCGCATGTTGAAGTATTCATCTTTGATTTCGAGTTCAATTCGATTTTCTCCGTATTTTTTCTGTAATTCTTCTACGATACGAGCCAGTTCGGACTTCCTCTCCTGAAACCGATTGCGATCGTGGTCCCGGATTAAATAGCGAAGCTGCGTTTGCTCGACGTCACCTTGAATGGAAGACAGATGATAGAAGCCTTCGTAGCCCTCCGTCTCCTCAGGAGCTTCGTCAGCCGGCAGCTTTCCATGCAGCTCCATGGCTATTTTAGCGGCGTTAACCATTTTCCCTTTGGCCGAGCCGGGGTGAACGTTCTTCCCTTTACAAATAATGGTCGCTGATGCCGCATTAAAACTCTCGTATTCGATTCCGCCAAGAGGGCCGCCATCCATCGTATAGGCATATACTGCGTCGAAGGCGGAAACATCAAATTTATCTGGGCCTCTTCCGATTTCTTCATCCGGGGTAAAGGCCACTCTTACTTTCCCGTGTTTCAGTTCTGGATGGCGAATCAGATAAGCCATGGCGGTCATGATTTCGGCAATACCGGCTTTATCATCAGCGCCAAGCAATGTGGTGCCGTCTGTCGTGATTAAGGTGTGGCCTTTGTAACCAGCCAGCTCTGGAAACTCGCGCGGCGAAAGGACAATATTCAGTGCTTCATTCAAGACAATGTCTTGGCCGTTGTAATTTTCAATGACTTGCGGCTTCACGTCAGCGCCGGTAAAATCGGTGGCCGTATCCATATGAGCAAGAAAACCGATTGTGGGTATTTTTTTATCTGTATTGGACGGTAGGGTTGCCATTACATAACCGTTCGAATCCATCGTAACTTCCTGCATACCTATGGCTTGTAGTTCGTCAACAAGCATTTGGGCCAGCACGAGCTGCCCTGGTGTTGAGGGGCACGTTTCGCTGTTCTCATCGGATTGTGTATCAACTTGTGCGTAAGAGATGAATCTATTCATGATCTCCGTTTTCATGGTCTTATCTCAGCTCCAGTACAATTAGTCAAACCTATTTTAGAATGAAGCAATCTCGTGACAAATTCTACCACGATCCCCATCGATTCTTCAATCAATAGCCTGATGCTTTCAAATGCCCTTCCATTACGTTTCTAGACAGTTAACTAAATGCTCCCAGCCTCATCGAAATTCGTTTTGGCACTAACTCTGAAAAATAAACCAACGGCGAACCAAGACCTGAAAATATAGTCTTAGACTCACCGCTGGTTTGATTGAAATTTCTATCCAGTATTACTTCCCATTCCAATGATAAATGAGTTGCACAACGCCAGAGGAGAACGTTCGTGTTTTCACCAACGTTAGATTCAACCTCTGTTTTATATCCATAAACAACGGTTTTCCTTCACCTAAAATAACAGGGTGAACAGATAAACGAAATTCATCTACAAGTTCTAAATTGATAAAAGTTGTCATAAGACTAGCTCCACCATATAGCCAGATATCTTTCCCAGGCTTATTCTTTAGTAGGTTTACTTCTTCAAGAATATTATCATTGATGAATATTGCTTTATTATCCGTCCCTTTTTGTGTCTTGGAAAACACATATTTTTCTTTACTATGAACCAATGACCAAATCTCTTTTTCAGTATCTGTATGTTCATTTTCCGGCGTAAATTGCCCCCATAAATCATAACTTTTTCTTCCGTATAGAATCGTGTCTATTTCATGTAAGAAATCCACAAACCCCATCTCAGAGTCCATTATGCACCAATCAACTTCTCCATTTTTCCCTTCAATAAACCCATCTAAAGTAACAGCTAAATCTACTATGATTCTTCGTTTCATGAGTGGTTACTCCTTTCGTTGATCTACCACCCATTTTAGACCATTAAACATGTCACCTTGTGTCTTATTCGTCATACAAAAAAGCTCACTTCATTGGCGATAGATGGACCATGCATGTGGGGAAAACGCGGTTGCCCCGGTTATACATTCTCCCTTACCACGCGTTCTCATGTCCATGCATCGGGCAATAAATGTCCTTCTGCTACCAGCTTTGAGTTGCCTTCCAAGTAAACGGATTCGGCAGCATAATCTGTGAGATGGTAAGAAATTCTAAGTGGTCCCCCTCGAGTAAGCAGGTTTACAGAGGTGTCTACATGTCCTAAAACACCTGCAATGATTGCTGCAGCAGTCGATCCGGAACCGCACGCGTAGGTCTCTGCCTCTACTCCGCGCTCATAGGTTCTGATGCGAAGCGTTTGCCTATCAATCGGTTCCACAAAATTTACATTCGTACCATTGGGAAACTGCTTCTCATCATTTCTGACCATTCGGCCCCATTCTCTGAGCTGGTCGTCCGTTATCGCGAAAACATTTTCGACAAACCAGACCGTATGGGGAACGCCGACAACACCGTAGTGGTAGACGCTATTCGGTCCGTCCCACTCATATGGTTGATTCAGCTTCAGCGCTTGCAATTGAACGTCGGGGAGCTTGACCTTCACGCCGTTTTGATTGAGCTCTGCCTGATAGATGCCGGCCATCGTTTCGAAACTCATCTTCGTCTTGGCTGCTCCGATTTGGTAAGCAAAGCGCGACATGCACCTTGCACCGTTGCCGCACATTTCTCCTTCACTGCCATCTGCGTTAAAATACCTCATCTTAAAATCGGCGATGTTGGAGTTCTCCAGCAGCATGAACCCATCCGCACCGATTGAAGTGCCTCGCCTGCATACATGTTGGACAAAGGCTGAAAGCGCAACCTCGTTCAACAGGCCATCGCGATTGTCTACTATAATAAAGTCGTTGCCACAGCCATTCATTTTTGTAAACGGGATCCCAAGATCAAACATTTCGCTCCTCCTTTTATCTGATTTACCTTGCTTAAGAAGGATCGATTGCGCGAAATGATTGATAGAGATGACAAGCGACCGATTGCCCTTCTATTTCACTGAGCTTTGGCAACTCGACTTTGCAAATTTCCATGCTGGAACGGCAGCGCGGATGGAATTTGCATCCCTTCGGAGGATTAGTCGGAGACGGGAGATCCCCCGATAACACAATTTGCTCTCGTATATCATCAGGATCGGTAATGGGTTTGGCTGAAAGCAACGCTTGTGTATAGGGGTGCAGCGGTCGTCCAAATAGCTTCTCTTTCTCAGCATACTCGATGATTTCACCTAAATACATGACCGCCACTTTATTGGCAATGTGCTCAACTACGCTCAAATCATGGGAAATGAAGACATAGGTCAAGGAAAATTGTTCTTGTAAATCCTGCAGCAAATTAAGGATTTGCGATTGAATCGACACATCTAGTGCGGAAACAGGCTCATCTGCGATAATCAGCTTTGGCCGAAGAATCAGGGCGCGGGCGATGCCAATTCGTTGTCTTTGCCCTCCGGAAAATTCGTGAGGATAACGAGATAGATGCTGCTTGCTCATGCCGACAATCTCAATCGTTTCTTCCAGTAGCGCTTGTCGATGCTGTCGGGGAATACCATGCGAAATCAGTGGTTCCGTCAAGATGTGCCCGATCGTTAGTTTCGGGTTCAATGTTTCAAATGGATTTTGAAAAACCATTTGCATATTTCGTCTAACTGCATGCATTTCATTTTTGTTCATTTTTCCTATTTCGTTCCCTTGGAAACGAATCTCGCCTTGGACGGGCTCCAGCAAACGCAGAATACATTTTCCCAATGTAGACTTTCCGCAGCCTGACTCCCCGACAATCCCCAGCGTTTCTCCTTCATAGACGCTCACATCAATCCCGTTTAGAGCATGAACATCATGCGGTTGTTGAAGCCACCCTCTTTTCAAGCGAAACAGCTTGCGTAGTCCTTTCACTTCCAGGATTGGAGTCGTCATCCACCTACCACCGAGCTTTCCTGTACATGCCCCTTGTCTTGGGTAAATAACCAGCATCGACAAGAAGAATACTGATCCACTGGACGGAGAACGGGATTCTGCTCCCAACATATCGCCATCGCTCGATCGCATCGCGGGGCAAACCTGCACCCATTGGGTTTGTTTTCCGGTGTCGGCACACTACCTTTTATGCTGTGAAGCCTCTTTGTGCGTTGCCTTGGTGTCGATTGGAGCAAACCTACGGTGTACGGGTGCTTCGGATTGCGCAGCAACGACCGTACGTCCGCTGTTTCAATCGCTTGTCCCGCATACATCACCATGACGCGGTCGCACACTTCAGCGATCACCCCTAGATCATGCGTAATCATGATCACTGACATGCCGATATCCCTTTTGATTTTTTTGATCAGATTCAAGATTTGCGCTTGAATGGTCACATCCAATGCGGTCGTCGGTTCATCAGCGATCAGTAATGACGGATTGCAAGCGATCGCCATGGCAATCATCACCCGTTGCCTCATTCCTCCTGACAAACGGTGCGGGTAATCCCTGTAAATCTCTTCCACTCGGGAGATGCCCACCACCGTAAGCAAATCCAGTACCCGTTGCTTTACCGCCGCTTTGCTTTCCCCCTCATGCGCGTGCAGTACCTCACTGATTTGTCGGCCGATCGTCAACACCGGATTTAACGAATGCATCGGTTCCTGAAAAATCATCGCCATTTCCTTGCCTCTGAGACTGCGCATCTCGGCTTCACTCAGCGCAAGCACTTCTTTCCCGTTGAATCGAATGCTTCCAGTCAAAGTGGCATTATTGTCCAACAGTCGCATGAGCGAGAGCGAAGTGACGCTCTTGCCGCACCCCGACTCTCCGACAATTCCCAGCGTCTCCCCTTTTTTCACATGTAAATCAAGCTGATCAACCACCGTAATCGTGCCCGACTCTTTCGAGAATCGGGTTGTCAGCCCTGTCACTTCCAATACATTGTCCATCAATGGAATCCCCTCTCCCATCCTCTTATTGCCCTTTTACTTTTGCGTACGAGGATCAAAAATATCACGCAAGGCATCTCCCAGTCGGTTTACAGCCAACACGACAATGGTGATGGCCAATCCCGGGTATGTCGCTAGCCACCAGGCATCGGACAAATAATCTTTTCCTTCATTCAGCATGGTCCCCCATTCGGGTGTCGGCGGCTGCGCGCCCAAGCCGATAAAGCCCAATGCAGCCGTATCGAGAATCGCTCCCCCGACGAACAATGTCATGTAAACGAACAATACATTCGTAATATTGGGGATCACCTGAAAAAGAATGATCCACCAGCTCGGCGTGCCGATCGATCTGCTGGCTTCCACATATCCAGACGACATGATGACGAGCGTCGCTGCCCTGATCAGACGTGCAAAGCTGGGAATGGAAGAAATGCCGATTGCGATCATCGCATTGGTTTGACTCGGTCCAAGCGCCGCGACAATGGCCAAGGCCAAAATGATCCCCGGCAAGGCGAGCAAAATATCCATAATCCGCATGAGCAGGTGATCAATGAATCCTCCCACATACGCACTGATGACACCAATCATCGTTCCTGCCACTACTGTGATGCCGACCGCCATGACAGCAACCACAAGCGTAACGCGCGTTCCGTATAAAATACGGGAAAGCAAATCGCGGCCGATCGCATCCGTTCCGAGAACATGCTTGGCAGACGGTCCTTGCAAAAAGGCATCGTAGTTACTTTCAGTAGGGTCATAAGGAGCGATCCAAGGCCCGACGATTCCAATCGCAGATATAAGTAAAAGCACCACCAAGCTTAGTTTTGCTGCTCGCTGTTTCTTGATTTCCCCCCAAAATGCAAGCGTGGGAAACATCGGGGATTTGGCATGCGTCGCCCCATGTGCGGCGGTTTTGCTCACATCATTCAATTTACCGCCCCTCCTTTTCCGTAATGAGGTCGACACGCGGATCAATCAAACCATAGAGCAAGTCGACCATCATATTTACCACGACATAGACGAAGCCCATCAGTAGCACAATACCCTGAATCATCGGAAAATCACGGGCTGAAATCGCTCCGATAGCTAATGTGCCAATTCCAGGCCAGTTGAACACTTGTTCGATGATAACTGCCCCGCCCAGCAAAGTCGCGATTTGCAAGCCCACCACCGTAACAACAGGAATCATGACATTGCACAACGCGTGTCGGAATAGGATGATCGACTCCCTCAAGCCCTTGGCCCGTGCCGTTCGAATGTAATCATGGGAAAGCACTTCGACCATACCTGAACGCGTCAGTCGGCTGATCATCGCGGAAGACAAAACGCCCAAGGTACACGCAGGCAAAACAAGATCCTTCCATCCCGTACCACCCGCAATCGGAAACCAGCCTAATTGAACGGAAAATAACATAATGACGATTAACCCCAGCCAGAAGCTCGGCAGCGATAATCCGATCGAAGCTGCCGCCATCAGCATAAAGTCCAAGAGTGTATTCTTGTATTTCGCAGCAATCATTCCCATCGTTAAGCCAATGACAACCGCGATGCCAATCCCAGCAAAGGCTAGTTTGGCCGTTGCCGGAAACCGTTCCATTATTTCCACGATGACTGGTCTTTCTGTTTGTAAGGAGGTCCCGAAATCTCCTTGGATGACTTTTTTCATGTAGGTCAGGTACTGATGAGGAAGGGGCTGATTTAGCCCCATTTGTTCACGCAACTGTTCCACTTGTGCTTTTGTAGCCTTTTCCCCTATCATAATCCGTACCGGATCACCAGGAATAAAATGAACGAGCGCAAACGAAAAGATGGAAATGCCGAGGAGGACAATCACTCCTGATAGCACCCGATTCAACAAGTACTGTTTCATGATTCGTTCACTCCTCTCTTCCAGATTGCGTATGGCTAAACTCGCTTGGGAATTTGGCGATAAGAGCCCATCATGCGAATTACCGTTTGACTTTTGTCTCGTATAAAGCGTACAGTTTGATCCGAGCCGTCAACGTTCGCAAGAAAAACGTCTTCGTCGATAGCTTTTAAAGAGAATGAGTCCGAATGATCTACCGTTATGATCAGCGTACCTGCATCCACGCTTACCTAAAGATGAATTCCTTCCATAGAGCCATACTCGCCCGCATATTCATGCAGACGCTCTGTCGGGAGGTCATATTCCTTATACGTGACATGCGTTGATTTCGCCGGACGATTCTCAATGCAGTGAAACGTGCCATGTGCCAATGCGGCAGCCGGCGAACCACTGAGATTAGTGAGCACCACGGTAGCCAGTCCGTATTCCGGGATGATACTCATGTGGGCTTGGATCCCTTTTTCTCTGCCGCTATGGCCCAGCATCACAGCACCGTAGAAATTGGGTGTAATCGCTACACCATACCCGTAATATTGGTTTTGTTCGCAGCGGAAATAAGGGGTGATCATCTGCTGTACACTTTCCGTGCGAAGAATCCGTTCCTTGCCAATCAAACCTTTCGTTCGAAACAGCTCGGTGTATCTCATCATATCGGTGAGCGTTGATTTTAATCCGCCGGATGATTGAAACGGCGGTGTCTCAAATAGCGATGTTCTATCCTCGTACCCGTGCAACTCCGCCAAAGAAAAGCAACTATGCTGCATTCCCGCTGGTTGGAGAATATGCTCCTTCACATACGTCGAATATGGCTTGCCGCTTGCCCGCTCAACAATTGCTCCCAGTAGCGTATAGCAATCATTGGAATAACTGAACTCCGTACCTGGTGCGCCCAATAAAGGAAATTCCAGTTGTGCCATATAAGACATCAATTCCTCATAAGTATTTATCCCACGCTTGAGTGCTTCATCGACGCAAGATAATGGCGGCAAACCGGAGGAATGAGTTAGAAAGTTGTGAATGGTGATTGCTTCCGTTCCACCACTTCCCGTTTTTACTTGAAACTCTGGCAGAAAACGGGAAACAGGATCGGCAACCGTCAGTTTTCCGGCTTCCTGTAGCTGCATGATCGCAATAGCGGTGAACGATTTCGTAATCGAAGCGATTCCGAACAAAGTATCAACTGTCACTACCTGACCTTGCTCAATATCTCGATAGCCGAAGCCTTTGGCATAAATGAGCTGTCCGTGTTTGGCCACTCCAATTGCAGCTCCAGGCACCTTGCTTCCCAACATTGTTTCTCGGGCAAACTCCTCATAACTCACGATCCATTCCTGATTGTTCATCACCTGTTCTCCTTGTTTTTTGTTTCTCCGCTTACTTAACCCACACGTCCTGATACCATTTCAGTCCGGATGGATCAAGCATCAATCCATGAACACGGTTGTTTACCACGACAAACCGTTTTTCCGTGTAAATGGGAATCCAAAACGCCTCCTCTACAGCGCGCTTCTGAAGATCTTCATAGATTTTCGCTCTATCGTCGCTCTTCATCGTCACCTGTCCCTTTTCCAGTAAGGAATCGATCGTTTTGTCATGGATAGCTGAACGATTCATCCCACCGATCTGACTTGAATGCATGAACGGAAACAAGATATCAGGGTCATCAGCGACGTATCCATCCAGCGCCAAGTCAAATGTGCCGGCAGCAGTTAACTGGTCGACTGCGCTGCCTTCCAGAGTAATGATTTTCACGTCTACCCCAATTGCTTTGAACATTCCTTGCATCAACTGGGCAGGTTGAAACCATGCTTCCATACTCAACAATTCGAGATGAAGCGGTTTTCCTGCTTTCTCCCTTATCCCTTGTGCATTCAGTTTCCATCCGGCTTCTTCCAGGAGCTTCATCGCTTCCTCGGGGTTGTATTTGTATGCATATTGGGCAATGGATTGATCGTATCCGAACAAATTTGCTGGCAGCGGACCATCTGCAACAATTCCTTCGCCTTGCAAATGCGACTGCACGATAGCCTCTTTCTTTACTGCCATTTGCAACGCTTTGCGTACGTTTTTATCTTGTAAAATTTCGTTTTTCAAGTTCAGCTCGACAAACAGCCCCAAACCGCGCTTTGTCTGCTCCAGTACGGTAAAATGATCGTTGTTCTTGAATTTCTTAGCGTCTTTCGCAGGCAGATCAGCGATGTCGATGGTTCCGCTTTCCAAAGCAGCGACAGCCGTTTGCGGATTTCGAATCAATTTCAGAACTAATTTGTCCGGCCTCGGTGGTCCTTGATTTTTAAAGAAGGGCATTGCCCAGCGATACGCATCATTCTGAATCAGCGTGATTGAATCTCCTGATTTCCAGCCCTCCATCTTCCATGGACCGACACCGACCGGATTCCTTCCGTATTGATCCCCAAACTTTTGCACAGCTTCCACCGAGAGTGGCTGCATCCAGCTCGCGGAAGTGAAATAGGTGAGGAGTGTGGCAGACGGTTCATTCAACTCCAAAATAAGGGTCTGATCATCTGGTGTTTTAATCGATTTGATGATGCCAAGAACCATCCCTACGCCTTTCGGAGCGATTTCCGGAGACATGGCCCGCTCAAACGTTCGCTTGTACGCCTGTGCAGTAAGCAGCGTCCCATCATGAAAGGTAACGCCTTTGCGAATCTGAAATGTCCATGTCTTCCCATCTTCCGAAATGGAGTACGATTCCGCCAGATGGGGATTAACCTCATTTGTTTGGGGATCTCTGTAAAGGAGAGCCCCCCCTAGATTGAGTGCGACCCCCTCTGTGCTTAACGTTGTCGATTTGTGGACATCGAGTGTATCTGGTTCACTGCCGATCGCGACGGTGATCGTTCCTCCCTTTTTCTCGGATATACTGGCATCTTTATTTCCTACATCCGTATCTTGTTTCGTTGCAGGTGCATCGCAGCCGGACACGATTGCCAGCAGTACGAAACAGGAAAGGACAATGCTCACAAACGTGGCGCTTTCCCGCTTTCTTATCCACATGAATGACACCACTCCCTTGTTTGGGAAATATCCTCGCCCCCTACGATTTGAGCCAATCAACCGTTTTTTGATCTAGCTTTTTGACGAGAGCCGTCAGCAATTTCACCGTATTTTCCACATCATCATGATGGAGAATCGAAGCGTGACTGTGGATATAACGCGCAGGGATTGCAATGACGATGGATGGAGCCCCTTTGCCAACCATATGAGCAGCTCCTGCGTCCGTACCCGCACCTGCAATAGCACCATATTGATACGGGATGCCTTCCTCTTCCGCCGTATCAAATAACAGATCCCGCAACTTCCGATTGGGCACGAGCGAGCCGTCGAATAGACCAATCGTAGGCCCGCCACCGCACTTGATATCAGGCAAATTAGGAGAGTCGGCGCTTCCCGGCGTGTCAAACGTTATCCCCGTCTCCAATGCAATGAATAGATCCGGCTGCACCATATACGTGCTTGTGAATGCGCCGCGGCATCCCACTTCTTCTTGTGCTGTAGCGCCGCTAAATACGATGTTGGGATGATCCGTTTCTTGCAACTGTTTCATCACTTCAATGGCTGTCAGACAACCGCCGCGATTATCGAGCGCTTTTGCCATATACATCTTGTCATTTGCCATCACCGTGAAAGGGCAGATCGGTACAATTGGATCACCCGGGCGAATTCCCAGCTCCTTTGCCTGTTCTTCGCTGGATGCTCCGATATCGATGTACATCCGCTCGATTTCAACCACTTTCTTTCGTTCTTCCGAAGACAGCAGATGCGGCGGTTTTGACCCGATTACGCCGACAATATCCCCTTTGCGTGTTTTAATGTTCACGCGCTGTGCCAGCATCACCTGCGACCACCAGCCACCAAGCGGCTGGAAGGCGATGAATCCATCCTTCATCACACGCGTTACCATGAACCCCACTTCATCCATATGGCCCATCATCATGATTTTCGGTCCATTGGCCAGGCCTGTTTTCTGACCGATTATGCTTCCCAGATTATCTGTGAACACTTCTTCTGTAAGCGGTTCCAAGTGCATGCGTATTAATTCTCGCACTTCCTGTTCTTGTCCGGGAACGCCGGAAGCCTCTGTCAGCTCTTTCAGTACCTTTACCCAACTATTCATTCATATCTTCCTCTCCATTTGCAGGTTATCTCCATGTATCATCCATTCGATCATAGGAACCGATGCGAAGATCTGCTTTTTCGTTCGCCAGTACATGCTTGGCTATACGCTCAGATGGGGTACGAGGCAATTCACTACGGTATTCCCAATATCGTGGAACCTTGTAGTAAGCAAGATGCTCGGTGCAATGAGAGATCAATTCATGAGGAGACACCGTTTGGCCCGCTTTCACTACCACGTATGCCTTGATTTCTTCCCCGCGTATTTCGTCCTTCAATGGAAGGCAGGCGGCATATTGCACAGCCGGATGCATTTTCATGACTTCCTCAACCTCAGTAGCCGAAATATTTTCCCCACTCCGGCGAATCATCTCCTTTTTTCTGCCGACATAATAGATGTATCCGTCTTCGTCCATTCGCACCAAATCTCCGGTGTGGAACCAGCCGCCCTGAAAGGCAGCGCAAGTCGCATCAGGATCTTTATAGTAGCCATCCATCAGCCCCAAGCCCCGCAGGAGGAGCTCGCCAACCTCCCCCCTCGAAACGGGGCGATTTTGAGTATCAACAATGCGGACAGTCCGGTCTTTATCCGGTTTTCCGATGCAGCCTGTTCCGAGCAATCGGTCATGATCTTGTGGTTTAACCGAAATATCTCCGCCTGTCTCTGTCATGCCAAAAACCTCATACCATGGCGCGCCCCATCGCTCTTCCAATTCGCGGTGCAGATGCGGGGGAATGGCCGAGCAAAGGATGGTGCGAACGTTATTTTCCCTGTCAAATGGTGAGCGTGGTGCTTTGACCATGAGCGTGGGCATGATTCCCAGACAGTAGAAAAAAGTAACGCCATATTGCCGTACTTTCTGCCAAAATGTAGAGGGATGAAATCGATCGAGAACCACAAGCTTTGCCCCTACAGCGATTGCCCCCAGCAAATTCCACTGCGGGTCCATATAGTAAAAGGGCTGCGCCGTTAACAGTACATCTGAATGGGTCAAATGGGGATGCTGCTCGACCATCTTGTTTGCTATGGTGAGCCAATATTCATGTGAGAGCATACACCCTTTGGGGAAGCCTGTCGTGCCGGATGTATACTGGATGTTGACTAAAGTTTCAGGAAAAACGGTAAGCGCTGTTGGAGTCGTGGGCGCTGTCTCACACATTGCTCTGAAATCGACAACGTTGGGATCGTCTGATTGGTCTACTGAGAGGATTGTTTGGAGGGTTTGTAAGGAAGGTCTGATCTTCTGTAGTAGGGATAAAAACTCCTGTGAAGTGACAATAACGATTGCTTCGGAGTGGTTTAGGATATACTGTGCATCGTACTCTTTGTAATTTACATTTATCGGCACGATATTCGCGCCTAGTTTTGCCAACGCCAGCCAGGTAAGCGGGAATTCCGGCTGGTTCCTCAGCATGACGGCTACCCGATCCCCGTAGCCAACGCCCAGCACTTGGAGCATGTTGGCGATCTGATTGGAACGGTCTTCTATCTCCTTAAATGATAGTTGTTCATTCCATTCATCAAAGACAAGCCCGATTTTTTCTCCCCATCGTTTGGCCGCCCGTGCCGTCAAAGACTTGATTTCTTGCACGTCCAAAAGGTTTCAGCCCTCCTTCTCTAAACCGATCCTTTTTTTCGGAACCCTTCAGCCGCCTGCTTGGATTCAATCGTTTGCACGGTTGCCAGCGCATGCTCGATCTCCAATTCAAAAGCTGCCTCCAGATCGCATTGTGCCCCGCGATTTAGCGCAAATTTGGCTTTTGCAAGCGCTACTTGCGGGAGCTCCGCTAACCGTTTCGCCCACTTGTCAGCTTCTTCAGCTAACACTTTATGATCCACTACCTTGTTGACGAGTCCTAACTGCAGTGCTTGCGATGCACCAAACCTTTCGCCCGAAAACAGCAATTCTTTCGCCCGGACCAGTCCGATCGTGATGGGAAGGATATGCGAAATCCCTCCGGTAACACTAAGTCCCACACTCACTTCGGGAAAGCCGAATTCGGCATCTTGAGCGGCGATGATCAAATCGCATCCGAGCGCAAACTCACACCCTGCTCCTAATGCATAACCATGGACCGCAGCGATCACCGGGAAAGGAACACGCTGGATCTTTCGAGTTATATCCTGAATCTTCTGTAAATTAAGGCGAAGATCAGCCTCATTTGCAGGCTTTTCTTCATGCCGCAAATCATGTCCTGCACAAAAAGCATTCCCGCGGCCAGCCAGTATTGCTGCCCTTACTCCTTCCCGTTCCAACTTGTCGAGCGATCCATACAGCTCCTCTACCAATTGTGGAATCACCGCATTTAACCGCTCGGGGCGATTCAGGTGAATCCAGCCTACCTCTTGATGGATCTCACACTCTACCACCGCCTTACGTGTTGTCATCCTTTATTACCTCCGTCTTTATTTTGGAAATCAATGCTTTTGCATTCGAACCGAGCACCTTCTCCAGCACCTCGGGCTTTATGCTTAATTCCTTCCATTCTGCAATCGCGCGTTCCAGAGGAAATACAGGCCAGTCTGTTGCAAAGAGGATTTGATCTTGCAAGAGGTTGTTAGCTAACCTGTACATCATTTCCCACCCTGCTCCTTGCACTCCCAAATACTTTGGAGAAAGCCCGCCCAAATCCATCAGAACATTGGGGTGCTTGCGCGCTACGGCAACCATTTCGGGCACCCAGGGCCATCCCCCATGACACGCAATCAATGTTAATTCCGGAAAATCACAGGCGACTTGATCCAGCAACAGCGGGTGTTCATTCCGGATGGGATGAATCATCGAATAATTAATTCCGGTATGAATAGCAACTGCTAAGCCTAACTCGGCAGCCTTTGCGTATACGGGATATAATTTGCGATCATCAATCTGCATCTCAAAAAATGCAGGCTGGATGTTTACTCCCAGAAAGCCCAGTTCTTTGAT
This sequence comes from Brevibacillus sp. AF8, assembly GCF_021270385.1. NCBI lineage: Bacteria > Bacillati > Bacillota > Bacilli > Caryophanales > Paenibacillaceae > Brevibacillus > Brevibacillus sp. AF8. Next base: position 168,038 of record NZ_JAGQDN010000001.1, on the reverse strand, counting down.
GCGGCTCACTTGTTGGACAGCGCGCATCGGTCTAAAATGCTCCATTGAAATTGTACCGAATCCTGAGAAGAGCCTGGTGTGAGCGGATATGACTTTTGCCAATGCTTCATTCAGCGCATCCCCATCCTCGCCGAATTCGTATTCTGCGTGCATAATGGCGTGGTCTACTCCTGATTCCTTCATTTCTTGAATCAAATCGTCGAGCGTTTTCGCGATAGTCGATCTTACTTGTAACACCGCATCATATTGCGCGACGTACTCATTTCGCATTTCACCTAGGCTCGCCTCACGGAACTGCTGTGGCAAGCGGACACGGGCATCAAGAATGTTCATCCGCAGTAGCCCCCAGCCATGGTTTCATAAAAAAACGAGCGGGTTCAGGTAGATCCAAATCGGCGACAGTCAGTTGCTGGCCGTTTCGCTTTGCCTGAACGAGTGCAAGCGCCATATCTGAAAAATTCAAGCTGATTTCTTCCAATGAATTTGGGCCATCGGGCGAGTACCAATGGGCGACACCTGTGCACATTTGAAGCAAAGCCAGGACGGCAAGCTTGGTATTTTCTATCGTAAATACGCCCTCCTCTAATCCGCCCGTTAAAATACGCTGCCAGAGCAGCTCATATTCACTGCGCAACTTGGCAATTTCTTCGCGCGTATTTCCTGTCAGCGCACGGAACTCGGTATCTACTACTAGCGCTGTTAGCTTGTCAATGGCATGGCTGGTAACATGAAGCTGTACAAATGCTGCCAATTGCTGTTCGGGCGCTTCAAGCTCAGCGAGTACTTCCTTTGCATTCCCAAGAAGAGTCTGTAATCCTTCTTGCATGATGGCAACGAGCAGATCCTCTTTTGTCTTCATGTAATGATAAAGGGTGGAAGAGGTTACCTCTGCTTCTAGGGCGATATCACGTATGCTGGTTGCTTCAAAACCTTTTCTTGCGAATAGCCGTAATGCTGCTTGAAATATTTTTTCTTTTGTCAAAAAAGCGCGCTCCTTTCTACCGATGATTGCAGGAAAAGAGAGTCCCTCATGTCCAGTTACTTGTGGCGGTACCAGGTACCATCATCTGCTTTTTGAGTTTAGCCGATCGATCGATCGATAGGCTGTTTGTAATCACCACTTTACTAATCACCTGATTTAATGTCAATATTATTTTTTATTTTCTGATATTTATTTTGGCATAACAAAAATCTCCTCCGGTTTCCCATGAGGAGATCTGAATTCGTTATGTTTCATTACTTCAAGTATCTTCCCGTGATCGATTGCTCCGCATGGATGATCTGCGGAGGTGTGCCCTCGAAGACCACCTGACCGCCGTAGCTGCCTCCGTCCGGCCCCATATCGATAATCCAATCCGCTTGGCTTATCACATCGAGGTTGTGTTCGATGACGATTACCGTATTGCCTGCATCCACGAGGCGGTTCATGATCTCCAGAAGGTGACCGATATCGGACATATGCAGCCCAGTCGTCGGCTCGTCCATCACATAGATGCTGCCCTTCTTGTGCAGCTCGCTTGCCAGCTTGATGCGCTGGCATTCCCCGCCCGAGAGCGTGCTGAGCGGCTGGCCGAGTGTAATATAGTTCAACCCTACATCACTCATCGCCTGGAGCTTGCGCACAACCTCTTTTAGCTCAAAAAATTCCAATGCCTGTTCGACGGTCATCTCCAGTACTTCTGCAATTGACTTGCCGTTCAGCTTGTACGCGAGCACCTCTTCCTTGAACCGTCTACCTCCACATACTTCGCACGGTAGCTTTACGCTTTCAAGGAATGCAAGGTCTGTATACACAACACCCAGTCCTTGGCAGTTCTCGCAAGCACCTTTGGAGTTGAAGCTGAACAAGCCTTGGTTGACCTTGTTCGCGGAAGCAAACGCCTTTCGCACATCATCCATAATCCCTGTGTAGGTCGCGGGATTCGAGCGCGTTGACACGCCTACCGCCGATTGGTCAATGACGATCGCATCTGGATGCTTGGCAAGGAATACTTCGTTAATCAGCGTACTCTTCCCAGAGCCCGCGACACCGGTAACGACCGTCAGCACTCCTGTTGGAATATCAACATTTACATTTTGCAGGTTGTGTAGTGTGGCGTTTTCGATGGTCAGCTTGCCAGTCGCTTTCCTGGAATCTTGCTTGAGTTGGAGCGGCCGATTCATATGGGTACCAGTCAGAGTCCCTGACTCTAGCAGGCCTTGGAAGTTTCCTTCATACACGATGGTACCGCCGTGGCTGCCAGCGTGAGGACCGACATCGACGATATGATCTGCCACCTTAATTACATCGGGATCATGCTCGACGACAATGACGGTATTGCCCTTGTCGCGCAGCTTCTGAAGCAATTCGTTTAGTCTATGCACATCACGCGGGTGCAGGCCAACACTGGGCTCATCGAAAATGTAAGTGACATCCACCAGACTGCCGCTCAGGTGCTTCACCATCTTGACGCGCTGTGACTCGCCGCCGGACAATGTATCCGTCTCACGGTCCAGCGTCAAGTAGTCCAGTCCGATATCGACCAGATGCTGCAACCGCTCCGTCAGCGATTTGACCATCGGTTCAGCAACTGAATCGTCAATCCCTTGAATGACGCGGATAAGCCGACCGACCTCCATGGAGGACATCTCCGCAATATTAAGTCCGTTGATTTTGCAGTTTAGCGCGGCTTGACTGAGTCTTGCTCCGAGGCAGCTTGGGCAGGGACCCTCAGAGATGAACGGCGCAACAGCTTTTTGTGTACGCTCAGACTTCGCCTTTACATCCTGCTTAATGTATTTGTTGGTGAACTTCTCAATAACGCCTTCCACTGTAATATTCGTTGCCTTCCCTGCGAAATCCATCTTCACTTTTCTCGCCTTGCCATAGAGCAGTTGCTCCAGTTCCACTTCCGAATAATCGCTCAGCTTCTTGTCTGGATCGAACGAACCCGACTGCACGATGATCGTCCAATCCCAGCTGTCCACTTTATAGTCCGGCAGCATGATTGCCCCTTCATTCAACGACTTGGACATGTCTACTGCCTTGCTGAGGTCGACGCCTAATTTGCGACCGATCCCGTTGCATTCGGGACACATACCTTGTGGATCGTTAAAAGAGAACATGTGCGCTTGTCCAACATTGGGCTTTCCTACTCGGGAGAAGAGAAGACGGAGAATGGGAGAAATATCGGTAATCGTGCCCATCGTGGAATGGGAACCGCCGCCCAACCGCTTCTGGTCCACGATAACTGCCATGCTCAGGTTCTCGATCGCGTCCGTATCCGGCTGCGGATAGCGCGGCAGGAAATTGCGAACGAACATGCTGAAGTTTTCATTCAGCAATCGTGTGGATTCTGCAGCGATCGTATCGAAGACGATCGACGACTTGCCGGACCCAGATACACCGGTGAAGATCGTAATCTTCCGCTTGGGAATACGTAAGGAGACGTTCTTGAGATTGTTTTCCCTCGCACCCGAGATTACGATATACTCCTGATTAGACTCGCTCATGCCCATCATCCTTCCGATAGTATTCAGTTTTACTTATATTTACATTGTACCATGAAAAAGCTGTTAGGGAACATCAGTTCCTCCAACAGCTTTTCATTGTCAATCATCCCATGTTTCTTTGCTTGATTACAGAAGAGGCAAAATTGCGTTCGCGTACGCCTGGGCTCCCTTTTGATTAGGATGACCGATGGAGGCACGTTTGCAAATCTCGAAATCCAAGCCTGTGCACCCAGCTTCTGTGCAGGAGACGAGTCGCTCGGCTGTGATCAGGTCTTGGGGTGTCAGATCCAAATTGATGCCGAATACATAGGGATCATCGGTCAGCGCCGCATGCTCCGGATCAAAATTCGGATCAGCGAAAAAGATACTGCGTCCGCTCGTCGAAGCTGCTGCCGTATTGCGTCACTTCAATTAGGATAATCTGTCTTTTTTATTGAAAAGGGAAATTACGGCGTCCGAGTTTTTCCAATTGATCCGATTTTCGTTTGTACGGAAAGTGGACAGCGGCTGGACGATTCATTCCTTGATGAGAGAAGCAATCGCCCAGGACATGCGGGCACGCACTCCTCTTCATTTTGCAGATTTGCAAAAGCGGTCCGTTCACTACTATTATGAGAAGTTCACCAAGTCAGCCCATTCGGTCCGCACTCCAGAGGCATTGGAGCTAACCTTCTTTTTAGGTGACGCACTCATTCGCGCTTTTTTAAATTGGTTCGATCCATTACCCCAACCATTCGAATCGATCCACATTGGTCATCGGGAAGAACTGCTGGAGTATATCCGCAACCAGCGACTCTGTCCCTCCCCTAAAACAATCAAACTGTTTGATCCGCATACAAACCGCCATTTTGATTTTCACCTGACAGCGGAGACCTTGTACCCATTGAATTGGCTTGATCATGACCGACTATTCTCTCTCGGGTATGACGTACTTCGCGTTCTGCGCAATGAAAACGGAGCGATCTCGGCACTTGCCGCAGTTGTTCCCATCAATGAAAAAACTCTTCCTTATCTGATGGAACATTCCGGCTCCCGTTCCTATTTTACTGCGCTATCCAAACAAGACCTAGAACGGTTCTCCGTGCCAGAACACGCACGAGCAGGCTGGTTCATTCACACGATTCATCAAGACCATTACGAGGATGTTTCCCAACACACTGCCATTGGCCATTTGCTGCATGGGTTGATGTTCACTGGGGAGTTTTTGTTGTGTTCACCTGCACCAATTCCTTTTTTCAAAGCCGCCCGTGAAAGTTTGGGATTTGATATTGCTGAATTTGCCACCCACACCAACTACGATGGAGTAACACCCACACTCGTATTTTTTCGTGATACGCAAGGCGAGCATCTCCCCGCTTACTTGCAAAAGCTGCTCAAACGATCGGGATTGGATTTGAATTTGCGTCTGGAAGAAGAAGCGGTTCCATCTCTTGCTCTACCAGCTTCACAGGGCATGGTTACCTCGCAGAACATGAGCATACTGACGGTACGAGAAAGGGAAGTAGCTGCTCTTGTTCTGGAGGGATTAACGAACGCCGAAATCGCTGCCCGCTTGTATTTGAGCGAAGTAACGGTAAAAAAGCATTTGAAATCCATTTTTGAAAAGATGGATGTCAGCAACCGGACACAACTGGTGAAAAAAATGCTTGTGTAAATCGAAAAAAAGAGGAACCGTAGATGGCGGCTCCTCTTTTTTATGTACCTAACAATGGTTACGGCATGACATACGGTTGTTCGAATAAAATATTCTCGACTGCCTCTACTACTTTTTCTGTCCACTCCCGTTCCTGGTCCACGTTTGTGAGATAAATAATCGTTTTATCTTTTTGAATGTAACGTCTTAGCCAGCTTCTATACCCCGGCCAGCTTCCGCCGTGATGCACGACTTTTCCTGTCACCTGATCTTCACGTAGCCGCCAGCCATACCCATAATGAGATAGACTGTTGTCACTAAGCTGCACTGGGGAAAACGCTCTCTCTAGTGTTGCTTTTTTGACCAGCTTTTCTGTGTAGAGAGCTCTGTCCCACTTACGCAAGTCATCCAGTGTTGAACTGACCGCGCCGTCTCCCTGAATGCCATCCAGATAAATGACAAAATCCTGCTCACTTGATTCATCCGGTAACACTAGTGCTTCAGATGGAGCAGAATACAAGTAACCGTAGGCGTAATGCTGGATCAACTCAGGAGAATGTCTTCGGTTGTACACTTTCGTGTGCTGCATATCTAGTGGTTGAAAAATGTGTTGCTGCAAGAAATCGGCAAATCGTGTACCAGCTACGTGTTCTACGATAGAAGCCAATAATGCATAGCCAGTATTACTATACTCATACTTTTCATTGGGTGGAAACAATACGGTGGGTCGATGCTTGATTAGCTGTTCGAGGATGTCTTGATTCGTCGCGATTTTCGATTTGTCCCAATGTTCTGCAAATAAATCCATGTAATCTGGCAAACCGGATGTGTGCACAAGTAGGTTCTCTACGGTAATATCGTCATAAGGGAAATCTGGGAAGAAGCTGTTCACTGTATCTGTATAGTCGAGCTTCCCTTGCTCTTGCAAGATCATGATGCCCATTGCTGTAAACGCCTTGGAAACGGATGCAAGCTCAAATACAGAATGCGGTGACAATCTCTCGGCCGTTTCGAGATTGGCCATTCCTATGGAATTTTGATAAAAAGGTTTTCCTTCTTCCAAAATCAAGATGTTGCCGCTCCAATTATTTTGTTCAGCAATCGCAGAAAAAAGCTCATCAAGCTGGCGGCATCTTGCATCACTTACGTTGGCTCCCAGTGTCATTATTCGTTTCCCCCACTCGTTTTTGTAAATTGTCTCCCCGAAAAAGCCATTCGAACAATCTTATTCTTTTCAGCTCTGATAAACCGTGCCGCGAAATCTGTACCAAAAGCCCGGACTACAAAGAGATCTTCAGAAAACGGCTTCATTACGTAGTTTTCTCCCAAAAAAGAGAGCATTAGCTGACCATTTTCCAATCGGACCGGCAATGTCCCAAACTCACTAGAATGATAATCCCCCACGAATTGATTCATTGCTTCCTCAGTTAGGAAATCAATCTTGCTAACCAGATGAGAGGATTCAGGAGGGCGGTTTTCCAGACTGTTTAGCGCACCCACCATAACTGCCAGAACCGGCGACAATTCTAGATTGGACAGTGCCACTCCGGCCAGTCCTGTTTCGGGAAAAAAGCACATCTGAGCCGTAACCCCTTTAATACCACCACTATGCTCCACTAATGTTTTTCCATAGTAGTCAGTTGTTATGACCAAGCCATATCCGTAAAATTGACCAGGTACCAAGTCAGTTGGAAAGTAAGGGGTTATCATTTGTTGTACACTTTCCGGCGTCAGGATACGATTGCCCCGTGCGGTAAGCCCACCTTTGCAGAACATGTCCGTATATTTCAACATATCCCGCACGGTTGATTTTATAAATCCTGCCGCCCGAGAAGCGGGAGAATCCCACCAGTTCGGAGATGAGAGCACTTCCTTGTGATCGCCTCTGTCTCGCATGATATACAGCTTTGTAATATTCTCATAGCCATTTAGCTCTTCCAGAAAAAAGCTCGTGTGCTCCATCCCGATTGGATCGATGATATGCTCCTTGACATAAGCCTCATACGACTTCCCGCTGACGCGTTCAATGATCGCTCCCAGCAAGGCGAAGCAGTCATTGGAATAACTGAACTCCGTGCCTGGTGGCCCTAGCAGCTCTAAATCTAAAGTAGAGATTACACTCATCAGGTCTTCGTACGTATCGATTGGGACCGTTTCATCTGCCTGATTTTGCATCAATGGAAGGTCTTCTACCTCGTTCGCTTCCAAGCTTCGCATCACACTTGCCAAAAATGTGGGCAAGGGGGGAATTCCACTCGTATTCGTCATAAAATGATGAATCGTGATTTGCCCCACATCAAGATTTTTCAGACGGAATTCCGGCAAGTATTTGACAACAGGGTCATGTACGGATAACTTACCCGCCTCTTGTAATTGCATGACTGCCACACAAGTAAAGGATTTTGTTATCGATCCGATACCAAAAACCGTATCGATTGTAACTCGTAACTGCCGTTCCACATCACGGAAGCCAAATCCGTTACTATAGAAGGTTTGACCATCCTTTGCTAATCCCATACAAACACCAGGAACCTGACTTTTGGTTATCAAATTTTGGGCATATTTTTCAAAAGAATCAATCCATCCGTTATGTTGCATGCGCTTCTCTCCTTTGTTGGCATGTAGTTAGTTCTCGACCCAGCTGTCATTATATGTCGGCATGACAGATGTCCACTTTACTCCTTTTACTCGAGAATTTATGACAGTATAGGCCTTATCGTAATAAAGAGGGACAACGTACGCTTGCTCAATGAGATGCTTTTGTACATCCATATACACTTGCTTTCTGGCATGAGTCTGTAAGGTTGTCCGCCCTTTCAAAAGGAGGGCGTCTAGCTTGTCGTCTTTTACACCAGACAGGTTGTAGGCACCGCTGGAATGGAAATAAAAGTATAAAATATCAGGATCATCATAGACGCCCGATATCAACGTTACATCAAAATTTCCTTTGATGACTTCCTGCATGTACCCTGCTATTTCCAGATTCTGTATCTTTATGTTGATACCAGCCTCTCCCAGCATGGCTTGGAGCAATTGGGCTTCTTTGTCAAAATCTGCGGTACTGAGTAAATTCAGACTCAGTGTTTTTCCGTCCTTTTCTCTCACACCACTTCCATTTACTTTCCAACCAGCATCGTCCAACAATTTCTTGGCTTCGCTCACATTATACGCGTACCCGTACTTTTCTAAGGATTTGTCATACCCTAGCGTCGATGGAGATAATGGCGTATGGGCTACTTCGCCTTCTCCCTTCGTAACAGCCTGGACAATGGCTTCTTTATTGATGAGCATATGAAATGCTTTACGCACCTGAATATCTTCAAACGGTGGTCTCTTCAAATTCATCTCCATCAATAAGCCCAGTCCTGGACGCAAGCGTTCTATCACTTGATATTTCGAATTATTCCGATAATAGATCGCGTCTTTCGCAGGTATTTCCGTTGCTACATCGATAGCACCACTCTCTAGCGCTGACAATCTGAGTTGGCTGTCAGCAATCGCTTTTATGACAAGCTTGTCGGCTCTTGGAGGACCTTGATTTTCATAATATGGTTCTCCCCACTGAAAAGCTTCATTTCTAATATAGGTGACAGCTTCGCCCGTATTCCAACTCTCAAACTTCCACGGCCCTACTCCCACAGGACTCCTGCCATAATCCTCCCCAGCGTTTTCAATCGCTTTCAATGATAACGGCTGTGTAATATAATTCCCTAGCGAATCGAGGAAGGCAGTATTGGGTTCATGTAGTTCCAAAACGAGGGTCTGATCGTCTGGCGCTTTCACACTTTTTATTGGAGCCATTACCTCAGCGGCTGTTTTTGCTTTTGTCTGTGGATTAAGAGCACGATCGAAGGTTTCCTTAAAACTTTTTGCGGTCAGCGGTGTCCCATCGTGAAAGGTAATCCCGGAACGAATGGTGAAGATCCACGTTTTGCCATCCTCAGAAATTTTAAAGTCACTAGCTAGAGAGGGCTTGTATTCGTTTGATGCAGGATCCTTATAGAGCAGAGATCCACCGAGCAACCAGGTATAGACCCCAGCAGATCCAGCAGACATGTGAGCATCTAATGTATCTGGTTCATAAGGGTACGCTACTGTAATGGTTCCGCCCGATTTTGGTTTGGCACTCTCCTGTTGCCAGGTTGGAACAATTGTTTGCGTGCTGCAACCAACCACCAGGAACAGACATAGCGTGACAAATCCCCCTATAAAGACACTGTACGTTTTTCGGTTGTTTTTTTTCATGTGTCAGCATGCCACCTCCCGCCCTTTTTTATTTGAAAGAACTTCCGATGATGACAGATGATTTCACCTCCTTCGCAAGCTGTAACAAAGAGTACTTTTACTCGTTATCCAGTTGTTGAAGCTTACACTGTACTCCTTGGTAGAATAATTCATTTGTTTTCATATACGATTGCAGACCTGGGTACAGGATTATACAAATTCTTCTAAAGCGCTCGAGATTTTCGGTTTGGCTTGAAAGCAACCATTCAGCAAATCGACGGAAAAATGATTGCGAGACAGGGAGTTCGTCAACATCCGCAAACAGCAACACATACTCTTGAATATTCGCCTGTACGACAGGACTATCTGGAGTTGCATGTTGCTCTGCTGCTTTCAACAGCTGTTTATGGTTTTTAAGCATTCTGGCAGTCCACATCTCCACACTGATTTTAGGCAGGTGAACTACTTCCAGGAAGGACATAACATTATGCTTCATTTCCCGGACAATCTGTGGATCATTAAACATTGCCTCCAACTCATCTAATGCAGCCGTTTGCGCTGCCGAACGATTGCCTTCCAGCAACGAAGAGACGTTAACCCCTAGTAAAAATATCTCTCGCCATTCAACCGGAAATTGTTCAGGAAAAACGGACGAAAACATTTTTTCCAAAATAAACTTTTCTCGTTCCAATGCATTTGTGGAAATCGATTCAATTAGCTCGTGCATATAGCTCAAAGAATCATTGCCATCCTTACTCTGCTTTGTTTGTTCCAAAATAGTCTTCATGCTGGCAAGTGTACGCATTTGGATGTCCAAAGCTTCGATTTGCCATTCTATCGCCATATCAACAGGGATATCCCCAGCTAACATTCTCTTAATATCATCAATTCCAAAGTTTAAATAGCGCAGGGTTAGGATCAGTTTTAACCGCCATATTTCCTCTGCTGTATACATACGATGACCTCCAGGAGTTATCTCAGCAGGTGAAAGCAGGCCAATCTCATCATAATACCGAACAGTGGGTACAGAAGATCCTGTCATTTTCGCCACTTGTCCTATGGAGAACTTCACTTCCTTTGTTGTTAGATCGTTCTGTTGATTTTGTGTGGTGTCTAATCTGTTCCTCGCCTTTGCGTGCACGTTATAACACCCCCCTTTAGCCAATTATAAAACCTCATGTCACTTGAGATTCAAGAGGCAATATGAAAAAGCCCGGTGGTTCTTGACACCTGATTTCGTAAACAAGATCGGACGGTTGGAATTATTCATAGATATCTGTGCTTACATAGCTCAGACCTGAATGATTAATCGTTAACACAGCAGCAACATTTCCATCGGAATTTTCCGTGATCCTTGAAAGATCTTGTTCTCCATAGACATAGCACCTCTTTTCGTATATTTTGGACTATATAGTGTCTGGTCCGAGCTATATACAGATTAATTGCAGAATATAGCGTACATACATGGAATATAACGTCCGAATTCAATGGAGGGTATTTATGGAAGAGTTTCACACAAATATTGGTGAGAATATAAAGCGTATCCGAAAAGAAAGAAACTTGAGCTTGGATAAAACTTCTGAAATAACAGGGGTTAGCAAAACGATGCTCGGACAAATTGAGAGAGGCAAGTCTGCGCCAACCATCACTACCCTTTGGAAAATAGCTAGTGGGTTGCGCTTGTCCTTTTCTTCACTCGTTAGTCAATACAAGCCGAATGTCACGATCATAAAAAAGAAGGAAGTAAACCCCATTATTGAAAATAACGGTCAATATCGTGTGTATCCACTAGTCCCATATAATCCCGAACAGCAGTTTGAGATCTTTTCAGTAACCCTTGAACCAGGATGCGAGCGTATAGCAGAACCGCATACTACTGGCGTTGAGGAGTTTATTCTCGTAAATGAAGGCACGCTAGAGGTTGTCGTCAATGAACAAGTTTACGTAGTTGAGCCAGAGGATACTCTTATTTTTAAAGCAGACAGACCTCACATTTATCGGAACAACGGAGATCGTATTGTAAAATGTTCCGTAGTCATTCACTACTCCAGTCAATGAAACAAAGAGAAACCCCATACATGTAGGGTTTCTCTTCCGTTAGATCACTCGTATAGATGTTATCCTGTTACAGTGTTCCCCCATTCCCGTTTCCGTTCGTGGAGCGAGCTGGCAATAATACGGTCTAACAGATGTGTAAAGGTCATACCTGCTGCACCTGCACTCTTTGGAAACAGGCTGTTTGCGGTCATCCCCGGTAAGGTGTTCACTTCTAATACGTAAGGTATATCCTGACACAAAATCATATCGACCCTTGCATAGACTTTGCACTGCAGCAGTTGGTAGCTTGCGAGCGCAGCCTCGCGCACACGCTGCTGGGTAACGGGAGGAAGCTCGATCACCTCCTCCTCCGCGCCCCCATCCTCATATTTCGCTCGGTAGTCGAACCACTCTGAATGTGCGGAGCGAATGCCGATTATCGGTAGTACCTCGCCATCCAGAATCGCGCAGGTTAACTCCGTCCCTTTCAAATAGGGCTCAATCAAGATCCCCTGATCCAAATGGCTGGCTTCCTGAACAGCCGACAGCAGCTCCTTCTCATTTTGCACGAGCTGGACACCTATGCTGGATCCCCCCAAGTTTGGCTTCACAATCACCGGGTAACCCAATTGCTTCACCGCTTGTGGATCATAAACGTCCTTCCAGTAAAGTCCTGCAGGCGTTTGAATGCCCGCTGCCTTCAACAGCATCTTGGACAGTTGTTTATTCATGCATAGGCTGCTTGCCAGGACACCGCTTCCTGTATAGGGAATACCAAGTGTCTCCAGTGCTCCCTGCACTGTGCCATCCTCACCATATTGACCATGCAGTGCCAACAGCGCGAAATCGATGCCAGCCTGCTGTACCTGCGTGATTAAATCCGCTCGCTGAGTAATGACAATGGGAACTGCCTCGTAGCGACTCCGATCCAAATGATTGATCATCTCTTGACCAGTCTTCAGCGAAACTTCTCGCTCTGAAGAAATACCACCCATAATAACGCCTATCTTCATGATGACACCTCATTTTTCTTCCAAATGGTTGTGTAGTTTGTAATCGTTATGTCTCCAGAAAGCGGCGCACCTGTTTGCCGATTATCTGAATCCCCCGCTCGATATTTTCATCCGTTACTCGTGAAAAACCTAGTCGCAAGGTATTCGTCCCTGTTCCTTCTTGAATAAAAAACTTGTCCCCCGGTGTAAAAATGACCCCTTGCTCTGTGCAAGCTTCTAGCAGTTGGCGTGTATTTACGCCTTGCGGAAAGGTAAGAAACAAATGCAAGCCCCCGTCCCCAGATAGCTGCGCCTCAGGGAGATATACTTCACAGCATGCCTTTGTCAGTTCATATTTGCGCTTATATTCCATACGGGCTTTTTTGACATATTTATCAAAGTTTCCATTTAGCAAATATTGATAGAGTATTGATTGATCGATGGTTGAAGTGTGAATGGTGCGTGCACGCTTAATGCTTTCCAGATTGTCGATCAATGCCTTGTCTCCGAGCACCCAGCCCACTCGCAATCCAGGGAACAGTACCTTGGAGAAGCTACCAATATAGATGACACCATTCCCCTGCCCTGCTGTGGCGATTAATGGCGCAACATGCGCTCCCGAGTAGCGCAACTCCTCGTTGAATCCATCCTCGATCACCGGAATCTGATAATGCATCAGTAATTTCATAACCGCACTGCGCTTCGCTGGCGACATGACTATGCCTGTCGGATTGTGATAGGAAGGAGTCAAATAGGCCAAATCGAAGCTGTTTGTCTGCTTATGCAACACCGCCTCAAGCTGCTCCACATCCATACCATCACTCTCCATCGGTATGCCGGTAATCTCAAATCCTTGCAACTTCAAATTCTTGATCGCTGTATGATGGGTCGGATTTTCACAAATGGCTGCCCCACGGCGCGCAGAAGGACGAAGTACCGACAACACGATGTCAAAACCTTCTGTAAACCCGTTTGTTATTAGCATATCCTTACCGCTTAAATCGACGCCCTTATTCTCCATATATCGCATCAAGTAATCGATCAGTGGCTTGTAGCCCTTGGCATAGCCGTAGTTGAGTAAGACCTGCCCTTCGACTGCCATCCGATCCAAAAACGCCCGCCTTACATCCCCCAAGTCAAACAACTGCTCATCCGGCGCGATGCTTGTAAATGAAATGGTTTCTTTTTTGCCGCGTATGCCTTGCTTCATCATGTCCAGTTCTACAGCAGATACAGCATATTCGTTCATTCGTGCCTTCCAGTCGATTTGCCAGGAGGCATAGCCGTCAGTTCCTTCGTTATCCGCAGTCAAATGGCCCACCATCGTGGTAACATAACTGCCTTTTCCTGGAATCGCATACGTAAATCCGTCATCCTCTAAGCCTTCGTATGCAGCAATGACCGAATTGCGGCTCACTTTTAACAGACTGCTCATTTCTCGGGTGGAGGGCAGCTTTTGATCTGCCTGAAGCGCACCTTTGATAATTAAACGTTTGACGTATTCTTTCACTTGTATCGCGACTGGACGGTCACCAACAAGCTTGAAATCCTGGAACATCCTTCATCGCCCCCGTCTATAATGATGGCATGGGAGACGAGAGAAAAAAAGAACCACCTCACTGGATTTTTCATCCTTCGGTGGTTCCTCTGAAGCGGTCAGCATCCATCCGGCGGTAAAAATGACGTAAAAAAGAACCCATTTTTCTTAAGGGTTCCTCTTTTGCAATCAGTTTTAATAGACCGATCGTGGATCCTTTACCAAATGCTATCCACTTTATGGTTGTTTTGCGCCATCACTATATACTTGTCCAATTGCTGGCTTACCCCCAACACTACGTCACTTGTTAGACCATGTTTTCCAGCCAATTCAATCATTTGCTGTCGTAGTTGTTCGATGCTTGTTTCCAGATCCAAGTGGTGGCGACTTACTTCTATTCCCGCGCCCCAGAACGTGCCCTTGCTTTTCGGGGATGTTCCTGGGTGCACAGAGACGTCCCTTTCTAATGAACTTGCGATACCTTTTATGTTAAGCACCTCCTATGATTTACAAAATATGACATTAATAACTATAAATCAATATGCAAGAATTCACCAACTAAGAAAAAATTGAATAGAAAAAAACATCCTATCGAAAGGATGTTTTTTCGTGTCTTATAAAAACTGTTTCTAAAAATCTGCACCATGCTGATAGTTAATTACGTGTTGGGCCTCAGACTTTTGTGGTTCGTAAACGATGCCACTGCTAAACCCAAACGTTAGAAGAAGGGCCAGGAATACATTTTTCATTCTTTTTCATCCTCTCTACTTATCATCTTTTTTAGTAATTGTTGATACAGCGTCCTACAACTCGTTTATAAATGTAGCTTCAGCCTTCTTCTCTCCAATTACAATGGCTTGATATTGGAGAATCTGTGATGGAGAAGCAAGATGTCGATATTTTTCAAACAACTGTACGCATTGCAGAGCATCATAATGTCGATTCATCAAATTCGATAGTACGAAACAGTGCAGGGTTTCATTGAGTCCACTTTCAATGCGCCCCTTTGTAAAATCATATATTGCTTTCTGATATCGATATTGGAGGTGCTGAACCATATTAACCAACAATGTTCGTTCATGGAATCTACCAATGTCTTCAGAGAGGCGTAATAAAACCTCATCGACACAAAAATGATATTTATTAGCAGCTTCCATAATTGTAACGAGGCCCGGAAGTATTTCATCAGGCTGCTCCGCCAGATAGTCGGTGTATTCCTTAATGATATCTTCATTTCCCATTAATACTTCCAGTGTGTAAAAATTCGCTTTCGCAAAGACAGCAAACCGCTCAACGATTCGTAACCCTTCATCGTCCAGAAGTTCAAACCAATATAAATCGGCGTATGCTTGTACATATTCTTTCGATTGTGAATAAGCGCCTTGCATCTGTAGGACTAATCCTTTATATAAATAACCCATTCCATAGTAGTAGACGAGTGGGCGTTCTGTTTTTATCAACTCTGCCGCTCGATTTTTTCTGCGTTTTTGCAGCTTATCTTGATAAATAATTTTGGAAAGCTCTCGTAGCTCATCTGCGTAAGTTTCTGCTTCACTCCATTTTTGCAAAGTGAAACAAACCTTCGCCAAATTTAATAAGGCGTCTAATTGATCCGTTTCGGGTAATCGCTTTCGATATAATGAAAAGCGAATAACAGCCTTCTCATTTTCATCGGCATTTGTCCCGAGAATTGCCTGAAATAATCGGTAGTGACTCATCACAAACTGGGTTGAGTAGCTATCTTTCTCGTTCTCAATTACGTACTCATAGAATGGCACCGCCTTTCCCAGTTTTCCCTCCTCATATAATTGCTCTGCCACAGTAAAAAGGATGGAAATATTTTTGGGATTCTCCAACAATTGGGAGGCAACAGCTTCAATGCAATCCTTTCGCCTATTCTCAGCGCTTCGAATCAAATAAGGTATCAATCGGGGGCGCGAAATTTTCCCTTCATATAAACATTCATCGGGATATAGTTCATACATCCAGCCTGGCTCGTAGCCAAACACCGAAGCGAGCGCATCTAATTGACCTATTGTGATAGCCCGAGGTGGATTCCCATTTAGAATCTCGCTCAATGTCCCCGGATTAATACCAGTTAAATCCCCTAGTTTGCTTAATGTATAACCGCGCGCTCGCCGATGTTGTTCGATTTCTGACCGCAGCGACTGGTGCAATGTCCCTAGCAGTCCCCCCATATTGGATCACCCTTTTAGTTTTACTTTATTTTACAATCAAATGGTTTTTTTTGGAAGATGTATTAGACATTTCTTTGTCGTTTTACTAGTTTTTGTAAGGAGATGTTCACATGCAAGTAACCATAACAGAGCTTGTTATGGTTACACTAAGCTTTCGCTATTCCTTTTTCCCAATCAACATTTCCACTTCCTCGATTTCCTTCGGGATCTGTGACGAGAGTATCTCGCAGCCCTCTGCTGTTACCAACACATTATCTTCAATCCGAATCCCAATGGCTTCTTCCTCTATGTACAGACCTGGTTCAATCGTGATCACCATACCAGGCTGCAAGCCAACATTGTAATCTGAGAAATCGTGCGTATCCAGTCCAAGGTGATGTGACACGGAATGATAGTAGTATTTGGAGAGCTCACTGCTGTCTTGGATGAGACCGAGACGTAGCAGACCATCTGTCAGGACCTGTTTCGTAACATCATTGAGTTCTGAAAGTGTGACACCAGGCTTCACTGCTTCGATGGTCTTGATTTCTGCTTCGAGCACGAGTTGATAGATCGCTTTCTGTCGTTCAGTAAAGCGACCATTTACGGGAAACGTTCGCGAAATATCAGCCGCATAGTAATTCGATGCTGCACCGAGGTCGAGGAGGACCAAGTCACCATCTACCGCACGCTGATTATTCGCTTCATAGTGCAAGATAGTAGCATTGACGCCACTAGCAATAATGGGTAAATAAGGAAGCTCGCGAACACCGTGCGACTTCAACGTGAAATCATAGTGCGCCTCTAGTTCATATTCCATGATTCCAGGACGTGCATACGACCACATGCGCCGGATTGCTTCATCCGTGATCGTAATCGCACGTCTGATCTCTTCGATTTCGGCCGAACTCTTCAACATACGCAGTTCTTTCAGCCATGGGCCCGCATCGTGAATTTGAAGGGTCCGGTATTTCTTCTGCGCGTCTTCGGCAAAATTGTCTGCAGGGGTCAGCTCGTCGCTCCACTGATAGCGATACAAGTCAAGATAGAGTGAGGACTTGCCTTCGCAGCGCCTCACAAAGACTCCAAATGACTCCAGCCACTCATCGAGATAGTCGAAGTGTTCAATACCAGATTGCTCCTTCGCCTCTTGATCGGATAAGACCGCCCCTGTCCATTTCGCTTCCAGCTCATTTGGGCGCTGAAGAAATAGCGTTTCGTTTACGATGCCAGCGCGTTTTGTGATCATGAGAATGAGGTTGCTGCGCGAAATGCCCGTTAGATAATAGAAGTTGCGGTTTGGTGAAAACAGATATTTATCGTCATTGCTGCGTGTCTTGACAACCCCTGAAAAGAGGACAAGTGCGCTGTGGTCTGGCATTTTTTCCGCGAGTTTTTGACGGCGCTTGATGAATTCTATTGAATGTATGGTGTTTGTCATATGTTTGATACCCCTTCGTTCGTGAGTTTCTTCACGGATTGATATCGATTGTGAAAAGCGTTCTTGATCGCTTCAAGTTCAGTATAGTCTGATAATTTTCTGCCGATTTCAGTTTGAAAGTATCCTCCTTTCTTCTTTATTTTAGGATACTTTCATCAATTGGGAAACGAGTTTCAACAAAGAGCAGTTGCTTTATGCAAACTGCTCCTTGTCACCGTAGATTACGAAGGTTGCCGGGTTTCATCGGGCCAGTCCCTCCACCACTCTCGATAAGAATGTTCTATGAAATGTAATTTCATAGAACATTCTTTTATTTTTCTTTATTATTTATGGAAATGCAAGAATGTCGGCCCAAATCTTAATTGTCGTGGCTAGGATCAACAAGGCTAGAATGGTTTGGAGAATCCGGGTGTCCAAACGTTTGCTGACCTTTGTACCGAGCGGCGCTGCCAAGATGCTGGCGAATACCATGATCACGGATGGCCAAAACAATATATCCCCTGCCATCCATTTTCCTATGGTCGATCCAATGGAAGAAAGGAAGGTGATGGCAAGAGAGGAAGCAATCGCAACTCTTATCGGTATCCTAAGGATGATCAACATGATGGGAACCAAAATAAAAGCGCCAGCTGCCCCTACAATTCCAGAGGCACCTCCGACAATCAAAGCGGATAATACAGCTGTTGGCTTATGAAAGATCATCTCGGTCGTCTGTTCACGTTCGTCCATTCGCTTTTTTGGCAGGAACATCAAGATTACAGCAATGGTGGCCAGAATGGCGTAGACGATATTGATGGCATCTGCTGAAAGATATTTTCCTCCATATCCTCCAAGCAAGCTCCCTACAATAATGGCACTTCCCATGTACACAACGAGCTGGTAATGGATAAGCTGATCTTTGCGTAGAGTCCAAACAGCAGCCAGGGTGGCAAAAAATACTTGGACGGCACTTATTCCGGATACTTGGTGAGCTGTGTAAGCAACGAATCCAAGGGCGGGCGGAATGTACAGAAGCATCGGATACTTGATGATGGAGCCCCCGATCCCGACGAGACCAGAGATAAATGATCCCGCGAAACCGATAACAAACAGTGTGATTACGAGGTCGATAGTCATAGGCTCACCCTTGCAACTCCTCGCTTCGTTTTATCCTAGTTCTACGACTGCCAAGCCGTCTCGTTGCCATTTCAATATTCCGCCGCTCAAATTCATCACTTCTTTGAATCCGTTTGCTTTCAGAATGCTGGCGCCAATAGCGGATCGGGCACCGGAACGGCACTGTACAAGAAGTGGCTTCTCGCGAGGAATCTCAACCAGCCGCACGGCGAGTGTACCGAGCATGATGTGCTGTGCATCCGGAATGTGTCCTTCCTTCCACTCAGCCAAATTACGAACATCTACTACGTGAACCTCTCCTTTTTCCACGCGATCTGCAATCTCCAGCGGTGTTACCTCCTCGATTGTCTCGAGCGAAGACGCTTCCCTTTCTATTAACTTGCCGCAGTCGATATATCCTGTGACATGATCAATCCCTACGGAATGCAGGGCTTGCAAAATCTCGTCCAGCTCATCTGGGTTGGCCAGAATGTGAACCGGGCGATTGTAATCGACAATCCAGCCCGCCCAGTTGGCAAATGACTTGTTAAAAGGAATGTGAAGAGTTCCCGCCAGATGCCCCTTCGCAAATTTCTGAAAAGGACGCGTATCGATCAGCTGTCCGTTTTCCACCGATTCCTTGACCGCTTCAAGCGAGTTGAACTCTTGAACAACGGGGAGTTCCTTGAGCAAAGCAGGGCCTTCCTTATTCACGCGCTTCATCACTGCAAAATACGTTGGCGGCTCTGGTTGTCCATCAAGGAGTGCCTGAACGAATTCCTCTTCACTAGAGTGTGACATCGCCCAGTTAAAGAGTTTTTCGTAGCCGACGGTAGAAGACGGCACGGCCCCCAGTGCTTTCCCGCAAGCACTTCCTGCGCCATGAGCTGGCCATACCTGCATATAATCCGGCAGTTGCTTGAATTTTTGGAGGGACTGGAACATGTCTCGTGCACCTGACTCGGACGTACCCTTCATTCCCGCCGCTTTTTCGAGCAAATCCGGTCTGCCGATATCGCCGACAAAGACGAAATCTCCCGTGAAGATCCCGATGGGGCGATCTGCATTCCCTCCATGGTCAGTCAAAAGGAAGGAGATGCTCTCAGGCGTATGGCCAGGCGTATGCATAACTTCAAATAGCAAGTTTCCGATAAAAAAACGATCTCCATCGTGGACAAGCTGATGGTTCAAACCCTCCAAGTATTGATATTTCCAGTCTTCATCGCCCTCATTGGATAAAAACAGCTTCGCTTGGTGAACTGCCCCCAATTCCCTGGCACCAGATACAAAATCAGCGTGTATGTGGGTTTCCGTGGCGGCTACAATGGTAACTCCCTCTTCTTTGGCGACTTGAAAATAAGGAGCCAGATTACGGGCAGGATCGATCACAATCGCCTCCCCGGTTTTTTGGCAGCCAACCAGATAAGATGCATGGGCCAATTTCTCATCAAAAAAGTAACGCAATAACATGGTTCATTCCTCCCTTTACAACATCTCTTATTCGTTTAATTTTCCCACGAGAACTTCGAGAAGCGCCACGGAAACAGATTCGCTTTTACGCTCGGCTCGCACTTTTGCTTCTTGGAAGACAGCCACGCCATACTCTACCTGCGCAGCCACATTTACATCAATCCTTTAAGCATGCCATTCCAATAAAGGATGGGAAGCAGTTCTCTTTTCATCAGGTACATACTGAATCTCTCTTTGGATTGGTCAAAAGGAAAGGTTTCACACGGTGTCAGGTTGTAATCAAATTCGGCTAGCACGAGTTTGTTGTACCCCGTTACGAGTGGGCAGGATGTATAACCGTCATACTTGGCAGCCAAGGGAGTCCCATTGATCAGCGCGAGCAGGTTTTTCTCGACGACTGGTGCCTGTTTGCGAATCGCAGCTCCGGTTTTGGACGTGGGAAGATTCGTGCAATCGCCAATACCGAAAATAGTGGGAAACCTTTTGTGCACAAGTGTAAATGGATCGACATCCACCCAACCTCCTGTGTCTGCCAATGCGCTGTTTGCAATGAAATCGGGCGCTTTCATGGGAGGGGTCACATGAAGCATGTCATACTTCCATACTTCCTGCTCTTTGGTTTCCAGATTCTCGAATACAGCTTCTTTCGTATCCGCCCGCACTTCCAATAGGTTGTGCTTGTATCTCGTTTCGATGTTCTTTCGACGAATGACGTTGTTGAGGGTATTGGCATACGTAGGAACGTCAAAAATACTTCCCTTTGCCGATGCAAAAATGATCTGTGACTGCTTGCGAACTTGGAGCTTGCGAAAGTAGTCATCGGCCAAATACATGATTTTCTGAGGGGCCCCGCCACACTTTACGGGTGAATTCGGGTGGGTAAAAATGGCAGTACCGCCTTTAAAACTCCGGATGGCTTCCCATGTACTTTCAACCGTTTGGTATGCGTAGTTGCTGCAAACACCGTTTTTTCCAACGGCATCCTTCAAGCCCTTTACCCCTTCCCAATCTAGTTGCAGACCGGCTGCAACAACGAGGTAGTCATAGGAAAAGACGGCCCCCTGTTTCGTATGAAGCGTATGTTGTTCTGGTTGAAACATGGTGACCGCATCGCAAATCCAGTCGACGCCTGCGGGAATCAGTGCAGACAGATCACGCTCGGATTTCTCCTTTTTTGCAGCACCACCTCCGACTAATGTCCACAAAGGCTGATAATAATGCTTGGATGCGGGATCGATGATGGCGACTTGTCCTCTGAGCCTTTTGGAAGCCCGGACGAGACGGGCAGCAACAGAGATACCGGCTGAGCCTGCTCCCACGATGACAACCGTATAGTGTACTTGTTTTGCCATAGTTCCTCCTTCGACGACGATATGGTTTCCAAGTGTACGATGATGGTTCTTGAGGTGTAGTCTCTCTATTCAGTTTATTCGCCTGTCCTTTTTTCCATATAGGGGAAGTCCCCTACTTTTTGATCTATGCAAATTAAAATGCCAAATCGAGATATCTATTTTTTATGGCGTATTGGATCAATTGATGCTTAGAATCCAGTCCTAGTTTCTGCATGATATTCGTTTTATGGTTCTCCACAGTTTTGACACTGATCAACAGCTTATCTGCTATTTCCTTATTGGTATAGCCAAGCACAATGAGTCTGACTAGCTCCTTTTCACGTAGCGTTAAAACAGAAGGTATCGTTTTGGCATCCGATTTCAGCCATAGATTAATGATCTCTTGCGATACAGAAGTCTTGTAAAAGCGCTTGCCTCTGTAAACCTCCACAATGGCTTGATACAGCAGCTCTCCATGGCTGTTTTTTAAAATGTATCCATGGGCTCCGACGGTGATGGCTTTCTGGACAAAAATCTCCTCGTCATGCATAGTCAAGATGACGATTTTCGCGAAAGAATTCGACTTGCGAATCTCATTGCTCGCGGTAAACCCATCCAGCCCATTCGGCAATGACAAATCCATGAGCACTACATCGGGTTTTAGCTCATTGGCTTTCAGGATGGCATCATTGCCTGTGTGACTCTCTCCGACAATTTTAATTTGAGAGTAACTTTCGAGAAGCACACGCAATCCCTTCCGAATCATCGTGTGATCATCAACCAAAAGCACCCGTATCACTCTACTCCCCCTCCCTGTCCTACTACCGTTACCTTGATCGAAGTACCTTCGTGAAGCACGGATTGAATCTGAAGAGTCCCCTCCATTTGATCCACTCGTTCTTCCATATGTTTGAGGCCCAGACCAACTTGAACCTGATCGCGCACAAATCCAATTCCATTGTCCTGAATCAGCAAAGTCAGTAGGTCGTCCTCCTTGTACAAGATCACCTCAATGAGTGTCGCCTTCGCGTACTTCAGTGCATTATGTAAGCTTTCCTGGATGACACGGTACAGATTGATTTCCAAGTTTGGCTGAAAATGATCACTGACATTACTGTAGGAAAAGGTAATGGAAACATCCTGATGTGCTTTGTTCAAGCTGGAAACCAGATGCCGTACCGTAGGAATCAGACCCAGTTGATCGAGACTATGCGGACGCAGCTGTAAAGAATACAGCTTGACGTCTTGTATCGCTTTTTCCAGCTCATTTACGATCTCTTGCATGAAGTCCCGGAATTGTCCTTTCTCGTTGAGGTGCGCTTGAATCGCTTGAATGCCTACCGAAACGGAATACAAGGATTGTCCTACGCCGTCGTGCAGCTCACGGGCCAGGCGCTTATGTTCATTTTCTTGAGCTTCTAGCGTTTTTTGCAGCACCTGCTTGGAGATTCTGACCTCCTCCTCTTTTTTCTTGACCGTCATATCTTTTAAAACTAATAGGACATCCTGCATGTTTTGTTCACCATTTTCATAGATGACAGCCGTGCTCATCTCCATGTCTACGTACCGTCCTTCATAGGTAGGCATCGCAGAAAGAAAATAGGGAACCTCCCGTTTGGCGAGCAAATAACATCGTTCTTCTCCCGGTTCCAACTCTCTGTTTTGGCAGTAGGAGCAGAACGGGACCTTTTCTCCTCGTTTCCAACCGGTCATTTTCTCTGCGGATGGGTTCATTACCATGATTTTTCGTTCCTGATCCATGAGAATAATCCCGTCCTGCAAGTGGTCGAAGATTTGTTTCAGATATCCGTTATCCATCGCCTTTCCTTCATCGCCAGAGCGTTCAAAACAAGTCGGACTTTGATCCATTATTGGTCCTCCATACTGAAAGATATTGGGATCATTTCCCCTATGACCCAATCGTAAAAGACGGGGAGCACCTTTCAAATAGGTACCTTCCCCTATCTTTTGTGACGCTAAATGATGGTTAAATAGATACTGTGCTGTACTTCGCATCTGCGTATGAAAAAGCCGAGTAAACGCTAGGTATCATCTCCTAACATGTACTCGGCTTGCCACCTGAATATTTTCCTCCGTGCCCAAAGACGATCTACGGATAACCGTTTTCTTGCTTACACGATTGAGCTTCAGCAATGAACATCATCGGTTTTATCGTAATCCAACAGAAGCTTTGCTTCGTTCATAGGCAAAAATGATCATCGTCACACCTAAGATTGCACAAATCATATACATAAAGGAATAAGAGAAATGATCAGCAACTGGCCCCATGATGACTCCTCCCAGAGAAACACCCAAATCGGCCATAGCTATGAATAACCCGATTAACACATTGCGATCCGTCTTTGGTAGAACAAATGTCAAATACGTCGTTAACGTTGGATAAAGAAGGGCTTGAGCAATTCCCATTAATATGGCCCCTACGTAGAGAAAGGCTGCTCCACCCACGCTAGAAAAGCTTACACTTAACGCCGCTACCGCAAGAATGAGCATAATTCCCATCATAAACGAGGAACGCCACTTGCCGTCTGATGGAATTTTTTTTCTCAACACAAACCGTGATAATACGACGGTACCCGCTTGAAGCATCAGGAAAATTCCCGCATTCCCGTAGTTGATTTGTACAGCGTACAGCGGTATAAAGGTTGTCACAGCTCCAAATATAATGGATGCCGCCAGCATCAGGACGCTGCATTTACATAAATACGGGTTTTTGACCAATTGGCTCACGGAACCAAGCATGGTTGCTCCCTGTTCAGTCTGACTCGGAGCAGGCTCAGCTACTTTTTTGTCGATGCTGGCGCTATAACCCACCACTCCTGTAAGGATCGCAATGGTGACCATGGCAACTGTAAAATAAGAACTATCCCCCGCTTGCCAGATGCCTAAAGCGAGTAGAGGGCCAAAAATACCAGGCAAATAAGCACATAAGGAATACAGAGAGATCCCTTGTGAACGATCTTTGTCCGGCAACGCATCAATAATCCCCAGCTGTAAGGCCATGGAGAAAAAAGCGGTACACATCCCTTGCAGAATACGGGCAACAATAAAACCCTCTAATTCAGTGAACGTATATAAAATGAGAGCCGCTCCATTGAAAATAAGAATCGTGCGGAGCACTTTGATTGGTCCATGTTTTTGGATGATATGGCCTGCCCACGGCCGAAAAAACATGGTTGTAAACAGATACGCTCCCATAACGACTCCAATTGTTGTATTGGTCGCACCCAACTCTGCACCCTTTAACGGAATAATGACATTCAGAATAGAGTTCGCACTAAAATACAAAAGAGTCAATATGTATAAACGTAAAAATGACCAAGACAGAGCCCCTCTCATAGCTCTTGCTCCTTCCTCTGATCCTCTGCTCACTCTTATTGCCAATTCCTTTAAGCAATAGTCATTTGCAGCAGTTTCCTCGTATAGGCGGATTGAACATCTTTTAAGTCTTCAACCCTCACAATCTCTTCGATCTCACCATTTCGTATGATCATGACTCTGTCGCAAATATAGGCGGCAGCCTGTATATCATGAGTGATGAAGATATAGCCAATCTTGTAACGTTTTCTCAAATCTTTTAGTAATTCAAGCACTTGCATTTGCACAGACCCATCCAATGAACTGATTGCTTCATCGAATAGAATGCATCTCGGTTCCGTGGAAATGGCTCTCGCTATGCATACCCTCTGAGCCTCCCCCCCTGATAGCTCATGAGGATATTTCTTTCGATAGGAAGGATCCAACCCTACTTGACTTAATAAATGATCAATCTCGCTTCGAACATCTTTTCGTCCCCTTCTTTTCATTTGCAAAGGCTCCCGAATGGCGTCCTCAATCGTATATAATGGATTGATCGAAGAAGTGTAATCTTGAAAAACAGCGCTGATATTCCCTGTTCTTACTTTTCGATCCTCTACTTTTTTGCCCTCAAACAAGATGGTACCTCGATCAGGCTTTTCTATCCCCAGGAGCAATCTTCCTAATGTCGATTTACCACTTCCGCTTTCTCCGATGATGCCGAGACACTCCCCAGACTTGCATTCGAAGCTAATGTTACTCAACACTTGCTCTCTTTCCCTTGAGAACAATCCGCCTTTTCTGTATGATTTCTCAACACACTCAACGCTCAGCAATACTAACTCCTCCCATGACCCTCTTAAAATGTTGATTCATCGCCAGCTTCGTGGAGAGCAAGTAACGGGTATAGGTATGCTGCGGTTCATAGAAAATGGCTTGTGTCGTCCCGTTTTCAACAATTTCTCCTTCTTTCATGACGAGAACCTCATCTGCCATTAATTTGACAATCCCTAAATCGTGAGAGATGAAGATCATGGAGCAGCCCATTCGATCGCGCAATTGCAGGAACTGTTCAACCACTTCGAACTGCGAGATTGTATCAAGTGCTGTCGTGGGTTCATCCGCAATCAGAATGTCAGGCTCCAATACGATAGCCAGCGCAATCATGACCCGCTGCAGCGTTCCACCCGACAACTGGTGGGGATACTTATTCATTACCTCTATCGGGTCTTTCAGCATGACGCTTTCCATGGCATTTTTCATTTTGGTTGTAATTTCGTCACGGCTCCATCCAAAATGCTCCACTAGCGTTTCCTTTAAATGAACGCCCACCACGCAAGAGGGATCAAAGGCACGCATGCCATTCTGTAAAATCATGTAAATCTGCTTTCCCCTCTTTTTCCTCATCTCCTGTTCTGAGAGCTCCATGAGGTTTTCTCCTCGTAATAGAATGTCTCCCGATTGGCGAAGCCCGGCCTTATTCAATCTCATGATGGCCTTGCACGTAACCGACTTCCCGCTTCCACTTTCTCCTACAATGGCCAGACAGCTTCCCTGCTTCACATGAAAGGAACTGTTTGGAACGATCACTCGATCATTGCGGCTGTCCCAGATTTTCAGGTTATTTACCTCCAAAATGTTCATCTTCCGGTTGCCACCCCTTTTCCTTCGAGCTTCACGGCAGAGGCTCTTATTAACCCTTGCTGGTTATAGGTAGAAGTCATCAATTTGGGATCTAAAGCAACTTGAAGCGTATCAGACAAATAGTTAATGGCCGATACGACGATCACGATGGTCAAACCGGGAGCTAGCATGAATTCCGGGCGGGCAAACATGACGTCTCTCGCTTCATTCAACATCATGCCCCACTCTGCTTCCGGTGCTTGAATGCCTAAACCGAGGAAAGAGAATCCCGATATTTGCAAAATCATCGAACCGAAGGAGCTGCTTGAAATGACAGCAATGTCGGGCAATGCAACCGGAATCATGTGCCTGATCATGATTCCCATATTGCTTGCGCCGAT
Source organism: Brevibacillus sp. AF8 (assembly GCF_021270385.1). Classification (NCBI taxonomy): domain Bacteria; kingdom Bacillati; phylum Bacillota; class Bacilli; order Caryophanales; family Paenibacillaceae; genus Brevibacillus; species Brevibacillus sp. AF8. The sequence continues at coordinate 141,270 of NZ_JAGQDN010000001.1, read as the reverse complement.
TGCCTTTGAGAATTTTACATAGTCGGATTCCGCATATTGCATGACTGACGCTCTGATGATTCGAGCAAACCACGCCCATTTCATCAATACAAAGGCGATGATTACATTTTCAAAGCCTACTCCCAAAATGCCGATAATCGCCAGGGTCATGACATATCCCGGAAAAGAAAGGATCACATCGCAAACACGCATCAAGAAGGCATCTGTTTTTCCACGAAAGTAACCCGCAAGAACCCCTACAATTGACCCAATCAATACAGATAGGAGCAGCGCAGCGAAGACCCATAGCATGCTGGGACGAATCGCGTAAATGAGTCTGGATAAAACGCATCGCCCTAAGTGGTCGTTGCCCAAGAGATACTCCCATGATGCGGATGCAAATCGAAGCTCCATATGTACTTCTGCGGGATCATGCGGTGCAACGAAAGGTGCAAATATCCCAGCCATTGCTGTAAGCGAGATAACGGATAAGGATAGGACAGCAACCTTGTCTTTCCACACATTTTGTAATCGATTCATCTATAGACCATCCCTTATTTTGGGTTTCAATGCCGCATTGATGATGTCGGAAACGGTGTTGAACAGAATAAAAGCGACTGCCAACACAAGGACATAGGCTTGAATGATTGGAAAATCCCTGCTTAAAATGGATTTGACACTTAGCGTGCCGAGTCCCGGCCAAGCAAAGATGTTTTCCACGACGACTGTGCTTCCCAAAATAATGGGAATCGCCATGCAAAATACAGAAATGGCCACCTGCAATGAATTTCTGAGAATGTGCATCGTGATCTTTTTCTCCGATAAGCCGCATGCCCTTGCGTAGAGAACATAGTCTTCATTCATGTTGCTTAACATGGAACTTCTGATGATTCGAAAATAGATGCCAGCATAGCTGATTGTAATCACAACAACGGGCAATACATAGCTTTTGTACGACTCCATTCCGCTTGTCGGAAGCAAATCCAGCTTGACGGAAAAATACCAGATCAGCAGAGCGGCGAGCCAATAGGACGGCATCGATGTCAGGAAAAATGAAACGCCTCTGACTGATTTGTCCACCCATTTGCCTGCGTTCAATGCGCATGCCACTCCCAAAACGATGGACAGCGAAACGATGGCAAAGGCCGAAACCAACGTCAGCTTTAATGTGTGGAAAAAGGCTGGTCCTAGCATAGACCACACGGGTTTTCCCGTTATGTATGAATCTCCAAAATCAAGCTGCAAGCATGAAGCAACCCAGTTTAGGTACCGGGTCAAAAAGGGTTGGTCCATCCCAAGTTTCGCTCTGGTTTGCGCAAGTAACTCATCCGTTATTGTGGGGATGCCTTGCGAATGCAGGACCACTTCGGCAGGATCCATGGGAGATAGATGAATGAAAGAAAACGTTACAAACGATACGATCAGGACCAAAGGAATCGATAGCATGAACCTTTTGATGATATAGCTACCCATGGCACGCTCCTTTTTTCCGTATTTATTCAAAGTACATCCGCTCAAATGGAAGCTCGAATTGCGTTTGCTTAAACGAGATACCCTGCAGGTTTTTGGGAGCCAGGATCGTGACTCTTCCATTCGTAATCGGAATAAATACGGCTTCCTCATGGACCATGGTCAAAATATCGGTATATAACGATTTTCTATGTTCCTCATCAGTCGTCACCATGACTTCTTCTATTTTTTTATAGAGCTCATCAGCTTGCGCGATGCCTCTTGTCGAATGGTAATAGGAAGACTTGGAGGTAAAAGCAGCGATTGTGCTCTGCGGATCATACGCGAGTCCCCATGTTTGATTAAAAAGCAGGTCATAGTCACCTGTAGACCTTCTGTTCGCAATCGAAGATGACTCCTCGCCAATAATCTCCAGATGAACCCCAATCCTTTTTACCGTATTTTGAATCAATTCAGCCTGCGTTTTTTGCGTGGACGAATTTACATCATAATAGAGCTTCACTGTTAATAGCTTTCCGTTTTTCGTTCTGAATTCGCCCGCATTCCCGATAACCCAGCCTGCCTCCTCCAAAATCTTCTTCGCTTTTTCCAAATCGTACCCCCGCTTCTCTAATTTCACGTTGGCGTAATTCACATTCGAAGAGAAAAGGGTATACGCTGGTTGTTCCGTGCCTTCAAATATTTGTTTGCTGATGGTCTCTCTGTCAATCGCATGCCAAAACGCTACGCGTACAGCCTTTTCATATACAGGGCTCTCTGTTTTGCTGCTATTGGCGACAATTATGCCTGTGTTCATTGGTTGACTGCGAATGATTTGGTGTTCACCTGATTCAACAAATTGATTCATGGCTGCCACATCGAGACTATTAGCTCCTCGATCATCCGTAAATAAAACGTTGACTTCTCCCTTTTGCAGTGCCAAGAAAGTAGTTTCTCCTGCGGGAAGTACTTTGGCTGTGATTTTCTTCACTTTAGGTGGGCCACCCCAATAATTTTCATTCGTTTCAAATACGGCATACTGGTCGACTTTATGCTCAGTGAGCTTATAGGGACCCGTTCCGTTATAACCACTAACACCATCTTTGGTTCCCCCGTTCACAAAATTTTTAGGCGAGATGAATACATAAGGTCTTGTCATCGACAATTCGACCAGAGTCGGGTAGTACGGTTCGGATAAGACCAGTTCAACCGTATACTCATCGAGTACATTGCAGGCCACGATCTTTGTTGATAGCTTGATCCAGGAATGCTTGCTTGCATTGCTTTGCACCGCTTCGATATTCTTTTTTACTGCTTCCGCATTAAACAGCTCTCCATCATGAAACGTCACGTTTTTTCTCAAATGAAACGTGTACACTTTTCCATCTTCGGAAACTTCCCAAGATTCAGCCAACGAAGGTTTGATCCCATCTTCTGTATTTTCCACCAACGATTCGTACACCATCCCTTGAGCTGGCATGGAGCCGGAATAAAAATGTGGGTTCATATCGTTAATATCTTTCGAAGTGGCATACACGATCTCTTTCCCTTTATTGGTTGACTCCGTTTTTTCCATATCACCGTTACTGCAGCCAACCAGCAGAACGACGGAGACCATGAAAGTCCTTAATAAAGATCCCATTCTTCTTGTCATACCATTTCCTCCAGAAAATACGTGTTAGTATGGTTTCTTTGATCCGATACCCTTTTCGATCTCACTACATATCATTTTCAAATCTTCTGCAAAGCTTTGCACAACGAACGCATCCGATAACTGTTCACCCTTACGTGTTCGCGCAGCTTCCGAAATTTTACTCTCGTACGTTTCAATGAATGTATCAATTGTCGGGCAGCTGATATCTATGTATCTTGCAATGCCCTGAATCATTTTTATCCGATAGTAATCTTCCTTTGGCATGCGCGGGATATCCCAATACCCTTCTTTATTCATAAATATTTTCTGGATGGGGACAGCAGAAAAATCGAAGTATTTACCATCTGAATCTGGCTCCGAAAAAGGATCAATCAACAGTGAGGTATATCGAATGAACAATAAATACTCTTGATGAATCGTTTCATACTGAACGAAGTTTTCGATATCATCACGTGATAGACTTTCCAGCCTGACCGGATAGTTGTCATCTGTCATGAACTTTAGCAAATTGAGCCCTTTTATATTGAGCTTTTCCACCACTTTGGTAATCTCTTTCCATTGAGCCAGCATATCGCGTATGAGATATTGCGTGATGGGGCCCTCTGGAAACATTTTGTATACGTACTTTTTGATTGGTTCCTCTCCAAATATCACACGAAGGGAGAAAGCATTCATAAACAGTGGCGGATGCACGTATAGCGATATGTTTCGCGTTTCCGCTTCGATCGGAGAGTCCATGACTTCCAACTGAATACCTAATTGCTCAAATAACTCACAAAGTCTTTTTACATTCGGGGAGAAAGAGCGCGTCGAGCCGATGTAAAGCTTTTTCTTAACCCCTGTCGTAATCACTCGATTTGAAGGCTTATCATGGAACCAGCGTGTATCACCAAGGTATGTAGAAAAACTGATAATCTCCGCATTCGAACCAATCCTGTTTAAATAATGGCGTAGTAAACTGTTGGAACCAAAGGTGGGAGAAACCAAAACCATGCACGTTATTCGTTGTAAAACCTGATCATTTATTTGTTGTAAAACCTCTGTATATGCATCTGTTGTGACAGATAATATGAAGGTATCCCATTCCCCTGTAACGCTCCCGTATCCATGGAATACATGATCGATTTGGCATTCGCCTTCCATCTTTTGATGCTTTTCATTTTGAATATCTGCGCGAATTTGCTGACTGCTTTGCTTAAGTGCAGTAAAGAATGATTTGGAACGAACAGACTCACGCCCAACGACCCCGACGCAACAATTCCAATGTTTTTTAAGCATGACAGCCATTTGAATGGAAGCAGGACCTGTTCCCAATAGCAAGATTCGTTTCATATCACCCATAGAAACCTCCTTTTAAGATCAGCATGCAGCCGATGCTTTTTTGTACAACGCGATATCAAATACATGCTCGGGACGCAAGATGGTTTCAATCAGCCTCCATTTCCGCTGATCTACCTCTCTCATCGGGTAGTTAAAAAGGGATTTCATTTGATTGCCGTATCGCATCGCCACGATCACTTGGTCATTTGTCAATGGATGTAATTGTTCCAGGAGATCATACTTATTTGCAACCGTTGAACTAAAGATGATATGGGTTGCATCCTTCGTCATATCAAGTCGTTCCACAAACTCTTTCTCCAAGCGGATAGACAATCCACTTCCCAGCCTTTCTACAACACTCCGTCCTAGTTCGATGGCCTCCTCATCAATGTCGATACCAACTACTTCTGCTCCAGTCCGCTTCGCAATCAATAATGGCGTCATGGGAAAGGAACCTGAGCCTACCATCAACACCTTTGAATCAACAGTAACTTGAAAACTCCCAAATTCTTCTTCAATACAAGATTCTATGTTCTGAAAGTAGTCGGTCTTGTCGTCAATCCCTTTTAGCAGCTTCAGCGCACGATATTTCTCCATAATCGCAACGCAAATCGCCGACGATTTCCTTACATTCTCCACAAGCTGGTTCAATTGGTTTACGATTGGCTGTTCTATCTGCTCCCAGGCCTCTTTGTTTCTTTCATCCGTTATGAAAGTAGAATACTCATCGATGATCTTCTCTAACTCCGAGCTGTAATGGATGGTACCGTCATATCGATCGGCTAAATGGGTGAACCTTTCAAGAAATGCAGTCAACTGTTGATGCAACTGTTCTGGTCTATTCATTCCGTTCTCCCCTTGCTATCTTGAATCTCGATGAATGCTTTGCCTTGTGCCACGATTCCGACTGCACCCTCTATTTTGAGACTTGTTACTTCTTCTTTTTGCCAAGAGGCCGTTACATGAATCGTGCCTCCCGGTTGCCTAATGTGAGCAGCGATATCGCCTTGCTTTTTCCAAGCCAGATAGGCCCCAAGTGAAGCAGTACCTGACCCACAGCCGTTTTCCCAGATCATGCTATCTAATGACGGAACAAAGATAAGTGGAGCCAATTCATTCGAAGCTGGCTGATACAATAGCACCCCGATTAAACTCAACCCTACTGTTACTCCAAGCAGCTTGGCTAAAGATTCCGCACGTTTTCTTACCGCCTCACTGAACTGGTCTACTTCAATCACGATGTGAAAGAAATCTTGATACCTCACAATCACCATGTTTATTTCATCGCCATCATAGTTGATTGACTGCTGCTCGATCTTTTTGGGAAGAGGCATCGAAACTTGACAGTAATATTCGTCTTTAATTCTTTTCACTTGACAAACAACGAAATGATCTGTGCCGGAAGCTTCCAAAACAATTTCGGTCAAATCATGATGCTGTAGACCATTTTCATGCGCGATAAGCAACGCTAATGCCATGCATGCGTTGCCGCAAAACTCACCCCCAGCCATTTGTAGATGTGCTGCTGCTCCATGATTATTCGGTTTTTCAATAAAACCCACTTGTTCAGCATGGACACTAGCGTAGGACATCATTTTTGAGGCGATGTGCGTATACTCTTCAGCTGGATGATTGTTTTTCACAAGAATGGTCATATTTTGTGTGGGATTAAACTTTATAAAATCGATTTCCCGTTTCATCTCAACCTACCCTCTTACCATATTTTTGATGAAAAGCTAATGACCTTAGATTAACCGTAATCATTACGATTTAACACTCAAAAAAATAAACCGTAATGATTACGATTATTATCGAGTAAATCATAACCACAATTTGGGTGTCTGTCAACGGTAGACTTGTCGTTCTTTATTCCTTTTCTCGAACTCGATCACCCTTCCAGGGATGCGCTCTAGTATTTTCTAGTAGGATTTTTGCATTTATACAAGAAGAATACCTTGACTTAACAAAGTGGAACAGGTAATCTTTACCCGCACCACAAACGGATTTTATCGTACAGAAAGGTTGTATTGACTTCATGGCGTTATCTCAAACTAGTATCAAGAAACAGGTCAACAAGGAAAAGTCTTCTATCTCATTGCTCTCTCTTACCGTCGGTTCTTTTGCCATTGGGATGACGGAATTTGTCATTATGGGGCTTTTGCCGAATGTTGCAGAGGATTTGAATGTCAGTATTTCATCTGCGGGACAACTCATTACCATGTATGCTCTGGGGGTAGCCGTCGGCGCACCGATCCTGACAGTCCTCACCCATCGGATTCCCCAAAAGAAGCTACTCTGTCTCCTTATGATTCTATTTATTCTCGGGAACGGAATCTCTGTGTTTGCTCCCAACTACGAAATATTGATGGGAGCACGCCTGATCACCGCTTTGACGCACGGGACGTTCTTTGGGGTTGGGGCTGTTGTAGCCTCCAGTCTTGTAAGTCCTGACAAACGTGCCGCAGCCGTTTCCATTATGATGGCAGGTCTGACGATTGCTAATATTATTGGTGTGCCTCTGGGGACTTTCATTGGTCAACACATGGGATGGCGGGCCTCATTTGGCTCTATTGCGATCATGGGAATGATAGCACTGATCGGAATACTCATTTTCGTCCCAAACATCCGGCAAGAAAATACGGGGAGTATCACTGGGCAAATTACTGCCCTACTCAAGCCGAAGCTTCTTCTATACCTTTTGATCGGAGCGCTAGGCAATGCAGGTTTATTCACCGTATTTACGTATATAACGCCACTGCTGACGCAAATTACCGGTTTTGCTGAGTATCATGTAACGTGGATTCTTGTCCTCTTCGGCTGTGGTGTGACCATCGGCAATATCGTGGGCGGAAAGCTTGCGGATTGGAAGCTGATGCCGTCCATTCTCGGACTTTACTTAATAATATGCATCATTCTGACGCTGTTTACGTTTACCCTGTATAGTCCCATAGCTGCCGTATTGACCATCTTTCTTTGGGGAGCTGCTTCTTTCGCTGTATTTCCAGGGCTGCAAGTACGGGTGATGAATCTCGCTCAGAATGCACCAGCACTTGCTTCTACCTCCAGTCATTCTGCCGGAAATCTAGGAAATGCTACTGGCGCTTTCATTGGTGGATGGGTGATTACACATCTTGATATAACCTCCCTCCCATGGGTCGGTGCGATGCTCGTAGGACTGGGTCTGATTTTGGGAATCGCATCCTATCTGGTTGAACGCAAGCCGCAACAAAGTTGAAAAGGGTACTCAGTATGAGCACCCTTTTTTCTTTTACCCTGTTTTTGCTGTTCCGTACGGTTTTGCCAACATTCGTTCCCACATCGGAATAAACTGCTTGATCAGCGGTCCAATGGCAAGGGCCGTCACAAATGTCCCCACCGAAACAGGCCCGCCAAGTAACAAGCCCAACACCATGACCGTGCACTCTATACCGATCCTGACTTTACCGATGCCCCATCCCATTCGTTCATGTAATGCTAACATAAAACTGTCACGTGGACCCGCTCCCAATCGTGGTGATATATACATCCCTGTTCCGATCGTATAGATAAGCAGACCGACAACGAACAAAATAGCTCGTTCTACAACGGTCTCTCCTGTAGGAATCCAGTTCAGCCACATAAAAATGTCAATAAACAGCCCAAAGAAAAACATGTTTAAAAACATACCCACGTTAGGCCGGATCTTGCCAATGATGTAGGAAGCGAGAATGATCATGGCTCCCACGATCTGCGACCATATGCCGATGGTCAGTCCAAATGTCTTCTGTAATCCAATATGCAGTGTATCCCATGGCGCAACACCTAAATGAGCCTCAATCATCATGCCTATGCCTAACGCCATGACCGCCAGTCCGATCATAAACACACTGTATCGAACTGCAAGCGGATGAAGCAGAAACTTCCTCCACATGAATTTCTCCCCCTCTAATTATTCTGACTTTTCCAACGCGCGTAGGTGGAGATTTGGTGAATACTACCATATCAAAAACGATTTGCGAATTCATAAGGATCACCTTCCTATTTCGAAATGGGAAACATGATTTCTACGATGGTACCCTGGTTGATCTCACTTGAGATGGTGATGGTTCCTTGATGATCTTTCATTATTTTATTGCTGACAAGTAAACCTAAGCCTGTTCCTTTCTCTTTCGTGGTATAAAACGGTTCACCGAGCCTGGGCAGCAGTTCTTGGGAAATGCCACATCCATTGTCGGTAAAACGTATCAGCACTTGGTTATTAGGTAGACATGTGGTTTCTATACTGATTATGCCATTCGTCGTGATAGCATCGAGGGAATTTTTCAATATATTGATAAAGACTTGTTTTACTTGATTTTCTTCTCCATTAATCGCTATCGGAAAATGACTGAATATTGTGTTGATTGTAGTGTTGTTGAGATTTGCTTCTGATTCAAGAAACTTTACCACGCTTTCAATGAGCGGGTGTAAAAGAATCCGCTTCACATTCAGCGTTTGCGGTTTGGCCAATACAAGTAGCTCACTCACAATAAAGTTGATTCGATCTAACTCGGACAACATAATGTCTGTATAAGTAGCGCCCCCCGATAGTGTTGGCCGCAAATATTGGATAAAGCCTTTCAATGCCGTAAGCGGATTTCTTATTTCGTGCGCGATACTTGCAGCCAATTCACCGATGACGGACAACTTCTCTGTTCTGCGGAGAAGTTCTTCATTTTGTTTCCTCTCCGTTATGTCACGTGTAATATTGATGAAGTATTGATTTCCGCCATCCGAGCTAAAAAACGGCATCCCTCTTGATTCGAGGTAGATCCATTTCTCGTTTTCCAGTTTGTATCGATACTCACATGTAACCGGGATATCGAACTGAATCATCGTGGAAAATCGCTCACAGACGAGTGCTGCATCTTCTGGATGTATGTTCTCAAAAATAATATGGCTCGTACCTAATTTCTTCACATGGGAAGGTGAACTATATGATACGTGACCGTACTTATCCATCACGGAAATGAAGTCCGCCGTGTGTTCGGCAATGAAGCGATATTGTTCCTCGCTCTTGCGCAAGGCTTCTTCGGAGTGTTTCCGCTCGGTGATATTGCGTGAAACGAATAGAAAGCTATCAATCTCTTTGTTCTCAGACATAATCGGAACACAACGTGACTCCCAATACACCCACGATCCATTTTTATGACGTAATCGAATCTCCATTTGAACATTTTGGGGATGCATAGAGATTAAGGAACGCATATCTTTCACGGTTTTTACATCATCAGGGTGAATGAGATCAAAACTATTCGTTTGAAGAAATTCATCCTGAGTGTATCCCAAGTGGTGTTCGATAGAAGGAGATACAAAAAGATTATTCATGTGTACATCATGTTGGCAAATAACATCACTCGTATTTTCTACAAGGATGCGGTACTTTGCCTCGCTTTTCACAAGTGCTTCTTCCGCCATTTTGCGGTCCGTTATATCTCTGGCGATGACTGAAGTGCCTACAATCGTACCTTCTGTATCTCTTATAGGGGAAGCTGTTAGACCAACCTGAACGATCTCGCCATTTTTTCGTTGACGCACGGTCTCATAGCCCGTTATATTTTTTCCTGCAAATTTAATCTCGTGGAAAATGTCCTTTGTCTCGTTAATGAGATCTTCAGGTACAAGACAGTACGGGTCATTCAGGAGATCTTGATACGTCCAACCATAGATTTTTTCAAAAGCACTATTCAAAAAAAGTATATTACCCTGCATGTCCCTAATTGAAATCGCGTCCGTAGTCGTTTCAACAAGTGACTGAAGCAGCTCTTTCATGTTGAACTGTTCTTGTCTAAGGTTGATTCGCTGAGCTTCTTTATCCATAGGTTTATACCTTCCTTAAACGAAGATTGTGAATAATGTTAATATTCTATGCCCGTTGAAAATATCCTTGAGAAAATATCTATCCCACTAAAAAAATCCCGCCCCTTAAAAAGGAGCGGGAAATTCTGGCACCATTTCTTATTGAGGGCTTTGCTCAGAAGCCATGGCACTGGCTTTTGTCTCATGAACGGTGCCAAAGGGATGTTGCGGTGGCGCATAGATGGAGTATACCTTGAGCGGCGTATTGCCTGTATTGATGACATTGTGCCATGTGCCCGCGGGAACCATGATGGCATCGTTATCATTGACTCTTCGTTCAAAATCTAAATGATCTTGGCGATCACCCATCCGAACCAGTCCTTGACCTTCTTCCACTCGGATGAATTGATCTGTATTCGGATGGTTTTCTAAACCAATGTCGTCTCCAACATTTATGCTCATTAGCGTCACCTGCAAGTGCTTCCCTGTCCATAATGCCGTACGAAATGTGTTGTTTTGCTTTGTGGCTTGCTCAATATTCACGACAAAAGGCTTTGGTCCATAATCTCTCAATTCGATGGTATTCTGATAACGATCCCAGTATCGATTCCCATTCGCATGGCCCCAGTTGTAATAATGAGGGCTCCACCCATAGTGAAAATGGCTGTTATTCCAGCCGGCAAGCACGGGATAATACCCTTGATGGTAATGGTAATAGTTGTTGTACATCTCAATCTCCTCTCCAGTGTAAAGGATTTACCCTTTAGCCTATGTAGCTACCTGATGACAGGTAACTATGCCGAAGAGCAACTTCAGATGGTACTACACAACCATCACATTCTTTCTTGCCTTTATTGTCGTTATGCTTGGTGGCCGGTCATCCTTTCACGGGTATCAATTTCCACGCCGGATAATCGTTTGCTAAAGGTCGCTCGCCAATTTGAGGACAGTTCTTCTACTTCCAACAGATTTTTCATCCCATCGATATTGTCTTTTTCTTGATGCATGATTCGGTTTGCATACGATACAGTTATTGCCTTTGGGTGGCACGAGAGCCTTGTCAACACATCTGAATGCGATACCAGCCCTTCTTTCAACACGCGAAAATAGAAGCCGGTATAGCCTGTCTCCTGTACCTTAAGCAGCATTTCAGGTACACCATATCGTACAGACAATTTGTAACAGGGCTGTCTCGGTTGACTCACCTGTACGACCGCTTCCCCTAGCTGAAAGGTATCACCGATACAAACATCCGTTTCTACTAATCCCCGGATCGTCAAATTTTCTCCGAAGGCACCGATTGGAAGCTCCGTCTGTAATTCAGCCTCCCAAAATGGGTAGTGCTCATAGGGATAGACGCATACAGCCTTTTCTTTCCCTCCATGGTGGACAAGATCTGCTTGCCCATCTCCCTCCAAGTTCAAAAAGGATAAATATAGAGCCTTTGTGGTCGGGGTTTTGTAAATACCGGTAGAAACCTCTTTGTTTTGATACGGTACCTGTTTGGGTTTCCCTACATTTATCGAAAGGATTTCGATATTCACAAGCGATCACCTCATACTTTCATGAAAATGTATATTGTGCAGTACATTCATATAAATTTATAATGGTTTATTCTATAATGATAGGATAATCCTATTATTAGATCATAAATCGCTGGAGGGATGGTCGTTGGAGCTCAAGCAATTAGAGTACTTTATGGCACTGTGCCAGGAGTTGAATTTTACTCGTGCAGCCGAGAAATTAGGTATTGCACAACCTTCACTCAGTCAGCAAATTCGTTTGCTTGAGCATGAAATCGGCATGCCCTTGTTTGATCGCATCGGCAAACGAACGGTTATGACGGAAGCAGGCAAAACATTGCTTCACCATAGCTATCATGTGTTTCATGAATTGTCACAGGCGCGTGCAGCGATTAGCGAGCTGCAAGGCTTAAGCAGAGGTGCATTAAAGATTGGTGTACTGCTGACAGTTGTCAATTACTTGCTCCCGCCTACTGTTATTGAGTTTCACCAGCGTTATCCAAAGGTTGAATTGTCTGTTTTCGGGTTGAGAACCGGTGATATTTATGAAGGACTTCTGAAAAACGAACTCGATCTGGGGATTGTTTTTTTGCCTATGGAGCATGACGATCTGGAAACCATTCCGCTCTATACAGAAAATCTGGCATTAGGAGTTCCTGCTGATCATCCGCTCGCGAAGGAAACGTTTGTTTCGCTTACGATTTTGAAAGAAACCCCCTGCATTTTATTGCCGAACACGTACTTTTTGCGTCAGTTGATTGATGAAAGGTGTAAGGAGCTGGGCTTCTCGCCACAGCCTGTTTTGGAAATGACCACAATGGAATCGATTACGAATATGGTCGGGCAAGGTGTCGGTGTCACGGTACTTTCGAAAGGCTACCTCGACTATATCGATGATAAACGGATTCGCACGATTCCGATCCAACAACCTAATATGACGGCGCAAATCGGTATCGTTTACCGGAAAAACAAGTATTTGTGTGCAGCAAGCCGAGTTTTTATGGAGCAGTTGATTGCTTCGGTTAAGCGTGATGAAGGTGGATCATGCGTGAGTCAAGATTAGTTTATGATGAGGCGAATCATTGTTCAATAGCATCGTTGTTATCATTTCGATAGGTATTCCCTATCATTTGTCAGGTACTCAGGTACTTATGAATCACCTGTATTCGGCTTAAAATGAAAATGAATGCAGCTTATGGTTATCATAGGGAATCACGATGAATAAAGCCTTTGAACGCTTCAACAAATTCTCTATACTGGCTTTTTTCGAAAGCTAAAGGCGGAACATGGATCGGTTTTGACATGTCCACGCCATATCCGAACGTTTTCCAAATGATGTAATCCTTCGCCTCCTCTACATACGTGGTGACAACTGTACAAGAGAAATCCATGTCATCCGAACAAACCAAAATAGGAAGAGCAACATTTGTAAAAGAAAGCAATGCGAGGACTTTTTGTTGATCGCGATTATCAAACAGTCCGATAGGTGGCACTAATAAATCAAAAGAACGACTCTGAGTATTTTGATTCAAATAGTCATTCAAAGTGATGTCATTGATTGTAATGACGTATTGGGGATGCTGAAAACCCTTCATCTGATCTTGGCGTATTTCGATTTTACTATGTATGTATTTATGGGCCTTACCCACTATAAGCACCTCCGTCAAGGATGACTCTTTGTATTGACTCCCTTTCATTTTACATGTTCATAAATCAGAACACTATGAGAAACGAAGGCTCTGGAATGCACGCTCACAGAGCCAATCGTTACTCTTTCGTGTCGTCAATCTATTCCCGCTTTTTTCAACGAAACATGAACACTCAAGCCTCTATCCGCAGAAGGAGCAATAGAGATGCTTCCCTCGTGATCTGCGACAATCGCTTGGGCGATGGCCAGACCAATCCCGCTTCCGCCCCTTTTTCGCGTACGGGATTTGTCCACACGATAAAATCGCTTAAAAAGGTGGGGAATCTCTTTTGCCTGAATACCGATCCCTGTATCCTCTACCACAATGTGCACAGCCTCTTCATCCCCATATGCGCGTACCTTCACTTGTCCTTCATCTGTATATTTCCGTGCATTGTCCAAAAGGATGTCCAACAACTGGCGAATCCGCTCCCGATCCATCAAAAGGACAATCGCTTCTTCCCATTCAAAAAGCAGCTTAATTTGTGGAGGGAAAATGGGAACCCACGCTTGCTTTACTTCCAGAAGCAGAGGGGTTAGTGGCTGCACGACTTTCCTTGAGCCTAGTTGTGAGTTATGCTGCAATTTGGCTAGCGACAACAGATCATCGATGAGTTTGAAAAGTCGTTTACACTCCTGCTCCACAGCAGCGAGTGCTTCGTCCCTTACTTCTGGTTTGTGCTGCCCCCATCTTTGCAGAAGACTTACATACCCTTCAATAATCGAGAGCGGTGTACGTAATTCATGAGAGGCATCTGTGACGAATCTCTGCTGATAGACCATTGCTTCTTCCATACGATCTAACAACAGATTAAAGGCATGGATCAACTCGTAGATTTCACTCTCTACGTGATGATGGTGAATTCGCTGGGAGAGACGTTGAGGGAAAATGGAATGGATTTGCTGGATAAGATGATCGAGAGGCTTCAGTCCCCAGTTGCTCAACCAGTAGCCTCCAATCGCCGAAAGTAGCAAGGTAAAAAAGGACGAGAGAAAAAGAATCGTGAGCAGGATGGAAAAATACCATTCAAGTGCTTCTGTCGTAGTAGAAATTTGCACAAACAAAAGCTCCGATGTGAACGGTAGCTGCACAGGTTCTTTAGCAACCAAGGTCCTTTCATAATAGTCTTCCGGCTCTTTTGTCCAATTGGCTCCCTGTATTGAAGCGATTTCCTTGCCGTTTTGGTCGCTGATGTTGATGAATTGATTGACGTCAGCGTAATTGGTTAGCAAACGCGTCAGATAGGGAATCTTCAAAGATGCTTCTTCGGTGATTTCTGTTTTCAAATCGGCTGCGATGGCCGTCGCTTTTTGATTGAGTAATTTTTGCTCATGTTGATGGACGAGATTAGAGGTACTGAAAAAAATAAAAATAGACAAAAAGAGAAGCAAAACCAGCATGCCAGAGCTAAAAAACAGTGTCAGTCTCCATTTGAGTGAGTATCTGCGAGGTGTAAGCACTGCGTTCTCCTTCTAATCTCGTAGTGTATAGCCGATTCCTCGAACAGTATGTATCAGTTTGACGGATGGATCACTTTCAATCTTGTTTCGCAAATACCGGATATACACATCCACGATGTTGGTATTCCCCATAAAGTCAAAGCCCCAAACGGCTGTAAGAATTTGCTCTCGCGAGACCGCTTGCTCTTTGTTTTGAACCAGATAATAAAGCAAATCAAACTCGCGTGGGGTCAACATGATTTCCTCGTCATCGAGGAACACCCGCCGTGCGTTGGGCTGGATACGCAAGCGACCAACCACTATCTCCTGATTCGCTTTTGATTCCCGCTGACGTAACAAGGCCCGAATCCGGGCAAACAACTCCTCGATGGCAAACGGCTTCGCCAGATAGTCATTGGCTCCACTGTCTAGCCCCGTGACGATATCTGGAACCTCTCCACGAGCCGTGATCATGATAATGGGGACATCCTTGGTTTCCCGTATGCGCCGGCATAGTTCGATCCCCGATAATTCGGGCAACATGACATCCAGAAGAATGAGGTCGTACTCAATCGTCAGTGCCTTTTCTAATCCGGAAAGCCCGTCGTATTCAATATCCGTCGAAAATCCTTCATTCTCCAACTCCAACTGTAAGTATCTTGCCAAGTTATGCTCATCCTCCACGAGCAGCAAATAGCCTTTTCCATCTGGCGTAGGCATGCATATCATCTCCGTTTGAATATCTTACCAACAGTTTTCTCAGGAAACTCTCATGAAATTCTACCGGGAATCTTAGTTTTATTCTGTACGATAAGAGCGTGGACGAGAAACATACAACAAGATTAACCATTCAGAAGGAGGAACATCATGACAAAGCGAAACTGGAAAGGTACTACTACGGTCGTAGCTATTCTAATGGGAACTTCTCTTCTCATGAACGGACAAGCCTACGCGGCTTCTGAGACAGGTCTCACCTCCACAACTACACATAATCAGGATAAACTGCAGAAAAAACATAAGAATGACCAGAACCTGCAACAGATTATCGAAGAATCCATTGCAAATCAGGGCAATGGACAGGCTGAAATGGACCAATTTGATCAAATGGTTCAAGATGGTATGAATAACGACCTGACAGCCAACGAGGAGAGTACTACTGATAGTAATCTGAATAAACAGACGAAAGATACTGCTGCTTCATTTGATCACAATACTTCTGCCTCCTCTTCTGACATTGCCGATCAGGTCATTTCCGAAGGATTGAAGTATAAAGGCGTTCCCTATAAATACGGTTCGAGCAAAAAAACAACACGTACATTTGATTGCTCTTCCTTTACACAGCGAGTGTTTAAAGAGGTTGGCGTAAAACTGCCTAGAGACTCGCGACAACAGTCCAAAGTCGGTCAAAAAGTCTCGAAGGATCAACTGCAAAAAGGGGATCTCGTGTTCTTCCACAGCTATGGCAGCTCGTCTTCTCGCATTACCCATGTTGCCATCTACGCTGGAGACAATAAGCTGCTGCACACGTATGGTAAACCTGGAGTTACGACAACCAAATTCAAAGGGACTTCCTGGGAAAAACGCTTTGAGCTTGGAAGACGTGTGATTTAATCATCTTCGGTGCCACACAAAAAGACTGCTGAGTGCTTCAGCAGTCTTTTTCATCATCACTGTAACGAAGGAAGCAGGAGAAACATGTTCCGCTACCCTACTTTGTAAAAGAATCTCAGCAAACTACAAAAACTCTGTCACAATGACACCTTCCTGATTGTCGCCTGAAAGCACATATTTTCCATTGGTAGGCACTTGAATCATGATGCTAGTATTTACCGGATAATAATAAATTTTGTAGTCGCCACCATTTATACTCCCCGACACTTCCTTTGCTTCTCGCAAGTAATTCACGTATTCCTCCAGGGAGAATTGACGCTCCTGCATAATAGCGCTGTGTGGCAAACCTATAAATCGGTAATGCATAGGATTATAAGGAATGCCAGTGATTGTGACCTTTTCCTTTGGATAGCGAAGAATGAACCCGTATTTCCAAGCGTTTTCTTGTAGCCACTTCCCTTCAGGAGATTGGTCGATTTTCATTTGTGTGGATGCAACATCCAAGGCTGTTCCCAAATGATGTTCCTTAAAACAATCTGGCAATGCACCTTCGTCATGTCCCTTTTCTTCAGCCGGTTTTCCCGTTTTTTCCAAACTTCGATAGCCGCTTTTGATCATAAAATCATTTACATTGTCACTGCTTGCTGCACCGGCCATCTCGTTGAACGCCTCCGCTGCGTTCTCAGACAATTCAATAGAATTATCTTGCAAGCGATAGCCTTCCACCAAATATTTGTGCGAAGACAAAAGGATCACATCGGATGGGACAGCCTCTGAATGGATCGGATGGTTCTTGTTGACTAATAACAGATCGCCCTGATAAATCTGGTCTTGTTCAACGCGAATCGCTTTGTATTTCGGGAAAGCTGCCGTGTACGGCTCTTTTTGTTCCCATAAAGCATCTATGAATGTCCGCAAGAATGGATAACCCAATAGCAATAAAAGAATACCTAGTAAGAGAAACCTCTTTTTCATTTCCATTTCCTCCATGGTTCGAGCGCATGTTGTTTTTTTCAATATGATGGTACTAGGCAATGTTAAATGAAATCGTGGTCAAAAGATAAAGTTTTCCTTAAATATTTTTACTGTAAACAAACTGAAAATTTTCAAGGTCCCTTGATATTCGATAGGAGCAAAGGAAAGCTGAAACGTTGTCAATTATTGCTCGTCAAATGGAGTGAAACTTCAAAAATAGACGAGGTGGCTACCATGAATGTCAGACAACGTACGATTTCTCTTTCTTTCCTTGCATTGTTAACCGTGTCATTCGCCCAACCAAGCTTTGCTGCAACGACTCCTTTTACGGATCTCGTCCAATCTGGAGCAAAGGATAAAATTCTTTCCTTACAGCAAGAAGGTGTGATAAAAGGCGTAGATGATAACAAGTTCGCACCTAATGAAACGATAACAGCTGCTCAAGGTATTCAACTGATTGTAAATGCCTTTGATTTGAATCTGGCAGCGATCCGTTTTGTAAAAGCTCCACAAGCCAATGACTTTTTTTCCAAAGCAGATAACGAGGCTTGGTATGCAGAGAGTCTCATCATAGCGGCTGTGAACGGTTTGGAGTTACCAGCTGATCTCGATCCGAACGCTGAATGGACTAAAGAGCAATTCATTCACCAGCTGATGAGAGTGATGGAGACCAAAGGTAATCTTCCCATGATCAAACTAGTGCCGGTAGAAATCAAAGATGATCATGACCTCACCGTGGATTATCAAGGCTCCATTCAACGAGCTTTGGCAAGAGATGTGATCGAATTGGATAAGGAAAACAAGCTCCATCCGCAAAAGCCCATCACGCGTGAAGAGGCAGCCGAAATGATTTATAATGCCCTTGCTTATTTGAAAAACCATAAGCCTTTGAACTAAAACAAAAAAATGCAGCGATCCTCGTGAAGAGGGGCTGCATTTTTTACTTACTTAACCAGTAATCATCTGATTTACTTGCCCGGTTATCAACAGCATCGCTTGCAAGACAGGCATCATACTGACAAGATCAGACGAATGGAAGCGTACCGTGCGTCCTTCGATGAGTTCAATTCCTGGCATCCAGCTGACTGCTGTGGCAAATTGTGATTTTGTAAACTCGACTTCTATCGTATTCTCTACTCTTTGCTCAAGCGGTTTCACTGTATTGCGATGGAGCAATGCCTCTTTTGCCCGCTGACGGATCAGCTCTCTCGCACGGACGGGATGCATCGCTTGCGACGAGAGTCCAGTTATCCCTGTTTTTACAGCGACTGTAAAGACTCCAGGGATATGTTCTTCCACCTCCTTAGCCGTTTGGGAATCTCCGGTAACGAGTACGACTGGGACACCGAAGGCTCCTGCGATTGCTGCATTTAAACCCGCTTCGCCCACCTCTTTGCCATTTAAGATAAGCCTATGGATAGCGAGGCCAGACAGTGTATGATTGAGTACTGCATCTCCTGTTCCCGCTTTTCCATGATAACCGATGAAAAATGCGGCATCGCAGCTACTGTCGATTCCCTGCATCATACAGAGAGGCTTGAAAAAACCGCGGATGACATCTGCCTGTGGGTGCAATTCTTCCAGGATGATATTGTTCATCGGTCCATGAGACTCATTGACGATAATTTCGGTAGCTCCTGCTTCCAGTGCACCCTCAATCGCCGCATTAACATCTTGGGTCAGCAGTCTTCTCCCCGCTTCGTAATGTCTGCGACCGGGGATCACATCCTCCCATTCACTAAGTCCGGATATCCCTTCCATGTCCAACGAAATAAACACCTTCATGAGAAACTTCCTCCCTATCTTCGATTAGGTTGCTTTCGGTATTTGGCGCGATCCAAAGGCCATGCGCTTGATCTTACCGTCTGGATGGCGAACAAAGCGGATGAGTGAATCGATGTTGTGGCGCGTGAACAGAAACGTGTCTTCGCCCACGGAACGCAGTGGAAACACATCATTGCCTAAAACGAGTAAGAGCTGTCTCTGTGCTTCATCGAATCTAATCTCTACTGCGTCTCCTTCTCCTGATTTATATGTACCAGGGCATTGCTGCAAGGAATCAAGCGACACTTCCCTATCAGGAAACGTGGCGAACTGCGTCTCGAGCGGGCGACCGAACATGCTGTTCAATAAACCTAATGTCAGATTGGTAATGGGGGCATCATCCATGTTGGTCAAAAGAACGCCGGTTACTCCCGCCTCTGGGATGATGAACATTTGTGCTGTGATCCCTTTTAAGCCGCCGGTATGGGTGAGTAACGTGTAATCTTCAGTAAATGGAAGTACGCCGAGTCCGTTACCATAGCTGCGACTCAAGTCAATGCGTACATGAGGAGCAGTCATTTGTGACACGCTATCTCCCGAGATGATTCTCGCTCCATTTGAAAGCCCGCCTGTCCGATAGACATCCGCATACCGAAGCATGTCACGTGCGGACGATTTGAGAAAGCCTGCTGCACGCATGGAGGGAGCATCCCACCAACCAGGGGCACGTACAACCTCACGAACACCATCATTCATGCGACATGTGTACAGCATGGTAGTATTGTCGTCCTCTCCTAATTCCTCTACATGAAAAACCGTTCGTTCCATGCCAACCGGCTGTAAAATATGCTCTTTAACATAGTCTTCATATGTTTTGCCGCTGACACCCTCAATAATTGCCCCCAGCAAGCCAAAAGCTTCGTTCGAATAGCTGAATTCTGTCCCGGCAGGTCCCAACAATTCGAAGGGCAGCTTCTCTATATATGCCATGAGGTCTTCGAAGGTATCGATTGGGTGTTTACATTGCGCTTCAAAATGTTGGAGTAATTCTTGTGCTGTCGGATCGGCTTGTAAACTGGGTAGCATTGCGGGAATGAGAGATGGAAGTGGTGGAAATCCGAGGGTATGGGTCATGAAATGATGAATGGTGATGCTCTTCGTTTGGGCTTCATCCGGTGTGCGAAACTCAGGCAAATACGTGATGACCGGATCATGTACGGAAAGCTTTCCTTCTTCCTGAAGCTGCATGATCGCCATGCATGTAAACGACTTCGTAATTGACCCGATGCCAAATACCGTATCCAGATCGATAGGAGCTTGCTTTTCGCGGTCTCGATAACCAAACCCTTTTCCGTAAGCGAGTTCCCCGTCTTTGGCTACCGCAATGATCGCACCGGGAACCTGAAAATCATCCATCAGCTTTTCGACGTATGCTTCAAATGACGCTTCCCACTCATTCATCTTCATGTCATACCTCCTTAGATTTATTACATACAAACCGGAAAGCAATTTCAGTTTTTTAATTCCGAAGTGTACACTTCAAAAAAACAAGGATATGAAGTTCATGCACTAGTAGAATTATAAGCGGCAGATGAAAAAACAACAATATATAATTCTGAAAATAATTAATTTTCACAACGAAACACAATTAAATAAAAATGGCCCTTCGTCTTGTATGACGCACGTCAATCAGAAACTTTAAAATGTAAAAGAAACAATCTCTTATTAGAATAAAAAATAGAGTAATAGCTGCCGGTTTTAACACCAGCAGCCTCTGTTTGTGTTTGCCTTACTATCGAACATATAAGGCTCAACTGGCCGAGCCGTGTGGACATATGCGGAATCCATAGGGGAAGTTTCTTGAAGATGAGCACACGTTCGCACGATACGGTTAACCAGATATTTAAAATATGAATCTGTCCTTTTCTGTTACCATCTATGAGCCGGCTATTTTTTTTCCTCTTGGTTGTCTGCTGTTTGCGTCTGGTTCGACAGTAATGCCGATTTGATCAAAAGTCTGCCCTTCGGCGAGCTGGTAGGTCAGTAATCCGAATCCGTTTTCGTCCGGCTTGAATATGCCACCATTTTCTCTCTTGCTGTTTTTCAGCAGCCAAACCTGGTAAACCTGTGAACCTTCGACGCCGGGCAATTCGTGAACCTGCACCACCAAATTTTTCTCTGATCCCTGCTGGACAATATAGGCGACACCATTTGTTTCCGGGTGGCTTTGATTGGCTGCTTTTAAGGGAATCGCCGTTACAATTTCAATGGGGACATTTTCCTCATGGCGATTTTCTACTTGTATATTCGCTATTCCAAGGCCAATAAACGCGAGCAACAAGACGGTCACCATACTCGTTGAAACGGGAGTGAACTGGCTTTTAAGCATCATGGCGAGCTTGTTCATCTTAACCATGAATGTTTCCGTACCGCTTCTTTTGGGCTCAAAAACAAACCCAAGTACCTCGCCTTTTAGCGATTCAGGCACCTCGATTTCAGTATAATCGAACGGCAAAGCATGCCAGGCCTGGGATAATTCCTGATATTCTTTTTTACACTCCGCACAATTCTTTAAATGTTCAGCAAAGGCCATGTGTTCGCTCTCCTTGAGCTCATTTGCTATATATGAAATTAAATGATCACAAACCCTTCTCATTTTATATCCTCCATCTCCAGATGCTTCCTCAATCCTTTAAGAGCCTGGTGAAGCCTGCTTTTAATCGTGCCAAGCGGCTCTTGTTCCAGCTTGGCGATCTCTGAAAGAGAATACCCTTTCCAATATAGCAGATCGATTAATTTTCTTTGGGCCGTCGGCAATTTGTTTTTCGCCATCGCAATATCATTCGTATTTACTCGTTGCTCGACTGCATTTGCAGGATCGGCGATCTCTTCATGTTCCTCTTGATGGTGTTGCGTATGCTTCTTCTCTTTGCGAAGGTAGTCAATGCATATATTGCGGGTAATCGTGAGCAGCCAATTTACAAAGCTGCCTTGAGCAGGATCGTAATGGCTGTTTGTTGTCCATAGCCTCAAAAAGACCAGCTGAATAATTTCTTTCGTCTTATCCTCATTCCCATTGCAAAACTTCATAACGAAGCCGTAAACAAGCTTTATATATCGATCATAGAGCTCCTCTAATGCGTGACCATTTTTTTCGTTAACCAATCGCATTAATTCCGCATCGTAATTTTCTTTCATGTGGCACTCCCTGCTTTTGGATAAAAATTATACTGCCATAACCCTTTTTTAAAAGTAAAGATGGGAACGACCGCGACTGATCGTTCCCTGGGAGGCTTATTCAAATGTTGTTTCGCTGTTTACGACAAACCATACTTCTTTTACTCCTTGTCCGTTTATATCCCCTTCTTGCTGGTCTTTTGCAAAATAATAGAGAGGAAAGCCTTTGTATGTAACCTGCTTCTTCCCGTTGTCTTCTCTTGTGATCGTACCGAAATCCTTTTTGTCAAAACCTTCTGGGACTGCGAAATTCTCCTGGGTAAATGCCGGCCAGTTTGCCAGGCATTCCCCGCTGCAATTGCTTTTTCCTGCTTCGTCCTTTTTAAAGTAATACAGGGCCCTTCCCTGTGGATCCGCCAAATACTCTCCTGCTTTTTCATTCTTCAAAAGCTGGAGGGCTTGTTCGGATTTAGTTGGTTCCGTTTTGGCTTGATCGGGTTGAACCGCCTCTGTATTTACCTCCGTGCTTTTTCCACAAGCAGCCAAAGCAAAAATAATCAAAAGCATTGCAAGTGTAAAAACTACTTTTTTCATGTATGTTCCTCCTTACTTCCAGCCCCATTTTTGAAAGATTTGGTGAGATTTTTCCGTTCTTAAATAATCAATAAATTGCTGTGCCTCTTTTTTCTGATCAGTGATTTTTGTCAGGGCGATCGGCGTTCCACGATAGAGTTTTTCTTCTTCGGGCAGTTCGACCAGGTCAGTCACATCCTGGAGCCGGTAATGCCACGATTCATAGGTAATCCAGGCGTCCAGACTGGAATTCGATTTCCATCGTTCAATGGCTTCGGCACTCGACTTTACAGAAACGGTAATATTTTGAGTAATGCCTCCGATCAGCCCTTTTCTGCCTGCCAGGTCTTCCCACAGGCCAAGCTGGCCAGCCCCATTCACATCCATTATTTTTACTCCCTTTTTCGTTAAATCCTCCAGACTTTCAATCTTCTTAGGATTTCCTTTCCTCACCAATATTCCTGCAGCACGTGCGTAAAGCTCCGTACGTGTTTTGGTGTCGATCATGTCGGGGTAGTTAAAGATAAAGTCCTGCAGCATATACTCGGAGCCACCGAAAATAATATCTGCATCTTGCTTTGCTTGACCGATCCACTTGCTCTCTGGTCCGGCTGTTATTTCCACCTTCATTCCCGTCTCAGCTGAAAAATGTTCAGCAGCTTCTTTGATCGGTCCAAGTGGTCCACCTGGTCCGTACACCCGGATGACTTGGTCACTTTGGCTAGAATTTGGTGTCGCCTGGGACGCCGGCTTACCGTCCATTTGTGCATAGGCTGACATTCCGGCAGCCGTAGTGAAAAAAAGCAGTAGAACTGCTAGGCACACGGTCTTCCTCATGATTCTTCCTCCATTTCACACTTGTTTTTTAATGGTACTATCAAAGGAAACGAAGGGAGGCTGTAAACGGTTTGATTGTAATTGTGAAATAGTTAGAAAGTTACATAAAACGATGAAAAACTAGACTGGTGAAGAATAAATAAAGATCTCCGCACAACCTACGCCAGTCTGGCCAGGTGTGGTGATCTTTGTCTTTGAGATGCCGTTGTAAACAGAAAAAAACGACCCTTTTTCAGGGCCGTAAAATAGTTTGCTCTTATTTTTCTAATTCTCCATCGCTATTTGTTACCGCAAAGTTGTAATTAATAGAGCGTGTAAATGGTTCGCCATCCTCATTGATGCCAGTTACGTCAAAGGAGAGATTATAAACACCTGGCTTCGTCGGCACAGTAAAATTGCCAGTAAGCTCATCTTCTTTTACGGCAAACTTCACTTCATCAAGGACGCTTGCTTTTTCGCCGTTCATGGAACGAGTCAGGTTTGCTTTTTCCAGTAACGATTGATCAATTTCGTTTTTGCCCAGGTCGACGGAAATCTTCGCTTTGTCGCCTTTCTTGAATACCTTTTTGCTCGCCTTTACTTTCGCTTCTTCTCCACCATCCACGGAACCAACCATGAAAAAGGCGTCGTCAGAGCCCTCCACTTCAAGTGTCCATTCGCCTGCTTCAGGTTCCTCTACTTCAATGAAGTGATGAACAGCATCTTGGAATATCCCGGGCTCATCTTCCGAGTTGCTTTTTTTACTAAGATCGGCCTCATACTCTTTGCCAGACGGACTGATCAGGGTCACAACGGTGTCTTCCGACGAGGTCATCGTATCAAGATTCAGCTTATCGATTCCGCTCTCCAGGAAAAATGTTTCGGAGGTGTTGTCTTCCACTTCGCCTCCGCGGAGAATAACGGAGCTTTCTTCTACAGTGGTTTCTTTCGATTTGTCTTTGCTTATTTTATTTGCACGTTCTTTAATGGATGCGTTTTGCAATTTCGGCTGAACCAGATCCCATGTTTGTGAGGCTTTCGCTATTTGACCGTGGGAAACGTCTTTTGTAAAGCTCTTGATCCCATACGGCAAACCGAAGGCAGACTCAACAGAAACGGCTCCATCGTCTTCACCAGGAAGAACCGCATGACCAAACCAGGTAGCACTAAACCAGCCATCATCCCCTGTTCCAGCGGCCATGTATGTCTTTGTTGAACTATTTTCGCTACGGCTGTCAGTCTGCGCACGGAAGTTGGCCATATAGGACGTTTGCAGGGAATACACGGCATCATCTTTTTTGCCAAGAATGTCAGCGAGCCATCCCGCCCAGTTGCTGTACGCCATGTCAGCCAATTCTGAACCTTTGTTTGGCGTGGAAAGCTGGTGAACTACGTTGACATACGGATGTGCGCCATAGTGAACGAGCGCTGTCTGTGTATCGATGCCACCTTTGGAATGTGCAATGATATTGATTTTGGAAACACCGTAATAATCTGCAACCTTTTTAATGACTTCGGCGAGCTTGGCTCCGTTTGTCCACATGTTTCCACCAGTACCATCCGCGTCCTTCAGTTGTACAAATGCGGTACGATACCCGGCGTTATAGGCTGCATCATAATATCCGTCTGTTGTATACCAGGTATTGTAGGTGGAGTGCAGACCCTGGACAAACAGGATCACGGGCTTGTCTTTGGATGCATTGGGAGGAACCGCACCTGTGTACCAGTCACCAAAATGACCACTTGGATTGTCGTCATGCAAAACCGGAGCTGGAGCGGCTGCGCTTGCTGCTTGCGGGTAGACCAGCGCCGTTGATAATGTAACGGCCGCTAGCAAACGAGATAGTGCTTTCTGATTCATGAAAAGAACACCAACCTTCACCTTTGGATTTATTGTTGCCGTACACAATTGTTAAAATGGTGCACGGATTGCAACTGCCTGTTCTACCTTCAATGTGTCTTGAATAATCACCATGATCGTATTCATTTGCTGATGAATAAAGAAATGCCCACCAGGCATGGGGTAAAATTTGCATTCTCCCCCGCAATAGTCTCGCCATGCCACAATATCTTGGATTTCAATAGAATCTTCTTTCCCAAACAATACCGTCATATTGACAGGGATTTGTTTGGGAAGCTCATTATTCATTTCATAAGTTTGCACGGCCTGGAAATCAGCGCGAATCATAGGCAAAAATACCTCCAAGATCTCGTGATTATCCAAAACTTCATTGGGAGTGCCCCCAAGTGTACGAAGCGATTCGATGAACTCGTCATGCGGCAGGTTGTATGTTTTCACCAGCTTCTGATACGCATGTGGCACGCGGGAGGCAGACAGGAACAAGTGCTGGGGCAGTGGCTTTCCATTCTGCAACAGCTTTCGCGTCAGTTCAAACGCAATTAATCCGCCCATACTGTGGCCAAAAAAGGCAAAAGGTTCTTCCCCCAGCTCTGGTGTAATCCGGTTGTATACATCCTCCAAGACCTCATAAAACGAGGTGGAAAGAACCATGCTATCGCCAATTAATGAAGGCCGTACCTCGAATGGATCAATTTCCAATAACGCTGGCGACACTACCCGCTTCCACCCGTAATAGATGCTGGGAAGCCCACCTGCGTACGGAAAGCAGAACAATTTCATCTCTTACCCCTCCCTTTCCTCATTGCGTATTATCTCGACATCTTTCTATGAAAAATAGCCTGATCCAAATCTTGTAAATCCCTCATCACTACTTGAGCAGCAAACTGATTGGCAGTCGCGCATGCTGATAATTTGTAACCTGGATCGATCTCATACTGATGAAATGCCCAAGCATCGCGGGAATCACTTTGCGATATCGTAATCGATTGGTCCAGGTTTTTTCTTATGGCGAATGATTGCAACGGGATGGATAGCCCCATGCCTCTCGCTTTTATATAGCTCTCCTTCAAGGTCCAAAGGTCGTAGAAATATGAAACCTGTTCATCTGGATGTTTTGCCAAGAGATCCTCTACTTCGGCTGTTGCAAAATAATGAGTGGCAATATCCAAATCAATCGGACATATTTGCTCCACATCAATCCCCACCTGCGCGTCATGCGTGGCGCAGACGACCCATTCCCCGGAATGCGAGACGTTAAAGCAGAAGTTGGGAAATGATTTCAAAAAAGGTTTTCCGTATGCATTGTAGTCATACTCGATTTCGTCATTGGAAATCTCGTAGACTTCACAAATGAGAGAACGTACCAGCACGTCCGCGAGCAACGCCCGATAGGAGTCAGCCGGATTTCTGAAACGATTGACCCGTTCCCGTTTTTCTTCGGGCAGTGCTTGTAAAAATCGGTTGAACGACTCTTTCTCCATGACAGCAGGACATTTCAAAGCGTAAATGGCAATCATGTAGCGCTCACCCTTCTTTCGGTCAATTCCAGGCTACTCATTTGATCTGCTCGATCCTTTCGCTGCTGCACTTCATACAAGTTGGCATAGATGCCGTTGTACTGCATTAATTCCACATGGCGCCCTTGCTCGATAACCTTTCCTTGATCCATCACGTAAATCACATCGGCAGCCTCTACAGTCGACAGGCGATGAGCGATGACAAGTACTGTTTTATCTTTCATGAGTGCAGTTAATGCTTGCTGCACCCAATATTCCGATTCTGCATCCAAAGCAGAGGTTGCTTCGTCCAGTAAAAGAATCGGTGCATTTTTCAAGATAGCTCTGGCAATGGCAATTCGCTGACGCTGGCCGCCGGATAGCTTGGCACCGCGT
Organism: Brevibacillus sp. AF8; assembly: GCF_021270385.1. Taxonomy (NCBI): domain Bacteria; kingdom Bacillati; phylum Bacillota; class Bacilli; order Caryophanales; family Paenibacillaceae; genus Brevibacillus; species Brevibacillus sp. AF8. The sequence goes on along the minus strand of NZ_JAGQDN010000001.1, from coordinate 113,732 downwards.
TCTCCTGTTTTTGTCTGGTAGCCATCTGGCAGTTCCATAATAAAATCATGCGCATGCGCGGCTTTGCTTGCCTGGATGACATCCTCTTCCGAAGCGTTCAAGCAGCCGTAACGGATATTGTCTTCAATGGTTCCTTCGAACAAAAAGGCATCCTGAGGCACGTATGAGATCAAGCTTCTGATTTCTGCCAGAGAATAGGCGCCCATGGGCTTGCCTAGTAAATAAAGAGAGCCGCTCGCAGGTGGGTAATACCCTAACAGAAGTTTCATGACGGTGCTTTTTCCACTTCCACTCGATCCGACTAGGCCAGCCATTTGGCCTTGCTCGACTCGCAACGAAACACCATCCAGCACATTTGTATCTTCGGTGTATCCGAAAACGACCTGCTCCAGCTTCAGCATGCTTTCGCAATGCTGGTGTTTGTCGGTGCTCTGCTGATACTCTTCTGGTTCGAGAGGTTCATTCAGAAAATCGACGACCCGAGAAGCGCCAGCTAGCGAGCTCTGCAACGCTGTAATGACTTGGCCAAGCTGGAGAAAGGCCAGTGTTACAAGCATCTGTTGTTGAACCAGAGCAACCAGCACACCCAACCCGATTATTTGTTTGGACACCATCATGATTCCAAAAACAAGCATTCCTCCGAAGCTTACGAATTGGATGAAGAAATTGGTCCCTTCCAATAATCCGTGTTTATGCCCTTGCTTGATGGCAGACGAAGCTACTTCTTCATTTGCTGCCGTGTAACGGGCGGTCACAACGTTATGTAAATGAAACATTTTGATGATGGGCAACCCAGACAAAAAATCGTTTAATCTTTCTGTCCCAATCCCCATCTGCTGCTGCATTCGGTCTCCAATGCGCCGTACAGACTTGGCAAACAGCGTATTCACATAAAGAGTCAATGCGCTTACGATCAACAAGACGACGGCAATTTTCCAATCCATTGCAAACATTCCTATGATCGAGCCAATCAGTGACAGCAGGATGATGCTCAATGTTTTCAATTGCTCTGCGTACGCGTTTTCCATGAGGACAACATCATTGCCCAGTCTCGACATCGTATCTCCCGAATGGTGCTGCTCATAGTAATCGAAAGGCAGCTTGCTCAAACGTTGATAGACATGAAGCCGAATGTTGGCAATGAGCTCACGGACGCATCGACGATAGATGTAGCTGAAAAATGGAGACAGGATACTTAGCAAGAGGAACATCACAGCCATGGTGGCAATCGCTCTGGTTAATAAAGCAGGGTCTTTTGTGTTCGCAAAATCCGTCAGATCCTTGAATACGAAAGGTAAAGATACCAATACAGCTGCTTGACCGATTCCGTCTCCTACGAGTCCTAATATATACGCTCGCTTTTTCGATTTCATAAACGACAGCAGTTGAAGTAGTTCCCGCATCAAACTCTTGATGAACATGCCTATACCCTCCCTGCTGCCAGTGAGCTGTGCGTCTCTGTGGCAAACTGTTTTTGATACAATCTGGTGTAAGCGCCGTCTTGGGCAAGCAAATCATAATGTGTACCCCGTTCAACAATTTGTCCTTGCTCCAAAACGAGCACTTCATCCGCGTCTTTTATCGTAGACAGTCGATGAGCAATGACGAGAACCGTCCGATTTTTCATTACATTTTCCAGTGCTTCCTGTACCAGAGCTTCCGATTCTGTATCTAAAGCAGACGTTGGTTCATCCAGCAGCAGAATCGGGGCGTCCTTCAAAATCGCTCGGGCAATCGCGATCCGCTGTTTCTGTCCTCCGGATAAACGAGAGCCTCGTTCTCCCACTTTTGTTTGATATCCTTGCGGCAGCTCCATGATAAAGTGATGCGCATTGGCTGCTTTTGCCGCTGCGATAATCTCGTCTTGTGTCGCATCAATTCGTCCATATGAGATATTTTCCGCAATAGACACGGGAAATAGCGTCGTATCCTGAGAAACCATGGAAAGATAGCTCCGCATGTCCGGCATATTCCACTCCGTCATGGAATGACCGAATACATTGAGTCTTCCGTTGCCCGGTTCCATTTGATAAAACCCGCACAGCAATTTCATGATGGTGCTCTTTCCACTTCCGCTTGCACCAACTAACGCAACGGTCTTATTTGGATGTAACGTAAAGCTAACATCATCAAGAATCCTTACCTGATCGTAGCCAAACGTAACGTTCTCAAACTGTACAGGAATCGCTTGTGGATCAACAGGAATCGCAGGCAGATCATTTTGTTCAACTGGCTGTGAAAAAATTTCTTGCAGCCGCTTTGCCGCACCTGAGGTCTCTTGTACTTGGGCAAACAAAACGGGCGCGAGTGAAAGAGGTTCGATAATGAAGTGAAGCAAATAGCTGAAAACGACCAAGCTGCCCAGATCCAATTCTCCCGCCTGAATCAAGTACCCACCATAAGCAACAAAAAACAGAATGGGGGAAGAAAACAATAAAATCCCTGGTGCTGTCATCCACGCACGTTTCTTCTCTGCCTGGAACGCATTTTTCAAAACCTGCTTCATACCCGCATGGTATTTACGATACAGGACACCTTCCAATTGAAAGGCTTTGACCATGTGAATCCCGGAAAGCGTATCCTGAGCGATTGCGTTCGTTTTACCCAGATGGTCCTGCATTTGCTCCGAATATTTTTGAAGCGGTCTGCTCATCCACCCTGTGATCGCGATAGCGACGGGGAGGATTGCAACGCTGAAGATGATTAACTTCCAATTGATCGTCAACAACAGTCCTAGAGCTCCGACAAAAACAACCGGCAAATAAAATAGCTGATAGAAATGCTTTTGCAAAAAGCTTTGCAAGATTTGGGCATCCGTTGTTAAGCGAGAAACGAGATCGCCAGAATGAAATTTATCCATTGTGGACATGGGGACTTTTTCAAGATGAGAAGCCATGCTGTTTTTCAAATCTCTCATGGCTCTTGCACTAAATCTAGCTGCCGAATACGTGATGAAATATTTTGAGAGAAAACCGACGATGGTCAGACAAAAAATGATAAGGGCAATACTGACCAGCTTGTCGAAGTTGTCCGTATGTTCAACCATGGTTTTGATCAGGATTCCCATCCAAATGTCTGCAACAGCCACAAGGAGCGAGGCAATGATACAAATCATGACCCAACCTCGATAAGGCTTTACATATGAGAGTATCCAGCCAAACACGGGCTCTTTCTTTCTGTGCTGAGCTTGCTTGGTAAAAATCATTTGCTGCTCCTCTCCAAGGATGTAATGGATGAACTCCCCTTGGAAAACGTGTTCCCAAGGGGAATCATCACAAAGCCTCGATCTTATTTCAGAATGAACAGCTCTTGCAGGATGTCTCGGAGGATGGAGGCATTCATTGTCACGTAATTTCCACCCAACATTCTGGAGTGGATACCGTACCCTTCGTACGTCATCAGTCGTTTCGTAGCCTGTGTCCAAGCGGCTTCATTCCATTTGACTGCGGCCAGATCTTCTTCGCCCGATTCCAGCTCTGATTGAATGAGATGGATCGCTGCGTTCGTTGCACCCGTATTGATCAGTTGATTGTGGTACATCACGTAGCTGACCGTTTTTCGAATGAAGCTTTGCTTGACGAATTCATTGGCAGCGTACAAATTGAAGTCTTCTTGCGTCATGTTGAACATCTCGATGTTCTCACCAATTTCGGCAAATAACTGGGCAATGTCACTCTCTGTTTCCGCCAGAGTCCTCTCCATCACCTTGTCTTTCCAGTACGAATCGAACAAGATGAGATCGGTCACGACATATCCTTGGTTCTCCAGTTCTTTTGCGACTTCAAATGCCAGATTGCCTCCAGAGGAATACCCCATGAGCGTATAGGGTCCTTTTGGATCAATCGCTACAATGGCTTCGATGTACTGCTCAAGTCGATTGTCTTCTTGGATGAAATCAAAGCTATACAAGGAGACGCCCTTGATTTCATCAGCAAGCTTTTGGTAATAGACACTTTGGGCTCCAATCGGCGTAAAGCAGAATACCTTTCTCGCCGTCTCTTCATTTAAGAGAATGGGACCACCGGAGTTGCCCTCGAAGTTCTTGTGCGTGATGAAATCGGCTACCTTCTCAATGGTTGGATGCTGGAAGATAAGGTTTAACGGAAGTTCAATCTGCATGTACTCATACACCTTTGCAACTAACAGTGTTGCTTTCAATGAGTGCCCACCCAGTTCAAAGAAATGGTCAGTGATGCCGATTGGTTCTATCCCCAAAACTTCCTGCCAAATGGCAGCCAATTGATGCTCAGTCGCACTTCTTGGGGCCACGAACTCACGTGAGGCCGCATCCGATGGCTTTGGCTTCGGCAACGCTTTGCGATCCACTTTTCCATTGGCTGAAAGCGGCAGTTGATCCAACTGGACAAAATAGCTTGGAACCATGTAAGCAGGCAGTTCCTTCGCCAGATAATTTCTCAGCTCGGAAATGGATACCTCTGCTGCTGGGACGAGATAAGCGCAAAGATACTGTCCGGCCGTTACGTCATCCTCTTGCACAACTACCACTGCCTGATCGATGCCATCGTAAGCAAGTATAGTGCTCTCGATCTCCCCGATCTCGATGCGGTACCCTCTCACCTTCACCTGTTCGTCAGCCCGGCCGATGTAATCGATCGTGCCATCCGTCCGCCATTTCACCAAGTCACCCGTTTTATACATGAGCTCGCCTGGCACAAACGGATTCGGAACGAACTTTTCTTGAGTGAGCTCTGGTTTATTCAAATAACCTCTTGCCAGTCCGGGTCCTCCGATGCATAGCTCTCCCACTACGCCAATCGGTTGCAAATGATGTTGCGTATCTACGATGTAAACCTGTACATTGGCTAGCGGTCGTCCAATCGTGATATCTTGCCCCGCTTCAATCGAACGAGAGATGGTGGTGACGACGCTGTTTTCGGTCGGACCGTATTCATTGTTGATCTCGATTGCTGGATGCTTTTCTTTCGTTTTTTGCACAAGCTGCGGAGGTAGTTTCTCGCCTCCCAGTGTCACGCAACGCAGAGGTGAGAAGTCGGCAGCAGTCGAGCAATCCAGAATTGCCTGGAACAGACTCGGTACACCGTAGTAATGTGTGACTTCCGTCGAGGCAATCAGCTTTTTCAGCGCTACCGGATCTTTCGCTTCTTCCTCTCTCGGCAAGACGCAAGTAGCACCTCCGAAAAGCGGAGCGAACAAGCTGGCTACAAACCCATCGAAGGCAAATGAGAATACCTGCAACGCCTTGTCTCCCGGTCCGAATCCATATTCATCTCTTCTCCACTGCAAGCAATTGACGATTCCTCGATGTGGAATCATAACGCCCTTCGGCTTACCGGTCGTACCCGATGTATAGATTACATAGGCGAGATCAGTTGGTTGATTGAGTGATGAGAGATTGGAGCCATCCATCTTGTTGTCATGCTCTGCGTTCAGATCAAGCCAGTCAAGACCGCTCGACACGCGAGACAATAGTTCTGATAAATGAGATTGGCAGAGAAGCAGTGCTGCGTTGCTGTCCGCAAGCAGGTACTGGATGCGTTCTTGCGGATAAGCCGGGTCGATTGGAACATACGCTCCGCCTGCCTTTAAGATACCGAGGATGCCAATGATCATCTCTGGTGAACGCTCCGCCATGACTGCTACAAGACGATCGGGTCCAACTCCCCTGGTGCGCAAAACTCTTGCCAGTCTGTTGGCCCGCTCATTGAGCTCGCTGTACGTCAGTGACTGACCGTTAAAGAGAATGGCTGCCTGATCTGGCGTCTTCGCGACTTGCTCTTCGAATAATTGATGCATCGTTTTGTCCGGTACGTAGCTAACACCTGTATCATTGAACTTCCCGAAAATTTGCTGCTTCTCTTCCGTCGAGAGCATATCGATTTCGCTCAAGCGGATATGCGGGTTTTGCACAACGATTTGGGCAATAGCCATGAAGTGGTTGCTTAACCGTTCAATTGTCTCTCTCGTAAACAAGCTTGTGCTGTACTCCACGCCAATGCGAATCTCTTCACGCTCTTCTGTGGCAATCAACGTCAAATCAAATTTGGAATGGTTGCCAGCCTGATCAGTCATGAAAGGAGCGAGTGTCAAGCCGAGCAAGTCGATAGCATCATCCGTGTTGTTTTGCACAGTAAACATCGTGTCGAAGAGCGGGTTTCTGCTTAAGTCTCGCGGAATGTCGAGTTTTTCCACCAGTTCCTCAAACGGATAATCCTGATGAACATAAGCGTCCAGTGCATTCTGCTTGACTTCCAGCAACAACTCGGTGAATGTTTTCCCAGCAAGCGGCTTGTTTCTCATCGCCAATGTGTTGACAAACATACCGACGATTGGTTCCAGATCAGCATGGGATCTGCCTGTAATCGGTGTGCCGACGATGATGTCCTCTTGCCCGGAATATTTGGAAAGCAGTACGTTGTACGTCGCGAGGAGCACCATATACAGTGTCGTTCCCGTTTCTCGGGCCAACTGGTTCAAGCCTTCCATGAGCTGTTTACCGGTTCCGATGCTATACTGATCTCCTGCGAAATTTTGAATGCTTGGTCGGGTGAAATCCGTTTGCAGATTCAGCACTGGAATTTCGTCTGCAAACACTTGAGCCCAGTACTGTTCTTGCTTGTTGAAGGCATCGGACTCAAAAAGCTCCCGTTGCCATACGGAGAAGTCCTTGTACTGGATTCGCAGCTCTGGCAAAACATCCCCTTGGTATAACTTCACTAAGTCAGACAGGAGAATGCCGGAGGATACACCGTCGGAAATGCTGTGATGCATGTCGGTAAAGAGCACATGACGATCTTCTCCAATATGCAGGAGACGGACGCGAAGCAACGGCGCTACCCCCAGATCGAATGGCTGAACAAGGGATGAAAGAACCTCTTGTGCCTGATCTTCTGTGATCGTTGTATACGAAAGTTCAAAAGATACTTCCTCGTGAATCTTCTGAACAGGTTCTCCATTTACAACGGCAAAAGACGTACGAAGACTTTCATGTCGCGCAATCAGCCGCTTGAACGCTGTCTCTAATCGTTCCGGTTCCAGCTTTCCTTCGATCAGCATAGTCGAAGGCATATTGTAGCTGATGCCGACTCCCTCGAACTGATGGAGGATATACATGCGCTTTTGAGCTGATGAAACAGGGTAATACTCTTGCGCAGGTGCTGGTTGGATCGAAATGACATATCCTCTTGCTGTCTCTTCGATGTGTGCAGCCAATTGCTGAATCGTCGGTTTTTCGAACAAAATACGAAGCGGAATATCGACTTGATATTCGTTATGCATGCTCGAAATCACACTCATCGCACGCAGGGAATGACCGCCAATTGCAAAGAAATCATCCAGAACCCCTACATGTTCCACATTCAGCACTTGCTCCCAGACGCGGGCCAATTGTGCCTCCAACTCCGTACGAGGTGCCACGTACTCTGTCGTTCTGAGTAGAGATACATCTGGCGCCGGTAAGGAACGTCTGTCGATCTTCCCGTTTGCGGTAAGCGGCAGCGCTTCAAGCGTTACGAAATACGATGGAATCATCGCTTGAGGCAATTCTTTTAGCAATTCCTTACGTACTTGTGCTGTATCGATCTCATGGTCTGCCACCATGTACGCGCATAGATACTTTTCTTGTCTGTGATCCTCTCTTGCGATGACAACTGCTTCAAGGATTCCGTCCAGCTTGCGTAGCTGGGTCTCGATTTCGCCCAGCTCGATACGGACACCCCTGATTTTCACTTGATGATCGTTACGACCCAGGAATTCTACATTGCCATCCGTGCGCCATTTTGCCAGATCACCCGTACGGTACAAGAGTTCACCTGGTGCAAAAGGATTTGGTACGAACTTCTCCTGTGTCAGCTCAGGTCTGTTCAAATAACCGCGAGCGACCCCAGCTCCACCGATGCACAACTCCCCCACGACTCCAACAGGTTGAAGATTCAATTGTTGATCCATCACATACATCTGCATATTCGGCAGCGGTTTTCCGATCGGTACCGTTCCCGAGCGAATGGATGAGACATCTGTTTCTTCGTAATAGCTGGAATCGATGCACGCCTCTGTTACGCCATAACTGTTAACAATGCGCATTGTCTGGCTGAATCTGGCGAGCAAGGTCTTGAAGTCTTCTGCCGGACAACTGTCTGCTCCGAGGATCAGGAGCTTCATCTGACTGATGTCGAGCTTGTTTTCGTAAATGTAATGCATCAACGGCATGATCAAAGCTGGTGTGGCTTCGAAAATCGTTATTTCATACCGCTTGATGATTTCGTACAAGGAAGCAGGGTCCATTTTGACCTCATTCGGGCAAATGACCAGTTGCCCTCCTGTGAGCAATGCTCTGGCAAAATCGCCAGTCGATACGTCGAAGGCGAAGCTCGCCATTTGCAGCAAGCGAACCGGGAAGGTATCCAAGTGATACTCATCCTGCCATGCAAACGCGACATTCGCATAGCTCCGGTGCTCGATCACGACCCCTTTTGGCTTGCCAGTCGTACCGGACGTATAAATGATGTAAGCAGCGTGTTCCGGCAGTGCAACAGGTTCCAGATTGCTCGCTTCTCCCTGATACAACCCCTCTGCATCCAGATAGAGCGTTTCGTAAGGGAATGCAAGCTGCGTATTCATCTTTTGCAAGGTAAGGAACAACTTCGCATCGCTATCTTCCAAAATGAATGTTTGGCGCTCCAACGGATAGTCTGGATCAATCGGAACGTAGGCGCCGCCGGCTTTCAAAATACCGAGCGTCCCTACTACCATGTGCAAGGAGCGGTCTACCATGATGCCGACATTGCTCTCTGGCTTGACTCCCATTTTGCGCAAAACACGTGCGAGTTGGTTGGCTTTTTCATTTAATTCCCGATACGTAAGCTGTTCGTCCTCGAAGATGACAGCTACTTCGTTCGGTGTTTTTTCTACCTGCTCTTCGAATAGCTCCTGGAACGTTTTATTCGTTGGATAAGCGGCTTTTGTTGCATTGAAATCATGCAGCATTTGCTCTATCTCTTCTTTTGACAAAACATTGATCTCTGCCAGCTTGCAATCTGGATTGGCAATGATCGTCTGTAGAAGATGGACGTAATGTGCTGCCATGCGGTCGATCGATTCTTTTGCAAACAACTTCGTGCAATAGCTGAATTGCACGAGAAGCTCATCCTGTTGTTCCATCGCGTCCAGAGCGATATCGAATTTCGCGATCTTGCCATCTACCGGGTAAGCGGACATGTTGAGTCCGGCAATTTCTAATGCAGACGAGTCCGCAAGCCCCAGACTGAACATCGTATCGAACAGTGGATTTCGGCTTAAATCGCGCCGTACTTGCAACTTATCTACGAGATGTTCAAACGGATAATCCTGATGTTCAAACGCTTGCAGTGCATTCTGTTTCACGTCACCCAAAAACTCGCGGAAGGTCAGGTTGCCTGCTGCCACATTTTTCAAGGCAAGCGTGTTGACGAACATGCCGACGACTCGTTCCACATCTGCGTGGGATCGACCTGCAATCGGTGTACCGACAACGATTTCTTCCTGTCCTGCGTATTTGGACAGCAGTACATTGTAGGCTGCCAAAAGCACCATGAACAGTGTGGAGCCCGTATTTGCAGCGAGTTGTCGCAACTCCGCAAGTAATTGATTTCCTGTACCGATCGCTACTGTGTCGCCTTCGAAGCTTTGAACAGTAGGTCTTGGGAAATCATTTGGCAGGTTGAGTAACGGGATCTCCCCTGCAAAGACATCCGTCCAATAGTCCTGCTGTTTTTGGAAACGCTCAGACTGGGACAGTTTCGTCTGCCAAGCAGCAAAATCTTTATACTGGATGCGCATGTCAGGGAGCTGCTTTTCTTCGTATAAGCTCGCAAACTCCTTGGCGATGACTGCAAGCGATACACCATCAGAGATAATGTGATGCATATCCATGAAGAACAAGTGTCGTTCTTCTCCCAGTTTCAACAAGTGAACCCGGAACAGCGGAGCCAACTCGAGATTAAATGGCTGAACCAACTCTTGAATGCGTTGCTCTACTTGGTCTTCTGTCGCCTCGGAAATACCGATGTGCAGCGTGACATCCTCATGGATTCGTTGAACTGGTTCCCCGTTTTTCGAATGGAAGGATGTTCGCAAGGATTCATGTCGTTTTACCAGTGTTTGGATCGCATGTTCAAAGCGCTCGTAATCCAGTTGGCCATCTATGATCAGCACATTTGGCACGTTGTAGCTGATCCCGCTTCCTTCAAACTCATGCAGGATGTACATTCTTTTTTGTGCGAACGAGACTGGGTAAAACTCTGCTTGCTCTACTAGTTGAATGGTCTCGAACTGTTCAATCTCACTCGCAGTGATATAGGCAGCCAGCTCATGGATCGTAGCAGATTCAAACAGTGCTTTTAACGGAAGCTCTACCTGGAATGCTTTATGCACCTGCGTGATTACATTCATAGCCTTGAGAGAATGTCCACCCAGTTCAAAGAAGTTGTCATGAATGCCTATCGGATGAATCCCCAGAACCTCTTGCCAAATTTCTGCCAGCTTCTGCTCCGTTGTATTTTGTGGGGCGACATATGTGGCGCCTTGTACCCGATCTCCAGATGGTTCAGGCAAAGCTCTGCGATTGACCTTCCCATTTGCAGTCAAAGGCAGTTTATCCATTTGAACATAGAAGGCTGGAACCATGTAGCTAGGCAATTCTTTGGAAATAGCCTCTCTCACCTCTGCTACGTCGAGCTCCTCTTCTGGAACAAAGTAAGCGCAGAGAGCTTTTTGGCCGTTCGTATCATCCATCACGGTAACGACAGCTTCTTTTACCTTTTCCAGATTAGTCAAGACGCTCTCGATTTCCCCAAGCTCGATCCGATAGCCCCTGATCTTTACCTGTTGGTCGATACGTCCCAAATACTCAATCGTTCCATCCGCCTTCCATCTCGCCAAATCCCCTGTGCGGTACATATTTTCACCAGAAACAAACGGATTCGGAACAAACTTCTCGGCGGTCATTTCCGGTTTGTTCAAATAGCCTCTCGCAACTCCATCACCACCGACGCACAATTCACCGGGCACCCCAATTGGCTGCGGCTGGTTGTAGCGATCCACGATATAAGCTGTGGAGTTCGAGATTGGCTTCCCAATCGGAATATTGTCTTCGAATTCCTTCTCAATCAAATAGCATGTCGAGAAAGTTGTGTTTTCGGTCGGGCCGTATCCGTTCCAAATTTCCAGAGCTGGATGGGCGCTGTTAACTTTGTTGATGTGTCTCGGAGACAGTGCTTCGCCACCGACGATTAACGCACGCAAACCTTCAAACATCGCCGGGTTGTCTTGCGAAAGCTGGTTAAACAGTGGTGAAGTTAACCACATCGTGGTAATCCGATTCTCTCGCAGGAAGCTGCCTAACTTCTCCGCATCCAAAAGGACATCCTTGCTCACAAGGAACAAGCTAGCACCATGCAACAGAGCCCCGAAAATCTCGAACGTCATGGCGTCAAAGCCAATGGCGCCCGTTTGAATCATGCGATCTTCTTCACGTACCTGAACGTAATTCGTATGTTTCACCAATCGGGTGACATTGCGATGCTCGACCATGACTCCTTTTGGCTTGCCTGTTGAACCAGACGTGTACATCACATAGGCCAAGTCCTTGGCGTCATTGAGGTTAGTCGGATTGCTGGCATCTTCTTGCTCCAGGCTCTCGTCTTCCAAAATGATTGGAATGAGACCTTCTTCCACGAGATGCAAGAGATGTCTTTGAACAAGGACAACCTTCACGCCGCCATCTTCGAGCATGTAAGTAATGCGCTCGGATGGATGCTCTGGATCAATCCCCAGATAGGCGCCTCCCGCTTTGATGATCCCCATAATGCCTGTGATCATCTCGAGAGAACGATCTGCGATCAATCCGACAACGGAATCCTTCCCGATTTCCTCACGGCGAAGAGCACTTGCGATCTGATTGGCTTTCTGGTTCAGCTCCTGATACGTCAACATCTGTCCGTCAAAAATGACAGCGGCTTGCTCAGGCGTTCTCAGAACCTGCTCCTCGAATAGCTCTTGAATGGTGCTCTCGCGTGGATAATCGACTATCGTGTTGTTAAATGCGACCGTCACAAGCTGTTTTTCTTCTTCGGTCAACAAGCTGAGCTCGTGCAAGGCAGCGGTTTGATCTGCAATAACTCCTCGCAGCACCTGTAGAAAATGACCTGCCATTCTTTCTATCGTGTCTCTTTGGAACAATTTCGTTGAGTATACGAGACCAAAATGAATTCCTGTCTCATCTTCATGTGCTTCCAGCGTGAGATCGAATTTGGCGTTGCCTTGCTGCCCATCTCCGGAGTAGGCTTCAAATTTCAGTCCATCCACCTCAAAGGCTTTTTTGTCCAGGTTTTGCAAAATAAACATGGTGTCAAACAGTGGGTTTCTGCTGAGATCCCGCTGGATTTCCAGTTTTTCGACCAGTGCTTCAAACGGATAATCCTGATGGGCGTATGCTTGCAGTGTATTCTGTTTAACATCTTCCAAAAATGCCTGGAACGATTTTTTGCCGTCAGGGTAGTTTCGCAAAGCCAATGTATTGACAAACATCCCCAAGACTTTTTCTACATCCGCATGCGATCTACCAGCAATCGGCGTTCCCACTACGATGTCTTCTTGACCGCTGTATTTGGAAAGGAGCACATTGTAAGCCGCCAGCAAGACCATAAACAGCGTAGTTTGGTTCTCATGGGCGAGCTTGTATAAATCGTCCATCAACGTTTTGTCAGCCTGGAACGTAATGCAATCTCCCTCAAAGCTTTGAACAAGCGGGCGAGAATAATCGGCGGGCAGATTCAGTACCGGAATGTCTCCCGCGAAGGACTGCAACCAGTAGTTCTCGTGCTTTGTATAGATGTCGGTTTGGAACAGATCCTTCTGCCAGACAGCAAAGTCTTTGTATTGAACAGCCATATCTGTTAATAATTGGTTTCTATACAACTTCGAGAATTCCTCCATGATGATCCCGACAGAGACACCATCCGAAATGATGTGATGCATATCCATCAGGAAGAGATGTCTCTTCTCTCCCAATCTGAAGAGTCCAACCCTCAACAACGGAGCCTTTTCCAAATCAAATGGTTGCACAAATGTTTCGATGGTTTGCTCGACTTGATCTTCCGTCAAATCCTCATAGCGCACATCCAGTTCGACTGCCTCATGTACACGCTGAACAGGCTCACCATTCACTGTGTGGAAGGATGTCCGCAACGATTCGTGTCGCTTGACCAGCCCGTGTATCGCGGTTTCAAAGCGTGCGTAGTCCAGATCGCCTTCAATAAACATTACGCTTGGCATGTTATAAACTGTGCCGGTACCTTCAAACTGGCGCAGGACATACATCCTCTTTTGTGCTGAAGAAACGGGATAATATTCTTGCTGCGGTACAGGATGAATCGGTATATGCGTGTCTTTTCCACTTGTCTCGATATACTGTGCCAATGCCTGAATGGTAGGTGTCGCAAAGAGCACGCTGAGTGGAAGCTCTACTTGATATTCTTTATGGATCTGTGCGGAGAGCGACATGGCTTTCAAGGAATGCCCGCCTAACTGGAAGAAGTTGTCGAGAACACCGATGTCGGTTATCCCGAGCACATGTTCCCAAATCTCTACCAGCCTGCTTTCCACAGGACTTGCTGGCGCCACATATTCTGCCCCCGTTACAGGCCTGCCTTCTGGTTTCGGCAAGGCTTTCCTGTCGATCTTTCCATTCGGCGTAAGCGGGAGATGATCGAGCTGGATCAAGTACGCAGGAATCATGTAAGACGGCAAGCTTTTCGACAGATACGTCCACAGATTCGAGACTTCAAGCCTTTCTTCCGCCGTGTAATAAGCAGCAAGCGACGATTGGCCCTGTTGGTCCTCATGGACAATCACGACAGCCGAAGTCAGCTTTTTAAAGGAGAGCATAACCGACTCAATCTCGCCGATTTCAATCCGATATCCTCTTACTTTTACCTGTTCATCCAAGCGACCGATAAATTCAATCGTTCCGTCAGGGAGCCACTTTCCTAGATCGCCCGTCTTGTACATGCGCTCGCCTTCCAAATACGGATGAGAAACAAATTTCTCTGCTGTGAGTTCCGGCTTGTTCCAATATCCACGTGCCAAACCGTGGCCACCGATGCAAATTTCCCCGACGACGCCGATTGGCTGTAGCTGATGGAATTTGTCCACAATATAGATGCTGGTGTTGGCAATGGGACGTCCGATTGTTATCACAGAATCCAGTTGCGAAATTCGTTGATAGGTGGCGACGACACTGCTTTCTGTCGGACCGTATTCATTGACGATGACCAATTGCGGATTCTGCTGATTGCTCTTCTCAACGAGCTGAGCGGTTACTTTTTCGCCCCCTAGTGTGACGTTTTGCAGGGAACTGATATCTGCAGCAGAACCGCATTCCAATATCGCTTGGAATAAACTTGGCACGCATGTCATTTGAGTGCATCTCGCAGCTGCAATGAGCTTTCTGAGAGATACAGGATCTTTCGCTTCTTCGTCCTTCGCCAGGATGACAGCTGAACCGGAAAGGATCGGCGTAAAGAAGGAAAGAACAAAGGCATCAAATGCAAAGGATAGGGACACCAGTTTTCGATCATGAACACTAAACTGATACTCCTCTTTTTTCCACAGCACGTTGTTGACAATGCCTCTATGCTCGACCATGACTCCTTTTGGTTTACCTGTTGTCCCCGATGTGTAAATGACATAAGCCAAATCGGAAGCGGTTTGAATCGGTTCGAGATTCGAACGGTTGGGAGAATAGTTGTTCTCCTCCTCCAGATACAGGCATTCCACGCTCACGCTAGAAGCCAGTTTAGCTCCAAGATGCTTTTGGGTAAGTAACAGACGGGCTTCGCAATCCTCCAGCATGTAGGCCACACGGTCTTCCGGGTATTCGGGATCGATAGGCACGTAGGCTCCACCTGCTTTCAAAATGGCCATGATTCCCACAACCATTTCCAAAGAACGATTCGCCATGATTCCTACGAATTGGTTAGCCTTTACTCCCCGTTCACGCAAGGTAACGGCAAGCTGGTTTGCTCGCTCATTCAATTCGTGATAGGACATCTGCTTATCACCGATTACAATCGCTGTAACCTGTGGTGTTTTTTCCACTTGCTCCTCAAACAGCTCATGGAGTGTCTTGTTCTGCGGATATTCCGTATGCGTTTGGTTGAATTCTACTAATAAGCGATGCTTTTCTTCAGCGGAAAGCATACTGATTTCGGACAATGTAACGGCTTCTTGCTCAATAACGGCATGAAGGATTCGGATGAAATGTGCCGCTATTTTTTCAATGGTCTCTCTTGTAAACAATTTGGTGCAGTAATCAAGGCTAAAGATGATTTCTTCATCTTCTTCGTACGCCTCTAATGACAGATCAAACTTGGCCTGATTTACTTCTGCCATATAGGGTGTAAACGTCAGTTGCTCCATTTCGAATGGCTTCTGATCCATATTTTGCAAGATAAATACGGTGTCAAACAAAGGATTGCGGCTCAGATCCCGTTGAATGTCCAACTTATCGATCAGCTCATCCAGTGGATAATCCTGATTCTCAAAAGCTTTCAGCGTATTGTTTTTCACTTCTGCCAAAAAGCTAAGGAAGGTCTTCGTCCCCACAGGCTCGTTTCGCAACGCCAGTGTATTGACAAACATACCGATGATCGAATCCGTTTCAGCATGGGACCTGCCAGCAGTAGGCGCGCCAACAATAATGTCCTCTTGTCCAGAGTATTTGGCCAGAAGTACATTGTAGGCCGCCAGCAAAACCATGTAGAGCGTAGCTCCTGTACCATGGGCAAGTCGATTCAGTTCTTTTTTCAAAAGGGCACCGGAGCCGAAAATAAATCGCTCACCCTCGAAGCTTTTCACAGAAGGTCTCGGATAATCCGTTGCAAGATTCAATACAGGAATTTCTCCCGTAAAGGTATCGATCCAATAGGCTTCCTGTGCAGCAAACTCTTCCGTCTCGTACCATTGATTCTGCCAATGGGCAAAGTCTTTGTACTGAATGCTCAGTTCAGGCAGCTCTTCCCCGTGATAAAGCTGAGCAAGCTCTTGAACCAGAATGCCAATCGATACACCATCCACCACAATATGGTGAAAATCCAGCATAAAAAGATGGCGTTCCAGAGGCAGTTTGACCAGTCCAGCGCGTATCAGTGGAGCTTTTTCCAAGTCGAACGGTTGAATAAATTGCTCGACGATTTGTTTCAGCTCTCCCTCTGTTGACTCCATCGACGAGATTTCCAGTTCAACATCTTCATGTACGCGCTGAACAGTCTCTCCTTTCACGGTGTGGAACGAGGTACGCAGAGATTCATGGCGTCTCACCAGACTCTTGAGCGCTTGCTGCAAACGCTCTGTATCCAGCTTGCCATCGATGTACAGGATGCCCGGCATGTTGTAGCTGATACCTGCACCTTCCATTTGTCGGAGAATAAACATTCTCTTTTGTGCAGAAGACACGGAGTAATACTCCTGCTTTTGGACAGGTTCAATCTTCGTATACTTGCCTTTTCCAGCAGTAGCGATGTATGCCGACAAGCCAGCGATGGTAGGCGATTCAAACAGTGTTTTCAACGGCACATCTACATGAAGGGTGCGATGGATCAAAGAGATGACGTTCATCGCCTTCAAGGAGTGTCCGCCCAACTCGAAGAAATGATCGTGTACCCCGATTGGGTTCACGCCAAGTACACTTTGCCAAATGTCTGCGAGCGTAGCTTCCACTTCATTGCGCGGAGCTACATACACGATTTCAGATGTGGATGCTCCCTCTGGCTGAGGCAATGCTTTGCGATCCACCTTGCCATTTGCTGTGAGCGGTAGCTTCTCCAAATAAACAAAATAAGAAGGAACCATATAAGCTGGCAAATGGGACGCCATATAAGCTCTCAGGTCGGCTGTCTTGATTTCCCTATCGGAAACGATATAAGCGTACAAGTTGTTTTGCCCTTTTTCATCTGGACGGGCAAGGACAATAGCCGTTTTGATCCATTCATGCTGCATAAGCCTTGCTTCGATCTCACCCAATTCGATCCGGTGTCCTCTGATTTTGACCTGATGGTCGATGCGTCCGAGATATTCCACGTTGCCGCAGGCTAGATACCTTACCATGTCTCCCGTACGGTACATCCTGCTACCCGGTTCAAACGGATTGTCAATGAAGCTGGCTGCTGTCAGTTCTTCACGATTCCAGTAGCCGCGGGCCAAACCATCGCCAGCAATGCACAGTTCTCCTGCAACCCCTATTGGCTGGAGCTGGTTGCTCGCATTTACGACATACAAACGGACGTTATCAATCGGTTTGCCAATGGGAATCACGCCATACTCCGGCAAACGAGGGCAAATCCAGTATGTCGCATCAATCGTGGATTCTGTAGGACCATAGAGGTTAATCAACTGTGCCGTTTGCGTCTGGTAAAAGCGCGAAACTAGCGCAGGTGCCAATGCTTCTCCACCACAAAAAACGCGTTGCAAGCTCGTGCAATTGCTCCATCCTGGTTCGGTCATGATCAGGTCCAGCAAGGAAGGAACCATCTGTAATGTCGTGATCTTCTCTTCTCTGATCATGCGAGTCATGTACGCGATGTCGCGATGTCCGTCTGGCATTGCCAGTACCAGGCGTCCCCCTGTGATCAGTGGCAAATAAAATTCCCATACGGAAGCATCGAAGGAAAATGGCGTTTTTTGCAAGACAGCATCTTCTGTAGTCAGCGGGAAGGCATTCCTCATCCAAAGCATGTGATTGCAAATCGCTTGATGCGTGATCATAACCCCTTTGGGATTTCCGGTCGATCCAGAAGTATAAATGACATAAGCCAAGTCATCCCCACCAGCGACATTGTCAAGATTGGTGTCGTCCCCTGCATAAATCGCTTCATCGTCAACATCAATGATTTCTCCTGTATACTCTACTGTCTCTTTCAAATGACGCTGTGTCAGAAGAATAGGAGCCTTGCTGTCGCTGAGCATGTATTGGATTCTTTCTGGCGGGTAGGTAGGATCAATTGGCGTATACGCACCACCTGCTTTTAACACGGCCAACATGCTCACGACCATCCCGATAGAACGGTCTACCATAATGCCGATCAACGTATCTGGTTGCGTTCCTTTGCTCCGCAGCAAACGAGCTACTTGATTGGCCCGGGCGTTCAACTGGCGATAGGTCAATGTGTATCCGTCATAGGCTACCGCTACTTGATCTGGCGTAAGCACTACCTGCTCTTCAAACATTTGATGCAATACCTGATCAGCGGAACGTTCGACAAAAGTGTCATTGACGTTCAGGATCAGAGCACGTTTTTCTGCTTCTGTCATCATGTCGATTTCTGCTAGCTTGGCATTCGGCTGTGCAGGAATGGTACGCAGGATTTCCAGATAATGATGGGCCATTCTTTGGATCGTTTCTTTTTTGAACAGCTTTGTTCCAAATGCAAATTGGAATTGAATGTCAGATTGCGATTCACTCGCATTCAAAGCAAGATCGAACTTTGAAATTTTGTTAAACAACTCATAAGGAGCTGCTGTAAGCTGCTCGATTTCCAGCGACTGCTGATTCGCATTTTCCAAAGAAAACATAGTATCAAACAAAGGATTTCGGCTGATGTCACGTTGAATCGCCAGCTTTTCCACCAGCTCTTCAAATGGATAATCCTGATTGTCATAAGCCGCCAGCGCATTTTGTTTCACTTCTTGCAAGAATTCGGTAAAGGTTTTGTCACTCGCAGGATGATTTCTCATCGCCAACGTATTCACAAAGATTCCCATGATGTTTTCCACGTCGGCATGAGAACGACCAGCGACAGGCGTCCCCACAATGATGTCCTCTTGGCCCGAATACTTGGACAGGAGGACATGGTAAGCTGCGAGCAAGACCATATACAGGGTTGTTCCCGTATCTGCTGCTATCTTGCGCAAACTCTCCGTCAATTCTTTTCCTGCGTCAAAAAGGACAAGATCCCCATCAAAGCTCTGAATGGTTGGTCGCGGATAATCCGTCGGCAGATTGAGCAAAGGAATTTCATCAGCAAACGTATTTAACCAGTGGAGCTCCTGCTTCTTGTACACATCCGTCTGGAAAAGCTCATTTTGCCAAGCCGCGAAATCCTTGTATTGGAGAGAAAGAGGCTCCAAGGCTTCCCCTTGGTATAACTTGGCAAATTCGCTCAGTAAAATTTGGGACGAAACACCGTCCGAGATGATATGGTGCATATCGAGTAGGAACAAATGACGATCTTTGCCCAGCTTAACCAAGCCTGTTCGAATCAACGGAGCGATTCCGAGATCAAAAGGACGGACGAAATCGCGCATGATCTGCTCCGCCTTGTCTTCCGTAGACTTCAGCATCAGGATGGGTACTTCTACCTCATCATGCACTTTCTGTACAGGCTCACCATCGATACGGTGGAAGGAGGTGCGCAAGGCTTCGTGGCGCTCCGCCAGTCGTTGGACCGTGCTAGCAAAACGATTGTAATCCAGCTTTCCTTCCAGCAGCATTGCGCCCGAAATGTTATAGCTGATGCCACTTCCTTCAAATTGCTGAAGGATGTACATTCTCTTTTGAGCAGAAGATACGGGATAAAATTCTTTTTCCTCAACCGGTTGAATGGCTGTGTACGCGCTTTTCCCCGATTTCGCGATAAAAGCAGCGAGCTGGGATACGGTCGGATTCTCAAACAGTGCCTTTACTGGCAAATCCACTTCCAACGCTTTCGATACTTGAAAGATGACTGTCATAGCCTTCAGTGAATGTCCGCCCAAATCAAAGAAATGATCGTGAACACCTACACGACTAACCCCCAGGGCCTGCTGCCAAATCTCAGCCAATTTGGTTTCCATTTCATTCTGCGGAGCGACGTACGCCGTTCCCGTTACAACTGCACCGTCAGGCTTCGGCAATTTCTTCCGCTCAACTTTTCCATTGGCTGTCAGCGGAATTTCTTCCAGACGAACAAAGAAGGACGGGATCATGTAGGAAGGAAGCGTACTTCCCAAATGCTCTCGTAGTTCTGATACGGTCAACTCCTGCTCGGAAACAATGTAGGCATAGAGCACATTTTGACCACTGTCATCCTTTTCCGCGATAACAACGGCTTCCTTGATCCATTCATGCTGCGTTAAACGCGTCTCAATCTCACCCATCTCAATCCGATGTCCACGAATCTTCACTTGATGGTCGATTCTTCCCAAGTATTCCATATTGCCGTCGGGCAGCCATTTCGCCAGATCGCCTGTTCGATACATTTTGGTCCCCGGACGGAACGGATTATCGATGAACTTTTCCTGGGTCAGGTCTGGTCTGTTGAAATATCCTTTGGCTACGCCATCCCCAGCTATATACATTTCACCGATGGAGCCAACGGGTATCGGCTGCATAGCGGAATCGAGCAAATAAAGCTGGACGTTGTCAGCAGGAACTCCGATTGGTACCGATTCTTGGATCGGCTTCTCTGGGTCATACAAATAAATCATGCAGCCTACAACCGTTTCGGTAGGTCCATACTCATTGAAAATCTTGACATTCTGTCCAAAGTTCTCATAGATTCTCTTCGCCAATTGGGTTGGCAAGTTCTCACCACCGACAATAAACCGTCGGATGCTGCTGTTTGTTCCATCTATTTCTTCTATCAGCTTCAAATGTGTTGGCGTCAGCTTGATGATTCCCACTTGATTATCTTGGATGATGTCTAAAATGACCTGTACCTTATCTGCCCCTCTGTATACATAGATCGTATTGCCTGACAAAAGTGGCGTGAAAATCGAGGTGACAGTCAAATCAAACGAAATGGAAGAGTATAACGGAAAGTCGACAGCTTCCCCTTGAACATACTCCTTGTTCGCCCACCAAATGTAATTGACGAGACCTCGGTGGGTAATCATCGCGCCTTTTGGATTCCCCGTTGACCCGGAAGTATAGATCATGTACGCCAAATCGTCCGGTGTGCATGAATTGTCAAGATCCGTACTGTCACCTTCAAACAAAGAAGGATTGTCTAGGTAGAGGATGTCGCCTTCAAACTCGACTTTTTCTTGAAGATGAGACTGCGTCAATAGAATCGTCGTCTGACTGTCATCTAGTAAATACTGAATTCTCTCTATCGGATACTCGGGATCAATCGGCAAATAGGCGCCGCCTGATTTTAGAACTGCCATAATCGCCACAATCAGCTCGAGTGAATGCTCCGCCATAATGGAGACGATACTGCCCTGAGAAATTCCTTTCCCACGCAGAGCTCTGGCCAACTGGTTGGAACGCTCCTGAAGCTCCTGGTAAGTAAGGCGATCTTCCCCGCAAACAACCGCTACTTTCGAAGGTGTCTGTCTTGCCTGCTCCGCGATCAGCTCGAAAATCATTTTGTCGCGTGGATAATCAGCGGTTGTGTCGTTATAAGCGACCAGCAATTGCTGTTTTTCCTCATCCGTAATGATGCCGATATCTTCAAGCAGTACATTCGAATTGTGAATGACCTGATCAATGATCGTTTTCAAGTGACCTTCTACTCGGTTCATAAATGACTCTTCATAAACCGATGCATTGTAGCTCAACTTTACATACATCTCATTCGAAGGCGCGACTGCTACCACAACGTTAAAATCATAGGAAGTCTGTTCTTCCCCATTTTCCACGTTGAATTGAAAGCCTAAGGAATCCTCCCGATCACTCGAAGCATGATCCGGGTAGTTTTCATACGTCACCAAATGATCAATTAACTCTTGTTTCAGTACCGTCTTGCTCTGAATTTCGTACAGCGGAGCGAAATCATAAGAAGCAGAAGCCAAGGCTTGCTTCTGAACTGTTTTTAGCAGCCCACTGAAGGTTTGTTTTCTACTCGTTTGCACGCGGGTTGGGATCGTGTTAATGAACAATCCGACCATGCTCTCAATCCCTTGAATCCCTGGCGGACGACCTGACACAACAGAACCGAAAACCACATCGTCCGAGTTTTTATACTTGCTCGCCAAAATCCCCCAAAGAGATTGAAATACACTGCTCAACGTAGCCTGATTCTGACTGGCAATCTGCATCAACTGCTGAGTCTTCTCAGGTGCGATGGTGAAAAGATTCTCCACATGGACATAACTGCCATCTTCCGCTACATTCTTCTTTTTAGGGAAGTCAGCCTGATGGTCATAGCCTTCCAGGTAGTTCTGCCAGTAAGTAAGTGCTTCTTCTTTATTTTGCTTATCCAGCCATTTGATATATTCGCTGTATGGTTTGGTTGCTTCTCGCGGAATAGTCTCACCCTTACGAATGGCGGCATAGTACGCGAGCAGCTTATGAAGCAAGACCCCCAAAGACCAACCGTCGACGATGATATGGTGGAATGCCCAAACGAACTGGTACTGGTTCTCCCCCGTTTGGAAAATGGCTGCTTTCATCAAGACGTCTTTCGTCAGCTCAAACGTATGATGCTGGTTGGTATACGCTTTTATGTATTCGTTCTGATCATCTATTGGCAAATGAGCAATGTTTTCGAAATGAATGGTAACTTTTCTCTCTTTAAAAACAACCTGTCGAGGTCTCTGCAGGTTTTGATAAACGAACACCGTGCGCAAAACTTCATAGTTCTCTACGAGCTTGTTCATGCTCTCTTCAAAAATGGGCAGGTGAAAATCACCTTGGAGTTTTGCGGACATTTGGAGGCAGTAGGCGCTGCTGTTTGTGTCACTGACAGCATGAAACAACATACCCTCTTGCAATGGGGTTAACGGGTAAATTTTTGCGATATTTTCCTGCTTATTCATTCTGCACCTCAACTCTGTGATTTATCGTTTTAGAGAGGGTTCCTCCAATAAAAGCGAAATGTCCAAGCTTTTATTGGAGGAATAACATTTCTCATGTCGCCTGATTAGATTAATTCCAGGATGTTCTCCAGTTCTTCCATGGAAAGGTCATCATCACCCAGATCGCTCGGGGTCAATTCCCCATTTTCTTTTGATAGGCAATGCTCAATAATGCTGAGCAAGTGATTCCGATAGCTATCTGCCAATCTCGCGATGGTTTCTTCCTGATACTGGAGACTGTTGTAGCCAAAACTGATCTGGAGCTTTCCATCCTCGATCATGCCGGAAATATCCAACAAGAATACTCTCTCCGATTCTGGACTGAAAAGCTGACCCGTACCAAGTGGCGAGAAAGTAAATCCACCCGATTTTACATCCGAATCAAATTGCCCGAGGTAGTTAAAGCTGATTTCCGGTTGCAGGCTAAATTGCAGGGATGGACGCAGTTTATCCGCCGTCATCGTGCGCAAAATCTCGTAGCCAATTCCTTTTTTCGGAATACGGCGCAAGCTTTCTTTGATTTGCTTGATTTGGTAGGACAAGTCCTTTGATTTTTCCATATCAAGCACAACAGGGAACTGGGATGTGAACCACCCAATCGTTCTCGTCACGTTCATTTCATTCTGAATATCTTCGCGACCGTGACCTTCGAGGTTGATAACAGCATAGTTGGTATTCGCCCATTCTTTCACGGTTAATCCCAAAGCAGTCAGCAACAGGTCATTCATTTCGGTGTGATAGGCATGATGAACGTGGCGTAACAGGTTTTCTGTCTCTTGGGCTGTCAACTCGACCTTCGCTGTACGTGTGTGCTTTTGTTTACGATCTGCTGTAACAAAATCAGTAGGCAACTTTTCTGCCGTGACCGTGCTCTCGAGGTTGTGCCAGTACGCAACTTCTCGTAAAAGCTCCTCACTCTCCGCATAGTTTTGCAATTGAGCCGACCAATCCTTGAATGAATCTGTCTTTTTCGGCAAGACGATCTCCTGATTGTGGAGAGCCTGCGAATAGGCAGATGAAAAATCTTCAAACAAGATGCGCCAAGAGACGCCATCCACGACCAGATGATGAATCGCGATCAGTAAATGGTCCCCTTCCCTTGTGGAGAAGAGCGCCAAGTGAACGAGCGGCCCCTGTTCCAGATCGATACTGCTTTGGATGTGATCAGACAACTCCAAAATATGAGCTGCGCTATTTGCATGGTCTTTCAAGTCATACGAATGGAAGCGGAATCGCTCACCTGTCAGTGCTCGATTGATTTGCGTGATCGTCTCATTCTCCTGTTTGTATACCATGCGCAACGCATCGTGGTGCTCGACGATTTTATAGAACGCCTGCTGAACAAGTGCCGGATCAAAGCCATCCTCCCGGAACAGCATGACAGCCTGATTCCAGTGGTGACGATCAGTGAAATTGCGCTCGAAGAACCACTTCTGGATGGGTGTCAAGCCAATCTCGCCTTCTACTACTCCCTGATCGCTCTCTCTGTTGTTTGGTATGACATGGACGGCAACTTGTTCGATGGTCGGATATTGGAACAGTTCCTTCATCGCCAGCGTCCAGCCTGCTGCGTGCAAACGCGTGGATACCTGAATGGCTTTGATAGAATCTCCGCCCAATTCAAAGAAGTTGTCTTTGATTCCCACTTGCCCGATTCCCAATACCTCTGCCCAAGTCGTTGCAAGTAAATGTTCCAGTTCGTTTTGCGGTGCTTCATATTCTCTGCCCGATTTTTCTTCGTGGCTTGGCTTTGGCAATGCTTTGCGGTCAATTTTGTCGTTCGGTGTCAACGGCATCTTATCCAACTGAACAAAGAAGGAGGGAACCATGTAATTTGGCAATTCTTTTCCCATAAATTCTCGAAGTTGAGCCGGGCTTGCTTCCCCATCAGCTACATAGTATGCGCACAGGTAAGGTTGCCCCTGGTCATCCAAATGTGTGATAGCTGCTGCCTCAATAATCGACTCATATCGCAACAGAACACTCTCGACTTCGCCCAGCTCTACCCGATGACCACGCACCTTCACCTGATGATCGATTCTGCCGAGATACTCGATATTTCCATCCGGAAGCCATTTGGCCAGATCCCCGGTACGATACATCTTCTCTCCTGGCACAAACGGATTGTCGACGAATTTTTCAGCCGTCAATTCTGGTCGATTCCAATATCCTCTGGCTAACGCCACCCCGCTGATGCACAATTCACCTATTTGACCAACTGTCTTCAATTGCATTTGTTCATCCACGATGAACAGCTTCGTATTCTGAATCGGTTTGCCAATCGTAATGGTCTGACCAACTGGTTCATGAGGCAAAGCTTTCCAGAGTGTCGCGCAAACCGTACTCTCTGTAGGGCCGTAGCCATTGACATAGGTCACTTTCTCTTTCCATTGCTCTACCAAAGCGATAGATGCTGCCGATCCAGCAGTAATCAAGATGCGCAATGACGGCATACGATCAGGCTCAAGATAAATGGCATACGTCGGCGGCAACGTGAGAATAGTAATTCCGTTTTTGTGGACGTATTCCTCAAATTTGCGGAAGTCATTGATCGTATCACGCGAAATGATATACAAGGTCGCTCCTGTCAATAGCGCCATAAACATATCCCACACCGATGCATCAAAAGAGATACTCGCAAAATGCCCTGGACGATCTTGTGGCGTTACGCCGAGTTGATTTTTGAAAACCGCCTGTAGGTTTGCTGCCCCTTTGTGCTCCAGCATGACGCCCTTTGGATTGCCAGTGGTACCAGACGTGTAAATGATATAGGCCAGATCTGACGATTTGTTGATGCAAAGCAAGTTGTCTGTATGCGACGAATAGCTCCCCGCGTCGTCCAAATCGATAATTTCTGCCTGACTGGACACTTTGTGGGTCAAGTGAGAATGGGTAAGCACGAGCTTCGACTGACTGTCCTCGATCATGTAGCGAATTCTTTCTTCGGGATAATCAGGATCGACCGGTAAAAATGCGCCGCCAGCTTTTAAAATAGCGAGTGTGGCAATGACCATTTCCAAGGAACGCTCTACCATCATGACGACAATTTGCGAAGGACCTACCCCTTTTTCCCGCAAAACCGCGGCTAGCTGGTTCGCTCTTTCATTGAGCTCTTGGTACGTCATCTGCTTCTCTTCAAATACAATAGCCGTTTGATCAGGCGTATTCGCTGCCAGGTCCTCAAAGAGCTGTTGTATCGTCTGGTCTTCCACGTACTCTCTGTCTGTATGATTGAACTCCACCAGCAACAACTGCTTTTCTTCTGGCGTCAACATCTCAATCGCTTGAAGTTGCCTATCAGGGTCTGCCGCAACATTGCGTAGAATTTGCATGAAATGACGCGACATTCTGTCTACGGTGTCTCTTCTAAACAGCTTGGTGCTGTACTCCAGTCGCAGCAACAGGTCTGTTTCTCGTTCAGTTAGATGAAAAGACAGGTCGAACTTTGAAATGGCAAGCGCGCTTGTCGATTCATAGGGATGATAGGTTAGTTGACCAAGTGTTTTTTGGTACAAATCGTCGGTTTGCAGAATGAACATGGTATCAAAAAGTGGATTGCGTCCCGGATCACGTTGAATGCCAAGCTTCTCAACCAGACTTTCCAACGGATAATCCTGATGATCATAGGCATCCAATGCATTCTGCTTGACTTCCATCAAAAACTCCCTGAAGGTCTTCTCTGCTATCGGTTTGTTTCTGATTGCTAGCGTATTGACGAACATGCCGACAATCGGTTCGAGCTCAGCGCGAGTCTTGCCGGAAATTGGCGTTCCGACAACGATATCATCCTGCCCCGTATACTTCGAAAGCAGCAAATTGTAGGCGGCTAGCAAGACCATGAACAAGGTCGTTTTCGTCTCTGCAGCCAACGCGTGTAAAGCTTCCAACAGAGGTCTATCGGTAGCAAGTACGATTTGATCACCCTCAAAGCTTTTCACAGCTGGACGCGGAAAATCTGTCGGGATCTCCAAGACAGTGTTATGCCCCTCAAACGCATGACGCCAATACTCTTCCTGCTTCTTGAAGTCATCTGATTCGATAAAGCGTTTTTGCCAGACAGAAAAATCTTTGTATTGGATATGCAGCTCCGGTAATTGTCTGCCTTGGTACAACTCCGCCAGTTCGTTGAAAATAATTGTGATGGACGAGGCATCCGAAGCAATATGATGCATGTCATACAAGAGAAGATGACGTTCATTCGAGATTTGCACGAGACCCATGCGCAGCAGTGGCGGAACAGCCAGATCAAACGGACGGACAAACGCATGGAAAATCTCATCGATCTGATGTTCTTCTGCACTCCTATACTCCATTTCCACTTCCACACGGTCATGAATTTTTTGGACCAGCTGATCTCCTACCATTTCAAAGGAGGTTCTCCATATTTCGTGACGATCTACCAATGCTTGCAGCGCATGCATCAATTGATCGCGGTCCAGTTGACCCTCTAGCATGATCATCCCAGGCGTATTGTAGCTGATGCCCGCGCCTTCCAACTGATGGAGCACGTACATCCGCTGCTGGGCAGAGGATACCGGGTAGTACTCTTGTGGTTCTGCTGGCTGAATCGATGCATCCGACGCATTCTCACTGTTTGCGATCAGCCTGGACAAGGCTCGAACGGTAGGCTGTTCAAAGAAATGCTTCAACGGAAGATCGGTTTGAAGCTCCCGATGCACATGCGCTACTACCGTCATGGCTTTCAAAGAATGTCCGCCCAGCTCAAAAAAGTTATCCATTACTCCGATGCCGGAGATGCCAAGGACGTCTTCCCATATCTTTGCCAGTGTTGCCTCTACTTCATTGGCAGGCGCGACATACTCCACACCTGTTGTAGGCTTTCCTTCCGGCTTCGGCAGCGCTTTGCGATCGATCTTGCCATTTGGCGTGAGCGGGAAAGCGTCCATTTGAACCAGATAAGTTGGAACCATATACGCTGGCAGTTCTTGAGATAGATGTGTTCGCAGCGCCACTTCCAGGATGTTTTCTTTACCGGTAAAATAGGCTGTCAGGTAGGCGTCCCCACTATCGTCCTGATAAGCAACGACAATCGCTTCATTTATCGTTTCATAGCTGAGAAGAACCGATTCTATCTCCCCGATCTCAATCCGGTATCCTCTCACTTTTACTTGTTCATCCAGGCGTCCTGCGAATTCAATCGTACCGTCCGGGAGCCATCTGCCAAGGTCGCCTGTCTTGTACATGCGTTCACCTGGTTCAAATGGATTGGAAACAAACTTCTCCTCGGTAAGCTCTGGTTTGTTCCAATATCCGCGCGCCAAACCAAGTCCGCCTATGCATATCTCTCCTACTACACCGATTGGTAGCAGCTGGTGAGCATGGTCCACGATGTATATGCTTGTGTTTGCAATTGGCCGTCCGATGGTGATCGGAGCATCCGGGAGCGTATCGCACAGATAGGTGGCGATAACGCTGCTTTCTGTTGGACCATACGCATTGACAGTGATCATCTGCGGATTCATCTCTTTGCACATCTCAACCAGCTTCGGCGATAGCTTCTCTCCCCCGAGCACAGCCATTTTCATTGGGCTGATCTCTTCGGTGGTGCTGCATTCCAAAATCGCTTGGAACAAACTCGGCACGCATAACGTGTAGGTGCAACTCCATGTTGAGATGAGGTTTTTGAGTGCTATCGGATCTTTGGCTTCTTCATCCTTCGTTAAGACAACAGTTGAACCGGATAGAATCAACGCAAAGAAGGTAAGAACAAAACCATCAAAGGCAAAAGATAGGGCCAACAAACCTCTGTCATGGACGGATAAAGCAAACTCCTCTTTGTTCCACGTCACACTGTTGACAATACCTCGGTGCTCCACCATGACCCCTTTTGGCTTGCCTGTCGTACCCGATGTGTAGATGATGTAAGCCAGATTGGTAGCCGCATGAATCGGGTCAAGGTTTGTGGTGATGCGGGAGTAGTTACTCTTATCCTCCAGATACAGGCATTCCACCCCAGCAGCAATCTTTGTTCCAAGATGCTCATGAGTAAGCACCAGACGAGCTTCGCAATCTTCCAGCATATAAGCAATGCGATCATTCGGATATTCGGGATCAATCGGCACGTATGCTCCACCAGCCTTGAGAATGGCAAGGATTCCAATCACCATCTCCATGGAACGATTTGCCATAATCCCAACTCGTTGGTCAGCCTTTACTCCCTTTTTCCGTAATGTGCGAGCTAGCTGATTGGCTTTCTTATTGAGCTCATGATATGTCAACTTTTGGTCCCCGCAAACCAGTGCGATTTGATCAGGGGTTTTCAGCACTTGTTCTTCAAATAGCTGGGGAAGTGTGCTTTCCAACTGAACAGGCTTGGATGTGTCATTGAATTGAACCAACAATTCCTGCTTTTCCTGCTCGGTGAGCATCTCTATCTCATAGAGAGCCAAATCCGTGTTCCGGGTGACTTCTTGCAAGATTTGGGTGTAATGACGCGACATGCGCTCGATGGTCTCCTGCTTGAACAGCTTGGTGCAAAATTCGAAGCAGAATAAGAGACCTGCATCGTTTTGAGTTGCTTCGAGCGACAAATCGAATTTCGCCATCTTGCCCTCTGGCACGTACGGCGTCACTGTCATGCCCTCGATCTCAATCGGATCGGCATCCATGTTTTGTAAAATGAACAACGTGTCAAACAATGGATTGCGGCTTCGATTTCGATTGACCGCCAGCTTTTCGACGAGCTCCTCAAACGGGTACTCCCCATGCTCAAAAGCAGAAAGTGTATTGTCCTTCACTTCTTGTAAAAATTGCTTGAAACTTTTGGTTGCCACCGGCTGATTTCTCATTGCCAGCGTGTTGACGAACATACCCGTGATGCTTTCCGTGTCAGGGTGCGTTCTTCCAGCTGTCACGGTTCCGACCACCATGTCTTCTTGCCCGGAGTATTTCGCGAGCAAAACATGATAGGCTGCCATGAGCACCATGTAGAGCGTAGTACCCGTATCGGCCGCCACTCGTTGCAAGCCATCCAGCAGCTGTTTTTCAGAACGGAATAGATAACGTTCGCCCTCAAAGCTTTGAACAGACGGTCGAGAGTAGTCCAAAGGCAGGTTCAAGACAGGAATTTCACCACGGAATCGCTCGGTCCAATACGCTTCCTGCTTTTTGTATTCGTCTGTCTGTGCCAAGCCTTTTTCCCAAACTGCGAAGTCTTTATATTGAATGCGCTGCTCTGGTAAGGAATTGTCTTGATAGAGCTGCGCAAAATCATTCAGGATGATTTGCGATGACACGCCATCCGAGATGATATGGTGCATATCGATAATCATGACATGGCGCCGCTCTCCCAGTTTGACCAGTCCAACCCGGCTTAATGGCGCCTTTTCCAAATCAAACGGACGCATAAAATCCGTGATGACTTGATTCAAACGATCTTCTGTTGCTTCCATGTAGATAATTGGCAGCTTGCATTCCGGATGGATGCGTTGAACCGGCTCGCCGTTGATAGTATGAAAGGAGGTTCGCAGCGATTCATGACGACTCACCAATTTGGCAATGGCATGCTCCATCTGCTGCATATTCAATTCCCCATCGAGTACCGTCACAACGGGCAAATTGTACACCGTACTATCTGGATCGAGCTGGTTTAAAATCAGCATGCGTTTTTGCGCAGAAGATACGGGATAATGCTCTTGTATGACGACCCGCGGAATAGCGTGATACGATCCTTCCTCTACCCCTTCCACATACTTGGCGATTTCTTGAATAGTTGGTCTATCAAACAAGACGCGAAGCGGAACATCTGCTTGGCAGTCTTTTTGCATCCGGGAAATGAGATGAATCGCTTTTAGAGAATGACCCCCGAGCGTGAAAAAATTATCCAGAATGCCAATCGGGGACACGCCGAGTACGCTTTCCCAAATCGCTGCCATTTTCTGTTCCAGTTCGGTTGTCGGAGCGAGATAATCCGCTCCCGTAAAAGCGTTCCCCTCAGGGATGGGCAAGGCTCTTCTGTCTGTTTTTCCGTTAGGTGTGACCGGAATTCGCTCGAGTTTTATAAAGAACGAAGGGATCATATACTCCGGTAGCTTTCGTGATAAGTACGTACGCAGCTCCTCGTTGCTGACTTCTTCTGTCAAAACGACATAGGCGCACAAGTACTTTCCGCCAGTCTCATCCGCTCGATCAATGACCACTGCTTCCTTAATCACGTCGTGGTTGAGCAACTGCGATTCGATTTCCCCCAGCTCGATGCGGTGACCCCTGATTTTTACCTGATGGTCGATTCGCCCTAAAAACTCGATATTGCCATCTGGCATCCAACGAGCGAGGTCACCCGTTCGATACATTCTTTCTCCTGATTGATACGGGTTCTCGAGAAACTTCTCCGCAGTCAGCTCCGGATTGTGCAAATATCCTCTTCCTACGTTCGCACCAGAGATATACAACTCCCCAACAATGCCCTCTGGTTTCATCTGGAGCTTTTCATCCAAAATATAAATGCCAGTGTTGCTGATCGGTTTTCCGATTGGTGGCAGCTCCGGTATATCCATGCTTGGGTCCATGGTGTAGGTGGTCACCACATGTGTCTCCGACGGCCCGTAATGATTGTGCAAAAATACGTGATGGTTACGCAGATATTTCTGTAGCTCAAGCGTGACGACGAGCTGTTCTCCGGCCGTGATAATGTGCTTGACGCAACGCGGGAAGCTTTGTGCATAATCTTTTTCGTTAAAGATAAATTTCAAGAAGGATACAGGGAGGGACAAAATGCTGATCTGATTTTCCTGGATAAAGGTAAACAGTTTTTCAACATGACGTCTCAACTCATTCGTGATGAGATAGAGCTGTCCCCCGGAAAGCAGCGTGGAGAAAATCTCCTGGTAGCAAACATCAAAGCTGCAAGTGGTATACTGCAATACTTTTTCATGAAAATCGATGTTGGTCTTGGCAAACGTAAAGTGCATCAGATTTGCCATGTTTTTATGCTCAAGCATGACGCCTTTTGGTTTCCCCGTTGTTCCTGAAGTGTAGATGATATAAAACAAGTCATCTGGATGATTGATCGTTTCGACAGGTGCACTGCTCTCTTCCCAGATGGCTGGAGCGTTAATATCGATTTTTTCAGTAGAAGCGGAGACTTTCCCAAGCAAATACTGCTGGGTCACTACCAATTGAATCCCGCTATGCTCGAGCATGTAGGCAATTCGTTCTTCTGGCAGCTCTGGATCAATCGGTACAAACGCACCACCGGCTTTCAGAACCCCTAGAATTCCGACAATCATCTCGATGGAGCGATCCATCATCGTTCCAACCAGACTGTCTGCTGCAATCCCTTTTCTTCTCAAAAATCTGGCGACCTGATTGGATTTTTCGTCTAGCTCCCGATACGTCAGATGCTGTTCCCCGAATACGACAGCAACCTGCTCGGGTGTCCTTTCCACCTGTTCCATAAAGAGTTCATGCATCGTCTTCGTAGGATAGGCAGCCGAAGTATCAAGATTTCTAGCCATTAGCTGTTGTTTTTCCGTTTCTGTCAGCAAGGTAACCTGTTGAAGGGTGACCTTCGGATTGTTTGCCACGCAAGCTGCGATCTGCTTGAGGTGCCCAGCCATTTTTTGGATAAATCCTTCATCGAAAACAGCAGCATTATAGTCAAACCGTATCGCAATCTCTTCTTTCGGCATTACCATGACGGTCATGTCATAATTCGTAGGTTCAAACATCTCGACATCAGAAATGGCAAAGCCTACCTGCTGCGTCGCTGCTTTTTTCTGCAAGGCCTCGACTAATGGATAGTTTTCGATAACCATCAGGTGATCGATCAAATCTTGCTTTAATACGGAATCGTTTTGAATGTCGTACAAAGGTACATGCTCATATGGCTGAGATTGCCGTGTTCTTTGGTGCACATCCTGTATTAAATCGGCAAAGGATTGATCGTTTTTCGCTTGAATACGGAATGGAATGGTATTGATAAACAACCCTACCATTTTTTCGATTCCGACGATTTCTGTTGGTCGCCCGGATACAACAGAGCCGAATAGCACATCATTCGTAGCGTTATAGGATTGGAGCAGGATTCCCCATAAGGTTTGGATCACAGTTGGCAATGTCACTTGATTTTGACTTGCGATCGCAGAAAGCTGCTGCGTCAGCATGCGGTCCAGCACAAAACGATATTGCGCTGGTAGAAAGGCATTGCTAGAAGACTTCCCAAATTTCGGCAAGGAAGTTTGCTGTTCAAACTGTTCCAGATAGTCTCTCCAATATGCGAGAGCAGCCTCTTTATCTTGCTTTTCCAGCCAACGAATAAATTGGCTGTATGGCTGCACCGGATCAAGGGAAATCGGAGCCCCGTTCTTCAAGGATAAATAGACGGAAAGCAAGTCATCAAAAATAATGCTAAAGCACCAACCGTCCATGAGTATGTGATGAAAACTCCAGATGATTTGGTATTCGCTCTCCGTCATTTGGAAAATAGCCACTCTCATCAACGAGTCTTTCGCTAGATGAAAGGTTTTCTCTTGGTCATTCCTTTTGTATTGTGTATAGCGTTGCTGCTTTTCTTGCTCGTCGTATGCAGTTAAATCACAAAAAAGGATGGGAATGGGCCGTTCTTTCAAGACAACCTGCAAAGGCTGCTTTAATTTTTCATAGAGAAACAGCGTACGGAATACGTCATATCTCTCTACCAGCACATGCAGACTATTGGTAAACAAACCAACATCAAGATCGCCCTGAATCGAAATGGACATCTGTACAAGATGAGAGTTATGTTCTTCGTCTAGCAAGGCGTGAAATAACATTCCCTCTTGCATGGGCGTCAATAGATACATATCTTGTACTTGTTCTTTGCTAAAAACACTCATTCCGGCACCTCGATATCAACATTATTTGTCTTATTTGTTTAAAAATGTAAGTTGGGAGCATGATTTTCCCCATGAAATTTTAGCAAGCGTTTCTCTAGTTAAGCGTATTGGCAAGTGCTTCGAAGATGTCGTCCATTTCTTCTATTTGAAGTCCTTTTAGACTAAAGTCACTGGGAGTCCGTTCGACTTCTTTTTTCTGCAAGCAATGGGTAATAATTGCCCGGAGATGTTTTTGATAGCTCTCACTCAATTGAAGGATGGACTCTTCTCTAAACTGCTCCTCACTGTAAGTAAACGTGATGAGAAGCTCCCCACCTTCCATTCTTCCTGTAATATTCAAGGAGGTATAAATCTCCGAATCGGGACTCAGATTGTTCTTCCCATCGGCACCGAGTGAGTTGCCTGAACTATAAGGAGAACGGGTAAACATTTCACTGTTAAGTCCTGAGTCAAACTGACCCAAATAGTTAAACGTCACTTCAGGTTGCAAGGAAAAGGACAAGGAACTTCGTTTTTCAGGTTTTGTCATATATTTTAAAATTTCATAGCCAATGCCTTTATTAGGGATCTTCCTCAGGTTTTCTTTCGTGCATTTGATATGGTCAGGCAAGTGATTCATTTGACTCAAATCTAGTAAAACAGGATATTGGGACGTGAACCATCCGATTGTTCTTGTCACGTTAGCGTGTTCGATCACATCCTCGCGCCCGTGCCCTTCCAGATTAATCACGATTTGGTCAAGCCTGCTCCACTCTGCAACAGCCAACCCCAACGCTGCCAGTAACAAATCATTGATTTCTGTTTGATAAGCAGAATTTGCCTGCTTCAACAACTGTTCGGTTTCCTCTGCTAACAATCCGACCTGTATGTTTCGGATACTTTTCTGTTTGCAGCCGACCGTTTCATAGTCTTTTGGAAGGGAAGTATGCCTAGCTCCGGATTCAAGATTCTCCCAATACGGGATTTCTCTGATCAATGCATCACTATTCGCATACTCGTTCAGCCACACTGCCCAATTTTTAAAAGAATCTGTTTTTTCTGGGAGAACGATATCTTTTCCTGCTAGTGCCTGACTGTATGCAGTTGCTAGATCCTCAAACAGAATGCGCCAAGAGATTCCATCCATGACTAAATGATGGATAGCCAAAAACAAATGATCGCCTTGAAGCGTATGAAACAAAGCTGCCTTTACCAACTGTCCCTCTTGTAAATTCATACTGCCATGCAACCGTCTCGTCTCTTCTTCGATTGCTTGCTGGACATCCGAATGAGTGGTCAGATCATATTGAAGGAATTGGTATAATTCACTCACCAATCCACGATTCTGTTGAACGATCCTACCATTCTCGTTTCGATAGATCATACGGAGCGCGTCATGATGAGAAAGGATTTTATCCAAGGCCTTTCGGATGGCTTCAGGATCAAATCCCTGTTCGCGATACAGCACATAGGATTGATTCCAATGGAACATATTCGTAAAGTTCTTTTCAAAGAACCATTGTTGAATTGGTGTTAAGTTAACAGTGCCTTCGACGATTCCCTGTTCGCTTCTCCTCGTCGTACTTTTGACATAAAGAGCAACCTGCGAAATTGTCGGGTAATTCAGCAAATCTTTCGTGTCTAGTTTTCGTTGATAGGCATGTAAACGAGCAGCGACCTGGATCGCTTGTATGGAATCCCCACCGAGTGAGTAAAAATTGTCGCGAATCCCAATTTTCTCGATTCCTAATACCTCTTGCCATACGTTTGCAAGAATCGCTTCTGTCTCATTTCTGGGAGGTTCGTATGCTGGATTTGTCTCAGAAGTAATATCGGGTTCTGGCAATGCTTTTCGATCAATTTTGTCATTCGGCGTAAGCGGCATTTTATCCAGCTTCACGAAATAAGAAGGAAGCATGTACGCAGGAAGCTTTTGAGCCGCATATTCTCTGATCTGCGCAGGAGTTACTTCCAGTTGCGAAATAAAATAAGCGCACAAATAGGGTTGAGCGTGTTGGTCTTCTCTAGCGATTACCACTGCCTCTTTTATTTGTTCATGTTTCAGTAAGACAGACTCGATTTCTCCTAACTCAATCCGATGACCCCTGATTTTCACCTGATGGTCGATTCTGCCGAGAAATTCGATTTCTCCAGTCGGCAACCATTTGGCCAGGTCTCCTGTCCTGTACATCTTCTCTCCTGGTACAAACGGGTTATCCACAAATTTTTCGGCGGTCAAGTCTGGACGATTCCAATATCCTCTTGCTAAGCCTACTCCACCTATGCATAATTCACCTTCACTGCCAATTGGCTGAAGTTGCAGCTCTTCATTGACAATATAAGCGGATGTATTTTGAATCGGTTTACCGATTGGGATCGTCTGGTTGAGAA
The DNA here is from genome assembly GCF_021270385.1 of Brevibacillus sp. AF8. Lineage (NCBI taxonomy): Bacteria > Bacillati > Bacillota > Bacilli > Caryophanales > Paenibacillaceae > Brevibacillus > Brevibacillus sp. AF8. The sequence continues at coordinate 77,736 of NZ_JAGQDN010000001.1, read as the reverse complement.
GCACATTGGAAGGCGCCTCCCATATTGTCGCGCAAATGCTTGTTTCTGTAGGTCCGTATGCATTCACGTACCTGACTTTGTTTTTCCATTTATTCACTAAAGGGAAGTTAGCAGCTGAACCTGCCGTAATCATGATGCGAAGAGTAGTAATATGCTCTGGGGTGAGGTGCGTCAAATAAGTGGGTGGCAACGTGATGATGGTCAATTCATTTTCATTTACATAGTTTTCAAAACTGATGAAATCATGAATCGTCTGCTTGGAAAGGATATAGAGGCTGGCACCGGTTAATAAAGCCATGAACATTTCCCATACCGATGCGTCAAAAGACATGCTGGCAAACTGCCCAATCCTGTCTGCAGGTGTTACACCAAACGTATTTTGAAAGAATGATTGCAAATTCGCGATCCCTTTATGCTCCAGCATGGTTCCTTTCGGTTTGCCGGTTGTGCCTGAAGTATAGATGACATACGCCAAGTCAGTAGGTTTGCTTGGCAAGTCAAGGTTGGAATCTGAGCGAGAATCCAACTGTTCTTCCTCGATTACCACTACAGGACCACGGTATCCGACGTCGTATACAAGTTGGCTGACACTTTTCTGGGTGATGACGATTTTGGTTTGACTGTCTTGTAGGATATATTGAATCCGATCACGGGGATATTCGATATCGATGGGAACATACGCTCCGCCAGCCTTGAGGATGGCCAGAATAGCCGTAACATTTTCAATGGATTTTTCCATCATTACACCGACAATGCTGTCTGTTGTAATCCCTTTTTCGATCAGTGCTCTTGCTAATTGATTGGCCTTCCTGTTGAGCTCCTGGTAAGTTAAGCGCTCATTTTCATAAACGATGGCAACTCGGTGCGGCACAGCCTCTGCCTGCTCCTCGAACAACTGATGGATCGACTTATCCTGGGGATAATCCGCCTTTGTATTATTAAACAAGGCTACCTGTTCTTTTTCCCACTCCAAGTCGATAAGATTGGCCTGATTTGCTAACATATGTCCCCTCCGATAATTGGCAAACTTTTGTCTATCATGAAGTACGACAATACAATGAAATGGCCAAACAAGTAAACGAAGCTACAAGGAAATGGTCTGCTAAAACTGAAGATGGAGCCTCAGTGACGAATGGATCATGTTAGCCCCCCTCTCATCAACACCATTTAATATAATGGCCAATTGTAACAAAATATGTGGGTTTTTGTATCTTTTTTGTAAGTATTACCCATCTTCATATTACTATGGTCATGAACCAATTTTCACCTACAAATTTTCCACGATTTTACACTTTTTCACAATGGGAATAATTCCCTGTTTGCTCCATGCAGTTTTCAGGACAAAAGTCACCTTCCATTTTTGGTCAAAACATGTGCTCTGCTACTCTTACCTGGAAACAAATGTGCTGGCCTGCACACCTCCTTACAATCCAGCAGAATAACGTATTCTTATGCACCTGTTTGAGAAACTGTTATTCATTATAACAGAGAGTGTTTTGGAAATCAGTTAAAAAATAGGTAATTTTTGTTATTTGTGTTACTTTTTACCCAACCATTCTCCCATCCCTAAAAAAGGCTCACACTTTCTGGGTTCATTCGAAAGTGTGAGCCTTTTGATTTACGATTTCATGGAGGAATCGAAACGGTGGACACTATTCTTTCAGGGAAATATTCTTGTCCTTCAGTCGCTTGTTCGTCGTACTTCTGACGAGCGTATATATGACAGCAAAAGCAGGGATTCCAAGCAGCATTCCCATTAGCCCGAACAATGCTCCCCCAACCAATAAGGCTATTATCACCCATAAGCCATCCAATCCGATTGAATTACCTACCACTCTTGGATAGATAAAATTCCCTTCAATTTGCTGCAAGACAAGAATAAAGGCAATGAACCAAATAGCCTTGACTGGATCGATCATTAGAATGATAAAGGCACTCGGAATCGTCCCGATATAAGCACCAAAAATCGGAATGATGCTCGTAACACCAATGATCACACTCACAAGTAATGCATAAGGCATGTGAAATGCCCACATTCCCACAAAACAAAGCCCGCCAAGAATGAGAGCCTCTGTTAGCTGGCCTGAAATAAAGCCACTAAATGCGCGATTGGTGATTTGTCCAATTTCTACAGCCCGATCCGCCTTTGCTTTTGAGGAATAGGCATAGACGAGTTTTTTCGCAATGAGCGTCAACTTTTCCTTATGGAGGAGCAAATAGACGGACAACATTAGTCCCATGATGACATCGATAAAACTAACGGTAAACATTTTCGTGTACGTCAGTAATACTGGGATGGAAGTCAGGAAAAAATGGCCTAACTTATTTACAATTTCATTCCACTTCTCCATGAGTGGATTCCATAAATCGCCGGACAAGTTAAACCTCTCTGCAAAACCGTCGACGAAAGCCTTTAATGATTGCATGTCATTCGGAATACTTGCCGCAAGCATGGAAATACTCGTCAGAAGCTGAGGGACAATAAACCACATGAGAAATGTAAAAAATACCAGGACAGTCGCAAGGGTTAACAGGATTGAAAAAGGACGTCTTACTTTCAACCAGATTCGATTGTTGCCGCGGTTAAGGGGGGAGAAAAGTCTTTCTTCATAAAATCTCATTAAAATGTTCAAGATGAAAGCAATGGCAATCCCATAAATCACAGGATCTAATAAGTCAAATATTTCATAGACAAATGACTTTACCTCAGGAAAATTCCATACCACAGCAAACAGCAATACGGTGTAAGTCGCGATCATTATGTATTTCTTTATATCTCGCCAGTGTACTTTCTCCATCATTTTCCGGATGACTCCTAATCTTTGTGAGTTCTAAGTTGATCTGTTTGTTCATAAACTTTTCCATTACTATGTCCACCCAAAAGTATACTATGTTTTTTAGCTGTACGTAATTATTTTTCCACTTTCACTAAAACTCCCCACGAACTTATCACAATCATGCGTATCAAAACATACTGAAAAAATATAACAGGCTACCACTTAGGGCAGCCTGCCTATCTTCTATAGGGGGATTAACTCCCCTTTTTTTACTTGGGTGAGTTACGTAGCACGTATCAATTCCCGATCCCGTTTGCCGTGTAGCCAGTGATAAAGCGGGATACTGAAAAGGATAAAGGCAACCATCCCGCTGAAGATCATGCGATATCCTGTGTGTGGTACGATAAATCCGAGCAGATAGGGCCCGATTCCTAATCCCAGATCATACATAATGTAGTAAGTAGAGGTAGCTAATCCAAAGCGATGCGGAGCTGTCACCTTCACAGCTACCGTTTGGGCAATGGAGTTAAAGTTACCGAAGCCTACTCCAATCAATGCAGCGGATAACAGCAGCATCCAGGAAGTCGAAGCTTGACTGAATATAAGCATCCCGGCAGCAAATATCACCAGGCTGGGGTAAGTCACGATGTTCGCCCCTCTTGCGTCCATTAGCTTCCCTGAGAATGGTCGCGAGAGAATAATGACAATGGCATACACCAAAAAGAAATAACTCGAAGCTGAGGTGAGATTAATTTCTTCCGCATAAAACGAGAGAAATGACAAGACACCCGAATAGCTGAAGCCGATTAATAAAGCGACGAATGAAATCGGTAAGGCTTTGGGCTCGATGAATTTCGAAAGCAGAGAACCTTTTGCTTCCTCTTTTACACTTGTGGAAGGAAGCGGAACATTGATTTTTGCCATCGCATAAAACAGCAAACAAATCAGGGAAAACACGACATTCAGCGTGAAGATCCAGGTGAAACCATTTTCAAGCCGCAATAAGATCATGCCGAGAAAAGGACCAATCGCAGTGGCTAAAATCGCACTTAAGCTGTAATAGCCAATCCCCTCACCCTTGCGAGATGCGGGCAAGATTTGGGCAATAATGGTACCTGTAGCTGTACTGGCAATACCAACGGCGATTCCTTGCAGCAATCGATTTACCAGTAAAAAGCTGGTATGGACGGCAAAAAAGTAAAGCAACGAGGTGACAGCAAAAAATCCCAACCCAATCCAAAGCGTTTTTTTCGTGCCAATATGACTTATGGCTCTACCCGTGAGTAGCCGCCCGATCAAAGCACCAATGATAAAGATACTGGAAACTAATCCGGCTAAACTGGTTGAAGCGTGAAATTCTGTTTTGGCATACGAAGCGATTGTAACCATTAGTAAAAAATACATAAGTGTCAAAAGAAAATTGATGAAAGAAACAATGACGAACTCTTTTGTCCAAAGCCTTTCCTTATTCACTGCTTACCCTCTTCTCTTTAGGTTCATGATAAGTTTTTCTAATACTGTGGCTGCTGCGTCTCTTTCTTCTTGTGTGATGCCCTCCATTACTTCTTCCAAGAATGGATCAGTCGCTTCCATGATCGTTTTATATAGCGCTTCACCTTTCTCAGACAAGCACATAATTTTTTGCCGTTTGTCTTCACCTGATAAAATTGAAATCATTTCACGCGCAGCTAATTTTTGCGCAATAGGTGTAATCGCCGGCTTCTCTACTTGCCAATAATCGGCAACGTCGCTAAAAGTAGCCGAACCGTTATTTTTGAGATAACGAATTAACGCCCATTGCGTGACGGATATACCGAATGGAAGTAATTCCTCTTGCAATTGGTTATTGTATACACGATGTGTGAATGCGACTTTTGAAAAGAATGGGTACATGTTACGCTCCTTATCATTAGTTAATTAATTTAATTAATTATAAAATTATATATCTTTCCTTGCTGTTTGAGAAGGTCTAAATCAAGATGGGTTACCTTGTGGCTTTTTCCTCACACATTCGTCTAACCTATATCATCATACAAAGGAGAAAATCATGCTGGAAAAAAGGTTCTTCGCTATTCACTTCCTATTATTGCTTTTCTTCGTACTTTCTTTTCCAATCCCTACGCTTGCGAAGGAATCGTCCATTCAAAATCTGTATTATGTATTTGGCTGGGATGAGAAAGGCAATGTCCGCATTACTGATTTGGTAAAAAACGAAATCCTCTCTTCCATTCAGTACCAAGCTGAATATGGCACCATTTATAATGCGATGACTCCTTCCCTTCCGAATGGTTCCAATCAATTAACGTTGGATCAAAGCCCACCATTTCAACCAGGCGCGGCCATCGAAATTCGCTCAGAATCGTTTGGCGGTAGAATGAATGCTCCGCTTGTCCATCAGGCGAAAGTTACTGCCGTCCGAGGAAATGATTTGTATTTCTCTCCACCTACGACGAAAGTGATCGACAGGAACATTTTTATCAAACGGGGCAGCCACTGGGTTCGTAAATGGGATGACGTAAAGGTGGAACACCAGGAAACCGCTACTGGTAACACAGTCATTGTCACAGGTCATACTCCGATTGCAGTGGTTACAATACAATATGCATTGCAAAAAAACAGCCCAGCCATCGATATCACCGTAAAAACCACCTATAAGCGAGAGGCAAAGGTTTTTCGTGAAGCCTTCGCCCTGCAATTCAAGCCAAATGTGACAGAGGTATATCGCAAGAATCGGAAAGTGGACGCACAGAAATTCCAACCTTCTTACTGGCTGGATCACCAAGGCGCGAAATTTGGTCAAGGAAAGCAAGCAGCTTTTTTGTACCATGCCCCCAACGTGTCTTCACTTGAATTGAATACAACGCAAAAACAGCTCATCGTGAATCTGGATCACATGAACGATCACAGATACGTACAGCAAGGCTCTACGAATCAAGTCGGAAAAGTCCGCCACGCTTCCGAATATCGCGCAAACGAAGAACGGACGAATTCTTTCTCGCTGGTAGTTGGGTATCAACCAAAGCTCATGCCGCGTTTTATGAGCCAGCCTTCTGGTTTTTTGGCGACTCATGTATGGACAGAGCATGCTGACGAGCAGACGCTGCAAACGAATCGAGCTGTTTATTTCGGCTCCGAGAGGATTACATCGTCGGCACAAGCAACAGGCGGTTTTGTTAAACACCGGATTCCGGTTACAAAAAGCGTATTTTACTCGAATCCGTATTTTCAAGCGAAATTGCCTGTCAATGTCGCCATTGCGCAAAGCCCTGAATTTTTGCAGTTTCTGAATGATCTGAATCGGAACGGTGATGAAATTGGGCTACATACCCTCTATCCATACGAAATCAGACACTATCAAAAGACGACGGAAGATGCATTGCAGGTAATGAAAGATCACTTCCGGAGCCGTACCTGGATTGACCATGGGTATTTGAAGACCAGCTTTGCGTTTAACGCGCTCGACAACCAGACTGCGAATTACTTGGCGCATCAGTGGAAAAAATACGGCACATCGTATTTTTGGCACTACAGCTCAGAAGATATCGCGAATCCGAATAATGGTCTCGATCTGTACCAATCCCAAAGAGGCGACTCCCTGCGCACTCCGCTCTATTGGTCGCACCCGACAGTGACAGGCCCGTTTTATTCATGGTCGGCTGCCACCATTCCAGAAGATTCACTTTATCTGTATCGGAAGCAAAATCTCCAGCAGCTCATTCAAAACCGTGGAGTTTTTATCAACCATACCTACTTGGCAAGATTTCCATCCAACAAGCAGGGCGGGAAATTTGTCATTCGAGATGCCCAAGGAAACTGGATCATCCATCCCGATTTTGACCGCTTGCTAAAGCGAATGGAAGTTCTGCGAGACCAAGGAAAATTGCATTTGACAACCGTACGTGAAATCATGGATTATTGGCTCGCCCTCTCTCAAGTCAGATTGGAATATGCACCAAACGGCTCTATCGTTCTGCACAACGATGGTACGCAAAAGATTTCTGGTCTTTCCATGGCGACAAAAGCTTCGGAAGTTTATGTGAACGGGATGAAGCCGTCGCAAAAGAAAGCGGATGGCGATCTTATCTTTTGGTTCGATCTGGAGCCAAATGCAGTTGCCGTTATTGCTGCGAACAAAGTAGATAGTACTTCACATCCGAAATAAATCCCACAAATACAAAGAAGCTTCCCTAGTGGGTCTAGGGAAGCTTCTTATTCCTTTATCTATTGAGACAATTTTACCAAGCTGTAGTTTTTCTTACCTTTGCGGATAATGATGAAGCGACCGCCGATAGCAAGGCTTGGCGTTACTTCCAGTTCCAGATCGGTAACACGTTCACCATTCATGGAGATAGCGCCTTTTGTAATATCCTCACGTGCTTGACGTTTGGATGGCTCGATGCCGACCTCAACGAGCCAGTCGACAATGTTCTTCGTTTCGAGGGTAGATTCGAATGTCGGCATTTCTTTGAAGCCTTGCTCGATCTCATCTGCCGACAGCGATTTGATATCTCCAGTAAACAAAGCTGCTGTAATGCGCTTCGCCTGCTCCAGCAATTCCTCGCCGTGCACAAATCTCGTCATTTCCTCTGCCAGCGCTTTTTGCGCCTCGCGTTTATGTGGCTCGGTCTGTACTTTTTCAGCCAGCTCTTCAATTTGTTCCTTGGAGAGGAACGTAAAGTATTTCAAGTATTTCACAACATCGCGGTCATCGGTATTCGCCCAGAATTGGTAGAATTCGAATGGTGTTGTTTTATTTGGATCAAGCCAGATGGCTCCTCCTGCTGTCTTCCCGAATTTCGTGCCATCTGCCTTCAGCATCAGAGGAATAGTGAGACCGAATGCTTTTGCTTCTGGTCCTTCTTTTTTGCGGATCAGATCGAGACCGCTCGTGATGTTACCCCATTGGTCGGAACCGCCGATTTGCAGTTGAACATCTTCATGTTTGTACAGATGCAGGTAATCCAGGGATTGCAGAATTTGATAGGAAAACTCCGTAAACGAAATGCCGCTTTCCAGTCTGCTCGATACGACATCCTTGGCAAGCATCGTATTGATGCTGAAGTTTTTCCCGTAATCCCTCAGAAATTCAATGACATTGATTTTGTGCGTCCAGTCGTAGTTGTTCACCAAGCGAATTTGGTTGTCGCCATCTGTAATGAACAGCTTTTTCATCTGCGCGGTGAGTTTGTCGACGTTCTCCTGAATCTGTTCCAGTGTTTGCAAAGAGCGCTCGGATTGACGGCCGCTCGGATCGCCAATCGTACCTGTTGCACCACCGATCAAAATGACCGGACGATGACCAGCGAGCTGAAAGCGTTTCAGTACCATGAAAGGAATCAAGTGACCGATATGCATGCTGTCACCTGTTGGATCGACACCACAATATAACGAGACTGCTTTTTCATTCGTTAATTCTCGCAGCCCTTCTGCATCTGTTTGCTGATTAATGGCTTCGCGCCATTCGAGTTCGTCGATAATATTCACTGCCATACACTCCTTCAATCTCCTATGGTAAAAAAACAAAAAATCGCCCCTTGTCTATTGTAGACATAGGGACGATTGAATAACCGTGTTACCACCCATCTTGCACCAATGGACCCAAGCGCTTGCGCAGGCCATTCATGCCACTCGTAGCGAGTTATCGTTCGCGATTCCGCTCGGCATTACCCGAGATACTCCAGAGTGTAATTCGCTCGCTTATTGTGTACCGGGTTCCATCAACCCCCGGCTTTCTAGGACAGGGAATAAGCTGCTACTGGGCTCTTTCAACGTATGTTTCATATGAAATTAAAGTCAGTATATTGAATTCAAATAGCAATGTCAACCATGTAGCAAGGATTCCGCCACGATCCCTTATTTTATTTTCGTAAGACCGTTGGAGGTTAGTTCATAAACAGTTGTTGCGACCTCATGCAAATACCGTCGATCATGCGAAATACTGATAATCACACCGTCAAAAGCCGTTAACGCCCGGCACAGAACAGGAGTCGTCAAAGGACTGAAGTTTCGGGTCGGTTCATCCAATATCAAGATTTCGCACTGATCCAAAATCATTTTTAACAGGAGCAATTTCGCTTTCTGTCCCCCAGACAAGTTTTGAATGGGTTGGTGCATCTCATCTTTTGTAAATTTCATACTGCCTAAATGCGTATACGCTTTTGTGATCGCTTCTTTATTCCCGGTTCTTTCCAGGTACGCAATCGGTGTTTTGGTCGAATCCAGTTGTTCTTCATAATTTTGGGGCATATACCCGATCTTTAATGACGAGTGCTGGACTAGCTCATCCATGATCTTTTTCAACAACGTCGTTTTTCCGATCCCATTTTCCCCAATAATCGCGACTTTTTCTGGCCCGTTAATCGATAAATGAATCTGTTTCGATAGCTGATTGTTCGCTATTTGCAGGACTTCCAATGAAAAGTCGAGGATTTGTTTACTGCCAGGCACATGTACCTCAGAATCAAATCGGAATTCGCTTGCTTCTTCCACACTCGGAGCCTCTACAAACGTTTCCGATGCTTTCTCCATGCGCTCTCTTTGATTTTTCAAAGACTTGATCTTCTTTTGCAGACGTGGATTTGAGCGGGACACGTTCCGATGTTGATGCTCTGCCTTATTCCAAACGTCGTGCCATTTCTCCATTTGCTTTTGATGATCAGAAACTTGCTTTCTGGCTATCTGTTCTTGTTTGTTCAGGTGGCTCTCGCGATTCGCAATGTAATTTTCATATGGCTCTCTTGAAAAAGTATATTTGGGTACTTGTTTACGCTTCGTCAGCTCCATATGAAGGATACCGTTTGCTGTATTCGCAATAAATGTTTCGTCATGCGATACATATAGGACAGGAAGCGATGTTTGTTGAATAAACTCTTCCAGCCATTCCATCGTTTGAATATCCAAATCATTCGTGGGTTCGTCTAGCAATAAAACGTCAGGATTCTGTGCCAGCAGACTTAAAAAGCGGTATTTGAAACTCTCACCACCTGACAGAACACCCATCTTTTTATCTGAATCCAATACATGAATGCCGAGGTCATCCATCGCCCTCACCAGTTCTTTGCTCCATTGATTTTCGACAAAAAACTCGGCGATGGTCCATTGTTTTTCTTCGCCCGATAGCTCCTGTGCAAGAAATCCCATGGAACAATCGTTTCGCAGCACGTTACCTGCAAATGTGCAATACTCGGCAATCATTTGTTCCGCGTATATCAACTTTAATAAGCTGCTTTTTCCATTTCCCTCTTCCCCGATGATGGCTATCTTGTCACCGGTTTGCAGGGTCAGATGCAAATTTTGAATGAGAGTCCTGTCGTCTTTTTTGGTGGTAATCGTGATATTGTGCAGTTCAACCATGTGGATTCCCCATTTCGTTTTTACGTTTCTCGTCATTTACTCCTTGTTCATCTGTATCACCCCCTTTTTTGACAACAAAAAAAGATGCTCCTGTCCAATAAACAGAAGCATCTTGCTCTCGTAATAGAAATCGCTATATGAAAAATAGATCATACAGGAATTCAAGCTATACATTTGCGGGTGAATTTGGCTTCTTGTTTATTTATTATGGGATTGGCTTTTCCAATAAATAAACAATTGCGCAAATGATTCACCCTCCGTTCCATGAAGTTGACTTCAATATAGCATGGCCTTCTAAATATTGTCAATGTAGCTATTCGACCAAGGCTAGCAATTGTCCGAGCTTGTCCTTGATGGGGGAAGATTCCTTTTTTACCACCTGTGCGAGCTTCTTATTCCCACCAAAAAGACGATAAATAACGGTTTCCCGCTTGTAATCTTCCAGCGCTGCAAGCTCCTCTATAAGCGCATCCACCAGTTCTGCACGATCGATGGTGACATTTTTCAAAGGCTTCGCCGAATCACTACTGCCAAGCACCAGAGAGACGAGTACGGGGATATTCTCTACGGTTACACCATGCGCCTCCATAAAAGCTAAAGCAAAATCGTCCTGAGCAGACTGATGCTCCGTGTCGACCATCTCCATATAGCGACGAAAGAGTGGAAAAAAATCGCTGCTAGACAAGCCGAGAGCCAATACCGCATAGGTACCAGGCATCACGGATTTCTCGCTTGGCTCTACATCCCCGTACCACGCGAACTCCTCCATCGCAAGCTCGGCATATTCTGCGATTTTCGGATATAACGCAGGATAACGGGACGCATTGGCAAAAAACTGATGGAGACCTGACTTCGCCAGCTTTTTTACTTGGAAGTAATTCTTTTCGCTGCTCTTCAGCTTGAGCTTGTACCCTTTGGGAAAGCCTTCACGCAAAAGGCCGTTGATAAAATCAATGGCTTCACCGTAGGCAGCTTCTTCCTCCGATACGATACGGATGTCGATCGCTTGTAAAACGTCATTGGCCATTGCTTGAATCAGGCTGCTTTTATACTCGTTTTCAAAGCGACCACTGCCCCGTTTTACATAGTCCACAGCTCGCTTGGAGCCAAGCTGAACAGCGAGGTCCAGGTACTTCTTGCGGGTATCCGGCTCCTTGTTACCTATTGCGAGAGCGACGTACAGGAAAAAGTCCAGCTCCTCTGTTTTTGGTTCCTGACGCTCCTGCTCGGGTTTCAAAATCCAATCCAATCCATAATGCCCGGTACGATCAAAAAATTCGACTAAAAAACGCTCATCCGCCCAGCCTTTTAAAGCCAAAGTATAGTGGTATGTCCACGAATCACTGCGTTCTTTGTTGGAGCGCAGCTTTTCGCTAAGACGCTGGATGAGTGGTTCGACAAGCTCCTGCTTTTGTTCCATCAAATCGGGATTGACGAGGCAATGAGCGAAGAAGAAATCGTCTCTTTCTTTCGGACGTACAGGAAGCTCCGCTTTAATTTTTGTTTCGATAAATTGATCCAGTACTTGTTTTAGACTCTCGCGTTTTCGCTCGTTTATGAAATGGCGAGCATGGCATTGCACCGATTGTTTCCACTCAAATTCGAAAACAAGCTCGAAGCGGTAATTAAAAAAGTGAGAATCATAATCGGTGGAATGGAACAGGGATTCCATTCGATCACACAGTGCGGGGAAAAACTCATTCATGAGCATTTCCTCTGTAAGCTCCTCGATATAAGAGCCAGCATCGTATTTGTACGAGTCGTCACTCCAACTGAAAGGTTCGTGGACATCCACGTGGATTTTGCCATTGGCCCAATTGAGTTTTCCTTTTCTCCACGCCACTCTCAGGTAGTCTTTGACCCCCGCCTGCAGTAGACTCCAGTCTTTGATCTCTTTGATCCGCTGGTTCTCTTTTTGGTAAATTTCTTGGATAGAAGTCCATACTTCGTTTAGAAATGCTTCTGCTGCCTCATGCATTGACTGACTCTCCTCCTCGCAAAAAACAGCGCTGTCGCCTTTAACCGATGACCTTGACGACATTGCCCTCGCTATCGGTAATATTGGTTTTCACAATGTTGATGGCAATTCCTTTCAGGGAAGGAATCTCAAAGCTGCTTTCCTTTGGAAGCAACTGCTTGGTAAGCGCAATCGTTGTCGCATCATCGAGAACAAAGCGAATAACGTCCTCTCCTGGAATACATTCAGGATTGGCTCCTGACTCAAAGACAATGCGGACATCAGGTCCCAGCAGGCTCAGGCTTTCTCCTTTTCGCATACGTCCGCGGAGAATTTTTCCGATGACTTCCGCTTGCTTAGCTCCCAAGCTCAGGGTCGAAGGTGCTTTTTTCAAGAAGCCTTTTTTCCCTGGCTCCCAGCCAAGCTGGCTGACAAACAAATAGGCAGTGTTGGAGCCTTCTTGTTCCATTCCTTTTTGAACAGCATCAGAAACTGTAGAGTTGCAAAGGAGAGAATCACGCTCGAGATCGGTTATGTAGGAAGGCATATACGGCAAGCCAGATTGAAGCACACCACGTGTATTCCAAGCCATCATTGCATCGAGTTCATCACCAGTGATTCCTACCATTTGCAAAAATTGCACCCGCCCATTCGGCGTATCGATTTCGGCAAGCTGTGGGTCTGTGACAAAAGCGAGCGCAGTCAGTTGGGTATCGGCACCCAAGCATATCGGACCGTTTGCATCCAAATGATCACCTGCTTGAAAAACATTGCCCGTGTTGAATACGTAACGCCCCATATTTTGAAGCAAATTCAGCGCCCAGGCAGGCGGTTCCTCCTCGTCGTCTTTACGAGCCAATCGAAACGTCAATTCAAAGCCAAAACCGCTTTCCTCTTCATTCTCGGACTCTTTTTCATACAGTTCAGTAAACCCATAAGTCACAAAATGCCAATGCGGGTAAGGCTCGTCCGCTTTGTAGGCGCTAATTCCATCTAATGGATCGGGACCACCCAGTGCATACGAGATAAGCGTGCCGTAATGTTTAGGCTCCTGCTCTCCATAAATCTTTCGCATCTCCTGATCAATGGCATCCCAGCCAGCTGACATCATTTCTTCATTCAATTCTTCGTTCATCTCTTCGTTCATTTCTCACGCCTCCTATGTAATGACTGTCTTAACAATAGCCAAAATGAAATTTGGATACTCTATTAGACGGTCAATACTACTTAGCAAATTACATCGTTCTCATTCCCTTCAATATCAAAGTCTTTAATATGTTTGTGCTAGCCCATTTGGAACGACTGGCTTCGATAACCAGTGCTGGTCGGTTTGCACATGATTTTTGCGCACAAACTTGGCGGCAGATTGTTTAAAATCTTCGTACGGAAACCTCTCCGTTACCCGTACCACGTACCCCTCTTGTTCTCCGCCGAAGGCAGATTGTTTGGTGTAGCAACTTTTTACGGTCTCTTCCTTCCAAATCCCTCTGTATAAGACAGGTGCTGTTTCTAAGCCCAGTAGTTCGGCCCATTCTACCGTTTCATCCCACGACAAGCATTCATTGTTTTCATTCCAGATCGAGAACACGTAGAAATAGCTCGTTAGGTATTCGTAGTAGATGGAGTGCAGCGCATATACGTTTTCCCCGCAAATTCTCCAGCCTTCCGGGATATGAAACGAAATCGTCCCGTGAAGCATCTTTACCCAATGTCTAGATGCGTGATCTTTGCTATCGAGTGACCTTGCATGGATATGATTTCGGTACAGCGTGGTATTTTCTCCATCCAGCTTTTCTGTTACGACTACTTGTTTCCCCTCGAAGTGACACACTGAACTCAAGATTTTATCGTCGTCGGTTCTACTTCTTGACCAGGGTAGATGAAAGGTTCTCGGATATTTTTTCAACAACGTTATTCACCTCCTTATTTGGCATAGGCATCTCCTTCCTTGAAGAAGTACAGCTTCCACAGGTACTCTTCGCCCAACAAATGATAAATCTCGGAAATATCTTGCTGAGTTCCATAGTTAATCTTCATGTGCATTTGAATCAGGTTGACGGCTTCGAAAATAAAATCATCTTCGAATCCTAATTCTTTTAAGAAATGACAAGCAATTTGCGCAGAAACATGCTCATGTCCGAAGTAGGAGTAATGGCCTTTCATCGGCTTGTAGGTTTTGCAAAATGGTTTTCCTGTATCGTGAAATAAGGCGACCACTTGCATGAGAAATTTGTCTTCTTCCGTGTAAAAGGCGTTTACATAATCGAAAACATGATAGGTATGCTTGCACAAAGGGTACTGATGATAAGGGTTTTCCTGATTAAATTGATACATCTCTTTGAAGATGGGAATGGCATTCAACCTTTCAAACAGCTCTTCATAGGAGGGTTCTTTTTGAAGCAATTGAACGAATTCTTCTTTTTCAATGGAATAAGGAACTGGCTCGTGCAAGAGATGAATGTGATCCCAGCCCTCATTCTTAATGGGAAAATGGAAGTTCTTCCGCATCTTCGCCAGGATGTATTCGTCTACGGTTCTCTTTCGGGATCGATTGCGCTCTAGGCAAACGGTATAGGGAACATCGACGTAATAGCATTCCTTCTGGACATCGGGAAATTTGGCAAGGACCTTCATTCTTTTCTCTCTGTCAATATTGGTTGCGTCTAAAATGACATTCTTTCCATTCGCCAGCTCCGTTGCGATTTTCGAATAGACCTCAAAAAATACTTGTGCTGATCTTTTTTGTTTTCGCTCGTCACCAAATAAGTTCTGACGAATTTCATCCGTAGACACGATTGTTGCCCGTTCCTTTTTGGCAATTTCTTGTGCCCACTTGCTTTTGCCACTGCCCGCAATGCCTGACAGGACGATTAATTTCTTTTTCACTTATATCTCACCTCCTTTCAATAAAAACAAACTTTCGACATGCTTTTCCAATATTATACACACTTCGCGTATTGATGGCACCCTTCTTTGTTCCTAGATTTTCCGTTCTTTACAGCCATGGGCCAAAGAAGTTCTGGATAGCTTGCTCGGAATAGCTATCTTCGCCGCGCCAATTTACTACGGCAAAAAAGTCGTTCTTCCCGCCACGCCCTGGTCTGTCCTTGCTTGGCGCCAAGATCCCGGCGGATGCAAGAATTTCCATGAAGACATCCCGTTCGTTTTTGCTAGATGCAAAGACACCATGGAGGCGCTTCTCCAATTGACGGGCGGCATCGGTTGGTTCACTGCTGGCAATGATGGCTAGCACCTGACGGAGAATTGCTACATCTTCTTCCTGTACGGAAAGATTTTCTTCCTTGCTTAACAGCTCCAGATCAAGCATGAGGTACGGTAGATAGTTTAGGCGGATACCTCCCCACTTGATTCTTTCAAAATTCAAAACGTTCAAATCTTCTTCGGTATATAACTCTCGTCCAGCGATATAATAACGGTCGCACTTATGGCAGTCTCCGTACATGGCGAAATAGGTGCCGTTTTCTGGATTTGTATACTTGCCGACGTTACTTTCGAAGTCATGGGCTTTTAAAGACTCTGTCAAAGCCCAGCTAGACAAGGCGCTGCGCAGGTACACCTTTCGCGTCGAGAGACTGTGCAAAAATGCAGCGGCGGCTTGTTCTTTCGTCACTTTTTTATGCAGAGTAATGATTTTGTCTATACACTCTTCGTGACTAATTGTCTGCAGATCAAACATGAGACCTTTGCTTTTGGCGTATTCAAAATCTGCTCCCGAAAAATCGTATGGGCGACTCTTCCACCCGTTGCTGCTCCAAAATGTTTTCATCAAGATTTGCTTTGCTTTTTTATCCATAAAGCAATTGCTCCTTTTTTCTTCAGCTTCCCATATTTTAGCGCGAATCCGACGTATGAAAAAAGAGTCCAACATGTGAAAGATCGTTGGACTCTGATTGCATACTATCATGTACCGCAAAACGTTTGGTAAGGACATGCCGATTCCGCTGGTAAAGTCGTGTATTCTACCTGTTCAGGCGTGTACGCATATGGATTGGAAAGGACCTCCAGGAGTCGTTCCATCACCGTGTAGTCGCCCTCTTTCCACGCTGCTTCCAATGCTTCTTCTACACGATGGTTCCGTGGGATGATTGCCGGGTTGCTCTTTTTCATTACCAGTTGTGCCGCAGCGGTGTCCTCTGGCTGTCTTGTTAGTCGTGCTTTCCACTGCTCGTGCCATTCCGTGAATTCGCTCGTGCCAAACATTGCAGTTTCTTCTGGTTGATTAAGCGTGAAAGCACGGAATGTATTCGTATAGTCAGCATGGTGGTCCTTCATCATGTTGAGCAGACCTTCGATCAACGCTTCGTCTTGCTCCTCTTCGTTGAACAATCCGAGCTTTGCCCGCATTCCTGTGAGCCAATGGCTGTGATACAGTTTGCTAAATTCGGCAAGTGCATCTTCGGCCACTTTTACAGCCTGCGCTTCATTTTCATGCAACAACGGCAATAAGCTTTCCGCAAAACGAGAAAGATTCCACATAGCAATGTACGGCTGATTTCCGTAAGCATACCGACCCTGAACGTCAATGGAGCTAAATACAGTTGCAGGGTCATATGTGTCCATAAAAGCGCAAGGACCGTAATCAATCGTTTCGCCGCTGATTGCCATGTTGTCGGTGTTCATGACTCCGTGAATAAATCCTGCGAGTTGCCACTTGGAAATCAGCGCAGCCTGACGCTGGATGACTTCCTTCAGTAAGAGGAGGTAGCGGTTTTCTTCTGCTGCGATCTTTGGAAAATGTCTTTGCAACGTGTAATCAGCCAACGCACGGAGATCTTCTATGGAGCACCATCTTGCCGCGAATTGGAACGTCCCTACTCGGATATGACTGGCAGCGACACGCGTCAAAATAGCACCAGGCAGCTCGGTTTCGCGATAGACAGACTCGCCCGTTGTCACTACTGCAAGGCTCCGCGTAGTAGGAATTCCGAGTCCATGCATGGCCTCGCTAATGATGTATTCGCGCAGCATCGGGCCAAGGGCTGCTCTACCGTCACCGCCGCGTGAATAAGGTGTTCTGCCTGAACCTTTCAGTTGGATATCAAAGCGCTCGCCGGAGGGTGTAATTTGTTCACCAAGAAGAAGAGCCCTGCCATCGCCTAGCATGGTAAAATGACCGAATTGGTGTCCCGCATATGCTTGGGCAAGAGGCATTGCGCCTTCTGGGGTTTTGTTTCCCGCAAGCATGGCTATGACTTCTTCGCTTTGCAGAGCTTCGACATTCAGCCCAAGCGTTTTTGCCAAACGTTCATTGAGAATGGCTAGTTTCGGCGATCGTACAGGAGGTGGATTGAGCCTGGAAAAAAACGATTTTGACAGCGTTGTATAGCTGTTATCAAAATTCCATCCCGGTTCGATTGTTGCTTTTTTGTCTGTCATTGGATCTCCTTTTATCGATTGGCGTTATTTACATGGACGTAACGTACACATGATACATTTTGCCAATTTATTATACCCTTTTCTTGCGAGTTTCGAGCACATTCGTACATTTTTAGCCTACTCCCAGCCGAATATAATTCATGAATGGGAGGAAAAATACCATTTACATATAACCAAAAGGTGTTATATTATTTTAAAGTATAACCAAAGGGTGTTAGATTTTCACTACGAAACGGAGAGATTTTATCGTGGAACAAAACAATCAACAAGCCGTAGAAGATATTAGACAAACCATCGTTTTCGACGCCCCTATTCAAAAGGTATGGGAGAAAGTATCCACTGCGGAAGCCATTTCTGCTTGGTTTATGCCCAATGATTTTCAACCAGTGGTAGGTCATGAGTTCCATATCCAATCCCCTTTTGGGCCGTCTCCATGCAAAGTGTTGGAAGTAGAAGCACCACATCGCCTTTCTTTTGCTTGGGATACAGACGGGTGGGTCGTCTCGTTTCTTTTAAAAGAACTGGGAGAAAAAACGGAGTTTACCCTCATTCATGGTGGATGGAAAGCGGCAGATGAGATTATCGGAAAAGCAAACGCGAAGAGCTCAATGATTCGCGAGAAGATGAATCAAGGTTGGGTTGGTATTGTACACGAACGTCTGAAAAAGGTTGTGGAAGGGTAAATGTCTGCTTCAGCAGAAAAGGTTGATGTATTTCAAGCGATCGCTGACCCTACTCGTCGGGAAGTACTTCGCTTGCTCGCTGAAAAAGAATTGCCGATCTCAGCGATTACCTCTCATTTCCCCATAAGCCGAACGGCTGTAGTCAAGCATCTTCATATACTTGCTGACGCAGATTTGGTTACAGGACATAAGGTAGGTCGCGAGAAAATCTATCGGTTGCATCCCGGTCCTCTGACGGAAGTAAAGCAGTGGCTTTCCTTTTACGAGCAGTTTTGGAACAATAAGCTCTCTATGTTGAAGCATCTGGTGGAGACCGATGGTGATACGACGTTAACTGTCGTGCAATCCGAACCGGATCAAAAAAGGAAATAGATTGTCATGCCCTTCCCTCTTGATCGTTTGCCCCAAGATCAAGAGGGTTTTCTTTGATCAGGCAGTACAGATAGAAAAAGACTGCCGATTGCTCAACAGTCTGGGTAGTTTGCTTACTTATTCAATAGCTCGGTCAGTTCAGTGGATTCGGTCAAGTGCAACGGTGCCGTTCCATAAGTTTTGCCATCTTCTGAATCAAACATATGGTCTTTGTTTTCTCCACTCAATACGAAGAACAGTGTCTTCGCCTTTACTTCCGCTTTGTTATCTGTATTAACAGTCGCTGGCAAAGTGTTTGTCGTTACTTCAGCGTAGTTGAATTCTACTGCCAAAGCCTCTTTCTTGTCCTTCTCCACCGCTTGGGTGCTCTCGTCAAAACGCATTTGGTCCGCAGGTGTTTCAAAGCGTTTGTTCATGAGCGCAAGAATTTCCTTGAACTTGTCATCTTCCGGCTTTAGGGATGTTTTTTCCCCTTGCTTGTACACGACGATTTCTTGTGGAGTAGCGATCACCTGTTGCTCTTCTTTTTTCGTTTCTTCAGGTTTTTGCGTAGTTGTTTCACCCGCTTGCTGTTGGGTACCTGTTGCCGCCTGATTTTGATTTTTTGGTTGCTCTGTAGGCTGCGTGTTGCCGCAAGCAGTCAGGACTGCTAGCAGGAGTACAGCCGGGATCCATGTAGACTTTTTCATGTTGAAGACCACCTTTTACTTTTTCTCTCCATTGCTTTACTCCCGTAATAGAAATAAGAGCGATCACGAACATACGCGAACACGCCCGACCGATTGAACTAACGTGGAGTGCTTTTAACCAAAGCATTATAATAAAACCAAAGTAATATTGCAAATAATCACCAATTGTTGTCTTCGTGCAAGCACGTCTTATTGAATGGGAAAGATGAATGAAGGCAGTACAATTCGGACGACAGACGGATTCCTAAGGAGATACTTCATGAATCATCAAAAAATCATTCATTTCAGTGATAAGGACTTGGATGGCGTATCCTGTGCAATTCTTAGTCAAATTGCTTTTTCCAATCAAGAAGTCGATTACCGCGGGGTGACTCCTTACACTGTCAATCAAGAAGTTCAAAAGTTTATCGAAGAAGAGCTTACCCCCGATGCGTACGTGATGATTACCGATGTAAGTGTCACTGACGAGGTCGGATCGCTTATTCAGAAAAAGGTCGATCAAGGACATGCGTTTGTCTTGATCGATCATCACCCAACTGCCTTGCCGTTGGCTTCCAAGTACGAATGGGCAAAAGTTATTACGGAAGAATCAGGGAAAAAGACTTCGGCAACGAGCCTTTATTATGATTACCTGGTAAACCAGGGGTATCTGACCCCTACTGGCGTTCTCTCTGACTATGTGGAGCTGGTTCGGGCCTTTGATACGTGGGATTGGGATGCAACCGGTACTGTACAGGCTAATCAACTGAACATTTTATTCTATATGATCGAGCGAGACACGTTTATTCAAAATGTGCTAGGACGCTTGCGTGTTGATGGTGCCAATACAGACCAATTTGTATTTGATGAAGTAGAATCTATTCTCATCTATACAGAAGAAAAGCGAATCGATGAATTTGAACAAAAAAAGCTGAAGCAAATGAAGCTGATCCCCGTAGAAATCGATTTAGATGAGCCAAAAACATATCAAGTAGGCGTGGTTTTCCTTGAGCAATATCACTCCACGACAGGCAATTTCTTATGTAAAAATGCGGAAATGATTGATTTCGTCGCGATGCTCGATCCTGGAAAAGGCAGAATCAGCTTTCGAACCATACGCGAAGACCTGGATCTGTCGGTGATCGCCCAACATTACGGTGGGGGCGGTCATCCAAAGGCTTCCGGATGTTCCTTTACAGGCGTTACGTTAAAGGCTTTTGTGTACCCTGCTTTGCGGACGAATTAGAGCAAAACAATAAAAAGTCCCATTTCTCTATCCGTGAAATGGGGCTTTTTATTCTTCCAGAGTACAACTAATTGTTAACACAACCATTTATTTTACTTGTGCCTCTCCGATCTCATATCGCAGTTGTATGGACCCGCTTTTTCCATAAAGCTTTGTTTCTAGCAACTTCATGTCGTGACGTGTGTTGATGTTGTCAAAGTAATGTTTGCCGCTGCCCATTAAGACCGGATGAATGATTATCCGGAGTTCATCAAGCAAATCAGCATTGATCAAACTTTGAACAAGACCCGCACTTGCAGGAACAATGATATCACCTTTGACTTGTGTTTTTAGCTGTTGTATTTTTGTCATGACATCAGAGTGAAGGAGTGTAATCGTCTCGGTGTAGTTCCCCCAATGAACTTCTGTAAACTCACGATTATTGGTTACTACAAACTTCTGAGTCTTATTCATTGCATCAGCCCAATCCCCCACTTGAAACGGCCAATAGCTTGCAAAGCCTTCATAGGTGACTCGCCCCATCAAGATGGCGTCAACCCTCTGGAAGAACGCAAGACCATCATCTGTGGCGTCGATAATTCCAGGCAACGCCCAGCTAACCATATTGTCTTCTTCTCCTGTCGGCCCCGTATAAATACCATTCAATGTGCTGCTTACGTTTGCCATTATCTTCCCCATCGAATCTCCGCCATTCTTTCAAAATTATTATCAAAAGATTACCACATTTCACCACTTAGTACTTCTTCTCGATTGCTCAAATTCCCCCTCCAGCAGAAGCAGTCGTTCCTACATTTGGAGAAGACATTACAAAGAAAGGTGAGGAAAACGAAACGGTTTTCCCCACCTTCTTTCTTTTAGAGACTTTTCGTCCAATTACAGTTCAACGATCTTTGTAGCAATGTTATTGCAAAACTCCCTGTCATGCTCGACAAAAAGGATCGTTGGCGAGTGCTCGAGAAGCAGCTCTTCAATTTGCATGCGCGAAATGACATCAATAAAGTTAAGCGGCTCATCCCAAATATGGAGATGGGCTTTCTCGCAAAGACTTTTCGCAATCAATACTTTCTTCTTCTGGCCGCCGCTAAATGCGGAAATGTCCTTCTCAAATTGTACGCGGGAAAAGTCCAGCTTTCGCAAAATCGATTTAAACAGGCTTTCATCAATGCCGTTTTCTTGGGCAAAATCCGTCAGATTGCCCTTTAGATGCGAAGTGTCTTGGGATACATACGAGATTTTCAACTGACTCCCCTTTCGGAAGGCACCAGTATGATCGATGTTCTCCCCGCAAATGAGCTTGAGAATGCTGGATTTGCCAGAGCCGTTTTTGCCTGACAGCGCGATACGCTCCCCCTGCTCAATCGTAAAACTAATATCTGAGCAAACCAACTTCTCCCCATAACGAATCGAAACCTTATCCAGTTCAGCAAGTTGGTTCTTATGGTAAGCAAGCTGTGCAATCTTTAAGCTGTCATGGCTTTCAATGTTTTTCAGGAGCTTCGACTTTTCTTCCAGCGCAGATTGCTGTCTTTGCTCAATTGATTTAGAGCGTTTCATCATTTTCGCAGCTTTGTGACCCACGTAGCCTTTGTCGAGCTTAGAGCCTGAATTTAAGGTACCATTTTTCGTTTTTTCCACAGCGTCCGACCAGTTGCTCGTACGTTTCGCTGCGTCCGACAAGCGTTTAATGTCTTTTTTGAGCTTCTCGTTCTCAGCGAGTTCATAGTTATCCTGTCTCTGTTTATTTTCCCACCAATCGGAGAAATTCCCTTTTTGCACCTCGATGTTCGTCTTGTTGATGGACAAGATGTGATCGACACAATTGTCCAGAAATGCTCGGTCGTGAGAAACAAGAATATAACCGCTTTTGGAATGGAGATAATCACTGACGAGCTCCCTTGCATGCATGTCGAGGTGATTGGTTGGTTCATCAATTAACAAAAAACTGTTTTCCTTTAGAAATAAGGCGGCTAACATCACTTTCGTTTGCTCCCCGTTAGACAAAGATTCAAATGGACGATATAGAACATCCTCTGAAACCTTTAAGAGGGAGAATTCGCGCATTAATTCCCATAGCTGATAGTCCGGGACAATGTCTTGAACGATATCAAGCGTCAGATATTCTTTGTTCTCGACTTGGAAAGGAAAGTATTCAAAGCTGACATGGGCACTAATCTTCCCGCTGTATTCATATTTACCAAGCAACAGGTTGAGAAAAGTTGTCTTCCCCCTGCCGTTTCTTCCCGTAAAACCCAATTTCCAATCCGTATCAATTTGGAAGCTCACGTTTTCAAAAATGTTATCAAAACTGCCTTCATAGGCAAACGTCAAGTTATTTACATTGATTAATGACATACAATCATCCCCCTGCATGCAAAAAATAGAAAAGCTACAAGAAAGTTACTCTCTTGTAGCTCAAATAAATACAGCAAATCCAACTCAAAAAATGAAGTTAGATAAGGATATATTGTTTGAGTGAAGAGATATAAGTAACTTTCTTGCACATAAAGAATAAAACATGCGAAAGATATCGCAGTTTGTTTTATTTTTTAAGCAAGAAAATTATCCATTATACTCTTCAGCTCCAGTCATTAAGTTAACAGCATCATAACATATTCATTTATACGTTTCAACAAGTAATATTTCCGTTTTTTTACTGCGATTCTATTGAAAACTCGTGTACCCTCGCAACAATCGTTTTGCTGGAATAAGAATTTTTTTCCATAAAAGAAGGTATTTTCAAATGTGTTTAGAATTCTCATGCTTATTGAAATTCTTTTTTCTTATTCGCATTCATATGGAGGAGTAAATCATGAAAAAAGTGGTAAGAAGTCTGGGTATTCTCGTCTTGGCATCATCATTCCTGTTCGTCCCGACTCAAGCAGCGGATGCGGTAGGAAAGGGAAAAGACTCTAACGTCCGTCCACAAAAATATATCTTTGATGGAAACTGGAAGTACGGTGATACGTTAGTAGTGGCATACGATACGTTCTTTCCGAATGGATGGATTTCGATTGAAAAAGAGCCACATCGTGGAACACAGCTTGGATATGAAGTAGCGAAATATATTAATGGCGCGAATTATGGGCAAGTGGAAAGAAGCTTGAGCTTTAACATCCCTTCTGGTTGGGTAGAAATCGGTCGAGGTTATAACAGCAAGAGACAGGCTTATATCGATATCAGAAATGAGAATAAAAAACGGTACCAACCTCACGAGCTGGAGAATAAATGGGTCGGTACCGGGGTGCCTGTACCATATGGCTGGGTCGTGGTAAATGTAAGTCTCTATGAAAAACAAATCGTCAATATCACCAGTATCCCTACTGAATCCAGCATTGAAGCGGTCAAACACCCTTCGCCAGCCTTTGCTTATGAAATCCCAAGAGGCTGGGAAATCACTGTAGACGGAGAGCATTCTCGAATTCTCACAAGAAAGTACTAAATCATAACGGATACAATCTATTACGAAATGAGATCATGAAACGACCTGTAGGTAACACGATGGAAAACCATTCGTGCAACCCACAGGTCGTTTTCGTTTTTCGAAATGTAGCTCTCAGCGGCTTCCAATTATATGTGCAGTTGAATCTCATTGCCATAAGGAACCTCCATAACCGCACCTCATGGCTTTGAAGTTTTTTCAGCCGACATTCATTTCAGTAATTTCAGTATTGACTAAAATTACTGAAAATACTTAATATAATACTCATAACATCTTTTAGGAAGTGATGCACATGAAAAAAACTACTTCGATCAGTGCTGTGCTCTTGTTTGTCACCATACTCGTTGGGGTTCTTGGCTCGTACAGCATCATTATTGCGCTGCCATTTATTGGAGAAGAATTTCATCTGAATCCAGTGGAGCAAGGTGCGATCATCAGTGTTTATTTTTTAGGCTTCGCGATTTTTACCATTCCGGGAGGGATCATTGCTGATAAACGAGGATCGAAGCAAATTATTGTAATCAACTTGGTACTGTGGGCAATATTGACTGCGCTTACAGGGGCGGTCACAAGTTTTGCAGCCTTACTCGTCATCCGATTTTTGTTGGGGTTTATCGATGCCCCCCTAATGCCTGCTATGTTAAAAGCGATTGCCGAACGAACACCTGCAAACATCCGTACGACCACAGTCTCCATCGTTTCATCAGCTGAACCAATTGGGACTGGACTTGCCCCTTTTCTAGTAGCACCATTGATTGCGATACTGGGATGGCAGGAAGCTACTTTTGTTACAGCATTAATCGGCCTGCTCTTGGCCCCCATTCTCTGGATATCCCTTCCCCGTCCTTTCGTGAAGGAATCACCATCATGCTCAGCATCATCAGAGTCGAACCCCATCCCTTTCATGTCTCTTTTCCGTAATGGGCATTTGTGGAAACTAACAAGTATGCTCTGCGGAATTCAAATCGTGATGGTTGGATGCTTGACATGGGTACCTACTTACTTAACAACGGAAAAACATCTTGCTATTACCCAATCAGGCTTATACGCATCGCTTCCTCTTCTCATTTCCATGCTTGGCTATTTGGCAGGAGGTTGGTTGTTTGACCGTTATTTTCATCAAAAGTTTCGATCGATGGTCATTCCGTCCCTTCTGTTCTCAACGATTCTCCTTACACTTATGATCCTATCTGACAATGTCAACCAGTTTCTGTTGTTTGAGTCGATCTCTTTGTTTTTTCTCTCCCTTACCACTCAACCCATTATTGGCCTTACCATGCGTATCATTCCCTCAGATGCTTTGGGTACTGCTAGTGGAATTCTGTTAACCGGAGGAAAGCTGGCAAGTATTTTTACACCAATCGCGATGGGCGCATTTATTCAGGCGTTCTCCTTTCAAGCCGGTTTTTCCCTGTTGCTGGTAGGTGCAGGAATTGCACTTGTTTCATCCTTTCTTATCCATCTCAAAAGGAGTGAGGAGCTTGACTGATTTCATTCAAAAACTGTTACAAGAAATGCCTGATTTTTCACATTTTCTAACCATTGAGGAATTGGACACCTCTTCCCGTGAACTAGCAGCCGCCTATCCAGATCTTGTTTCCCTCAGTACCATCGGTCACTCAACAGAAGGACACCCCATCCTTATGCTGCGAATTGGAAATGGCCAGCATCGCGCGCTGTTCGTCGGTTGTCCGCATCCAAATGAGCCGATTGGAGCTCTATCGCTAGAGTATCTCAGCAAAAAGCTATGTGAGGATTCAGCCCTATTAGAGCAAATGGATTATACCTTTTATATCATCAAAGAAATCGATGTAGATGGTTGCCGACTGAATGAAGGTTGGTACGGCGGCCCGTTTTCTCCAGATCGTTACATCCGCAACTACTATCGTCCCAGTATGCACGAACAAGTTGAATGGACATTCCCGTATGCGTATAAAACGTTCAGCTTCAGCGAGCCCATTCCTGAAACCGTAGCATTTATGCGGGCGATTGATGAAGCCAAGCCGCATTTCCTCAACAGCTTGCACAGCTCCGATCAAACTGGAACGTTTTATTATGTATCGACTCCTCTTCCCGACGCATTGTGCCAACAGATCATAAAACTGACCCATGATCATCAATTACCGCTGATGATCGGCGAACCGGAGGCACCATTCATGCCCCCTATCCAAGCCGGTTTTTATCTGCTACCTGAGCTGTCTGCTATGTACGATTACTACCAAAGTATCCTGCCTACTGGAGAAGACCCTTCGAAAGCAATCCTCATGGGGGGCTCATCGCGCGATTATGCTGGGACACGTTACGATACCTTTTGCCTTGTTTCGGAAATATCGTTGTTTACGGATCCAAGGATGGGAGATAAATCGGAAACCACTCATAGCTACAAGGATGCTACGCTGGACATAGCCAAACTGGAAGGGGAACAGATTGCTTTTTTATCCAAACAGTACCAAAACGCACAGGTATTCATAACGGTACCAACCAAATTTCAGCGGTCTGTAGAGGATTTTCTGATCGGTATGGAGGAAGTTCGATCCCATCATTTACAATCAGCTGAAAGTGATGCAGCTTTAGCACGCTTCGCAACAGTAGCTGAAATGTTTGACCTGAAACTACGCACTTTTTGGAGTTCTCTATGCTGCTGTAGCATGCTTATCCGCATGCTGGATGCCCAGCCCGACAACATCGCCCTTTCGGAGATTCGAGCAGATTCAGAACAATGGCTGAATCAAGGCTTACAAGAGCTACTCTCCTTTTTTAACTGGTCGATGCGTCCGCTGCGCGAATTATGCGGTGTCCAGCTAGGTTCTGCCTTGATGATCATGGAATATCTTCGTCAAACCCATGAAACTACTTCCACGCCACTAAAATAAGGAATGACGTGGGCACCTGTCAAAAGAGCAGGTGCATTTTCTTTTGGTATTTTCTGAAGAAAGCGATGACTATTGGTAGTATAATAGACAAAAGCATGGAAATCGGGCAAAACGAGGAAAAAGGAGTCATGAAGTTGGACAAATTAACGGCGGAAACAATGCAATTGATTGAAGAAATGGCTCTCCATCACGAAAATCAAGGATTATCCAGAATTGCTGGCCGGATTATTGGACTGTTGATGGTCTCTCAGGAACCCCTTTCATCCGAGCAGATTGCCACTACATTACAAGTCAGTCTCGGAAGCGTGTCTACCAATATGCGCATGCTTTTGAAAATTGGATTCGCGGAAAAAAAGAGTGTGACAGGCGACCGTGTGAGCTATTACATCATGGCACCAGACACAATTGAGGAAGAGCTTATACAGGGTTTAGAGCGAATCCTATCATTAAAGAATATCATAGAAAAAGGAATGCAAATTGAAAATTTGCAGGATAGTGAGCTAGTTATGCAGCGATTCCATGAGATGCTGGAAGCAATTGAGCTATACAGGGAATCTCTCAACCAAATGCTCGTTGAGTGGAAGTCTCGTCGTATGTAACAGCAAATAGCTCGTATCAATGGAAAAGCAGAAAGGCAGCTTTGGCGCTGAAAAAGCCGCGGCTGCCTTTTTCCATAAAAGGATGGCATCGATCATTTGACTGGTGATATCTCATCCTCCGTTACCCATTTGTAGTTCTTTATTTCTCCTCCCCCTGTCGTGGGAGTGTAATCGATCATATAGACAGTCGTTGTATTTGCCGTATCAAGCTTGGCTGATGCATCGAGCATCCCTTTCACATGATCCGCCTTCAAGACGACTTCCGTTCCCGGATTATACGGTTGCTGGATATGGTTCTTGATTTCTTCTTGAATGATCCATTTATAACCTTTCACAGGGGGCTCACCCGTTGTAGGCGTATAGGTAACGGAATAGGCCGTCGTGTCGTAAGCCCCCACGATTTTTGCTTTCGCCCCTTGCATCCCTGGTTGGTGACTTGCTTTCAAGATGACTTCACTCCCTACTGTATACGTAGGTTTCGGTACAACTTCTACTTGCTCCAGCACATCCGGTGCAGCAGGACCGCCACATGCGCTTAACCCCATTGCGGTAATCAGCATGAGCGATAACAGTTTCCATTTTTTCATTCTAAACACCCCGAATTCTTTGTTGTCTGTCAAAGGTATTATGGGTACACAATACCTTCCTTATCCACTTGTATCCTGCTTGATGCTTTATTTGAATGCATCCTTGGACGGGCTTGGCAAATCCTGCGCATCTGTGTACAGCAACATCTTCCTCCTGCTAGCCATTCTGCCAGTCAACTCTTGTCCATACAGACGCACCACCCAAATAAAATGTTTCATGTAAAAAGAAACCAGTTCGAAGGACCTGCTCGTGCCCTGAACTGGTTTTCGCTCTATTCAGCTGCAAGTATGTACTTTCTGAATAAAGCAGAAGGCCGCAAAGAATGGTCGTACAGCTCACTGCTGAACACAACAAGCCGTAAGACCCAATCCTCTCGTATGTCCGAAATTTTGGCTGAATCGACTCTTGAACCCACGCTGCTGAAACAATCTGCTTTTCTTGCCAATTTCTGATCTTTCTGTCAAATTCCTTGAATAGCTCTGTATCTAACCGCGTTTTTTGCAGGGTCTGCAACTTCTTTGCCCGGTATTTCCCCGCGTAGGTAACGTTCGCCCCATTCACACATGAGATCCATAATTGGTTTGAGCGATTCTCCCAATTCACTCAATTCATACTCGACCTTTGGCGGTACTTGGCTGTACACGGTCCTAATGACGATTCCATCCTCTTCTAACTCACGAAGCTGCTGTGTCAGGATTTTTTGGCTAATGTCCGGCATTTGTTTTTTCAATTCGCTCGTTCTTTTTGGCCCGTAGTATAGCTGACATAAAATCAAGGTTTTCCATTTTCCACCTAAAACATCTAGCGTTGCTTCAGAAGGAATTTGGTATGTATGTTTGAGCTTTGGTCTCATCGATTTACTATCCTCCCTCATGGCTTACGATTTTTTCAGGAACCTTTTTGTTCCTATGTTACTTTTTGGTATTAAAAGCACAAAAAAGTGCGTACTTTTCACATTCCATTATATGGTGCATGATTCGGATATACCAGCGCCTTAGAAGATGGCCGTATAAATGACTACAAAGATAGAGGGTGTATGAAATGAAAGTACTGACAGTTGTTACCCATCCACGAACCAATTCCTTGACCTTTGCCGTTTCAGAACGCTTCGTTCAGGGCCTAAAAGATGCAGGGCATGAGGTTGAAGTTTTGGATTTGCATCGCAGTGGGTTTCACCCTGTATTATGGGAGGAAGATGAGCCGGATTGGAATAATGGCGATAAGAAATATTCCGAAGAGGTCGAGATTGAAATGGAGCGTATGAGAAAACACGACGCGTTAGCCTTCATTTTTCCGATCTGGTGGTTCAGCATGCCAGCCATGTTGAAAGGATATATCGATCGCGTCTGGAACAACGGGTTTGCCTACGGCTCAAGTAAACTGCATCATAAGCATGCATTGTGGATTGGTCTGGCAGCTGCAACGGAAGATCATTTTCAAAAAAGAAGTTATGACCAAATGATAGCGCATCACCTCAATGTCGGAATCTCTGGTTACGTCGGAATCGACAATTCGAGAGTTGAGTTCCTTTATGACACCTTGGCGCAAAATCCTGCGCATATCGAGCAGTTGTTGTTGGACCGTGCATATCAATTGGGATTCCATTATGGGAAGAAAGAGAGCCTGCAAGTATAAAAAATGTCTTTCTATCGTAGCCAGCGGTGGGAGTTGCAACTTAACGCCCACCCCTTCTGATTTACCGGATGTTTAAACAATAAAAAAGAAAACCCTCTTTTCTTGTGAGAAAAAAGAAGGCTTTCAACTATGTGTATTTAATGCTACGCAAGTACCTCAACTGTAAATCCACCAGGAGCTTTCACGTAAAACGTCCAGCCATGCGATCTTACTGGCGGTGCTACTTTGTAACCATCTTCTTTTAAGCGTTGATTGATTTCATTTACTTTCTCTTCGCTCTCCTGAATGAAGCCGATATGAAATGTCTTTGGATATTGGACTTCGGCACCCTTCATCAAGGTAAACACCAGGCCGTTATCGTCAAATAGGACCCCAAAACTATCGCCACGGGCATCATCCGACGTATCTAACTTTTTCAAGCCAAAATATTTCTCCAAGAAATCAGAAGCAGCTGGAACATCCGTAACCGTAAGATTGACGTGATTCAATTTCATAATGACCACACATCCTTTGCACGAGATTAATTCAAGCGTAGCACATTCATGCAAATGCTAATCTTGACAGGGTCTGAGGCTGATCATTGTCATGAATATCCGTCACATATCTTTAAGGTTTCACGATAGTTCTATTGGTTCACAGCTACTTTTGATTTGTTTACGATATGAATGGCATGACCTAACACCGCTTCAGCAGCCTCCAGCCATACTTCGCTTAAAGTGGGATGCGGATGCATAGTTAACGCCACATCTTCTACACGTGCAGCAAGCTCAAGTGCCAGCACACCCTCCCCAATCAGGTTTGAGGCATCCGCACCTACAACGTGCATTCCCAATAATAAATGGCTTTCTTGATCCACTATCACTTCTGCAAAACCCTCTCCCTCATCCATGGCGAGTGCTCTTCCATTCGCCCGATAAGGAAAAGCCGCTACCTTGACCTTGTATCCTTGAAGTTCTGCCTCTTCGCGTGTCATCCCCACACCCGCTATTTGCGGTTCGGTAAAAATCACATAAGGTACAAAAGGGGAATCTACGCTGCTAGGCAGCCCTGCGATCACCTCGGCTGCCACAATCCCTTGCTTCGTTGCACGATGGGCTAACGCAGGGCCAGGTGTTACATCGCCGATGGCATAAATATGCGCCCTGTTCGTACTGCCAATCGATGTGACGGGTATGTAGCCGCGCTCGTCCATTTCTACACCCGCCTGCGCAAGTCCGAGTTCGCCTGTGTTCGGCACTCGCCCTATGGTGACGAGCGTTTTATGTGCGGTGACACTTTCGGAACCGTTCTTTTCCGAGGTGCATGCGAGCGTGACTCTTCCGTTCGTTACCTCAGCCTTTTCTACCTTTGTTGCGGTCTTGACCGTCATCCCGAGCTGTTTTGCTTGCTTGAGCACTTCCGAAGAGAGATGCGCAGCTGTCTGTGGCAAAATTCGCTCGGTTGCCTCGATGACAGTCACCTGCGATCCAAGCTTGGCAAACGCCATCCCGAGCTCCATTCCAATATAGCCCCCGCCGATAATGGCAAGTGTTTCCGGTACGTCATCCAATGCCAGCATATCAGTAGAATCCAGAATATATTCTCCATCTGTTTTTAAAAACGATGGAATGAATGGACGTGATCCTGTCGCAATAATGGCTTGTTTGAATTTGTACGTTTCAAAATCGCCACCCGTCTCTACGCCAATCCGATCACTCGAGAGAAATGTCGCTATCCCCTTTACGACCGTAACCCCGTTGGCCTGGCAGAGATAATCGACCCCTTTGTTCAGCTGAGCAACGACAGAAGACTTCCACGTCTGCCAGCTCGGCATGTGGAACGTCGTTTTCCCTGTCGGCAGTTGAATTCCAAGCTTAGTTAGACTACTTAACTTGTGGTATTCGCCTGCTGTATGAATCAAGGCTTTCGACGGAATGCATCCGCGATTCAAGCAGACCCCACCCAGTACTTCTTTTTCAATGAGAACAACTGATTTCCCCAGCTGTCCGAGACGAATAGCGGCTGCATAACCTCCTGGCCCACCGCCGATGACAACCACATCTGTTTCGACTGCTACTTCGCCGACTACCATCTATACCATCTCCGCAAACAATAGATTCGGATCTTCCAGCAACTCCTTGATCCGGTTGGTAAAACGTACCGCCGTCACGCCATCGATCAGGCGATGATCAAACGAAAGTGACAGGTTCATCATCCAGCGAATAACTCCTTCATCCTCACGCACGACCCAACGCTTCTCCATTTTGTGCAAACTGATAATCGCCACTTCGGGGTGATTAATGATGGGAGTTGCTTGCAGTCCCCCGATAGGACCTACATTGCTGATCGTGAAGGTGCCGCCTGTTATGTGCTCCATAGTCAATTTGCCTTCGCGAGCCAAGCGTGCGAGCTGATCGATTTCCTCTGCGAGTTGAAAAATCGATTTGTGGTCTGCATCCTTGATAACTGGTACGATCAAGCCCTCCGGCGTATCCGTTGCAATACCGATATGGTAAAAACGCTTGAGCAGGATTTCATTCGTAGGTTCGTCAATCGATGCGTTCAGCGTCGGGAATTCCTTCAGTGCAATGACCAGCGCCTTGATAAAGAACGGCAGGAAGGTCAGCTTGATATTCCGTTTTTCCGCATGTGGCTTTAGCTTTTCGCGCAAAGCACGCAGCTGATCCATCTCCAGCTCATCGACTGAAGTAACATGCGGGATGATTGTCACTGATTTCACCATATGCTCGGCAATCTTTTTCCGGATGCCTTTTAAAGGTAGCCGTTCGATATCTCCCTGCGACGAGGTGGTCGCACGAGTAGTGGTTCCTATTTTCGGCTGAACAACCGGTTCAGTCTCAACCTCCACCGTACTTGCCTCCAACAGACGCTCATTGCCAGTAGCCGAGGTCGGAAACTTGGCTGGTACTGATTTTTGCAGTCGATTGGCGAATTGGCGCAAATCTTCTTCCGTCACACGCCCTGCTGCTCCTGTTCCCGTGACCAACTCGATATCCAGCTTCATTTCCCGTGCCAGCTGCCGAACGTATGGTGTGGCCAATGAGCGGCGGTGATCAGCACGAGCTGGGGCAAAATTGACTGTCTTATCCGGATTTACGACCTTTTCTGGAAGCTTTGTCTCTTCCTTCTTTGCTTCCGTACCTGCATCGATTACGAGAAGGGTAGTTCCGACCTCTACTGTTTCCCCTTCTGATATGAAAATGTCACGAATAATGCCTGTCACTGGCGCAGACAACTCGGCATTCACCTTGTCTGTCTGAACCTCCAGCAGCGGTTGATCCTGTTGAACGGATTCGCCCGTGCGAACCAGTACTTTTACAATTTCTCCTTCATGCATACCTTCTCCCACATCAGGAAGCTTGAACTCAACCATATGACTCGCTCCTTCTCTTTAAAACGTAGCCGTTTCCAAAATTCCGTCCTTCACGCGTTCAGCCGTTGGCAAATAGTCATCCTCAATGCTGAATTGCGGGACGGGGACGTCAAATCCGGTAATCCGTTTCACGGGAGCCTTCATGTAGATCAATGCTTCATCATTGATTATGGAGATGATCTCTGCACCCAACCCGGCGGTCTTATGCGCTTCATGTACGACAACTGCGCGTCCAGTCTTTTTGACCGAGGCGATGATCGTATCCCGATCCAATGGATAGAGCGTCCGCAGATCAATGATTTCACAACTCAAGCCGTTTTCGCGCTCGATCTGCTTCGCAGCATCCTCAGCGACGCGAAGCATCGCTCCCCAAGCAAAAATGGATACATCCGAGCCTTCCTGGACGACCTTCGCTTTTCCAATGGGGACACGGTACATTTCCTCTGGGACCTCTTGTTTAAATGCACGATACAGCTTGGTCGGCTCCAAAAATATGACCGGGTCAGGATCTTCCATTGCTGCAATAAGCAAGCCTTTTGCATCATAAGGTGTGCTTGGTGCTACAACCTTTAAGCCAGGGACATGAGCAAAAAACGTTTCGACACTCTCCGAATGCAGCTCAGGACCGCGAATCCCTGCTCCATACGGTGTGCGTATGACCATCGGGACATGGTACTGTCCGCGAGTCCGATAGCGCATGCGTGCCGCATGAGAAACAATTTGCTCAAAGCCCGGATATATGAAGGCAAGGAATTGAATCTCGACCACAGGAATTTTCCCGTTCATGGCAAGACCGATTGCTGCCCCGATGATTCCCGCCTCAGCAAGCGGCGTGTCCACTACACGATCCGGACCGTACTTGTGAATCAAATCTTCCGTCGCCCGGAACACGCCACCATTCACGCCAATATCCTCGCCGAGCAGCATAATGCGTGAATCATCTGCCAATTTTTGATCCATAGCCTCCGTGATTGCTTGAATCATCGTCAGTTTGCGTTTCATGCGGGGATTCCCTCCTGCTTCGATGGCTTGACGAGCTCGCTCTCCTGTTCCGTTGCCATCCACGATGGTTCAGCGTAGACGTGCTTGAACATGTCTTCCGGTTTGGACTTCGGATAGCTCTCTGCTTCGACAAGAGCTGCGTCGATCTGTTCATTCATCCGTGCAACCAACTCTGCTTCCTTCGTTTCATTCCACAACCCTTGATTCTCCAGATATACACGCAGACGTTGGAGTGGATCGCGTTCTTGACGCCATTCCTCGGACAAACTCTCTTGATCCCGGTATTTCTTTGGATCATCTGCGGTTGTGTGTGCGCCATAGCGGAATGTCACCGCTTCGATCAACGTCGGTCCCTTGCCATCTAGTGCACGTTGCATGGCTTCTTTCATCGTCAGCCAAACAGCGAAGATATCATTGCCGTCTATCCGAACTCCAGGGATGTCATAAGCAGCCGAACGCTGTGCAATCGTTTTCGATGAAGACTGCTGTGAAAACGGAACGCTGATGGCGAAGCCGTTGTTTTGACAGAAGAAAATGGTCGGTGTTTGAAATACGCCTGCAAAATTCAATGCCTCATGAAAATCGCCCTCTGAGCTTGCTCCATCACCAAAGTAGGCGATGCTGACATGCTTTTCGTTTTGCAGCTTGCTCGCCCAAGCCGTCCCTACCGCATGAACCATTTGAGTCGCAATCGGTACGCAGGGCGGCATGATGTTCAAATGCTTCGGACTGATACTCCCTTCCATGTGGCCCATCCAATAGAGGAACACCCGTGCCATGGATTGACCATGGACGATTGCTGCCGCATGGTCTCGGTAGGTTGGGAAAAGCCAATCTCCAGGTGTTAATGCCATCGCGCTGCCTACTTGCGAAGCTTCCTGCCCTTCAAAAGGAGCATACGTACCCATTCTTCCTTGTCGTTGCAGGTTAATCGACTTGCGGTCAAACTGGCGAACCAGCACCATATTTTCATACATCTTGATCATCGTCGCCTCGTCTAATTGCCCCTTGAGATCGCCTACCAGCTCACCCGCTGGACTCAATACCTGATATAATGAAGACATGGAAACATCCCTCTCTTTTTCAATGAAAAACACCGCAGTGTCTTTCGTTAGTGTGATTCAGATCGACTTACTTTTGCTTTCGTCCCTATAGAAGAGCAAGTAACATGCCAAACATTTGAAAGCGATTTCACAACAAAACTATTCAAAAATGATCATTTTTGCATATGCATGTTTGCGCATTGATGATTAATTCTGATTATTCCGTTTACAAGCCTACCAAGGAGGACTTCGATGTATCAAACCAAGTATTTCCAGGCCAGTGATAATCATGAACTCGCAAAATTGCTGACAACCATCTTCAGTACGTCTCACGATGGATTGGCGATCTGTGACCGCAACGGCTACGTCCTACTCTACAATGAGGCGTACTTGAACATCACGGGAGTTCCCGCCGACATCCTGAATAATTTCAGCTTTATGGAGCAAAAAGAAATGCATCTTGTTCCTGACTCTTCTGCTGTGCGGACGATTTTGACGAAACAAACCCATAGTGTCGTGATCGATTATCCAAACGGTCGGCAAGCGATTAACACAGCTACCCCGCTGCTCGATTCAAATCAGGAATTATTGTTTGTAGTGGGAAATGTGCGCGACGTCACGGAACTGAATCAGCTTCAGAAGGAGCTGGAAGAAACACGTCAAATCAGTTCGGCGTATCAAAGGGCTCTGGAGCATATCCAAACCGATGGTAACTTTGACGAGCAGATCATTTATCGCAGTGGGCTCATGCATCGAATCGCTTCACTCGCCAAGCGCTTTGCGACCAACGACTCTCCCATCCTTTTGCTAGGCGAGTCTGGTGTTGGTAAAGATGTCATGGCGAATTACATTCACGCGCAAAGCGGACGAACTGGAGAGTTTATCAAGATTAACTGTGGGGCCATTCCCGAGCATTTGCTTGAGTCTGAATTGTTTGGCTATGAGAAAGGCGCATTTACGGGGGCAAGCCAGTCAAAGGAAGGATTGTTTGAGCTGGCGGATCGAGGAACCATATTTCTCGATGAGATTGGAGACCTTCCCTTTCCTTTACAGGTGAAGCTCTTGAATGTGTTGCAGGATGGACGGATTCGCAGACTTGGGGGGAAAACATCTCGTCAAGTGAACATGCGTATCATCGCTGCCACTAATAGTGATTTGGAAGCGATGGTGGAACAAAAGCGTTTTCGGCAGGATTTGTTCTACCGGCTAAACGTACTTTCTCTTACCATCCCACCCTTGCGTGAGCGCCGCGAGGATATTCCGGCTCTCATTTTCTACTATTTGAAAAAGCTCGAATGGAAGTACCAGCAAGAGATGCGCATCGAAACAGATGCGTTGGAGGCGCTGATGGATTATGATTGGCCAGGGAATACACGCGAGTTGAAAAATGTGGTGGAACGTTCTTTCCACATGTGTGAAAATGGGCGGATTACCTTTGATCAGTTGCCAACATCCATTCGTAATACGCAACAGACAGCCCTGCCTCTCCAACTCGCTAAAATGGATGAGCTATTGCCGCTAAAAGAAGCGGTCGAACGGTTTGAACGAGCGTATATCCAGCGCCTCTTGAAAGAGACAGACACCATGCAGCAGTGTGCGGATAAGCTGCAAGTGAACATATCCACGCTCGTTCGAAAAAAGCGTACCCTCGGCATTAAATAAGGCAAAAGGAAAAGCCCGATACACTTTGGTTCGGGCTTTCTCGTTCTTTCAGCGTATGGTCTTGCAAACATTCGGGGGCTATTTCACAAGCCCTTCTCTTAAAGTGTTGATCCCATGCTCCAGATACCCCTT
The DNA here is from genome assembly GCF_021270385.1 of Brevibacillus sp. AF8. NCBI lineage: Bacteria > Bacillati > Bacillota > Bacilli > Caryophanales > Paenibacillaceae > Brevibacillus > Brevibacillus sp. AF8. The sequence goes on along the minus strand of NZ_JAGQDN010000001.1, from coordinate 40,937 downwards.
CAAACAGCTTAAGACGTACACCCAGCCTTCTTTATTGTCGACGATTTTTTGTAGAAGCGCTGGATCCTCTTCTTGAAAACCCTCTTCGTTCACTTCAATGATCGTCGTGGCTTCATCCAACGCGTTTAATGTAATCGTTACAGTATTTTCTTCTCCCGCCCACTGGAAAACGATTCGTTTGTGCTCTTTGATTTCGCGAACGGCAATCCCTACTTCTGCGTTGTAAATATCGTAGAATAATGTAATGTGCTTCCCTTCTTCCCACCTTGCCGAGCTGGAAGAGAACCAGAAGTTGCCGATTTTCGCCGGGTCCACGAAAGCTTCGAACACTTCATGGGCAGGCCTGTTAATCTGAAATTTTGTAAGATTATTCATGCGTTCGTCAACTCGCTTTCTGATTGCTGCTTCCACCGTAACACAATCACATTTGCGGGACAAATGATCGAATGACTCCCTTTCATTCTTTTACTGCCCCGGACGTCAATCCTGAAATAATCCGCCTCTGGAAAATCAACACCATCACTACGAGCGGGATCGTCACAATGATGGAGGCAGCAGATATTTCTCCCCACGGGATTGTAAACATTCCCTGAAACATGACGATTCCCACAGGCACTGTCTTCATCGCTTCCTGTGTATTCAACGTCAAGGCGAACAAAAATTCATTCCACGCTGCGATAAAAACGAGGATGGCGGTCGTAAAAACCCCAGGCATAGCAAGCGGGAAAAACACTTTCGTCATCGTTTGCCAAATGCTCGCACCGTCTACTTTGGCTGCTTCGCCCAAATCACTCGGTATTTTGCGGAAAAAGATGGTCAGATTCCAGATGGCGAGCGGCAGCGCGAAGGTTGTATACGGAATGATCAGGCCAATGTAGCTGTTCGTTAAGCCCATCGATTGCATGAACATAAAAATAGGAGAAATGGTAGCGATCTGCGGAAACATGGACACAGCCAGTACGACACCCAAAATAACCGTTTTCCCCCGAAAGGAAAGCCAGGCAATTGCATATGCAGCAAAGGAAGCGATCGTTATAGAGTAGAGTGTGGTTAACGTCGCCACGACAGTTGAATTCCACAAGTAACGGGCAAACGGTCTTTCCGTGAAGACGCGGACAAAGTTGTCCAACGAAGGATTTTGGATGATAAAATGAAAGGCTCGCTCTCCAAACAGCTCCGCTGGTGGCTTCAATGCTGCGAGGAGAATCCATAAAAACGGGAACATCACAAGAAAAACGAATAACAGTAGCCCCACGTAAAACAAGGGACCTGTATGTTTACCCATCCAATCACCTCCTTATTTGCTACTGCCATCACTCAGCAGATCAGCTCCCAATATTTTGACATAGCCGATGGAGATCAATGCCACACATAAAAAGACAATGACCGCAAGCGCAGAACCTTCTCCAAAACTCATTTGAGCAAACATCGTTTTGTACGCGTAAATGGAAATGGTCTCGGTTGAGTTCCCGGGTGCCCCACCTGTCAGCGTGTAAATCAGGTCAAATACACGGAACGCATCTAGTGTGCGGAACAATAGCGCCACCAGAATGGTTGATTTCAGCATCGGAAGCGTAATACGAAAAAATTGCTGGGTGCGGGTGGCACCGTCGACAGAAGCTGCTTCATACAAGCTTTGGGGAATCGTTTGCAGGCCTGCGAATATGAGCAAAGCCATGAACGGCGTCGTCTTCCACACATCGGCCAAAATGACGGAAAACATGGCTCCAGCCTTTGTCGTCAGGAGCATCCCCATATCCGCGATCAGCCCTGCCTGCTCAAAAAGATAGGCGACGATGCCATTTTGCCCATCGTACAAAAACTTCCACATCATCGCGGAGATAACAGTCGGAATCGCCCACGGTATTAACACAGTTGCTCGTACAAGACTCCTTCCACGAAAAGGTCGATTGATCAACAGCGCGATCAATATGCCGAGCACTAGTTCAATAGCAACGGAAATAACGGTAAAAAATGCTGTATTGTACATAGCCCCCCACATCCGGGCGTCCGTTAAAAACTTCTTGTAGTAGGCAAAGCCAACAAAGTTGGGTTCGATTATCGAAGCTTCAATGCCTTGGATCACGCCAAGAGCACCCTCTGGCTTCGAAAGCAGCTTTTGTTCACTCATTTGCAAAAGGACCGCTCTGATTTCCGCCAAGGTGTTTTTGATAGACTCTGTTTGTAGGTTCGAGAGGCTCACATATTTGAGTTCTGTGGGGACTGGTTTAAAGTCCAGCAATAGCTGGTCGATCATTTGGTATCGGCTCGCGACCTCGCCTGTTTGGTTGAGGGAAGTGTTCATTTGCTCGATTTGCACTTGGAGCGCGTTCAATTTTTCTTTTGATGACCCTTCTGCAGAGTCCGCCTCCCTCTTTACATACCGGAGCAGATTGGGTAACGTGCTGACGTAGCGTTCCATATCTAGTCCGTATGAAGAGTGAATCTCTGATTTCGTCGGGTCGTTCAACCGAATATCGTGCAGACTGATCCAAAAGGATCGCATGACAGGCCAAATCGCGATAACAAGTATGATGAGCAGTGCAGGAAAAATCAGCACATACCCCATCTGTTTTTCTGAGAGAGACATTTTGGTTGATCGATTCATCCGTTCACCACCTTCCTTCCCGCTAGAAGCATGCTTGGGCTTGCCTGATCGTTGTGCAACTTCCAAGGAAGTCGGTTAGACTCCCTTGGAAGCTCCATATGGTGCCGCTTAATTTCTCATCAAGTCGTTCATCTGCGTTTCCATGTTTTGCACCGCTTGCTCGGCTGTTTGCTGCCCTGCAAGCGCTTTGGACACTTCAATCTGGATCACTTCCGAAATTTTGGGATAGATCGGAGTCGTTGGACGAGATACAGCAGCGCTTACGCCATCGACGAAATCTTTGTTGGCGAACAACGGACTGGCTTTTTGAACATCGGCGTCTTCGTAGGCTGGCAGGTAAGTTGGTGCGAGCCCACCTTCTATCGCTGATATTTTCTGACCCTCTGGACCTGTCATGAATTTGAGGAATTCCCATGCTTCTTTCGGGTGCTTCGAGAACTTGTTGATTCCGCCCATCCAACCGCCAAGTGCTGCTGCGGAGCCTGCATCGCCAGCTGGCAGTGGAGCGATTGCTACTTGATCAACGATTTTGGACTGGGCCTGATCCTGCGCCAACGCGAACTGATACGGCCAGTTGCGGATAAATGGTGCCTGCCCCTCGAGGAAAGCGGTGTGTGATTCCGGCTCCATGAATGTGGTGACATTGGATGGGACGAAATCAGATTTGACGACCTCGATCATTTTTTTCAACCCTTTGATCGTAGCCGGATTGTTGACCGCTACTTTGCCTTGTTCATCCAAAATTTTTCCGCCGTACGATGCACTGAACTCGACAAAGTTGCAAACCAGTCCTTCATATTGCTTGGCTTGCATCAAGTAGCCGAACTTCGTGCCGCCCTTGCCCTTCGTTGCCTTTGCTTGGGCAATCAGGTCATCCCACGTCTTTGGTGCTTCGGATACAAGATCTTTGCGGTAAAACAAGAGTCCCGCGTCGATAAACTTGGGCATGGTCCATTGCTGGCCGCCAAAGTTCCCAGCATCCATGGCCCCCTTGATATATTTTCCGGTCTCGATTCCATCTTGCTCCATCAGGCGGTCGAGCGGCAGAAGATAACCCGCTTGTGCGAATTCAGCCGGCCAGATCACGTCCAGGTCAAATACATCGATCTCGGAGGATTGGGAACTGAACATGGTAACGTATTGATCATGACTCTGCCCGGAATCGGCAGGCATCTCACGGATTTCTACTTCGATATTCGGATGGGCTTTTTGGAAAGCCTCCACGAGCTTTTTGGTGGAATCCGTCGCGTCTTTTCCGCGTGCGTAGACAAGCTTGATTTTTTCTGCTGTGGGCTGTGATGGCTCTGTTTTAGGTGCGGTTGGTGTTGAAGGCTGTGATGGGGTTGTATCTGTAGAAGCTTGCTGAGGTGTGGAAGAACATGCTGCCAATGAGAAGGCCATTAATAAGGTAAGTCCAGCGGATGTAAGTCTTTTTGCAACTTTCATCTAAGTAACCCCCTATGCTCATGTTAGAAGCGGACTGCTTCACCTTTTTGTGCAGATGCGTAGATGGCTTCGATCAATCTGTTGATGTACAAGGCTTGTTCCGGTGTGCAGAGCACCTCTGCTTTCCCTTCGATGGCGTCTATGAAATTACGGAATAAGAGTACGCGTTCTTTTTGAGGTTTTGGTGTTAATTCTGTCGAAGCAGTTACGCCGTTCCACTCGTGGTAAAGCGTGAACTGGTTCTCCAATAAACGCAGGGAGGCCCCACCCTCTTGTCCATATAGTTGAAGGAAAACGTTTTCCTCTGCGATGTGAGAAGCCCAGCTTGCATCGAGCGTAAGTGACAATCCATTCTCAAAAGTGATCATCGCAACTGCCATATCTTCCACGTCAAACTTCCCGTTATCATCGATCCTTCCCCACTCTGACAAGCCGCGTTTGTGAGGTCCGAATTGCGCATACGTTTGCCCGAGGACAGATACAGGCTTTGGATGATCCAAGAGCCATAAGGTCAAATCGAGCATATGTACGCCGATATCAATCAACGGACCGCCGCCAGCCCTTTCTTTTTGCGTAAACCAGCTCCCCCATCCGGGAATCCCATTTCTCCTGATCCAACCGGTTTTGGCGTGATAAATGTTCCCCAGTTTTCCTTCCTTCAGCCATGTTTTGACTTGCAGGGAATCGCTTCGGAATCGGTTGTTTTGAGCTACCATGAGGATTTTGTCTGCTTTCTTCGCGGCTTCGATCATTTCTTCTGCTTCCTGGGCATTCATCGCCATCGGCTTTTCGCACAACAAGTGTTTGCCTGCTGCAAGCGCACGTTTGGTCGCTTCTGCATGCAAGTAGTTCGGGACACAAACAATGATTGCGTCCGTATCAGACTCTTGCAGCATCGTCTGGTATTCGGTGAAAACTTGCGGAATCTCATGCCGTTTCGCACGAAAGGAAGCCATTTCTGCTGAAATATCTGCAATCGCAACTACCTCTGCTCGCGGCTCTTCCTTGATCGCCTCCAAGTGTGCTTCTGTAATCCCCCCTGCACCGATGATTCCGATTTTCCATTTGCGTCTACTCGTCATTTCCTTCCCTCCTACACCCACCATAGATTCTGGACTGGTTCTCGCAAGATGACCTGCTGCAGATTTTGAACAGCGCGCAAAAAGCCTTCTTCAATCGACATGATGGCATCCTCATGCTCGATACTCACGACATAATCGTATCCATTCATGCGCAGTGCACTCATCATATCCGCCCACGTCTGCTGCGAATGCCCATAGCCTACGGTTCGGAAATACCACGCACGTTCATGTAGGTTGGCGTAGGAATTCATATCCGTCAGCCCGTACATGTTCACTTTTTCCTGGTCGATATACGTGTCTTTGGCATGGAAATGATAGATAGCTTTTTCTTTGCCCAAGATTTTGATCGCAGCTACAGGATCAATCCCTTGCCACCACATGTGACTTGGATCGAAGTTTGCCCCGATTCCCTCGCCTACCTGTTCCCGCAGCTTTAGCAGTGTCCCTGGTGTGTGGACGAGAAATCCGCCATGCAGTTCCAGCGCAACCTTGACATGATGGTCAGTCGCATAAGCAGTCCATTCGCGCCAATACGGGATGAGCCTCTCATTCCATTGCCAATGCAGCACATCGTGATACTCATTGGGCCAAGGAGCAACGGGCCAGCTCGGGTATTTCGCTCCTTCGTGGTCGCCTGCCGTGCCTGAAAAGCAGTTGACCACAGGCACCTCTAGCATCTCGGCTAATTGTACCGTTTTCACAAACGTATCGTGGGATTGCTGCGCAAAGCTTTTCTCTGGTGTCAACGGGTTTCCGTGACAACTAAGCGCGCTGATTATCAATCCCCGATCCTCTACTGCTTTTTTGTACGCTCGTCTTTTTTCCGGACTTTCCAACAGCTCATCCAGATTGCAGTGTGCATTGCCCGGATAGCAGCCTGTGCCGATTTCCACGGCCTCTAAACCTGCTGCCTTCACATGATCCAGCATTTCTTCGAACGACTTCTCGCTAAAAAGAACAGTAAATACGCCAAGCTTCATATCTCTTCACCCCTTTTGAATGCGTAAACTCGTTTGCTTCTTCTATATGGTAAAGACTTGTTGCCTCACTCCAGTAAAACGCTTACAGTTTGGCGAATGACGAGATGATGGGGGACGGTGCTCATTCTCTCTACAGGTTCATTGCGGATTTGTCTGAGTAATTGCTCTGCTGCGGCTTTTCCGTACATGAACGGGTCATTGTGCACGGTGGTGAGCATCGGACGGGAAAGTGAGGCGAGCTCCAAATTGTCGAAGCCCATGACGGAGATGTCTTCTGGTACACGAATGCCATGGTCGTACAAGTAATTGAGGACGCCAACCGCCATCAGGTCTGTGGCGACAAAAACGGCTGTTGGACGAATTTTTTCCTCACAAATACGGCGCATGGCTTCGTAACCGCTCTTGGCTGTGAATTCTCCTTCCACGACAAATCCTTCATGGATGGGCAAATCATGTGCCCGCATGGCTTTTCGGTAACCACCCATGCGATCCAGACCACACGGCGGGTCCCACAGTGGACCAGATATACACGCGATTTTTGTATGGCCTTGCGAAATGAGATAGGCGGTAGCATCATAAGAAGCTTGCACATTGTTCACGTTGACAGTCGGAATCTGATAGCCGGGCAAATCGTGGCCGGTAACAACAAGGGGAACCTGAATCTCTTGCAGCGTCTGGATGTTGCCCTCCAGGAAATGGATGCTCGCAATAATGACACCATCGATTTGTTTTTCTTTGAACAGGCGCAAGTACTTCAGCTCTTTGTCCACCACTTCATCGGATATCGCCAAAAACATACTATAGTCGTACTCGCTAATGACGCTGTCAATTCCGTAAATGAGATTGGAGTAAAAATTGTTGGAGATATCGGGAATCATCACCCCGAGGATGCGGGTTTCCTTGCTAACCAAGCTCCTGGCAATCGCATTCGGCTGAAAGCCCGTCTCTTGCACGATTTTCAAGACTCTTTCCCGCAGCTCTGGTCGGACTGGCTTGGAATTGTTCAGCACGCGCGAAACAGTCGCGATGGAAACGTTGGCGAGTTGAGCGATATCTTTAATGGTTACAGTAATGGTTCTTCACTCACTTTCTATGTAGCGGGTAAACGTTTTCCTAATGTGAAAATAACACCCAATTTTCGTTTTGTCAATATTCAGTTAATTATAAATTGTGTTGACATTGCAAGGAACTTACTAAATAATTCACTATATAATTTAGTTACTAAATTAATTATGTATGAAGGAGGTTTTGTCATGAATGTTTTCCTTACAGGAATAACAGGTTATGTCGGGTCCGTAGTCGCCGAGCATTTTCAGTCTCTTGGGTATCAGGTTGCTGGACTTGTACGATCGGAAGAGAAAGCGGAGCTGTTGCTTTCACAGGGGTTCACCCCTATTGCTGGCGATCTTGCGGACACCACACTGCTAACGGATATTGTTAAAAAATTCGATGGGGTCATTCATATGGCGATCTCGCACACTCCTGATATGGAAAAACTGGATGTAGCTGCGGTTCAGGCAATGCTGGATGGTTTGGAAGGGACAGGGAAGCCATTCATTTATACGAGCGGAACGCTGATCTATAACGATACGTACGACACTGTCGTGGATGAGAACTCCCCTCTCAACCCTTTGCCTTTTCTCCAATGGAAAGCGAACCAGGAGCAGGAAGTTTTAGTAGCTGCCGAGCGCAACATTCGAACAATCGTCATACGTCCTACACTTGTGTATGGTCGTGGTGGTGGACTCGTCCAAGCAACGATTCAAAGAACGAAGCTCTCTCAGTCAGCCAACTACATCGATGATGGACAAACGGCATGGTCTACTATCGATGTTGATGATTTGGCGAGACTTTACGAATGCGCTTTTTTACGCGCACAGCCAGGCTCATTATTTAATGGAACTTCCAAGGAAATGATCACGACGAAAGAGCTCATGACTTCGATTGCAAAAATAGCTGGGATAGACAAAGCGGAATCATGGAGCTATGAGGATGCGGCCAAGGAGTTAGGACCAGCCGCTTGGGGGGCGAGCATCAATCAGAGGATATCTGGATTGCGCGCGGAACAACAGTTGCAGTGGAGCCCCTCTGCGAACTCTCTCCTTAAAGAGCTGGAGCAAGGTTCTTATCAAAACAATAAAAAACCATAGTTCCTCTTCGAACTATGGGTGTGATTCATCGCTATCCTGATAGGTATGCATGAATCGGATTGATTTCGTTAAAATTCGTATGAGTGCCTGTGCATCATCCGTACCTAGATGTTCATGCAGCTGCTGAAAACGATTAAACAGCTCTTGCTCTCTCGCTGCCACAAAATCAAATCCCTTTTTCGTAGGGGCTACGAGAATGGAGCGTCGATCCTTAGGTCCTACGGTACGGGTTATGTAGCCTTGCTGTTCGAGTGATTGAATCACATGGGTCACAGCTGCAGACGTTATTTTCAACTGCTTGCCTAGCTCAGAAACTCTGATGCCGTTCGTGCCAGGTGGACTGACGTAGGTCAAGTGAACTAGCAAATTCAGTTCGCTCTGACGGAGGTCTTTCGAAGGACTGAAAACATGTCCGATCCGCTTTAGCTGACCAAATACGAGAGCAAGCTCTTTCGTTGTCTGATCAATAGTAACATCCGAGTTTGAGTTTGTATGGTCTGTACTCATCCGTTTAGACTCCCATTCTTTGATGGTATCAATCGATTATTTACGAAATGAAAAGACATTGTCAAGAATGAGAGTCCACTTACCACTCGAAAAACACCGTATGCCAAGGTTTGACCCACCGGCATACGGTGTTTTTCCCACCGGCTCTATTCTGGGAAGCAGAACTGCATCTTGCTAAACGATCTGCGCAATTCGATCACCTTTGACTTAACCACCTCGGGCTTTTCCCTGCCGGACAACACACTAACAATGAGTTCTGCAATCATGTCCATCTCTTGTTCCTTCATACCAAAGCGAGTGACTTCTGTCGTCCCGATACGCAGACCGCTTGGAAAGTCCCAATCCTCTGGTCCATCGCCTGGAATTAAATTTTTGTTCGTGATGATGTTCGCTTCTGCCAATCGCTTACCTACCTCGTACCCACCGCCAAACTCTTTTATGTCCAGAATGACTTGGTGTGTACGTGTATAGCCTTTATGGGCGCAAAGAACTCGAATACCCCGTTCATCGAATGCTTTTCCCAGCGCTTGCGCATTCGTCACAATTTGCGCCATGTATTCTTTGCCAAACGCCAAAAACTCTGCCGCCGCCGCAGCCAGTGCCGCTACCCGGTTGACTTGATGTGTCGCGGCAAGGGCTGGGAAAATGGCATCTGTAATCGGTATCGAAATTTCCGGGTCATTCCAGACGATAATGCCGCTTTGCGGACCGCTAAATGTTTTGCCAGCCGAGCCAGTCATCACACATGCCCCTTCTCGTAACGGGTCTTGAAATTGACCGCCACCGATCAACCCCAACTGGTGTGCACCATCAAAATAAATGCGCCCGCCCCATTCCTTCACGATCTCAGCCATTTCCTTCAAAGGAAATGGGAATAAGGTCATGGACGCGCCGAGGGTAACGAGCTTTGGTCTAACTTGCCGTGCGACTTTCGCGAATTCGTCCAAATCAACGGTAAGCTCAGCGGGGTCCATTGGCACATCCACAATTTGCAAACCGCGAATGCCAGCAGGCCCGTCCACCCGATTGCTGGAATGCCCCCCAAACGGTTGCGCAATCGTCATAATCGTATCGCCCGGTTGTGTTAACGCCGCATAGACTGTCATGTTCCCGATCATGCTCGCTACCAATCGATGGTCAGCAAAATTGGCGTGGAATACTTTTTTCAATAGCTCCACACATAGCGCTTCGATTTCGTCGATATATTTTGTGCCAGCGAACCATCTCTGCGTGCTGCCAATATGTCCTTCCGCAGCGCGAGTACCAACCTCAGAAGCGAGCAGTTGACGTACGATGGGCGTGGTAGGAGCTTCTGGTGCGAGCAAATTCAGGCATTCCTCGCCGCGCCAAATCGCATTGCGGTTGACAGCATTCACGATCTCTTGCTGAATCAGACGGTGGGACGGACTCTTTTCGATAATGGATCGTGCCCATTGAAGAACACGCGAATCATGTACTTCTCCCTTCATTTCAACCGTACTCATGCCATTACCCCCTATTCATCATTAGAATGGTCCGTAAGCAATCTGCCAAGGTTGATCCAGTTTTCTTCCATTAAAGAAGAGGCAAGCTGACTGTTGTTGTCTCGAATCGCTTCGATGATTCTGCGATGCTGTTCTACTGATTCCACCCCTTCTAAGGAACCAAACCGAGCAAATTCCAAACGCCGAATTTTCGGTACAACTCGCTCAAGAGCCAGGTAGATTTCACGATTCCCAGCAGCTTCGAGGATCACGTCGTGAAAGCCATCATCTGCTTCAAGCGCTTTGATCACATCTTGCTGTTCGAGTGCGACCTGCAGCTTTTCATTCCATTGCTCCAAACTACAGATGACCTCTGTTTCAAATGGCATCGCCAATCGTGTTGCCAACCCGTGCAAGGCCGCAACAACCGGAAAAGCGTGCTTCGCCTCCTTTTCGAGTAAGGGTGTCACCCGTGTGAGAGAGCCGGGAACGGATTCAATAAGCCCTTCGTCCTCCAGCCGTTTGAGCGCTTCTCTCACAGGTGTTCGACTCACGCCAAATAAAGCCGCCAGCTCGTTGTCGTTGACTCGTTGTCCTGGCTTTAGCTCCAGCATGATGATCGCTTTCTTCAAGCCTTGGTATACCTGTTCGCGTAATGTGGGGCGTTCGATCTGTTTGATTAGGTTCATGTCCATAAAACCAATATATTGGTTTTATTTATTTCTGTCAATTTTAAATATTTAGACACAATAAGGCGACGGTTTGGATGGAATGTGCTGTGGGCTTTTCAGTAATACCATAGGTACAGAAAAAAAGAGGCTACCCCACCTGTATCCTTTACGAATGGGATAGCCTCTTCATTATCAATCAAAACTCTCTGTTTCTGCCGGAGGGCTACAATACTCCCGAACAATCTGCTCCTTCATCTCTTCAACCGGAAACCCTTCCGGATAAGTCGTCATCATCAGCATTGCGCCTTGGAGCGCCGATGAAAAATAGAGCGATCTCAATCTGGGCTGCTTTACTCCTAATTGTTTGAAGATCTGGCACTGGACTTCAAACTGCCTGCTTGACTCCTCATTTAATTGCTCTCTGTAAGAAGCAAGAACACGATCATCTTCGGGCTGCGTCTGCAAATTCAAGTAAAAACGATAAACATCCGGTCGCTGGTATACGTTATCAAGCGCACCGTTGACAATATGGCGCAGCTGTTCGTTCGGCGTTGCAAGCTGAGTCGCAGCCTCCATCACTTCTTTTACTTCCTCGATCCGTACCTGAACCATCGCGGCGAGAAGCTCTTCTTTGCCTTTGTAATAATTGTAAAGCAGTCCCTTCGATATCTGGGCCTGTTTGGCTACATCGTCGATTGAGGTCGCGTGGTAGCCTTTTTTTATGAATAGCGTCATCGCGGCTGCATGGATTTTGTCTTTTGCAGCTTGGCGAATGCGTTCATTTTCAGCTGGAGTACGCGGCACGGTTTACATCAATCCTCCAAAAATTCAATGATAGCGCGAGCGATTTCTTCCGGATGCGTCAACGTTGGTTTATGATCGGCACCCGTAATCTCGATAACCCTATGCTCTGGCAAGACTTGTTGAAAATGTTCGGCGATACGTTGTAGATCAGGCGCATCTTCCTTGCCGAGGAGAAAGCATGTTTTATGAGCCAAATCTCCCAGACGCTCAATCGCAGGTGGTTGCGGCCATACGGACTCCCAGGTGGCCCACTCGAACATTTTCGCTATATTATGCTTCGTCATCTCTACCATGAGGTCCTTCTCGGGACTTGCCATCACGACGCGGTACGAGCAGGAGGACAGAGAAAGCTCCAACATACGGTCAACATCCGGTGCTGCCGCTTGAATTGTTTGCATCCATTCTGTGAAAGGCTTGCTGAACGTATAGCCTGACAAATCCGGAGCGATCAACACGAGCTTGCTCACTCGCTGCGGATAAGCCAAAGCAAACTCAGTTGCAATTCGTCCACCTATCGAATGCCCCACGAGTGTGGCTTCATCCAGCCGAAAATGGTCCATGACGGAAAGCAAATCATCGACGTAGTTCGGTGTCTCTGTTGGAGACGGCGATTTCCCGCAGCCGCGTCCGTCAAAAGCGATGACCTGAAAATGCTTCGCCAGAATCGGCGCGACAAACACCCAATCCCGCAAATCAGCACCGCCACTGTGCAACAAAATGACTGGTTTTCCTTCCCCTGAAACCTCATAGTACAAATCCATCGGTGATCCCTCCGTGAATTGTAGATTTGGTATTTGGTATATGACCCCAGTTTATTATTGAATGAACGTTTAGTCAATGAAAAACATGTATTCCCCATACAAAGCAAAAAGCCCTAATCAACCTGATCAGGACTTATCTCTATACGTTAGAATCTGCCAATCACGACTCCGACTGTATGCGCTTCGCCTCTGCATACAGCACTTGAATGAACTTTTTCATATTGATCCGAATATCTGAACTCGGCGATGTAGCATTGCTTTTCAATTCCGCCATCTTCTTCCACACATACGTAAAATCAAAAAACTGCGAAGCGTAATTCTCGAACTTCCAATTCGAGAGGTCCGCAAGCCCAAGAGACGCCAAATGATTCAGCGACTGATAAATCGCTCGACGTACTCTCTGCTCAGAAGCTTTGACAACCTTAGCGATTTGTGGATCATCCGGAGCTACTCCTAGCCTGTCCTGAGCTACTGCCACAAAGATCTCTTTTAAAGCAGGAAATCCATTTTTAAACGTATGCGTCTGTTCGTATCCATGCAAGAAGTCCAAAATATCTAGCAAGTCATTACTACCATTGTCCCCCGCGATGCCCAATTCTGTTAATAGAAATTGCCCCGCCTCGCGAAGTGGTTTACCCTGTGACGGACGATGTTGTCCGGAAGGTGGCTGGTCCACTTGCATGACGGCATTCAGCGATTTGTGAATGTCCCGTATCGAACGCTCGAGGCGAATTTTCTCGATCACTTTTTGGAGGATCGTTACGACTTCGATCTTGTTTACAGGCTTGATAATGTAGTATTCGCTTCCAAGGGCATAAGCTTGGGCAATCAAATCTTTTGTTTCTGCCTGCGAGATCATAACGATCTTTCCTGAGAACGTCGGCTTTACTTGGCGGATCGTTTCGATCCCATCCCGGTCGGGCATGAACAGATCGATCAGCAAAATATCTACGTTGCGTGCAGTTAACGTATGACCGTCTACCATCGAACCGTCAGATGCTTCCCCCACGACTTCGCCCAGATTCTCGTCTTCTATAATTTCCGTCAGCATAAGGCGAACAGCATCATCGTCATCCACTAAATAAAACAGCATCTTCTCACTCTTTCTTCGTTATCGGATCAATTGGTATTCGCATGAGAAATGTCGTCCCCTTCCCATCTACTCCATCCTGTAGGGAGATTTCCCCTTGCCATTGTTCTACCAATTGTTGTACATAAGACAGTCCGATCCCTGTAGAGGGGTTACCGGTTTGATCGTATTTCGTAGTAAAGCCAGGCTTGAATAATAAAGCCTTTCTCCGTGGAGGTACTCCCGGCCCGTCATCGTTGATTTTGATTTCCACATGATCCCCAATTTGATCAATTTCTATGGAAATGGCTCCTGTTTGCTGGATAGCTTCCACTGCATTTGCCACCAGATTATTGATCAGGGAAAGCATCATGAAAACATGGTAGAGCGGATGTGTCCCCGTAATGGAAGCTGTTATCTGTATGTCCTTCTCCAACAAAGTCGCATACTTCATATTGCTTCGTCTGATAATGTCCACGAGCTGATGGATGTCCATGTAATCCGTAAGGCTTTCATCGGAAATCAGCTTGTGCAGCCCTGCAAAAATGCGTTGATTATCCTTTTTAATCTCGTGAACCTCGCCTGCAACAATCAAGGCTTTCTTGGCAAAGCTCTCTACATTCGTGACCACCTGTTCCTTATGGAGCTCCTGTAAGCCTTGGTATAGCTCGAAAGACTTCATACTAATACTCTCGGCATTTTGCAATGTTTTTTTCAAATGAATCGATTCCTCATACAAGTTTGATATCAGCATCAGGATGTGTTCGTTCTGTTTTCTTGTCTGTTGCTCTCGCGATTGTGCTTCGTACAGCTTCATCATGTTGAGAAAACTGATCACGATAAAGCTGTGGGACAGAGCGATGACGAGCATTTCTTGCACCGCTCCCCATGTGAGGACGGTATCCAGCAGTACATGTTGCGAGAGAAACTCAATGAGGTCAGCCAATACCTCGATGACCATTCCCATTAATCCAACCAAAATCGTCCTGTTGTGAAAATGACGTATTCCGGTTAAGTAAAACAGAACACAATAAGCGAAATAAAAGAAAAAGCTAGAATAATGCGCTTGGAGAGAAGCCTCCCATGCTGTATGATTCCCGGCGATGAGGTCCATCACAACCCGGAAGCATACGACCGTAATCCCCGTCAAAAAGCCAGCGAGAACAGATGGAATTCGTTGAAACAATAATAAAAAGAAGAAAAAGGTAGGAGCTCCAAAGCTAATTCGAAATGTCTCATTGACGGGATAAAATTTCAACTCCCCTGCCAATGGCACCGTAATCAGCATGAGCACCAATATATACCAATCTCGTTTTACTTGTGTCTGAACACGCACGCCTTTCACTTCCCACGTTGTTTCTTGATGCCCCTATCTATTTTTACCGAGGATACGCATATCGGACAAGTAAAAAAAAATGTGAAACTCTCATGAAACAATCTGTGAGTTTTTGTTTTATTTTGTAGGGTGGTTGTAAAGTGATCATTATATGTATTTTCGCGAAGCATGGAAGCGCTTTCTCATCCACTTCGCGTAAGAGCAGTGTATTCGATTTTTGGGGGGACAGGCGTTGATTCAACAGGTTTTACTCGTGGATGAATTAGAGCAATGGGTGGAACAATATCGTTCCAAGGCATCAGAAGGAAAATGTGCCAGTTATATCCCTGCCTTGTACAGAACGGATCCGAATCAGTTAGGTATTTGTATCATCGAGCCTACAGGAAAAATGCACACCGCGGGTGACTGGGAAGTTCCTTTTACGATGCAAAGTATTTCCAAAGTCATCAGTTTTATTGCTGTTTGCTGCTACCATGGCATCCCTTACGTGTTGGATCGGGTAGATGTAGAACCGACTGGAGATGCATTCAACTCCATTATCCGACTGGAAATGAACAAGCCAGGTAAGCCTTTTAATCCGATGATCAATGCGGGAGCAATTACGACCTCTTCACTCCTCCCTGGTCAATCACCGGATCATAAGCTGCGCTACTTGTATGCATTTTTCAGTAAAATCACAGGTGTCACGCCAATGGTGAACGAGGAAGTGTTTCTTTCCGAATGGGAAAACTCTCACAGAAACCGGGCACTCGCCCATTATTTAAAGGATACAGGCTATCTGGCCTGCGAAGTAGAAGAGGCTTTGGAGGTTTATCTGACGCAATGCTCGATTGAAGTAACTACCGAGCAAATCGCCTTGATTGGTCTCCTGTTGGCACTCGACGGCTTCCATCCTCTGCGCAACGAACAAGTTCTTCCGAAAGATGTCGTCCGTTTAGCCAAAGCACTGATGCTCACCTGCGGCATGTACGATGCATCGGGCAAATTTGCGGCGAATGTTGGCTTGCCAGCAAAAAGTGGTGTTTCAGGCGGTATCATGACGCTGGTTCCTCCTAACCGCAAACCACATTCACCGTTTCAAGATGGCTGTGGAATCGGTATTTTCGGACCTTCCATTGACGGTTGTGGAAATAGTGTAGCGGGCGTTTCTTTGTTAAAACATATGGCTCACGAATGGGATGTAACAATTTTTTAGAGAATACTAAGGAAACATTCATAACAAACTCCGAGGTGACACGATGCAACAATTCCTACTGGATGTAACAACTTCTATAAACGATTTTTTGTGGTCCTATATTATCATTATCATGCTTATCGCGTTAGGCTTGTTCTTTACCTACCGGGGTAAATTTTTGCAAGTACGTATGTTGCCGGAAATGATCCGTTCCATTAAAGAAGGACGAGCGAAAGACGACGGTGGCATCTCCCCTTTTCAAGCTTTCGCTATTAGTATGGCCGCGCGTGTCGGCACAGGGAACATTACAGGAATTGCCATTGCCATTGCTCTAGGTGGTCCTGGCGCCGTATTCTGGATGTGGGTCATCGCGATTATCGGTTCGGCATCCAGTTTTGTTGAGAGTACGCTCGCTCAGATTTATAAAATCAAGGATAAGAGCGGTTTTCGTGGCGGTCCAGCTTATTACATGGAAAAAGGCCTGAACAAACGTTGGATGGGCGCGCTGTTTGCTGTCCTCATCACCCTTTCGTTTGGTCTCGTATTTAACGCAGTGCAATCCAACACGATCACGATTGCTTTTGAAAATTCGTTTGGGACAGATCGTTTGATACTGGGTATCATCATGACGATCGCATTTGCAGCAATCATTTTCGGCGGCGTAAAGCGCATTGCGAAAATGTCTGAGTACATTGTAATTGTATTGGCTGTATTGTACATCGGGATGGCGCTGTTTATCGTGTTGATGAACATCACCGAGATGCCTGCACTGATCGCGTTGATTGTGAAAAACGCGTTCGGCTTCGAACAAATCGCAGGCGGTTCTCTGGGTGCAGCGCTCATGCACGGCATCAAGCGAGGATTGTTCTCGAACGAAGCAGGTATGGGTAGTGCGCCGAATGCTGCGGCAACGGCAACGACAAGCCATCCAGTGAAGCAAGGTCTGATTCAGGCATTCGGTGTTCTATTCGATACCCTCGTGATCTGTACAAGCACAGCTTTCATCATTTTGCTGTCCGGCGCGTACACGCAACAAGGATTGAGTGGCATTGAGCTGTCCCAAGCAGCACTGAGCATTCATATTGGTTCTTGGGCGTCCGGCTTCCTTGCCATTATGGTATTCCTGTTCGCCTTCAGTACATTGATTGGTAACTACTACTACGGCGAGACCAACATCGAGTTTTTGAAAACAAGCAAAGCTTGGCTATTGCTGTATCGTTTGAGTGTACTCGCTATGGTGTTGTTCGGATCAGTGGCAAAGGTACAGCTCGTATGGGATTTGGCCGATTTGTTCATGGGCTTGATGGTCATTGTCAACCTGATTGCAATTGCCATGTTGTCAAAAGTCGCCTATGCTGCGCTACATGATTATTTGAAACAGAAAAAGGCAGGAAAAGACCCTGTGTTCTACAAGGACAGTATTGAAGGTCTCAATAATATTGAAGCCTGGGATAATGCTACGCCTTCCTCCAACAAATAACGCAACGAATAAAAACGAGAAGCCTGTGTAGTAGCGGCTTCTCGTTTTTCATTTACAATCGTGGATCGATCTCTTTTTCCTTCGCCACTTCAAAGAGCATCGTTGCGACTACTTTTTGATACTCCGTATTTTCTGGAGAAATATCGGCGAATTTGAAACCAAGCATCCGCTCACCCAGCCTATGCTCCTGCATGGAAGTCTTGAGTTTTTGCGTAATATTTTTCTGATGGAAAAGCTTGCGGTATTTGTGTGGGAATCGGTAGTCGTAGCCATAAATAATCGACAAGTACTCCGGATTGCGTACCTTCATGGCAGGAACGACCTTCTGATTGATCAGCTCTGGCTTGATCACGACGCCTTCCATCTTGTTTTCCATTGTAATCGTGGAAAAGTAACGAGCCGCTTCTTCATACGCATTCGGCTCAGACAAATCGATAGTGAGAAAATGATCGTCATTGACAAAGCGATACATATCGGATGTTTTCCAATCGGGCAATTGCTCGTCCCCATTCAAATAGACGGTCTTTAGAATCGTAAAAGGCTTGTAGGCAAGCTCCCCTTCTCCTGCATAGAGCTCCATCTGTTTTTGGTAAATGTGATAGGCCTCCAAATGCTCGGCGACAGAAACGTAGCTCTCTTTGATTTCTCGCACATACTTATAGTTTTGATACAAGCTCGCGCCGAATTTTTCCGTGAGTGCACTCTTGGATAGATGGAACTGGTCTTTTTCGAATCCGCTCTCGTCATAGTTGTGAATGAGTTGCTGAAGCGCCTCTTCAAAACCGT
This sequence comes from Brevibacillus sp. AF8, assembly GCF_021270385.1. NCBI lineage: Bacteria > Bacillati > Bacillota > Bacilli > Caryophanales > Paenibacillaceae > Brevibacillus > Brevibacillus sp. AF8. The sequence goes on along the minus strand of NZ_JAGQDN010000001.1, from coordinate 22,620 downwards.
TTTCCTGCAAAAATGCAAATTCACTCCGCAACGCGGATTCAATTGGTTTGAACTGCTTTTCGATCAAGCCCTTCCCTATTGCACTCCACGGCAACAATTCACCATCCAGGATGAGCATCGCAATTTCATTTTGCTCCATGTACGTGCGGAACCTTGCATATAGACTGTCATAAATCGGTGTCAAATCAACCTGATTGATGGCATAACCGTTTCTGCTGATCGCAAAGCATTTGTCGCGCTCATGATGGAGATAGAGATTGCATCGCGAACCCATGTATTTTGGCTGCAACACGACTTGATGAACGCCTCGACTCGCAAAATAGTCTAGCCCCGCCTTCAACGACTCCAATTCCTGAGTCGCCGTATTCTTATCCGCGGGAGGCATCGTTCCAGAAATAAAATTGACCTTGTTTTGCGAGCAGTAACGGAGTCGACGAAGTTCTTCCTCTTCCAAATCTCCTATGGATACTTGTTTTTCAGCGTGGAACAAGATCGGCAACTCCTCAGTCATCACCCGATGCTCAGACTGAAACGATTTGAAAAACGGCTTGTGTGCGATCACGACAGAGGTCAAAGCATTTCCGTGCACACATCCGGTATCGAGATGAAGCTTGTTTTTCAAGCGAAACGCTTTTTGAGCCGCAATATGCCCAAAAATATGGTAGGGATGGTTACTTACTGCTTCAACCGTCAAAAATGCGAGTTGCTCTTCCAATGAAGCTGTTCGGTCTATCCGAAAATTGCGTTGGCGTCGCATCGAATTCGCATCAAGCTTTCCGATATACTTCTTTTTGCAGGGCGCGTGTGTGACATAATAGGACGGGCCAGTCAGTGCGTTCGATCGATAAAACGGCTGAGCGAGCGTATACAGGTGATTGAACCTCTCAGTTAATTCGGCGTCTTTTTCCAGGACGTGTATGGAATCAAAATAAGTATCCAGTAGCTGTGGGTCTACCCCTTTTAGTTCCTTGCGCAGGTACTTGTAGACAAAATTTTCGTGATTCCCGAGAACAAACAAGAAATACTCTTGATTCGTATATAAAAACTCGATGATCTCCCTCGTTTGCGCTCCTTTGTCAATCCAGTCTCCTGCTATGATGATTTTGGTATGCTGCACCTTGTCAGTCGAGATGAGACGATTGTCCTCCAGCTTGAATCCGTAGGTTTGCAGAAGACCTTTTAACTCATGGACGCATTCGTGAACGTCTCCGATGATGATGTATGTTTGATCTTTGGGAAGGATCGTAGCCAGATAGGCATCCTTATTTTCGATCACGACCTCATATCGAGGATTTGCCATCCCATCAGCTATTGCATAAAAATCTTTGTGCCGTATCCTGCGAATGTTGTGGTACCCTTCTTTGGACAATGCCCGGAGCACTTCTTGCTTTAGACGGAGAATATGGTTGGTAATCAGTTTTTTCGACCGTTCAGATGCGTAGTAATCTTCCCGATTGCGATAATCAAAGAGGATCACTTCCAAGCGGTAATTGTTCTCGGCTGCAATGTCGCGGACTTTCGAGCGGAAGTCTTCCGCTAGCCCTGTTGTATCGACAACCACGAATTCGGCGTTGATCGGAAACGAAGTCACCAAGCGCAGCTTTTCAAACAGGAGCTGAAAAGCCTGCTCACTAGCCTCCAGCATCACCTGATCATACTTGTCGTAATCATAGCCCAGCAATTCCTGGCGAATGCTGTCCGAGGAAATGTATTGGACATTTGCTTTTACGTTTTTTTGTTCATCTTCGAATGAAAGATTTGGCATGAGTACTTCCTTGGCAAAAGTCGTTTTCCCACATTCGGTGGGACCGACGAGCATGAAAATCGTATGAACCTGTGTCTGTAACAGCATCGTTACGCCCCCTTCCTCTGGAGAATGACGCCTTGCGTGGTATGGATGTCGTTTACGCCGTCACCAATAGATACAAATTGCCCCTCTACCCCGGCTTCTTCCATGATCTCGGTCATCCATGCCTGGAACTCTTCTTGTCCCATTTCCCATTTATGATCGTCGTGGCGATAGCCTTCCAGCTCGTAGAACTGATTAAAATCCGCGTTGGGCGTTGTAATGATAAGATGGTCAAAATCCAATCGACTGCAGATTTGCTTAATGAGCGCTCGCGCTTCCTCTTTGCTCATATGCTCAATGACCTCAGTCAAAATGACATCTACCTGTTCACCGTTGTAATCCTGTAAAAACTGATCAAGCGAGCGGAACAAAATGAGATTCGAGATTTCTTTTTCCTCTGCCCTGCGTCTGACTACTTCCAATGATTGTTCATCGATATCGATGGCATAGTAATACTGTGGCAGCTTGGTAGCAAACGGAATCGCATAAAAGCCTTCTCCGCATCCGATATCCACAATCGATTTGGTAAAAGGAAGCTTACTCGCGATGTAGTTCCTTCTCTGCAAACCAGTGCTGCCATACTCCAATTGAATGGGGTAGCGGCTTGTCTTCTCGATCTCGGTCTTATACTTGCGATAGCGATCTCTGGTTGTCAGGAAGTTGCGTGCGAACAGGCTTCGTATGTAAAAAGGTGCGTCGATGACATGGATGCTTTTGATGTATTTATCCAGGATGTTATCGGATATATCGATGTACTCTTTTCCAAACATACTCAAGAATAGACAGAGCACGCTTACGACATGGAGAAGCTGATGCAGACTCGTTCTCGTTGTGATGGTCAGAGCGTAGCTTTTATCGGCGTGGTGCTTGAGTTCAAAGGTGAAATCCTTGAGGTGCTTCTCAAAAAAAGTCAGATAAAGCAGGCGTTCGATGTGTATCATGTTGATGAAAAAAACATGCTCATACCCTTCAGCATCCCGCTCGTCGTGTTGCTTCATCGAAGCGGAAAAAAATTCATTAATCGCATTTAACGGAAACAAGGGTGTATTGTACCGGGAGACATTCAAATATTCAAAATGCTCCTGTTCCGATTGTTTGTAGGAAACCTCATTTTCTGCATCTTTAAAGTAAACGTTGTATGTATCCGTATTGGAAAACCACCCGTAAGCGATGCCTTTTCGAATAGATCGTAAACTCAGCCCGGAATTTGGATTTTTCTTGATCATGAACGAAAAATCCGGGTTCTCTGAGCGTAGCTGAACAATGGCCATACGTTGTCTCACCTCTGGAAAAGAAGTATGAATATCTACTGACAATATTCGCCTTTCCATCCCATGCTGAACAGGGTAAAAGTATGGCGACTTCCCAAAAATGACAGGATTATTTGCTTCGAATTGCTGTTCTTGGTATAGTGAAATCCGCGATAACAAACCAGCGGGAGGTGCGTCAGATGCCTTATTTCAAGCCGATTGAGATCGCTCGCGAGCTACATATTAGCACGAGTGCTTTACGCCATTATGAATCTTGGGGAGTCGTTCCTGCTCCCGAACGTGCAGACAATGGCTATCGACTTTATACAGAGAGCCATCTTGCCTATTTTCGTTGCCTTCGCGCTATGTTCCCCGGCTTCGGTGTCGCCATCACCTGTGAAGTCCTTCGATTGATTCAAAAAGCAGATATGGATGCTGCCTTTTGGCTTGTGAATAAAGAACAGGCCACCCTCCAACAAGAGAAGGTCGCAGCAGACCAAACACTCGGACTTTTGGAAAATCTCGATGTCTCCTTGCCTTCTAACAAAAAGTGGCGAGATCGCATGACGATTGGTGAAGTCGCTGCTTACACAGGAGTCACCACGTCTGCGATTCGCCATTGGGAAAAAGAAGGCTTGCTCGTACTGCCACGAGATCCTGCGAATGGCTACCGCCAATTCACTCCCATGGATATTCGGAAGATTTTGCTTATCCGGACATTGCGCAATACGGTGTATTTTTTAACAAACATGAAAGAAATTGTACAAGCAGTAGAAAATCAAAGTATTGAGCAGGCCAAAAAAGTGACGACGGATGCGATTAGAAGCATTCACGATCGCAATCGCCATCAGATGTACGGAGTTAGGCGGTTGGTTGAATTGTGTGAGGTACTGAAGCTCGTGTGATTATCTCCCTGTAAAACGCGGTGGAGTTTTGTCTAAGAAAGCTTTGGTTCCTTCCCGAAAGTCTTCGGTGGATGCCACGAGTCCGAAATAGTCTGCGCCTAGAAGTGCGGACTCCTCTACTGTCAGGTTGCTTCCGCGGTGAATCGCGTCCCACGTCAGTTTCACTGCTAGCGGAGACTGAGACAAAATTTCCTGGAGAAGCTCCTCTGTTTCCGCCAGTAGCCGCTCACGCGAAACGACCCGATTTACCAGACCCATTCGATATGCTTCATCCGCATCTATCGCTGACCCTGTAAGAAGCAATTCCGCAGCTCGGCCTTTTCCTATTAGCCTAGGAAGTCTGGTTGTCCCACCAAAGCCCGCCACTGCTCCAATTCGTACCTCTGGATGTCCCATTTTGGCATGGTGAACCGCAATACGCAGCGTGCACGATTCGGCGATCTCAAGCCCCCCACCTAACGCATAGCCGTTCATTGCAGCAACGACTACTTTTCCCAACGATTCGATTTTACTGGTCACCGACACGGCCAACTGAGCAAAATTCCTAACTTCCAACGGTGTCGCCTGATGCAGATACGAAATGTCAGCGCCGGCCGAAAATGCTTTTTCTCCCGCCCCTGTAAGGATGACCGCTCTCACACTGGTATCGGTCTTGATCCTGTCCAAGATGGTCGAAAGCTGATTAAGGACATCTCGGTTCAAAGCATTCAATGCCTCTGGTCTGTTTAGCGTAAGGGTCACAATTCCTTTCTCATTTTTGTACAAAACAACCTCTTCAACGCTCATCTTTCCATCCTCCCATCGTTTTAGAAGCTACTGAATAAAAGCACTTTTCGACCAGGCAAACTTCTGGGTGATACCTGCACACTTTGCTTTCTGAATCAAAAATTCCTTCTTTTTCCATAAACAAAAAAAGGATGACCCCGGAGCTTCATCCACCGAAGCACCTTTGGTCATCCCCTATCTTATTTCTTTTCTACGGCATGCCCGCCAAATTCATTACGCAAGGCTGCGACCACTTTTCCGTGGAACGTATCCTCATCCAACGAACGGTACCGCATCAGCAAGGACATCGCAATCACGGGTGTGGCTGCCTGTAGATCCAGCGCGGTTTCCAGTGTCCATTTTCCTTCCCCGGAAGAGTGCATGACCCCACGGATTTCATCAAGCTTGGCGTCTTTTCGAAAAGCTCGCTCTGTCAAGTCCATCAGCCAGCCTCGAATGACGGAACCATTTGCCCACACGCGTGCGACCTCTGCAAAATCATAGTTATATTGGCTTTTCGCAAGTACCTCAAAACCTTCTCCAATCGCCTGCATCATGCCGTATTCGATTCCATTATGAATCATTTTCAAGAAGTGGCCGCTGCCCGCTTCCCCAGCATACAAATATCCGTTTTCAACGTTAATGTCGCGAACCATCGGCTCGATATGCGTGAATGCTTCCCGATCTCCGCCAATCATCATGCATGCTCCGTGGCGCGCTCCCTCCATGCCTCCGCTCGTTCCTGCATCCATGAAGTGAATAGCTTTCTCTTTCAAGCGTGCATAGCGATCTAGCGATTGCTTGTAATGAGAGTTGCCACCGTCAATGACGATATCTCCTGCGGCAAGCAAGGTGGAGAGTTGATCAACCAGTTGATCCACAATCTCTCCTGCTGGTACCATCATCCATACTACGCGAGGTGTCGGCAGTTTCGCTACAGCGTCCTCCACCGAAAATGCCGGAATCGCGCCTTCATGACTCAACTCTTCTGCACGCGCAGAATCTACATCATACGCTACAACCTCATGCTGATGCGAAAGCAAATTCAGCGTGAGATTGTACCCCATTTTTCCTAATCCGAGGATCGCTAGTTTCATATCGTGTACGTCACTCCTTTTTTGGATCATATCCGTTACCACGTATTATAAGACAAAAATTTTCATCTTTCATCAAAAATGAAGAAAATTTTTTCGAACCTATGAAAAGGAGTCTGATTTTCCTTATACTATCAGTACAGATTCACAATGGAACGTTAGGAGGTACCTATTGATGAACGCTTCCACCCCGCATGCTCCGCGTGTTCTCACGCAATTACGCGCCATCTATACACAATTAAGCGGGAAAGAACAACAGATCGCCGACTATATTTTGGAGCATGCCAGTGAAATTATTCATTTCTCGATCACGGAGCTAGCCGATCAATGCCAGTGTGCAGATGCTACTGTATTTCGTCTGTGTCGCAGGCTTGGATTTCGCGGTTACCAAGCATTCAAGATCGCCTTGGCGAGTGAAGTCACAAATCCGAAGCAAACGATTCACCAAGAAATCAATCTCGACGACGATGACGTCAGTGCAATCGCTGAAAAAATTTTCACAGCGAATATCGAGACGATTCGTGATACGCAGCAGATTATCAATAAAGATGAGTTAATGAAAATCGTCTCCTGTTTGGAAAACGCTAGCCGGATCGAGTTTTATGGCTCGGGAGGCTCAGCTGTCATCGCACAGGACGCATACCACAAATTTATGCGGACAGGCATCCCTTGTCTCTATCATTCTGATGCCCACTATCAAGTGATGTCCGCCTCTCTGCTTACCGAGGGTGCTGTCGTCGTAGGCATCTCCCACTCTGGGTCCAACAAAGATATCTTGGCAGCCCTGCAGGTTGCCAAGGAAGCCGGAGCAAAAACAATCGGCATCACAAGCTATGGGAAATCCCCTCTTGTGCGTCTGGCAGACATGTGCTTGTACACGACTTCACGCGAAACGGTATTTCGTACAGAAGCCCTGTCGTCCAGGCTTGCTCAGCTCAGTTTAATTGATCTGCTTTATGTAGCTGTATCCTTACGGCGCCAGGATGATACGATCGCCAATATCCAGCACATTCGCGAAGCTATTTCACTCAAACGCCTGTAAATCAGGCGTTTTTTCTTTTGCTTGCCTACTCTTGCAACTTACAGGAGAAAAATGCAAATCATACAAGCAACGTGTAAAGTGTTCAATTATGAAATAATTTTTTTCTTTATGCTTAACAAATGAAAAAAATTTCGATATAATCGCGTTATCTCCATGACAACACGTTGAAAGCGTATTCAATTAGGGGTGACTTCTATGACGCAAACCTACTTTATCGGGCTTGATATCGGGACAACCAGTACCAAAGCAATTGTTTTCACTCCTTCCGGCGCCATCCGCGGTACGGGTAATCTCGATTATCAGCTACTCGTTCCCCAGCCGTCTTGGGCTGAGCAAGAGCCGGAGACGATTTTTGCTGCTGTCATTCAAGCATTGAAGCAAGCACTGGAACATGCAGGCATCGCCAAAAGCGAGATCGGTGGTATTGGCTTCTCTACTGCCATGCACAGTTTGATCGCTGTCGATCCGAGTGGCAATCCCCTGACGAATAGCATTATCTGGGCTGATAATCGGAGCGTGGCACAGGCAGATCGATTAAAAGCCGACGGTGTCGGTCATCAGATTTACTTAGCGACGGGCACGCCCATCCATCCCATGTCTCCACTGCCCAAAATCATGTGGCTACGGGAGAACTTGCCAGATACGTTTCGGCGGGCTGCCAAGTTTATTTCGATCAAGGAGTATGTCATTTATCGGCTTTTTGGTGAGTATATCGTCGATTACTCCATTGCTTCTGCTATGGGGCTATTTAATCTGAGAAAGCTCGACTGGGATGAGGAGGCGCTGCGAGTCGCAGGCATTTCCAAGCAACATCTCAGTGAGCCTGTACCGACTACTCATATCCTGCGAGGAATGAAGATTCGTTATGCGGAAGAGATTGGGATCGATCCAGATACGCCTTTCGTTGTCGGTGCGAGCGATGGAGTTTTGGCAAACCTCGGCATCGGAGCCATTGACCCCGGACAAGTAGCCATCACGATTGGCACGAGTGGCGCAGTAAGAACTGTTGTTCCAGAGCCGATCACGGACCCAAAAGGACGGACTTTCTGCTACGTGCTGACGGAAAACCACTGGGTGATTGGCGGACCCTCAAACAACGGCGGGATCATGCTTCGCTGGTTCCGTGACGAATTCAGTTGGCCCGAAGTGGAAAAAGCCAAACAGCTCGGCGTTGATCCCTATGATGTCATGATTCAAGCTGCTGAGCATGTTCGAGCTGGTGCAGACGGGTTGCTCTTTCTCCCCTTCTTGTCGGGCGAACGGGCTCCGTACTGGAACGCACAAGCAAGAGGCTCCTTTTTCGGTATCGGCCTGCATCATAAGCGCGAGCATTTTATCCGAGCTGTTCTCGAAGGAATCTTGTTTAGCGTCTACAGCATCGGTATCGCCCTGCGCGATCTGGCAGGTGGAGCCAAGGAAATCCGGGCATCGGGTGGATTCGCCCGCTCGCGAGAATGGCGGCAGATTATGTCCGACATGTTCGGATATGAAGTGCTGATCCCGGAGAGTCATGAAAGCTCGAGCTTTGGTGCCGCTCTTCTGGCGATGCATGCATTGGGAGCGATGGATCAATTACAAGATGTGAAAAAGATGATTCATATTTCGCATCGCCACGAGCCTGATTTGGAACGATCCAGTGCTTATTTGGAGCTTTTCTATATATACGAGCGTGTTTACTACAACCTGCTGGAAGAGTACAAGCTGATAGCCGAATTCCAAAAGCGGTTAAACAACTAGAGACAACAACTAGGGAGGGTTCATCATGCCACTCGTCATTACACTGCTGTCCATTGTCTTCCTGCTCGTTCTCATTACTCGTTTCAAACTGAACCCATTTATCGCACTGTTATTGGCCGCTGGATTTGTGGGAATCGCATCCGGCATGCCGCTTGTAAAAGTTGTAGATTCAATCAAGGATGGGATGGGTGGCACTCTCGGTTTTATCGCGATTGTGCTGGCCTTGGGAACCATGCTTGGCAAAATGATGGCTGAATCTGGCGGTGCCGAACGCATTGCCCGTACGCTCATCAACCTCTTCGGTGAGAAAAACGTGCACTGGGCCATGATGTTCGTGGCATTTATTGTAGGGATTCCGGTATTTTTCCAGGTTGGTTTTGTGCTCTTGATTCCTCTCGTGTTTACGATTGCCAGACAAACAGGGGTCTCCCTTGTCAAAATCGGAATTCCGCTCGTAGCCGGCCTTTCCATCGTTCACGGGATCGTCCCGCCTCACCCTGCTGCTATGGCCGCTGTCGATCTGTTCCAGGCGGATGTCGGTAAAACGATTCTGCTCTCGATCATTGTCGCCCTGCCTTCCGCGATCATTGCAGGACCGATCTACGGCAGCTGGATTAGCAAACGAGTCAAGGCCAGCATCTCTCCAGAGCTCGCTTCCCAGTTGGCAGAACCAAAATCAGAGCGTGACTTACCTGGCTTTGGGATTACCGTTTTCACCGTCTTGCTCCCTGTGCTGTTGATGTTGTCTGCAACCGTTGCGGATGTAACTCTGCCAAAAGAACATACGATTCGCCAATGGGCTGATTTTATTGGAAGCCCGATTACGTCTCTATTGATTGCCGTGATTGTTTCCTTCTGGACGCTCGGGTTCAACCGTGGATTTACGAAAGACGATATTCTGAAATTCACAAATGATTGCTTGGCCCCAACCGCGACAATCTTGCTCGTCATCGGTGCAGGTGGCGCATTCAACAAAGTACTGCTGAACAGCGGTGTTGGTGACTATATTGCCGAGCTCGCTACGGCATCTGCGATCTCCCCTATTTTCCTGGGCTGGTTGATCGCGGCCCTGATCCGTGTGGCAACAGGCTCTGCGACCGTCTCCATGATGACAGCAGCCGGTATCGTAGGTCCGATCGCGTTGCAAATCCCTGGAACCAGCCCAGAGCTTTTGGTACTGGCGACTGGTTCTGGCTCCCTGATTCTGTCCCACGTAAACGATTCCGGGTTCTGGCTGATCAAAGAATACTTCAATATGTCTGTGCAAGACACGCTTAAAACATGGACAGTGATGGAGACCATTCTTTCTGTTGTGGCAATCATTTTGATCATGGGACTGTCCTATATCGTGTAGCACAAAATGAAAAACAGGTCTTTCCATCCATATCGTTGGAGGTAAGACCTGTTTTTGGTCTGGCTGGGTAACTTGCTACTTCATTCGTTTGGCAATCGGATGATCCTCATTCAGCTCCAGTAAATCCCACAGGTTGCCGTATAAATCCTGAAAGACTGCCACCATTCCATACGGCTGTTCTTTTGGCTCTCTCACAAATTGGATTCCTCTTCCGACCATCTCATGATAATCTCTCCAAAAATCGTCTGTGTTTAAAAAGAGAAAAACTCTCCCGCCAGCCTGATTCCCGATAAATGGCTCTTGCTCAGGTTTTGATGCTTTTGCAAGCAAGATTGTAGTTCCAACAGAACCAGGCGGAGATACGACAACCCACCGCTTATCCTGTTCTGGCTGATACGTATCTTCCACTAAGGTAAAATGGAGCTTCTTGGTATAAAACTCAATGGCTTCATCATAATCTTTGACCACGAGCGCGATATGGACGATGGACTGAATCATGATCTGGGTACCACCCTTGAAGGTTTTTTTTGGAATGAAATGATAAGTTTGGGACACACTATGCCTTGGGGCTGCACGTTTGATATAGCAGAGCTTCCCAACACTAATCGAGGGAGTGACAATCTTGGCTACGAACAACGAACGCAATCACAACGATGCTGTTGGCAACGACGGAGCGAACATGACAGGCAATGGAGCTGGTGAAGCTGTAGGAACAGTTGGCGGTGCGGCTGTAGGTGCGGCTGTAGGCTCTATTTTAGGTCCTCTTGGTACCATTGCAGGTGCCGTTGCCGGGGGTGCACTTGGCAACAAAATGGGGGAAAATGTGTCGGCTGACGCCAATGACGCGTTTGGTGCTACAAATAATGATGCCAATAGAGACCGAACCGAATAAAACAAGCTTCTTCTATGTCTGACAAGATGGGGTGCAGGGGCAAACCTGCACCTCGTTCCACTAGCTGATGTAGAAAATAAGGCCTTTTTCTTGCTCTACTGCTCGCTTGAAAAATGCTTGAATGGATTGAAAATGATGATACATGTACGCAAAAAATCCTTCTGCTTCATCTCCCTCGTGAAGTGGGTACACATCGTTTTCCACCAAGGTAGGAAAATGGTACTTCTCTTTTAGAGCTGACTCGGACATATTGGCAATGGCCTCATACGCTGCTTTTACCTGTTCACTATGTAAATAGAATGCGCCAAACTCCCCGAATTCACCTGTTTGGTCCGTTAATAGAGGTACCACATAGCAAAAGGGAGGCTCTCCATCCATTAATTCTCCGCACAAAGTATAGGGAATGGCTTGCCAGGTTTTATCTATATCCAGCATATCCTCTTCTATCAGCTCTACGTCATATAAATCGATCGCTCCTGCAATCCATGAATCGATCATCTCGTCATTTGCTATCATGTAATTGCCACACATGCCCATTGCGATCCCTCCTCTACCTTTTTACTCATCATCATAGCAAACTTCCCAATCCCCTACCACGTCGCATTGGTTACCAAAAGAAAAAGCCGACGACTCACATAATAAGTCATCGGCCAACTCCTTATTTCCCCACTGAAACAAAGGATTGCTCGCGGGCTTTCTTTTTCGATGCTTTGGCATCGCCTTTCTTCTGGCTCATTTCAAAAGCTGCCAATATTGCCTCTTGACGCTTCATGCCGGATTTCTCTAACTCCTCCATTGTGGTAACAATTTGCTTGTAATCTTTTGGAATGACTTTGACAAACTGTTGGACGGTACGTTCCCACTCATTGAGCAAAGCTTGTGCATGACGGCTGCCTGTGTGGCTGACGTGGTTTTCCAGCAAGCGTTTGACTCGAGCGATTTCCCGCTGATCTTCCAGTGTCTCCAGGAGTACCATTTCCTGATTGCACATCGCAGCAAACTTCTCTTTATCCTCGGCCAGTACGTAGGCAGTACCACCTGACATGCCTGCTGCAAAGTTTTTGCCAACGGGGCCGAGAACAACGACACGTCCTCCAGTCATATACTCGCAACCATGGTCACCTACTCCTTCAACCACTGCAGTCACGCCGCTGTTGCGAACGCAGAATCGCTCACCAGCCATCCCGTTGATATACGCCTCTCCAGAGGTCGCTCCGTAGAACGCAACGTTTCCGATAATCATGTTGTGCTCGGGAGCGAATTTGCTGTTTTTCGATGGTGCGACCGTTATTTTGCCGCCCGACAACCCTTTTCCTACGTAGTCGTTTGCATCTCCCTCAAGATGCAGCGTAATCCCACGTGGAACAAACGCCCCGAAGCTTTGACCTGCCGACCCAGTAAAATGCAGGCGGATGGTATCCTCCGGCAGACCATGCTCGCCAAAACGTTTGGTTACCTCGCTGCCCAAGATCGTACCAACCACACGATTCGTATTGGTGATGGCGAGCTTTGCCTCTACCTGCTGCTGTTTATTCAATGCTGGCTTGCACAGCTTGAGCAGCTTTTGACGATCCAGCGTTTCTTCGAGCTTGTGATCTTGGTTGCGCTGATGATAGCGGCCCACATCCTCGGAGACATCCGGTTGGAACAAGAGCGCAGACAAATCAATGTGCTTGGCTTTCCAATGTTCTTTTGCCGAATCACTCATCTTCAGGACATGGCTCTGACCGACCATCGACTCGATAGAGTGGTAGCCCAGCTCCGCCATGATCTCTCGAACTTCACGGGCAACGTGACGCATGAAATTCACGGCGTGCTGCGGGTCGCCTTTAAACCGTTTTCTCAGCTCGGGATTTTGTGTCGCCACACCCACTGGGCATGTATCGAGGTGGCATACGCGAGCCATGACACACCCTATCGAAACAAGTGGTGCCGTAGCGAAGCCGAATTCCTCCGCACCGAGTAAAGCTGCAATGACGACATCTCGTCCTGTCATCAGTTTGCCGTCTGTTTCCAGAACAACACGGTCGCGCAACTGGTTCAACAACAGCGTCTGATGTGTCTCAGCAAGACCGAGTTCCCATGGCAGTCCTGCGTGCTTGATACTTGATTTTGGGGAAGCGCCTGTGCCGCCATCGTGTCCACTGACCACAATGACATCTGCAAGACCTTTCGCCACACCAGCCGCAATCGTTCCGACTCCCGCCTTGGATACGAGCTTCACGCTGATTCGTGCTCGTGGATTCGCATTTTTCAAGTCAAAAATCAGCTGTGCCAAATCCTCAATCGAGTAAATATCATGATGAGGCGGCGGTGAAATGAGCCCAACTCCTGGCGTCGATCCGCGTACTTCGGCAATCCACGGGTAGACCTTGCTTCCTGGCAATTGACCGCCCTCGCCCGGCTTTGCTCCTTGTGCCATCTTGATCTGGATCTCAGAGGCATTGACCAAGTAATGACTGGATACGCCAAAGCGTCCGGATGCGACCTGCTTGATGGCACTGCGACGCAAATCTCCGTTTTCATCCATGATGTAGCGTGCCGAATCCTCGCCGCCTTCCCCGCTGTTGCTTTTCGCACCCAAGCGGTTCATGGCGATTGCTAAGGTCTCATGCGCTTCCTTGCTGAGAGAACCGTATGACATCGCCCCCGTTTTAAAACGATGAACAATGGAGTCAACAGATTCTACCTCGCTCAGCGGGATCGGTTGTCGGTTGGACTTGAAATCGAGCAAATGGCGTAGGGCTACGAATTGCTGGGCTGTGGCTTGCTCCGCATAAATTTTGTACTGCTCATAGCTGCCTTCCCGACAAGCTTTTTGCAAGGCATGAACTGTCTTCGGGTTGAACAGGTGGAACTCACCATCACGGCGGAACTGAAAATCGCTGCCTGCCTCCAATGCTTCCTCGGAATGCTCTGGCAAAAATGCTTTCGCATGACGTATCAATGTCTCTTGCGCAATCACATCCAGTCCAATCCCTGAAATCTGAGAAGGGGTACGGCTAAAATAGCGATCGATGACGGCAGAATGAATGCCCACCGCTTCAAAAATTTGTGCGCCACGGTAGCTCTGAATGGTCGAAATGCCCATCTTGGACATGACTTTTACGACACCTTCTACGGCTGTTTGCAGGTACACTTCGACTGCTTCGTCGCTTGTGATATCCTTCAGCTTAGCCGATACAGCCAGATGGTTTACCGTTGAGATAGCGACGTACGGATTGATCGCATCGACACCGTAACCAATCAGCATGGCAAACTGGTGTACATCACGCGGTTCACCGGATTCTATGATGATGCTCGCTTTGGTACGTGTCCCTGTGCGGACGAGATGATGGTGAAGTCCACTTCCAGCCAGCAAGGCAGGGATCGCAGCCAAATCTTGATTCATTCCGCGATCAGATAAAATCAGCAAGGTGTAACCGGCAGCAATCGCTTCATCTGCCGCAGCGAACAATTGATCAAGTGCCTGCTCTAGCTCCTGTTCGCCCCCTTGCGCCGGGAAGAGTGTCGACAATGTTTTTGCCTTGAACTCTTGGTGTGGATTCGCACGAAGCTTCGCCAGCTCTTGATTGGAGATCAACGGATTGGACAAACGAATTCTGCGGCAATTCCTCGCATCCGGTGCAAGCAGATTTCCTTCCGCGCCAAGCACAGTATGGGTCGATGTTACGCAAGCCTCTCGTAGTGCATCGATCGGCGGATTCGTGACTTGGGCGAATGATTGTTTGAAATAGTGGTACAAAAGCTGTGGGCGATCAGACAGTACCGCAAGTGGTGTGTCTACTCCCATCGAACCAATGGGATCTTTTTGTTCTGCCACCATCGGGACAAGTACCTTGTCGACTTCCTCCTGTGTATAGCCAAATGCTTTTTGATACGCAAGCAAGCTATCTCCTTGCAGCTCCTCCATGCGACCTGCTGCCGGCAAATCCTCGATCGCATACAGGTTGTTTTTCACCCACTCCCGATATGGCTGTTCGCTTGCGATTTTTTGCTTGATTTCCTCGTCAGCTACGATTCTGCCTTCTTCGAGGTCGACGAGCAGCATCCGTCCAGGACTCAGCCGTCCTTTCTGAACAATTGTTTCATCTGGTACTTCGAGAACTCCAACCTCCGATGAGAAAATGATGGTATCATCGGACGTCACATAGTATCTCGCTGGTCGCAAGCCATTTCGGTCGAGAATCGCGCCGATGTGTCTGCCATCGGTAAATGAAATAGCTGTTGGACCATCCCACGGCTCCATGAGGCAGCTATGGTACTCGTAAAAAGCTTTCTTATTTTCGTCGATCCGCTCATCCTGATCCCACGGTTCAGGAATCATCATCATCGCGACATGCGGCAAGGAACGGCCTGCCAACGAGAAAAACTCCACGCAGTTATCCAAAATCGCCGAATCACTGCCCGCCATATCAATGACTGGCACCACTTTTGCCAAATCAGCACCAAACGCCTCGGACTGGAACATTTTTTCACGAGCCATCATCCAGTTCATGTTTCCTTGCAAGGTGTTGATCTCCCCGTTGTGAATCAAATAACGATTCGGGTGCGCCCTCTCCCATGTTGGGAATGTGTTCGTGCTGAAACGCGAGTGAACGACGGAAAAGGCAGAAGTGTATGAATTATCTTTCAAATCGAGATAAAAAGCATCCAGTTGTCCTGGTGTGAGCAATCCTTTATAGACAATCGTGCGCGATGACATGGAAGCGGCGTAAAAATCAGCACCTGTTGCCTGTTCCACCTGCTTGCGAATGACGTACAGCTTCCGTTCAAATGCCATTTGGTCCTGTATATTCGAGCTGGCTCCGATAAATACTTGGCGGACATAAGGCTGACTCGCTACAGCCGTCTTGCCAATTTTCGTAGAATCGACAGGAACGGTTCTCCAGCCAAGCAGCTTTTGTCCCTCTGCCGCAACAATCGCCTCCAGCTGATCTTCATACATTTGGCGTTTCGCTTCATTCATCGGAAGAAACAGCATACCTACACCGTATTTGCCTGGCGCCGGTAGCGTGATATTCAGCTCTTTACAGGTCTTTTTGAAAAAGGCGTGTGGTATTTGCGTTAAAATCCCTGCACCGTCTCCCGTTTCCGGATCACTGCCTTGACCGCCGCGGTGTTCCAGTTGGCACAGAATTTTCAGACCTTTCCGGACCATATCATGCGTCGATTTCGATTTCAAATTTGCAATAAAACCAATTCCGCAAGCGTCATGTTCAAAAATCGGATCGTACAGACCTTGCTTAGCAGGCATTCCTTGTGTCGTCATGTATCTCCACTCTCCTTGCTCTCTCTGGTATGTACATTTTAGATTGAGTGAAACGATACAAACAATATATAATTTATACAAAACCTATCTCAAATCGAGATAAATGGGTAAGGTGGGAGTATTCATGGAGCTACGACAGATTCAATACTTCATCGAGGTTGCCAAACGAGAGCATTTCACCGAAGCCTCACATCATTTGCACGTCGCCCAATCTGCCCTTAGTCGGCAAATCGCCAATTTGGAGGAGGAGCTTGGTGTTTCCTTGTTCCTCCGCGAAGGTCGCAATATCAAGCTGACAGCAGTTGGAAAAATCTTTTTGCAGCACGTCGAAATGGCCATGAACGAAATCGAGAAAGCGAAAGAAAAGATCGAGGAGTTCCTTGACCCGTCAAGGGGCACGATTCGTGTTGGTTTTACGAGCAGCCTTGCAGCCAATCCCCTTCCGACGGTCATCTCAGGTTTTCGGGCTCGGTATCCGGACATCGGCTTTCAATTGAAGCAAGGTTCTTATCAGGGATTGATCAGCTCGGTCATCAACGGAGAAATTGACCTGGCTTTTCTTGGACCTGTTCCCACTCAGGAAAAAAATGTGCGCAGCTACATCTTTTTCGCTGAAAATATCGTGGCACTCCTGCCCGCGAAGCACCCGCTGTCCAAACAGCCAAGCTTGCGTCTCAGTCAATTGCAGGAAGATACCTTTGTGTTGTTTCCACCCGGTTTCATCCTCCGCAATATCGCAGTCAATGCTTGCTCGCAAATGGGCTTTTCTCCTAAAGTTGCGTTTGAAGGGGAAGACATCGATGCCATTAAAGGGTTGGTGGCAGCGGGCTTGGGCGTCACTTTGTTGCCAGAGCTTACCTTAACGGATAACGTTCCTCGTGAGACAGTGAAAATCCCGATAAGTGAGCCATTGGTGACGCGAACAGTGGGCATTATCATCCCCAACAACCGGGAGCTCCCCCCTTCCGAAAAGCTTTTTTATCATTTTCTGAAAGAGTTTTTTGATGTGCTGAGTAAGTACAGTTAAACTACTGACAGACAGTTGTCAGTAGTCGATCCTTATAATCGGAAGTACCATCCATTTTAAGGAGGAACTTCGATGATGATGAGTCACACCCAAACCTTGCGGGGCTTTGCTACGATCAGTTATTGGGCGGATGATGTGCAGGCGGCAAAAAAGTGGTACACAGAACTACTGGGCTATGCGCCATATTTCGAACGCTCTGGACCAGATGGACAGCTCGCCTATGTCGAGTTTCGCATTGGCGACTACAAGCACGAGCTAGGCCTCATTGATCGCCGTTTCGCACCTGCTAAAGCGGTACCTGATCCGGGCGGAGCTGTGATGTACTGGCACGTCGACGATATCGAATCCGTACTGGAAAAGTTGTTATCCATGGGAGCAAGAGAGTACGAACCTTTGGTCCAGCGAGGTGACGGATTCATTACGGCTTCTGTCCTTGATCCATTTGGGAATGTCCTCGGCATCATGTACAATGCACACTACCTGGAGATTCTCGCTTCTTTTCAACCACAGTAAGAAAAAGTCCTGATGAACAATGCATCAGGACTTTTTGTATCGATCTCCGTATTTTAAAAAATAGTTGGCACCATGCCCCCGTCCATACGAATTGGTGAACCTTTAAATGCGGTTGCATAAGGGCTGGATACAAATGCTACCAGCCTGCCTATTTCAAAAGGCTTGATAAACCGCTGTAACTCGGATTGAGGGAGGTTAGCTGCCATAAATTGCTTCTCTTTTTCCGAAAATGCCATATCATCAGAAAACAAACGATCAATGATTTGATAGACATTTTCGGAAAGCGTTGGACCTGGCATGATTGTATTGGAGGTGACTTCTGTTCCTACCGTTCGTTTCGATAGGCTTTTTGACAGTGATAATAGCATCGATTTCGTCATGCAATACTGAGGCATTTGCCCTGAAGGCATGATCGCTTCTTCACTTGCGATAAAGATGATTCGTCCATAATTGTTCTTCAACATGTTAGGCAAGTAAAATTTAGATAATCCATTCGCGGCAAGGACATTTGTTCGGAAGTATTTTTCCCATACTTCATCGTCAACGTCTTCATAGGACATGATCTCATAAATACCCATATTGTTAACGAGAATATCTACATGGGGATATTTCTCAAATAAAGCTTCTCTTTGCTGCCTATCCACAAGATCGGCCGTAGCATTCTGAGGAGAAGTATCCGGGAATTCCAACTTCAATTCATTTACGATACGTTCTACCTCTTGATCATTCCGTCCATTTACGAGGACATTGACGCCTTCTCTGGCAAGCTCAATGGCAATTGCTTTCCCAATACCCTTCGTCGATCCAGTAACTAAAGCAGTTTTGTTCCTTAATCCCATATCCATAACACTTGTCTCCTTTGTTGTCATCTACGGCAAGCTTGACTAGAAGTTCATCTTGGAACATCCTTGTGCTCCGGATAGAGATTATCGTACTTTTTCTGGATCGTTGGGTAACTAGCGTACTGCGCCAAATTTCTTGCTGAACCCGCCAAATATGAGAAACCGTAAAAATGCTAGCCCTGGGAGGAACGGGTTAGGTCACGGATTCTATGACGACGGGATTGACCTGAGAGTTTTGGAACGCCAATTTGAAGGTGTATCGCCTTCCCAAAGGCGAAAGGCCCGGTAAAATGAGTTCTGATCCTCATATCCAAGTAAAAAAGCCACTTCTTTTATATCGAGCTTGGGGTCAACCAAGTATTCTCGTGCCTGTTCATGCCGTGCCTTTGTTAATAATTGCTTGAACGTTGTGCATTCATCCGTAAGTCTGCGCTGCAAAGTACGATCACTCATGCCCAACTCGCTCGCTACAGCTCGAATATCAAGGCGACCTCCGGTTAGACCTCGCTTCAAAATCCACTTGACCATCTCAGCAACGGAATGACTGTACTGTTCATCCAATGATCGGTCCAATACAGGTGTCAATATCTCCAGCAATTCTTTGTTATACGAAAGAAAGAGGCGGTCTAGGTCCCGGCGATGGAGTGTTAATCGGTTATCGGTGGTGCCAATCCGTATCGGACAACCGAAGTAAGCTTCAAGAGCAGTGACATCCCCCATCAAATGAGAAAATTCCACGGACTGTGCGGTTAATCGCTTGCCCGTGCCCCGTCGTCCAAGTTCTAAAAGAAAGGCGAGCGTGGTTCCAACCAAGACTGGTGGTCCGGGTTGCTCACTATGCATCCACTTCAATTCGATTGTACAGTGCTCTCCCTCCTCTGTTATACGCAACCTTTCCGGAGGGCACAGTTGTTTGTACCGTACCATTCGATTAAGCGCGTCGCGATAGTCACGAGCATGGTAGGTCGCTAAAACAGTGGGTGGGTATTGTGCCGTTTCAAAGTTGGTTGAAAGTGTGACGATTGCAGTAGCAATGTCACCAACTAGATCAGAGTACGCTTGCCAGATTGTGAAATATTGGGCAGTGGTGACTACAGCTGGTTCTGTAAGAATGGTGAGCGGCAGGCGCGCTTTGCGAACGAGCTCGTCGGGGGCAATCCCTAGTCGTTGTAATCCCGCCCAAAATCCCGCCGGGAATTTTATTCGGTCTGATTTCATTACGTATGGATCTCCTTTAGTTGCTTACCGATTCGTTCCGCTTATGCTTAAGTATACATGAAGGTGATCGTATGCGTTATTTTTGGCTTGCCAAGCATCTGGAAAAGCTCAATAAGTTTCCTATTATATCGCGGAAGAAACCGACGAACATACCCCTCCCCCATCTCTGGATGCAGGGACAGATTTGTACAACGCATATGCTAATCATGCTCAAATTATAGCGAAAGGCGGAAAGTTCTACTATGATATGGGAATAGTGGCACATTTCAGCAAGAGAGGTGAAGTTCTTATGCTAGATTTAGCAAGTCCTCTATGGGGGAAGCTACATGGTCCTTATGGTCTTTCCGATCGCATCCCTGCGCTCATCCAGCATATTCAGCACGACTATTTTTCCGAGGAAAAAGAAGAGTTGTATTGGGAGCTTCTGTATCATCAAAATACGATTTATCCATGTACATATGCTGCGGTCCCCTATTTAGTTGAGATCGCACGAAAAACAGAGAGCCCCGATATTTTGTTGGACATCTTCATAACCTGCGGCATGTTCGAAGCCAGTAGCGAAAATGCGCCTCATCTGGAAGTACCATCGGAGTTTTTACGAGATCAGATACCATTATTGGATCAAGAGACCATCCGAGATATCTATCGGGAATACCGACAGGCCATTCTCTCTTTGACAGAGAAGACAGAATCGATTCTTCACCTAGCACGGATGGGAGAGCATGATGCAGAGAAGCGCTACATACTAGCTGCGGACGCTGCGTTTCGTGGGGACAAAGACATTGCCAACATGCTTCTCACCTTTTCGGCGGGAGACGAATATGTAACGGTGTGTCCAACGTGCGATCAGTCTATCTATATATGGCCAGATGAGGAAGAGGGAATCTTGTATGGTTACGAAGAAGACCCCGTTTTTCATGATAAAGCGAAACGACTTTCAATCATCACCAAAAGACCGGACACGACAAACGACAGCGGACTTCAGGGATTATACCAATGTGCGCTTGCAATTGAGGATAAAACGCTGCTTGCCCACCTTCCTTATCTTGCTGGTGAATTGAACTGCTGCTCATGCGACACTCCTATCCAAGTTTGGACGGGACTTTTTCCATAAACAGCAAAAAGGCCCCAGCTAATGCCGTGGCCTTTTTGCTTTAGATTGCAGATACATCTGCCAAGGAGCCTTTCGTTGCTTGTAACAAGCCCTCTACTGCCATCTCGATCTGGACGCCAATGTTTCCACCACTGACGATGATCGTCTCTAACGATTGTGCTCGTTGATCGATCACCGTCGGAAACAATTTCTTCATCCCGACTGGCGAACATCCACCACGAATATAGCCGGATACCTTTGTGATCTCCTTCACGGGAATCATCTCGATCTTCTTCTCGCCGACTGCTTTCGCCGCTTTTTTGAGGTCAAGCTCGGCTTCAACGGGAATGACAAACACATAATATGATTTGCTCGTCCCTTGCGAAATCAAAGTTTTATAGACAACGTTCTCTTCGCGACCGATCTTTTGGGCGACAGCGATTCCGTCGATTTTCCCATCATCCGTTGCATATGTCAGCATGGTGTATGCGATTTTTTCTTTATCCAATATCCGCATTGCATTCGTTTTTCCTTGCTTCACGCCATTCCACCTCCACTCCACGCTGGTCAACAAAATATAATCTATCTTAGGGGATGGCGTTCTACTTTTCAACCCAAAAACGCCACTGACACAATCATGTCAGCGGCGCCTTGTATTATTGAATCGTTACTTCGTCAATCTCGATATGGCCTGCAGGGCTAATCCATACACCCTGTACATTTTTTTGAATCGCCGCTAGGTTCTCGGAGAATCGGAACGGAATGAGCGGTGCTTCAGTCATTTCGATTTGTTGTGCTTTTTCATTGAGAGTTACATAAATTTTTGATATGATTTTATTTGTTAAAAATTTACATTTAAAGGAGTTTTATGCAATGAAAAAATTTTGTTATCTACATTAATTACAGGATTATTAATTTGCTCTACTTCACTCCCAATTTCAGCCAAAAATAGTGATCTTCGCGCTAGTGTACTTAAAAATGAAGTACAAAAGTATGAAGGCGCTTACGAAAAGTTGAAAAATGGGGATTTTGACAAAATTTTTAGTGAAATCGTTGATTTTAGAACAAACAATCCAGATGCTAGCCAAGATGAGCTTAATGATAAGCTTCTTGAAATCACAGAACAGTATAGCAATAATCAATTCTCCGCTAAGGCTTCTGGTGATGATTATGACTGGCCTGTACCTGGCACCACACTAAACGATCAAGAACAAGAGATGTACGACTCCAACCCAATTTACGGTATTTACGCGTTGGGTGCAGGAAAAACCGCTTGGGATTATACTATTGCTAAATTCGGTCGTAACGGACTTGGTGATAGATCAGATGCATTTAGACATGCTGCATGGAGCCTACTCTTAGTTAGCATGACGGATGATGCGTGGACTAGAGCGTGGACTGACGCTCATGAATATGGAGCAGCAGATTATTCGAAAAATAACCCTCATACAAAAATGGATTTGCATAATAATGGGGAAGGAAGATATAAAGCTACTAAAGAAGGATTAAGCGGTTATACTGATCCCGCAGATGTCGTATACATTGTTGATGATTATATTGATGAAGTATATTTCAGTGGCGAACTTAAAAGACTAGTAAAAAAATCGAACAATAGTGAAAAAATAACTGGTAAAGAACCGTGGGACCAACTAAAAGTTACTTATTTTACTGGTGATGAGTCTGATTTTAAATAATTTTCCACAATTTGGCGTCAGCTGTGTCATAATTATATGACGACTGACGCCTATCTATACTATTCGAAAATCC